>NZ_JBIRLM010000008.1:72453-274828 GCF_044330565.1 Streptomyces sp. NPDC017448 | reverse complement strand
ACGCCCCCCGCCCCCCCCCCCCGCCCCCCCCCCCCCCCCCCCCCCGGGCGGGGGGCCCCCGGGGGGGCCGGGGGGGGCCCCCCCCCCCCCCCCCCCCCGGCCGCTACTTGTTCAGGTTCGTCGGCGGCGGTATCGGGTTCGTCGCCAGGGACTGGGGGGAGGTCGCCGAGGCGTACGCGGAGGGGGCCGCCATCGCCGCCGTCGGGTCCGCCGTGGACTCGCCGTCCGTGGCGAGCGGGGCCGGGCCGATCATGCGGATGCCCGCCTCGTCCAGCGCCCGCTTGATCCGCCAACGCAGTTCGCGCTCCACGCCGATCGACTTGCCCGGCATCGTCTTCGCGGTCACCCGGACCGTCATCGAGTCCAGCAGGACCGCGTCCAGGCCGAGCACCTCCACCGGGCCCCACAGCCGCTCCGACCAGGGCTCTTCCTTGGACATCGTCTCGGCGGCCGCGGTGATCGCCTTGCGGACCTGCTCCAGGTCCTCGGTCGGGCGCACCGTGACGTCGACCCCGGCCGTGGACCAGCCCTGGCTGAGGTTGCCGATCCGCTTCACCTCGCCGTTGCGGACGTACCAGATCTCGCCGTTGTCGCCGCGCAGCTTGGTGACGCGCAGCCCGACCTCGATGACCTCGCCGGAGGCCACCCCCGCGTCGACCGTGTCGCCCACCCCGTACTGGTCCTCCAGGATCATGAAGACGCCGGAGAGGAAGTCGGTGACCAGGTTGCGGGCGCCGAAGCCGAGCGCCACACCGGCGACACCGGCCGAGGCGAGCAGCGGGGCCAGGTTGATCTTGAAGGCGCCCAGCACCATCAGCGCCGCCGTGCCCATGATCAGGAACGACGCCACCGAGCGCAGCACCGATCCGATGGCCTCCGAGCGCTGGCGTCTGCGCTCCGCGTTCACCAGCAGCCCGCCCAGCGCCGTGCCTTCCACGGCCTGGGCGCTGCGGTTCATCCGGTCGATCAGGTTGGTCAGGGCACGCCGGATCAGATAACGCAGGGTGATCGCGACGGCGACGATCAGCAGGATGCGCAAACCGGTGCTCAGCCAGGTGGACCAGTTCTCCTCGACCCAGCCCGCGGCGTTCCCGGCCTGTTCGGCGGCTTCGCCCAACGAGCCGACCGGCTCGGGAGACGGGGCTGCGGCCAAGAGGGCGGACAAGGACACGATGGGGACCTCCAGGGGGACGACGGCTGGTCAGTAACAGTAACGAAGCCGGGGGAGTGGATCGTTGCCGTACGGAGAGGAGAGACGGGTCTCACCGGGAACACCCGTGCTGTGGTCGATTGCACATCGCGGACGGCCGTCCAGGTGAAACACCTGTCCGGCGTCGGCGGGCGGTGCGCGGGGCCCGGAGTGAGAAAAATCCTCCCGGCCCGTTACCCGTACGTGGTGGCGCTCCGACCAGGCATGAGGAGAGACTGAGATCGGATCGTCCCGGCGCGAGCCACGCGCCGCCGGCGTACAAGGAGGCATCCACCGTGCCGCACGTCCTGGTTCTCAACGCGTCGTACGAGCCCCTCGGCGTCGTACCGCTCCGCCGCGCACTCGTCCTCGTCCTGGAGAACAAGGCCGTCTGTCTGGAGGAGTCCGGCTCCTTCCTGCACAGCGCCACCCGGGCCGTGCCCGCCCCCAGCGTGGTCCGCCTCAAGCGCTTCGTCCGCATCCCCTACCGGGGGCCGGTGCCCCTGACGCGGCGGGCGCTGTTCGCCCGGGACGGCGGACGCTGCATGTACTGCGGGGCCGCCGCCACCAGCGTCGACCACGTCATCCCGCGCAGCCGGGGCGGACAGCACGCCTGGGACAACGTGGTGGCGGCCTGCCGCCGCTGCAACCACGTCAAGGCCGACCGCCACCTGCCCGAGCTGGGCTGGCGACTGCGCCACCAGCCCGCTCCGCCGACCGGCCTGGCCTGGCGGATCATCGGGACCGGACACCGCGACCCGCGCTGGCTGCCGTACCTGCAGCCGTTCGGCGCGGACGACGCGATGGCCCGGATCGACGGCGTTTCCGCCTGAGTCCGGGCCCCGCGCGTTTGCGGAGGCTTGCCGTACGGGCGCTCGCGCCGGAGCGCCACGCGCCCGTACCGGGCCACGTACGGGGCTCAGTCGTCCGCGACCGCGTACGCCTCCACCGACCAGAGCGAGTAGCCGTACCGCGTCGCCCGGCGCTCGCCCTGCACCCGGATGAACCGGGTGTCCTTCTCGTCCATCCGGACCGCCTCGCGCCCGCCCCGGCTCTCCGCCACGGTCGCGGCGGTGCGCCAGGTACGGCCGTCGGCGGAGACCTGAACGCGGTAGCGGGCCGCGTACGCGTCCTGCCACCTCAGCACCACCTGGCCCAGGCGCACCGGCTCCGGCAGCTCCGCCTGCCACCACGCACCGTCCTCCACCGGCGAGGACCACCGGGTCTCCGGGTCGCCGTCGGCGGCCCCCGACGCGGGGAAGTCCGGGGTCTCGTCGCCGGACGAGGACGCCTTGGCGGTACGCACCAGATCCGGGCCGTCCGTCCGCGGGAAGGCCCGTACGGTCAGCGTGGACTCCTGGCCGCCGAAGGCCAGCGGCACCTCGTACTCGCCCACCGGGGTGTCCGCCGGGACGGTGATGTCCACGGGCACCTCCGTACGGGAGCCGCGCGGCACGGTCGTCTGCTTCGGAACCCGCACCTCGATGCCCTTCGGCGCCTTCGCGGTGAGCTTGCCCTTGACCTCGGCCGGGCGTCGGCCGGCCAGCCGCGCCGCGACCCGCTGGGGGCCGCCGCCGATCTCCGCGTCCGTCTCGCCGTGCTTCAGGTGGAGGGTGGCGGCCGGTTCGTCCCCGAACCACGGCACCAGGGCGCGCAGCCGCGGGGGGCCCGGGACGACGGCGGGGGCGGCGGGCAGGTCCTGGCTCAGGTACGGGGGCCGGGCGGCTCGCGGGGCCCGGGGCGCCGACACCCGTACGGCGTCCGCGCGCAGCCCCTTCGCGGCGGTCTGGGTGAAGCCGCTGGGCGAGAGCTTCCCGAGGGTCCGCCACCCCTCGCCGGGCACCCGGGCCTCCACGACGGCGTCGGCGAGGGCGGCCCCGGGCTCGGCGAGCGCCGTGACGGCCTCCACCGGGCGGGGGGCGTCCAGCAGGACCGTATGGCTGTGGGCGTCCTTGACGACCCGGCCCGAGGCGCGGTCGGCGCCGTTCCATCCGGCGGCCACCTTCGCCACCCGGTCCAGGAAGGGGTCCAGCACGCCCTCGCCGACCGTGGCCCGGCCCGCCTCGATCTCCTCGCGCAGCGGTTCCAGGGCCAGCTGGGCGCGCCAGGCGGCGGCCCCGTCGCCGACGGCCTGGGCCTGGAGCAGATCGACGGCCAGCTCGCCCGCCCGGCCGTAGCGGGCCAGCTGCTCCGTCCAGGGGCGCACCTCGCCGGCGAGCCGGCCCCCGGCGGGGGTCTTCAGCCGGTCCGGGGCCTGTCGCATCACGGAGAACGCCGCCCGCAGCTCGCCCGCCGCCCGGTCGCGGCGGGAGGCGTCGGCGCGGGAGCCCCAGAACGCGTCGAACAGGGGCCGGAGGTAGGCGGACTCCTTCGCGCCGAGCACCGAGCCCGCGCTGTTTCCGGCCAGGGCCAGCAACGCGTCCCGCGCGGCGGCGTCCCCGCCCGCCAGCTCCTCGACGGCCGCCCGCCAGGACGCGCCGGGGTCGTACGCCCTCGGGTTCCAGGCGAAGTCGGCGGCGGTGAACAGAGGGATCCGGGAGGCGGCGGCCTGCTCCATCGCGTTGGCCAGCAGCGCCGCCGAACCGCTCGCCACCGCCGGTTCCCGGCCGGTGTACGGGCCGAGGAAGACGCGGTCCTGGGCGTAGTCGTTGACCGGGTAGTTGTCCATCGTCACCAGCGGATGGCGGAACGCGGCGCGGGCCCCGGCCAGCTCCCTCCCGGTGATCTTCTCGGGCACCACCCCGACCCCGGTCCAGGCCACCTGGACCCGGTCGTCCAGCTCGGCCGCCAGCGCGGTGCGGTAGTCCGTGGCCCCGTCCTGGTAGAACTCCGTCGGCAGCACCGACAGCGGGGCCGCCCCCGGATACCGCTCCTCCAGATGCCGGGAGAGGGCCCCCGCGACCCGGGCCTGCGCGCGGGCGGCGGCCTTCGGGCCGTCGCCGAAGGTCTCCGTGTCCAGGTCGCAGTGCCACTCGCTGTAGCTGACGTCCTGGAACTGGAGCTGGAAGACCCGGACGCCCAGCGCCCACATCGCGTCGACCTTCTTCGTCAGCGCCCGCACGTCCTGGTCCGAGGCCATGCACATCGCCTGACCCGGGGAGACGGCCCAGCCCAGCGTGACGTGCTCGGCGCGCGCCCGCTCGGCCAGCGCCCGGAACCCGGCCCGCTCGCCCACCGGGTAGGGCTCGCGCCAGCGCGCCAGCCGGTAGGGGTCGTCGCCCGCCGCGTAGAGGTAGCGGTTCTGCTTGGTGCGCCCCATGAAGGAGATCTGGTCGAGCCGCTCCTCGCGCGTCCACGGCTGCCCGTAGAAGCCCTCGGCCATGCCGCGTACGGCGGTTCCCGGCCAGTCCCGGACCGTCACGCCCGCCACCGCGCCCCCGGCGACCAGTTGACGCAGGGTCTGGACGGCGTGGAAGAGGCCGTCCGCGCCGTGCCCGTCCAGTGCCACGGTGGCCCGTCCGGCGACCTCGCCGACCGCGATCCGGTAGCCGCCGGAGGGCAGGTCGCCCCGGTCGGGGGCGCGCAGCGCCCGCAGCGCCGCCCCGGCCCCCGCGCCGCCGAGGCGGACGACGGGGCCGCGGCCCGGCAGGCTCTCGTGCAGGGTCCGCACCCCCGCCCCGCGCAGCAGTGTGCGGGCCTGCTCCACGGCGTACGGGTCGGCGTCGGGTGCGGCGACGAGGGTGGCCTCGGAGCCCAGTCCCACGGCGGGTCCGGTGGTCTTCATGCTCTGCGGGCGGGGCCACACGGCCGGCGGCGGGGCGTGGTCGGCGCGGTCGGCGAAGGGCCTGGCCGGCTCCGCCGGGGCGGCGGGGGCCGCCGTCGCGGCCGGGGCGATCGCGACGGAACCGAGGAGACCGCCGATCACGGCGGCGGCGACGGCCGTCGCCTGCCTTCTGCGCCCGAACCGCACGTCGCGCTCCCCTTCGTACGTATCCACTGCCGGTCGACGTTCGTAGGTGCCCCCGCCGATCGACGCCGGGAGGGCTCCGAGCCCACCACCCGGGCGCGAGGGTGTCAATGCGCATGGCCGTTCTACGGCTTTTGCCGGAAATGGCGATGACTTCGGGTTCCCTGGAGCGGATGAGGCGGCCGGGGGTGGCCTAAAACGACCCATACCTGCCGTTCAGGGGAACGGAATGTGACCTGGAGCACGTTGGGCTCGTTGGTCGTAACGCCTACATCACGTCCACGTCTGCCACGGCGTGGCTTGGGTAGGGCTTGCTGTGTCCTGTTCTCCATGGCCAGGAGGCCACCATGCCCGCCGCCGCGCAGCTCCTGCTCTCCGCCCTCTCCAAACAGGTACCCGCCCAGACCGAACCCGCCCCGCTGACCAGTGAACTCCCCCTCTCCGACGTCCGGCACCTGATCAGCGGCCCGCCGCTCGCCGACGTCTCCCTCCTGCTCGGCGCCCCCTCGTTCTCCGATTCCGCGCCGCTGACCAGCGAGCCCCCGCTCGCCGACGCCACCCCTCTCACGAGCGAGCCTCCGCTCGCCGCCGTCGCCCCTCTGACCAGCGAGCCGACCGCACCCGGCACCGCAGGGGGCCTGGAGTTCCCAGGAGTCTGAATGGGCTTGTCCCGGCTCGCCGCACTGCACGGTGTCGCCACCTCCTACTCCCCGTCGCCGGACGTCACGGTGTCCGTCCCCGACGACACGGTCGTCGCCGTGCTCGCCGCGCTGGGCGTCGACGCCGGCACCCCGGAGGACGTACGGAGGAGCCTCGCCGCCGCGGAGTCCGGCTCGCGCCTGCTGCCGCCGACCCTGGTGGCCTGGGCCGGCGAGCCCCTGCCGGCCGCTCTGGCCGGTCTGCCCTCCGGCTCGACCGTGACGGTCGAGCCGGAGGCGGCCGACCTCCCGGGGCACCCCCCGGGCCGCTCGCTCGCCCCGCTGAGCATGCGCTCCCGGGCGGCGGCCCCCGCCCCGGCCGCCCCCGCGGCGTCCCCGCCCCCGGCGGCCCCGGGCCCCTCCACGACGTCCCCGGCCCCCGCCGCGGCGGCCCGAGCCCGCCCCGTGGCGCCCCCGGCGGACGGACCGCACGACGCCGCGCCCGCGGGAGCGGGGGCAGAAGGCTCCGCACCGGCGGGAGAGAGCGCGGCGGAAGGAGGCTCCACCCCCGCCTGGTGGATCCCGCCGCCGTACGGCGTCCACCGCATCCACGTCCGTACGCCGGACCACCGCCGGGCCTCCGCCACCCTCATCGCCGCCCCGGCCCGCGTCCCGCAGCCGGCCGAGCGCACCCACGGCTTCCTCGTCCAGCTCTACTCCCTGCTCTCCGCCCGCTCATGGGGCATGGGCGACCTGGGCGACCTGGCGGACCTCGCCGCCTGGGCGGGGCGCACCCTGGGCTCCGGGTTCGTCCAGGTCAACCCCTTGCACGCCGCCGTCCCCGGCCGCCCCACCGACCCCTCCCCGTACCGCCCCTCCTCCCGCCGCTTCCCCGACCCGGTGCACCTGCGCGTCGAGTCGGTCCCGGAGTACGGGCACGTCCGCGACCGGGCCATCCTGGACGACCTCCGGCAGGACGCCGCCGCGCTCAGCGAAGCCGTGCTGAACAAGGGCGCCCTGATCGACCGGGACGCCGTCTGGGAGCTGAAGCGCCAGGCCCTGGAGCTGGTCGTCCAGGTGCCCCTGAGCCCCGGCCGCCGGGCCGACTACTGCGACTTCCTGGCCGAACAGGGGCAGGCGCTGGAGGACCACGCCCTGTGGTGCGCCCTCGCGGAGGTGCACGGCCCCGACTGGCAGAGCTGGCCCGAGGCGCTGCGCGACCCCCGCTCCCCGGGCACCGCCCGGGCCCGGACCGACCTGCTGGACCGGGTCGACTTCCACAGTCGCCTCGCCTGGCTGACCGCCGGCCAGCTCGCCGACGCCCAACGGGCCGCCGAGGACGCGGGAATGGGCGTCGGCGTCGTCCACGACCTGGCCGTCGGCGTGCACCCGTCCGGCGCCGACACCTGGGCCCAGCAGGACGCCTTCGCCCGCGGCATGTCCGTCGGCGCACCGCCCGACGCCTTCAACGCGCGCGGCCAGGACTGGGGGCTGCCGCCCTGGCGCCCCGACACCCTCGCCGCCACCGGTTACGCCGCCTACCGGGGGCTGCTCCGTGCGCAGCTCGCCCACGCCGGGGCCCTGCGCATCGACCACGTCATGGGCCTCTTCCGGCTCTGGTGGGTGCCCGAAGGCCGGCCGCCCACGGACGGCGCCTATGTCGCGTACGACGCCGAGGCGATGCTCGCCGTCCTCGTCCTGGAGGCCCACCGGGCCGGCGCCGTCGTCGTCGGGGAGGACCTGGGCACCGTCGAGCCCGGGGTCCGCGAGGCCCTCGCCCGGCGCGGGGTGCTCGGCACCTCGGTGCTCTGGTTCGAGCGGGACTGGGAGGGCGACGGGCGGCCGATCGCGCCGGAGAAGTGGCGTCGCGCCTGCCTGGCCACCGCGACCACCCACGATCTGCCCTCCACCGCCGCCCGGCTGACCGGCGACCATGTGACGCTGCGCCACCGCCTCGGCCTGCTCACCCGCTCCCTGGAGGAGGAGCTGACCGAGGACGTCACCGACACCGCCGAGTGGCTGGCCCTCCTCGCCCGGCTGCGGATGCTCCCCGAGGGCGACGGCGACGAGGAGGCCGCCGTCCGGGCCGTCCACCGCTTCCTGCTGCGCACCCCCGCCCTGATGACCGGCGTCTGGCTCCCCGACACCGTGGGCGACCGCCGCCCGCAGAACCTGCCCGGCACCTGGGACCAGTACCCGAACTGGCGGCTCCCCATCGCGGACGCCGAGGGGCACCCGGTCACCCTGGAGGAGATCACCGCCTCGCCCCGGCTGCACGCGCTGATGGAGGTCATGAGGCCCCGAAAGCCCCATACGGCACCCCCGGGCGAGCGCCGCCCCTAGGCGTTCGCTACGTTGGCACCGTGGACAAGAAGAACGCTATGCGCGCCGGCGTCGTTGCGGCCGGGACGACGCTGATGATGCTGCTCATGTCGAACCCGGCGCTCGCGCTCACGCCCGACGACGGTGACGACCCGGCTCCGCGCCTGAGCGTGATGGAGACCCTCGGCCTCTACGTGGTCGCGCCCATCGGCCTGTTCGTGGTGATCACGGCCCTGGTCATGGTCCTGGACAAGTCCAAGAAGCAGGTCTGACCCGCCCGGGCCGACACGCTCGCAGGGTGCGCCGCCGGTGGCAACCACCGGCGGCGCACCCGCGCGTGCGGCCCCGGCGCGCCCGCCCCGAGCTCCGGCGCGCCCGCCCCGAGCTCCGGCGCGTACGCCCCGGACGTCTTCGCCCGGTCCGCGCACGCCCCCGCGCGGCGGGGGCCGGTAGGTTGCGCCCATGACCGAGTGGGACGTCAAGAAGCTCCGCATCCTGCGCACGCTGCGCGACCGGGGCACGGTGACGGCGACCGCCGAAGCGCTGCTGATGACCCCCTCCGCCGTCTCCCAGCAGCTCACCAACCTGGCCAGACAGCTCGGTGTGGACCTCCTGGAGGCCCAGGGCCGCCGGGTCCGCCTCACCGACGCCGCCCACCTCGTCCTGCGCCACGCCGAAGCGGTCTTCGCCCAGTTGGAGCGGGCGGAGGCCGAACTGACCGGCTATCTGCGCGGCGAGGCCGGCGAGGTCAGGGTCGCCGCGTTCTCCACCGCCGTGCCCGCCCTCGTCGTCCCCGCCGTCCGGTTGCTGCGCGCCCAGGGCCGCCCCGGACCCGACATACGCGTCCGGGAGGCCGAGGCGGCCCAGGCGTACGACCTGCTCACGGCGGGGGAGGTGGACCTGGCGCTCTCGCTGGCCGCCCACGCGCCGACCGCCCGCGACCCCCGCTTCAGCCTCTTCCCGCTGCTCGCGGACCCGCTGGACGTGGCGCTCCCCGCCGACCACCCGCTGGCCCACGCGCCCGCGCTGCGTCTGGCGGACCTGGCCGCCGACCGCTGGATCTTCGGGGGCTCCGGCCCCTGGTCCGAGATCACCACCGCCGCCTGCGAGGCGGCGGGCTTCGTCCCCGAGCAGGCCCACAGCGCCGCCGGGTGGACCGCGATCCTCGCCCTGGTCGAGGCCGGGATGGGCGTCGCGCTGGTCCCCCGGATGGCCGCCCGGGAACGCCGGGAGGACGTGGTGATGCGGGTGCTGGAGGCGGACCGGCCGCGCCGCCACGTGATCGCCGCTCTCCGCCACGGGGCGGAGAGCGGCCCCGCCGCGGCCCGGGTCCTCGCGGCGCTCACCGAGACCGCCCGTTCGTTCAGCTGAGCTGAACCGTATGTGCGGAAACTTTCGATGGACCTGATGGGTCCGGGGGCGTGAAAGTGGCCGGCATGACCTTCGACGCGAGCGAGACCGCCTACCAGGACCCCGACACCGACCCCCGTGCCAACGACGCCGCGCCCTACGGCGGCGGCGACCCCTACGCCGACTACCGGGAGGCCGGGGACCTCCCCTTCACCGAGCTGGTCGACCTCGCGGACCGCCGCCTCGGCGCGGGCGTGATCGCCGCCAACGACGAGTTCTTCGCCGAGCGCGAGAACCTGCTGATCCGCGAACGCGCCGTGTTCGACCCCGAGCGGTTCGGACACAAGGGCAAGATCATGGACGGCTGGGAGACCCGCCGCCGTCGCGGCGCGGACGCCGACCGCCCCTTCCCGGCCCCCGAGGACCACGACTGGGCCATCGTCCGCCTCGGCGCCCCCGGCATCGTCCGCGGCCTGATCGTGGACACCGCCCACTTCCGCGGCAACTACCCGCAGCGCGTATCGGTGCAGGCCGCCTCCGTCGAAGGCGCACCGGGCCCCGAGCAGCTGCTCGCCGACGACGTGAAGTGGGAGGAGATCCTGCCGCCCACCCCCGTGCGCGGCCACGCCGCCAACGCCTTCGAGATCACCGGCGGCCGCCGCTACACCCACCTGCGCCTCTGCCAGCACCCCGACGGCGGCATCGCCCGGTTCCGCGTGCACGGCGAGGTCGTCCCCGACCCGGCCTGGCTCGCCGCGCTCGGCACCGTCGATCTCATCTCGGTGCTCAACGGCGGCCGTTACGAGGACGCTTCCGACCGCTTCTACTCCTCGCCCACCCAGATCATCCTGCCGGGCACCTCCCGCAAGATGGACGACGGCTGGGAGAACCGCCGCCGCAGGGTCCGCGACACCAACGACTGGGTCCGCTTCCGCCTCCCCGCCCAGGGCGCGGTCCGCGCGGTCGAGATCGACACCGCCTACCTCAAGGGCAACTCCGCCGGCTGGATCGCCCTCCACGGCCGCAACGGCGACACCGGCGAGTGGTTCGAGATCATCCCGCGCACCCGCCTCCAGCCCGACACCCTCCACCGCTTCGTGCTGCGCGCCCAGGCCGTCGTCACCCACGTCCGCCTCGACGCCTTCCCCGACGGCGGTGTGGCCCGGATGCGGCTGCACGGCTCGCTCACCGAGTCCGGCGCGGCCGAGCTGACCCGCCGCTACGAGGAGTCCGGCGCTTAGGGCGTGTCCGGCCCCCCAGCTCCGCCCGGCGGACGGCTGCGCGTCGGCGCCCGTCCGCCGGGCGGCTTCCAACCAGGGCCCGCGGGGCTCAGGCGGCGTACGCGCTCCACCACAGCGTCCTCGCCAGCACCCACCAGGTGGCCCGGGCGAACGCCCGGTTCACCGCGCTGCAGAGGACCCCTCCCGTGCAGTCGGAGGGCCGGTCCTGCCAGGCCCGTACCGTCATGGAGTGGAAGCCGAAGGTCCGGGAGAACGCGAAGCGGATGTGCATGCCCCGGCCCAGCTGATGCCCCGGCAACGTGTTGATCTGGAAGAAGTCGTCCCCGACGGCCTCCACCTCCACCGGATTGCCGCCCAGCAGCTCGCACCGCGCCCCGGCCGAGATGCGTCCCGCGCACCCGCCGCTGACCGGGAACAGCCAGAAATGGTCGGTGAGCTGCCTCCGTACGGCGTCCGGCTCGGTGAACGGGTGCAGACCCAGGCTGTAGCCGTACGTGTAGAGGCCGTAGCAGCCCGCCGGGCCGGCCCGGCAGTCCGGGCGGGCGCTCTCCCCTGCGGCGCCGGAGGGCGCGGCGGGGCCCGCCAGCAGGCCCGCGCACAGGGCCAGCGCGACCGGCACAGCGACGATGCCGGGCATCCGAACCCTCCCGTGGTCCGCCTCCGAGAACTGCGACGACCCTTCGGACCGTAGGCCACGGGAGACCGCATCGCGCGCGGACGGGGCCGAACGCGCGAAGGCGCCCCCACCGCCGATGCGGAGAGGGCGCCCCGGAACCGCGCGGACGACTACGCGGTGGCCGCCGCCGCGTCCGCCGCCTGGGCCTTCAGCGCCCGCTCCACACCGGAGCGCGACTCCGACACCAGCCGGCGCAGCGCCGCGCTCGGCTCCGCCGAGGCCAGCCAGGCGTCGGTGGCGTCCAGCGTCTCCTGCGAGACCTGGAGGGCCGGGTAGAGGCCCACCGCGATCTGCTGGGCCATCTCGTGGCTGCGCGAGTCCCAGACGTCCTTCACCGCGGCGAAGAACTTCTCCGTGTACGGGGCCAGCAGCTCACGCTGGTCCGTCTGGACGAAGCCGCCGATGACCGCTTCCTGGAGCGAGTTCGGCAGCTTGTCGGACTCCACGACCGAGGCCCACGCCTCCGCCTTGGCCGCCTCGGTCGGCTGGGCCGCCCGCGCCGAGGCCGCGTGGCGCTCGCCCGCCGCCGTCCTGTCCCGCTCGTACTCGGCGGCGATCTCCTCCTCGTCCAGCAGCCCGGCCGCCGCCAGCCGCTGCACGAACGCCCACCGCAGCTCGGTGTCGACGGCCAGGCCCTCGATCGTCTCGGTGCCGTCCAGCAGCGACTGGAGCAGGTCCAGCTGCTGCGGGTTGCGGGCGGTGGCCGCGAAGGCGCGGGCCCAGGCGAGCTGGTGGTCGCTGCCCGGCTCCGACGCGCGCAGGTGCGCCAGCGTCGCGTCGGTCCACTGGTTGAGCGCGCCCTCACGGGTCTCCGGGGCCGCGTACAGGTCGAGCGCCGTCTTCACCTGGCGGTGCAGGGACTGGACGACGCCGATGTCCGACTCCTTGCCGATGCCGGAGAGCACCAGCGCCAGGTAGTCGCGGGTCGCCAGCTCGCCGTCGCGCGTCATGTCCCAGGCCGAGGCCCAGCACAGGGCGCGCGGCAGCGACTCGGTGAAGTCGCCCAGGTGCTCGGTGACGACCCGCAGCGACTCCTCGTCGAGGCGGACCTTCGCGTACGACAGGTCGTCGTCGTTGAGCAGGAGGACGGCCGGGCGGGCCCGGCCCACCAGGGCCGGCACGTCGGTGCGCTCGCCGTCGACGTCCAGCTCGATCCGGTCGGTGCGCACGAGCTTGCCGTCCGCGCCGAGGTCGTAGGCCCCGATGGCGATGCGGTGCGGGCGCAGCGTCGGCTCGCCCTTCGCCCCGGCGGGCAGCGCGGGGGCCTCCTGGAGCACGGTGAAGGAGGTGATCCGCCCGTCCCCGTCGGTCTCGATCTCCGGCCGCAGGACGTTGATGCCGGCCGTCTCCAGCCACGCCTTCGACCAGGTCCTCAGGTCGCGGCCGGAGGTCTTCTCCAGCGCGCCCAGCAGGTCGGAGAGGCGGGTGTTGCCGAAGGCGTGCGCCTTGAAGTACGCCTGCACGCCCTGGAAGAAGGCGTCCTTGCCGACGTACGCCACGAGCTGCTTGAGCACCGAGGCGCCCTTGGCGTACGTGATGCCGTCGAAGTTGACGAGGACGTCGTCCAGGTCGCTGATGTCCGCCATGATCGGGTGCGTGGAGGGCAGCTGGTCCTGCCGGTACGCCCAGGTCTTCATGGAGTTGGCGAACGTGGTCCACGAGTGCGGCCACTTCGAGCCCGCCGCGTCGGCCTGGCAGGCGATCGAGGTGTAGGTGGCGAACGACTCGTTCAGCCAGAGGTCGTTCCACCACTCCATCGTCACGAGGTCGCCGAACCACATGTGGGCCAGCTCGTGCAGGATCGTCTCGGCCCGCACCTCGTACGCCGCGTCCGTCACCTTGGAGCGGAAGACGTACTGGTCGCGGATGGTGACCGCGCCCGCGTTCTCCATCGCGCCCGCGTTGAACTCCGGGACGAAGAGCTGGTCGTACTTGGCGAACGGGTACGCGTAGTCGAACTTCTCCTGGAACCACTCGAAGCCCTGCCGGGTCACGGCGAAGATCTCGTCCGCGTCCAGGTACTCCGCGAGGGAGGGACGGCAGTAGATGCCGAGCGGGACGGACTGGCCGTCCTTCTCGTACGTGCTGTGCACCGCGTGGTACGGGCCGGCGATGAGGGCCGTGATGTACGTGGAGATGCGCGGCGTCGGCTCGAACGACCAGACGTCGTCCTTCGGCTCGGGCGTCGGCGAGTTCGAGATGACCGTCCAGCCGGAGGGAGCCTTCACGGTGAACCGGAAGGTCGCCTTCAGATCCGGCTGCTCGAACGAGGCGAACACCCGGCGGGCGTCCGGGACCTCGAACTGGGTGTACAGGTAGGCCTGCTCGTCGACCGGGTCGACGAAGCGGTGCAGCCCCTCGCCGGTGTTGGTGTACGCGCAGTCCGCGACGACCTTCAGCTCGTTGGCGCCCTCGCGCAGGCCGGGCAGCGCGATCCGGGAGTCGTGGAAGACGGCGGCCGCGTCGAGGGCCTCGCCGTTCAGCACGACCTCGTGGACGGCCGGGGCGACCAGGTCGATGAAGGACTCCGCCCCCGCCTCCGCGCAGTCGAAGCGCACGGTGGTCACGGACCGGTAGGTGCCGCCCTCCTGCGCTCCGGAGAGGTCGAGATCGATCTCGTACGCGTCCACGGTCAGCAGGCGCGCCCGCTCCTGTGCCTCTTCGCGGGTCAGATTCGTGCCAGGCACGCGGTCATCTCCTAGGTGTGCGACTTGATATGCGGCGTTTCCGGCCATCCTTCCACGTGACGTGCTCCCAGCGCGATGTCCGTTTTCCGCCGGACGCGGACGGCTCCGGGGGCCAGGCTCGCACCATGACCGGATACCAGCCCCGCCCCATCGGCCCCGCCGCCCTCGCCGATCTCCGAACCGCCGACGACGCGGGCCGCCCCTGCCGCCCGTACCCGGCGGCCGAAGGCGGCCATCCCCTGCGCTGCTGCCTGCGCGGTTGCGAGCCGGGGGAGCGCATCGCCCTCGTCTCCTACGCCCCGTTGCGCCGCTGGGCCGCCGCGACCGGGGCGGACCCGGGGGCGTACGACGAGCAGGGCCCCGTCTTCATCCACGCCGAGCCGTGCGCGGGCCCGGACCCGGAGCGCGCCGGGTACCCCTTCGCCCGCGCGGGGGCGCTGCGCACGGTCCGCCGCTACGACGCGCGGGGCCACATCGTCGGCGGCCGGCTCCTGGAGCTCCCGGACGAACCGGAGAAGGGGTTCGACGCGGCCCTGGACGAGGCGTTCGCGGACCCGGAGGTGGTGGTGGCGCACGTGCGGGCCGTGGAGTACGGGTGCTTCCACTTCGAGGTGCGGCGGCCCCGATGAGGCGGACATGCGGAAGGGGCGGCCGCCGGCGCACTCCGGTGGCCGCCCCTTCGGCGTACGCGGCGTACGGCTGCGGTCAGCCCTTCAGCTCGGCCGCCACCAGCTCCGCGATCTGCACCGCGTTCAGCGCGGCGCCCTTGCGGAGGTTGTCGCTGGAGACGAACAGGGCGAGGCCGTGGTCCACCGTCTCGTCGACCCGGATACGGCCGACGTAACTGGCGTCCTTGCCGGCCGCCTGGAGCGGCGTCGGGATCTCGGAGAGCTCGACGCCCTCGGCGTCCTTCAGCAGCTCGTAGGCGCGCTCGACGCCGATCGGGCGGGCGAAGCGGGCGTTGATCTGGAGCGAGTGGCCGGAGAAGACCGGAACCCGGACGCAGGTGCCGGAGACCTTCAGCTCCGGGATCTCCAGGATCTTGCGGGACTCGTTGCGGAGCTTCTGCTCCTCGTCCGTCTCGAACGACCCGTCGTCCACGATCGAACCGGCCAGCGGCAGCACGTTGAAGGCGATCGGGCGCTTGTAGACCTCCGGCTCGGGGAAGTCCACCGCCCCGCCGTCGTGGGTCAGCTTCTCCGCGTCGGCGACGACCTTGGCCGCCTGTCCGTGCAGCTCGGCGACCCCGGCGAGTCCGGAGCCGGAGACGGCCTGGTAGGTGGCGACGGTCAGCGCTTCGAGGCCGGCCTCCTCGTGCAGCGGGCGCAGCACGGGCATCGCGGCCATCGTCGTGCAGTTCGGGTTGGCGATGATGCCCTTGGGGCGGACCTTCGCCGCGTGCGGGTTGACCTCGGAGACGACGAGGGGGACCTCGGGGTCCTTGCGCCAGGCGGAGGAGTTGTCGATCACCACGGCGCCCTGGGAGGCGACCTTCTCGGCCAGCGCCTTCGAGGTCGCGCCGCCGGCCGAGAACAGCACGATGTCCAGGCCCGTGTAGTCGGCCGCGGAGGCGTCCTCGACGGTGACGGGGGAGCCCTTGAAGTCGATCGTGGAGCCCGCGGACCGGGCGGAGGCGAACAGCCGCAGCTCGTCGACCGGGAAGTCCCGGTCGGCCAGGATCCTGAGCATGACTGTGCCGACCTGACCGGTGGCGCCGACGATTCCGACCTTCACGGGGACTCCTCTGTTCTGCACGGATCTGTTCTGCACGGATGTTCTGCATGGATGTTCTGCGTGGGGGGCGGCTGCCCGGCCCGTGCCTCGGTGCGGCCCGGCCGCGGACGGCTGCCCGGCCGTGCTGCTGTACGGGCCGTTCGCCGCACCATGATGCGTATGTCCTGCCCCGCCTTGTCCAATCCATTGTCCGACCTGCGGACTCCTCGCGCGAGGACCGCGAATTCCGCGCCGGCCGCCCGTACGGGGGGAAAGATCTGCGGCGGCCGCCACGGCCTGTGACGAGGAACACGCACGGCGGGGCGGGTGCTCGCCATGAGCGCCCGCCCCGCCGTCGTACAGCGGTGATCCGTTACGGAGTGACCTTCTCGATCACGACGCTGCCGGTGCCCGCGGCGGTGCCGCGCGCGTTGACCAGCCGGACCTCACCGAAGAACTGACGGCCCTCGGGGGCCGCCCCGGCGACCACGACCTCGGCGCCGACCTGGGCGGACGCGCCGTTGGCCAGGTTCACCGTCTTGGCGGAGTCGACCTTGATCGTGCCGAGCGACGCCGCGTAGTACACGTCGCGGTAGTCGTACGTGGTGGACCCGGACGGGACCGAGTAACCGTCGACCACGACGGTGTACGTGCCCGCGGCGGGCTTCACCAGGCTGACCGCCTCCTCGGAGCCAGCGGTGGTGCCGCTGCCGACCTGGGTGGCGCCCCGGAAGACGTACAGGTCGAGGTCGGCGTTGGCGTCCGACGTGCCGCCGATGGCGAAGTCGAGCTTCTCGACGCCCGCACCGATGGTCACCGTGGTCTCCCGGGTCTGCCCCGTGGAGATCGACGGCTTGGCCACCTTGGCGGAGCCCAGCGAACCGCCCTGGAGCTTGCCCTGGAGGGCGGCGGCCTTGTTGGTGACCTTCCAGTCGACCGCGGCCGGCGCGCCGATCTTCGCCTCGGCGATGGTGCGCACCGCCGGGTCGAACTCCACGCCGAGCAGCGAGACGTCCAGCTTGTACGGGTTGTCCAGCAGCGGCGACGTACGGCGCGACTCGACCTCGATCTCCCAGACGCCGGGCTGCGGGTCCTTGTAGGAGCGCGCGTCCGGACGGCAGGTGTTGGCCGGGTTCTCGTAGTTCGGGTAGCAGTTGACCGTGGAGGTCGGGTCGACCGGCGTCCCGTACGGGTGCAGGGCGACGAACCGGGTCTGGCTGCCCGAGCGCAGCGCGCTGAGGGCGACCTCCAGGGTCTTCGCGCCCTCCGGCACGTTGACGAAGTACGACGTGGTGCCGTTGCGCTGGACCGAGCCGGACGCCTTGTAGGCGTAACCGGGCTGCTGCAGCTCCTGGGCGATGACGACCGTGGTCATGATCTGGTGGTCGACGCCGGAGGTCTTCTTGTCGTCGACCTGGAGGATGGCGCTGTGCACCCCGGCGGTCTTCGCCTTGGCCCTGACCTTGACCTTGACCGGCGTGTCGAGCGGCAGCGAGACGTACTGCGGGCTGCTCAGCTCGAAGGTGCCGTCGTTGTTCTTCCACGCCAGCTTGTGCTGGACGTCGCGGTCCGGGCCGGTGGTCCGGGTGACGACGACGTCGTAGACCTTGCTCTGGCCGACCTTGAGGCCGCCCTCGCGGTCGTAGAGGCCGGTGCCGAAGCCCGGGTCCTTGAGCGCGAAGTCGATTGCGGTGTCGACCGGGGCCTTCACCGAGAACTCGTGCGCGGGCTTGCCCTGCTTGGCGATCTGCTTCCACGCCTTGACGACGTTGATGAGACCGGAGCCCTGGACGTGCGCGGGCACGTCCTCGATGTGGCCGGCGGTGCTGGTCAGCGCCGTGCGCAGGTCCGCCGGGGGGAGCTCGACGCCCTGCTGCTTCGCCTTCGACAGCAGCAGCGCCGCGGCGCCCGCGGCCTGCGGGGAGGCCATCGAGGTGCCCTGGAGCATGGAGTAGCCGGCCGGCAGGTCGTAACCCGCCTCCTTGACCGGCCCGCCCGGAGCCCAGGTCTGGGTGGTGTTGATGGCCGCGCCCGGCGCCGAGAGGATCGGCGTGAAGCCGCCGTCCTCACGCGGACCGCGCGAGGAGAAGGGCAGCATGTCGTACTTCTTGGTGACGTTGGAGCCGTAGTTGGCCGCCCACGTCTCCTTGGAGATCGACGCGCCGACCGAGATCACGTGGTCGGCGAGTGCCGGGTCGCCGATGGTGTTGAGGCCCGGGCCGCTGTTGCCGGCCGAGATGACCAGCTGCACGCCGTAGATGTCCACGAGGCGCTTGTACAGCTCGGCGCGGGCGTTGTTGCCGTCGTTCAGCGGCGGCAGGCCGCCGATCGACATGTTGACGATGTGGACGCCGCGGTTGACGACGAGGTCGATCATGCCCTCGGTCAGCGCGATGTTGGTGCAGCCGCCGGACCAGGTGCAGGCGCGCGAGGAGACGAGCTTGGCGCCGGGGGCGGCGCCGTTCATCTCGCCGCCGAACAGGCCGTTGGCCGCGGTGATGCCCGCGACGTGCGTGCCGTGCGAGCCCTCGATGACACCGATGTTGACGAAGTCGGCCTTCGCGCCGGCCGCGTTGTAGACCACGTTCTTACGGGTCTCGACGACGAACGGGATGCGCTCGACGACCGGCGTCCGCGGGTCGTCCTCACCGAAGTAGGAGACCTGGAACTTGTCCTTGTACGGCTTGAGGACCGTGTCGTCGGAGAAGTCCGCGTTGCCGTTCAGGTCGACCCGCGTGGTGCCGGTGACCGCGTCGTACAGCACGCCCCAGGTGTCGGTGGTGTCACCGTCGCGGTTGAGGTCGCCCGCCATGTCGCCGCCGGTGGTGGCCGACTCGGCGAACGTGGCGAACCGGTAGCTGCCCGCCGGGGCCGAGTAGGTCTTCCCGCCGGAGGTGAACGTGGGACCGGTGACGGTGTCGGACATCCGGAGCCAGGTGCCGTCGCCGTCGCTCACCGGGTCGGTGGCGGTCACCCAGTCGACGATCTTGCGCTCGCCGGTGGTGGTCTTCTTCAGGGCCGGGTGGCCGAGGTCGACGCCGGAGTCCAGGATGCCGATGGTGATCCCGCGGCCGTCCGCCTCGGGGTGCTTCTCGACGAAGTCGACCGCGCCCGTCTCGAACGACGGGTTGTACGGGTTCTTCGCCGGAGTCTTCCGGTCCGGCGCCGGGTAACTGCCGGTGGCCTTCGGCTGCTTCGCCCCGGCCGCCCGGTCGCCCGCGGGCGTCGGGTCGTCCAGCTTGACCTCCTGCTTGAGGTCGATGCCGAGGACGGAGGAGAGCTTCGAGGCCGCCTTGATGGTGGCCTCGGCGCTCTTCGTCGGGACCGTCGCGCGCACGTAGCCGAGCTTGTCGTAGGTCTGGCCGAGCACGGACCCCTCGACGGCGTCCAGCTGCTTGCTGACCTGCTCGGTCGCCCCGGGGGCGGTGGCGACCATCATGGTGACGTTCTTCTCGCCCTTGGCCTCGGCCTTCGCCAGGACATCGGCGTCGGCCTTGCCGAGCTTGTCGCCGCGGTCGCTCGTGGCGGCCGGTTTGACGGGGGCCGGAGCCGGGTCGTCGGCGGCGAGGGCCGGCGCGGCGCCGGACGCGGCCAGCGCGGCCGCCAGTCCGGCCGCGGCCGCGATACGAGCTGCTCGTCTCGCCCCGGGTATGGAGCTGGGGGATTCCTTGGTCATCAGCATCCCTGTAATTGAAAGAGAGAGTCCGGAATTCGGTACCGGATGACCGCTCAGCCTGTCGTAAATGACAGGGGTTTGTGGAGAGTTGACGGAGACGAGTCAGGGACATGGCAGAGATCCGCCAGAGTGCGTGCTGCGCCACGAGGGAGGAACGAGGTCAAACGGTACGCGGGTGACCCCCGGGGCGGGCGTTGCCCCCTTCTTCCCCGCCCGGGCCTGCGCGCGGCGCCGAACCGGGGGACCGCGCGTCGCCCGATCCCCTCCGCGCCCCGCCTCCCGGACCGGCCGCCGGGCCCGCCCTTCCGGGCTGCCGCCCTGCTCAGCGCGGCAGTGCCATCACGTACGCGGCCGGCTCCCGGTCCGCCGCCGCCATCAGCGCCGTCCGCACCACCGTCGCCTGCTGGTCCGCCGCCTCGCGCAGCTTCCTCGGCGTGAGGTGGACGACCGTGACGCCGAGCCGTTCCAATTGCTCCCGCTTCGCGGCGTACGCGGCCCACTGCGGGTCGTCCTCCGCCCGGCCCCTCCGCTCCGGCACGCCGTACCGGGGCGCCCGCGCGTCCAGCTCCACCGCGACGGCGTGATCCGGCCAGTAGGCGTCGACCGCGCCGAGCCGGGGCCCGCCCGGCAGGCGCAACTCCACGTTCCACACCGGATCCGGCAGCCCGTGCTCCCGCACCATCGCGTAGAGCCGGGCCTCCGCCGCCGCCCGCCCCTCGGCCAGCAGCGCGTCCACCGCGCCCACCACGGCGGGCCGCCCCAGCAGCTTCGCCTCACTCAGCTCCCGTACCACGGCCGCCGGCTCGCAGTGCCCCTCGCGCACCGCCTCGACCAGCAGCCGCCGGACGCCGGCCGCCTCCGCCGTGCCCGCCACCGCGTCCGCCAGGGCCCGCTCCACCGGTGCGACGGGCACCTCGCCCACCCGTACCGCGCGCGGCATCACGGCGGTCCGCAGCACCTCCACGAAGCGGGTGGACCGCAGCCGCCGGGTGCGCGGGACCAGTACGTCGATCCGGTGCAGCGCCCCGAGGGGCCCCGCCGCGGCGAAGCCGTGCAGCGCCAGGGCGGCGACCCCGGTGACCATCGCCTCGCCGTACCCGCACCCCGTCTCCGGCGGGTCGGCGGGCGCGCGCCGCGCGGAGGCCGGCGGACGGCCCGCGTACAGCAGCGCCCCGTGCAGCCGCTCCCGACCGGTGGGCGGTCCCGGGTGCAGCAGGTAGACCCCCGGCAGGATCTGCTGCCAGGGACCGCCGGGCAGGCACTGGGCGGACGTCTGTGCGGCGGACACCCCGCGCGCCCGCAGCTGGGCGGCGGACAGGACACGGAGCGTGACGTCCTCGGGGTGGAGGGGGAGGCGGGAGGGGAGCGGGGTGTTCTGGGTCATGCTCCGTGGTTTCCCGCCCCCGGAGGGGGTCCTAACCCCTGTTACACGCCCGTCGACAATCCCGGACAACACCGTCCTCATGCACGGACGTTCGGCAATCGAAATGCGCCGTCGCGCCGGGAATCGGGGGAGGGGCGCTACGGACAGATGTGCGAGCGCCGCTTTCGCGCCGCGCGCACGCCTTGCCCGAGCGCCCCTTGTACACGCTGTTCACGCCCCCGCCCGGCGATGCCTCTCGGCGGCCCCGCGCGGTGACGCCGCGTGGTGGCGCGGGCTCCGCCCCGGCCCGCGCGGGGACGTCCTCGGTGACGCCCCGCGCAGGGCCCCCGCCCGCTCACGCGGTGCGGTCGCGCTCCTGGCCGCGCAGCGCCCGCGCGAGGTCGTCGCGGGCCTCCAGCACCAGCCGCCGCAGCGCCGGGGCCGCGTCCGCGTGCTCCTCCAGCCAGGCGTCGGTCGCCGCCAGCGTCCCGGGACCGTCCTGGAGCCCGGGGAACATCCCCTTCACCACGTGCATGCCGATCTGGATGGACCGCTCCGCCCAGATCCGCTCGATCACCTCGAAGTAGCGCGGTGCGTACGGGGCGAGGAGCTCCCGCTGCGAAGGCTGCTCGAAGCCGTTGATCGTCGCCTCGACCAGCGCGTTGGACAGCTTGTCCGACTCCACCACGGCCGCCCACGCCTGCGCCTTGACCGCCTCCGAGGGACGCGAGGCCAGGCACCGTACGTGGTGGCGCTTGCCGGACGCCGTGTCGTCGCGGGCCAGCTCGGCGTCGATCGCCGCCTCGTCCGCCGCCCCGTGCGAGGCGAGCGGCGAGAGGAAGGCCCAGCGCAGCTCCTGGTCGACGTCGAGACCGTCGATCTTCGCCGTGCCCTCCAGCAGCCCGCCCAGCAGCCGGAAGTCCTCCTCGGACGAGGCGACCGCAGCGAAGAAGCGGGCCCACGTCAGCTGGTGCTGGCTGCCCGGCTCGGCGGCCCGCAGCTCGCGCAGCGCACCCTCGGCAGCCGCCCGGCCGCCCTCCTCGCGCCACTCCGGCGCCGCGTAGTGGACCAGCGCGGACTGCGTCCAGGCGTGCAGCATCTGCAGGACGCCGATGTCGCTCTCCCGCCCGGCGAACGCCAGCACCAGCGCGACGAAGTCGCGGGCCGGCAGAACCGCGTCCCGGGTCAGGTTCCACAGGGCCGACCAGCACAGAGCGCGGGCCAGCGGGTCGGTGATGTCGCCCAGGTGGTCCCGGAGCGTGGCCAGCGACCCCTCGTCGAAGCGGACCTTGCAGTACGTCAGGTCGTCGTCGTTGACCAGGATCAGATCGGGCCGCTCGGAGCCGGCCAGCTCCTCCACCACGGTCCGCTCGCCGGCCACGTCCACCTCGGCGCGCGCGTACCGCGTCAGCTCGCCCTCCGGCGTACGCCGGTACAGGCCGACCGCGACCCGGTGCGGGCGCAGCTCCGGGTGGGAGGCGGCGGCCTCCTGGACGACGGCCAGCTCGGTGAGCACACCGTCCGCGTCGTACGCGGGCACGGGGGTGAGCACGTTGACGCCCGCCGTCTGGAGCCAGGAGCGCGACCAGGCGGTCATGTCCCGGCCCGAGGTCTCGGCGAGCACCGACAGCAGGTCGCCCAGGCGGGTGTTGCCGTACGCGTGCTGCTTGAAGTAGCGCCGGGCGCCCTCGAGGAACGCGTCGCGCCCCACGTACGCCACCAGCTGCTTCAGCACGGACGCGCCCTTGGCGTACGTGATCCCGTCGAAGTTCAGCTTGGCGTCCTCCAGGTCACGGATGTCGGCCGTGATCGGGTGTGTGGAGGGCAGCTGGTCGGCGCGGTAGGCCCACGCCTTGCGGTTGTTGGCGAAGGTGATCCACCCGTTGGTGAAGCGGGTCGCCTCGACCATCGAGAAGGAGCCCATGAAGTCCGCGAAGGACTCCTTCAGCCACAGGTCGTCCCACCACTCCATGGTGACCAGGTCGCCGAACCACATGTGCGCCATCTCGTGCAGGATGACGTTGGCCCGCCGCTCGTAGGCCGCCGAGGTGACCTTGCCGCGGAAGATCAGCTCCTCCCGGAACGTGACGAGTCCGGGGTTCTCCATCGCTCCCAGGTTGTACTCCGGCACGAAGGCCTGGTCGTACTTGCCGAAGGGGTACGGGTAGTCGAAGTGGTCGTGGAAGAAGTCCAGGCCCTGCTTGGTGACCAGGAAGACGTCGTCCGCGTCGAAGTGCCGGGCGAGCCCCTTGCGGCACATCGCGCCGAGCGGGATCTCCAGCGTGGTGCCGTCGTCGAACGTACGGCTGTAGTAGTCCCGCACGTAGTGGTACGGACCGGCGACGACGGCCGTGATGTACGTGGAGATCGGCTTCGTCTCCGCGAACCGCCAGACCTCGCCCTCGCGGGACTCCTCGGCCCCGTTGGACCAGACGTGCCAGCCCTCGGGGGCGGTGACCTGGAACCGGAAGGGCGCCTTGAGGTCGGGCTGTTCGAAATTGGCGAAGACGCGGCGGGCGTCGGCCGGCTCGTACTGCGTGTAGAGGTAGACCTCGCCGTCCTCCGGGTCGACGAAGCGGTGCATGCCCTCACCGGTCCGGCTGTACGCGCAGCGGGCGTCGACCACGAGCACGTTCTCGCCCTCGACGAGCCCGTCCAACGCCACCCGCGTTCCGTCGAACACGACGGCCGGGTCGAGAGCCGTCCCGTTCAGGGTCACCGCGTCCACGGCCGGGGCCACCAGGTCGGCGAAGGTGGAGGCGCCCGCACGGGCCGAGCGGAACCGGATCGTGGTCAGCGAACGGAAGGTCCGCGGACCGGCCTCCTCCTCGCCCCCGTCGGGCTCGCCGACGGCGGACCGCAGGTCGAGTTCGACCTCGTATCCGTCGACGGTCAGCAGCTCGGCCCTCTTCTGGGCCTCGTCGCGGGACAGGTTTTCACCGGGCACGGGCACTCCTTCGTGACGCGCGTCATGTGTCGTGTTCGAACCCATTGATCCTTGCATGCGTCCCCGAGCGGCGGCATGCGGGGAATGGCCCGCCCCCCGGAGGCGTTCTCGCCCGCAGGTGTACCGCGTTCTTCCGAGGAGAGACATGCCCGAGAACACTCCGGCGAACGGCACGACCCCGGTCGACTTCTGGTTCGACCCCCTCTGCCCCTGGGCGTGGATGACTTCGCGCTGGATGCTGGAGGTGGAGAAGGTCCGCGACGTGGCGGTCCGCTGGCACGTGATGAGCCTGGCCGTCCTGAACGAGGACAGGCTGGACGAGCTGCCGGAGGAGTACCGGGACATGCTGGAGAACCAGGCGTGGGGCCCGGTCCGGGTCGTCATCGCCGCCCAGCAGCTCCACGGGGACGCCGTCGTCGGCCCCCTCTACACCGCGCTCGGCACCCGCTTCCACAACAACGGCGAGGGCCCCACCCCGGAGGCCGTGGCCGCCGCGCTGAAGGACGTCGGCCTGCCCGCCGAGCTCGCGGAGTACGCCGACTCCGACCGGTACGACGCCGAACTGCGCGCCTCCCACCGGGAGGGCATCGAGAAGGTGGGCCAGGACGTCGGCACCCCGGTCATCGCCGTTCCCGGGGCGGACGGGGAGCAGATCGCCTTCTTCGGCCCGGTCGTCACCCCCGCGCCCAAGGGCGAGGAGGCCGCGAAGCTCTGGGACGGCACGCTGCTCGTCGCCTCCATCCCGGGTTTCTACGAGATCAAGCGGACCCGGACGCAGGGCCCGGTCTTCGACTGACGCCGGCGGGTGACCGCGTACGCGTCACCGCCCCACGAGCCGCCCCCGGCCCCCGGACGCCGTCCGGGGGCCGTTGTCAGTGGCGGACCGTACGGTGAGGGGCATGCGAATCTCACCGGAGATGATCACGATCGACTGCGCCGGCCCCCAGGCCCTGGCCGCCTGGTGGGCGGAGGCGCTGGGAGTCGACGACGTCCAGGACCACGGGGACTTCGTCGTCCTCGGGGCCGCCCCGCTGGTCCTCGGCTTCCAACGGGTGCCCGAGCCCCGACCCGGCAAGAACCGGGTGCACGTCGACTTCTCCTCGCCGGACCGTCCGGCGGACGTGGAGCGCCTGGCGAAGCTGGGGGCGACCGTCGTCGGCGAGCAGTCGATGGAGGGGATGTCCTGGACCGTCCTCAAGGACCCGGAGGGCAACGAGTTCTGCCTCGCCGACGCGGGGGGCCACTGACGAGGGCTGCCGTGGGCTCCGGGGCGACCGCCCCCGGGGCCCACGCGCACCGGGGGCGGTCTACTTGAGGCCGAGGACCTGCTCCAGCGGGTCGATGAGGAAGTAGACGAGGAAGAGCGCCGCGGTGCCCCACAGCAGCCAGTGGACCTCGCGGGCCTTGCCGAGGCACGCCTTGATGACCACGTAGGCCACGAAACCGGCGCCGATGCCGTTGGTGATGGAGTAGGTGAACGGCATGACGACGATGGTGAGGAAGGCCGGGACGGCGACCTCGTAGCGGTCCCAGTCGATGTGCTTGACCTGGGTCATCATCAGGAACCCGACCGCGACGAGGGCGGGCGCCGCCGCCTGCATCGGCACGATCGTCAGGACGGGCGTGAGGAAGAGCGCGAGCGCGAACAGCCCACCGGTGACCATGTTGGCGAAGCCGGTACGGGCCCCCTCGCCGACCCCGGCGGCGGACTCGATGTAGGTGGTCGCCGACGACGCGGACGCGGCGCCGCCGGCGACGGCGGCCGCGCCGTCGATGAGCAGGACGCGGCCGAGCCCGGGCACCCGGCCCCGCTCGTCGAGGAGGCCGGCCTCCGCCGTGACGCCCACGACGGTGCCCATCGTGTCGAAGAAGTCGGAGAGGATCAGGGTGAAGATGAGCAGGACGACCGTCAGCACGCTGACCTGACCGAACGAGCCGAACAGGTCGAACTGTCCCAGCAGCCCGAAGTCGGGTGCGGCGACGGGGTTGCCGGGGATCGAGGGCGAGGTCAGACCCCACGTCCTGATGTCGGCGAGTTCGTTGACGACGATGGCGACGGCGGTCATCAGGACGATGCTGATGAGGATCGCGCCCTTCACCTTCCGGGCGAGCAGGACGATCGTCAGGAGCACGCCGAGGCAGAAGACGAGCATCGGCCAGCCCGTGAGGGTGCCGGTGCCGAGCTGGACGGGCACGGTGGAGTTGGCGGCATCGGGGATACGGGTGACGAACCCGGCGTCCACGAAGCCGATGAAGGCGATGAACAGGCCGATGCCCACGCTGATGGCCTGTTTGAGGGGTTGCGGGATGGCGTGCATGATCGCCTCGCGCAGCCCCGTGACCACCAGGACGCAGATCAGCAGGCCTTCGAGCACGATGAGGCCCATCGCCTCTTCCCAGCTCATCAGCGGAGCGATCTGGAAGGCGACGACGGCGTTGATCCCCAGCCCCGCCGCCAGGGCCAGCGGCAGGTTGCCGCCCACCCCCATGATCAGCGTCATCACCGCGGCGACCAGGGCGGTGGCGGTGACCACCTGCACGCTGTCCAGCTGCTCGCCGAACTTGTCCTCGGCCCCGCCGAGGATGATCGGGTTGAGCACGAGGATGTATGCCATCGTGAAGAACGTGGCGAATCCGCCGCGTATCTCCCGTATGTAGGTCGAACCGCGTTCGGTGATGCGGAAGAACCGGTCGACGGCGCCCGCTGATCCGGTGGCGGCGCCCCCTGATCCGGTGGGCTTGACGTCGGGCGGCGGACCGGTCGTGCTGGAGTGCATGGCTGATCTCCTGGACCTGCGGACGAGGAAGGGAAAGGAGGGCGCCGGTGCTGCCCGATGTGCGTGGCAGGCCCCTGTGCGAACGCACATGCGGCACCTTGCGAGCGGATCATACGCGGCACCGGCAGGAGCGCAACTACCCGTGTAGAGCGCGTAGTTGATGCCTTTTCGGCCCTGTGGCTTCCTACGGAATCGACGGCGACCTTTGCCGCCAAACCGGCAGGCAGCCGACAAGGGGCATGGAAGTTTCGGTGACAGCGCTCCTACGCTCCGTATATGCACCCCTCACTCCCCTTCAACGGGCGGGCGGCGCGTGCCTTGCGCGAGAAGCTCGGGATGGAGCCCGGGCATGTGGCGTACGGCATGCGCGCGTCCTTCGGTACGACCCACGTCAGCCCCGAGCACGTGATCGCGTGGGAACGCGGAACCCATGTGCCGGATGCGACCGAACTCACCGCCCTGGCGGCGGCGTTGTGGTGCCGTCCCAGTGAACTCATGGGACGTCCCCGCACCCTGCTCGAACACCGCATCGCGCGCGGCGTCCCGGCCGAGGAGGTGGCGCGCGCCACCGGCCTCCCCCTCCACGCCTACCTGGCCATGGAGGAAGCCGGCCTGTGGACCGGTGACAAGCGGCAGTCGGTCAGGCTCGGCGAGGTCCTCGCCCTGCCCGCACGCGACTTCATCGCCATCACCGGCCTGGAGGAGGAGCTGGCCGCCCTCCTCGCCGAGGCCGTCGCCACCCGCTGGCAGGCCCACGTGCGCGCCATCGCCAAGCTCGTCTCGATGGACCGCCGGGAGCTGAAGGCCCCGTTGTCCGCCATGCAGCAGGAGTACCAGGCCCTCATGGCGGCCACCCTGAGCCGGGCGGGCGGCACCACGGCGTCGGGCGAGGACGGTCGCCGCTACATCGAGCACATCGTGGACCACTTCTGGTCCCGGCTGCCGGGCGGTGCGTAAGGGGGCGGGGCGGGGCGTGGTCTTCTTCCCGTGCCACGTCGGGTGCGCCGGTCCTGACCGTGCGCAGGGGCGAAGTCGCTCCGCCTTCGGTAGCCGGCGGGGGGCGGGGATGAGGGGCAGGGACGGGGTTAGCCCAGGGGAAATGACTCAATGTGACCACGTTCTGGCTCCATTGCTCCTGTGAATCCGCGTCGGGGATCTGTCA
The DNA here is from genome assembly GCF_044330565.1 of Streptomyces sp. NPDC017448. NCBI lineage: Bacteria > Bacillati > Actinomycetota > Actinomycetes > Kitasatosporales > Streptomycetaceae > Streptomyces > Streptomyces sp. NPDC017448. The sequence goes on along the minus strand of NZ_JBIRLM010000008.1, from coordinate 247,180 downwards.
GAATCGCCCTTTGAGCGTTTGCCGTACGGGGGAGGGCGCTGTGGCGCAGGGGGAAGACGGGGCTGCTCCGGACACGGGGAAGTCGTTCGACAGCCTGTATGCGGTGAATCCGCAGCAGGCTCTGGCGATCGAGGCCCAGAAGATGAAGACCTTCAAGAAGAGGGTCGACGACCTGCTCATCGCCTTGGGCGACTCCGAGGCCGCGCCGGACCGCATGGGTGACGGCCGGGTGGCCCGTGCGCAGTTGGGCGCCGCGGAGTTCGGTGAGGCGCAGTACCTGTACGAGTCGTACACGGTCGTCCACGACGAGCTGGAGAAGCTGTCGAAGGTGCTGGGGGCGCAGATCGAGGGCATGGGGCTGGCGGTCCACTCCTCCCGCGTGGGGTACGCCAACATCGACCAGGACATCCGTGAGCGGATGAGGGCGATCAACGCGGAAGTCACGTCGCACTACGACCGGGAACGCGACCCGTTCGTCCAGGACGCGTCGAAGGAGAAGAAGTCGGAGAAGGAGGCGGGCTTCTGATGGCGGAGGGAGCAAGCGGCGGGAAGCCGCAGCCGCGTCGCACGGACTTCGAGTCGATGACGCACCAACAGCTGGTCGCCCTGATCGCGTCGGCGAATCCGACGGGCGCGTCGAACCTGGCGGCGAAGCTGTCCCAGGCGTCCTCCACGATCACGAAGCTCGGTGAGGATCTGAAGGCGTATGTGGCGGGTCTGCCGTGGCACGGGGAGGGCGGAGACGCGTTCCGCGCCTGGGGCGGGCAGACGGCGAGCGCGACGCTCCGCCTGGGGGAGTACAGCAAAGGCGCTTCGCGGTGGATGGAAGAGGTGGCCCTGGCCATCGGTGAGGCGAAAGCATCGATGCCGCCGGTGTCGGAGACGACGCGGGCGCAGAGCGCGCTGACGAAGGCGAAGGGGGCGTACGACACCGCGACCGACCCCGCCCACCGCAACGACCCGGACGCGCGGGGCCTGGCCCGCACCGCTCAGTCGGATGCCGCTGCGGCGGAGGCCCGGATCGAGGTGCTGCGGGGTGAGGCGGCGCTGCGGTTGCGGAAGTTGGCGCAGACGTATGAGTTCACCGCTCACCAGGTGAACGCGGAGACGCCGCCGACGTTTCCGCCGCCAGCAGCGTTCGGACCGGGTTGGAATGAGAACGATGCGTACCGGCGGGCCCCCGGCGGGGGTGGCGCAGCGGACGGAAGCTCGGCGATCGGCGACGGCCCAGTTGCATCCGCGAGGCCGGTGCCCGGTGAGGAGTCTGTGACCGGCACGACCGGTCCGGCGCGTTCTGGCTCGATGGTGGACCTGCCACGATCCGAGGTCGGCGGCCCGTCGGGGCAGCCCTCGCGCGTGGAGCCTCCGAGGCGGATGGAGATCGACGGTCTCGCGACGCTGCCAACTGCCACGCCACCGTCTTCGGGCCCGCCCCCGGTAAGCCCACCACCTGTCGGTGCCACTGACTCATGGGGCACGCAGCCCACACCGACGCCTCCCGTGTCGGGCTCGGGGGGTGCGAAGGCATCCTGGCAGTCTGCGCCGCCCGTCACGGGGCGGCCCGGCCAGATCGGTGGACGGCCGCCGGCCCTGCCGATCCAAGGGCCGGCGGGACCTGGGGCCACCGGGCGCCTGCCGCACGACAGCGGAATCGTCGGCGGTCGTCCGACGCCCCCGAACGCGACGGGCGCGGGGAGAGGGATGCCACGTGGTCTGGTCGTCGGCGGTGAGGGAACCGCGGGCGCCCGGGGTCCCATCGGGCATCCCCCCGCGATGGGGGCAGGAAGCGGTGGAGCGCGACCGGGAGCGCCTGGCGGGGGCCGCCGCTATGCCTCCGAGACCGGAGGCATCGTCGCAGGCAACCCACGGCAGACAAGCCGGCCAGGGGTCCCCCCGGTGGTGGGAGGCGGAGCGATGGCAAGGCCGGCCTCAACCACACCCCCCGGTCGCGGTGACAAGCGGGGCGCCGACCGCCCCGGCTATCTCGTCGAGGATGAGGACACCTGGAAGCAGAACGGACGCCGTATCGTCCCCCCGGTCGTCGAGTGACATCCGCTCCCCGAATCCGTAAGAGGTAGACACGAGATGCGTATCAGCAGGCTGTACGCCGGGCAGCGACTTGCCCTGACAGCCGTCATGGGACTGGTGCTGGCGGGTGTTGCGACGGCCCCTGCACACGCCGAAACCGCTCGGGAGCAACAGTGGCATCTCGATGCGATGCATGCCGAGAAGATGTGGAAGACGAGCACCGGAGAGGGCGTCACGGTTGCCGTGCTCGACTCCGGAGTCGACAAGAACGCGGTAGATCTGCGCGGTCAGGTCCTTGACGGAGCCGACTACTCCGAGCAGAAAGGTGACGAACACACAGATCTGGTGGATCACGGCACTCAGATGGCCGCTTTGATCGCTGCAACGGGAGCCAGCGGTAAGAATTTCGGAACTTACGGCCTAGCGCCAGATGCCAAGATCCTTCCCGTCAGATTGCCGTATGAATGGGAAAGAAATACGGGGAAGGAGAAGGGGTTCACTGAAAAAATGGCTCTGGCCATTCGGTTCGCTGCCGACTCTGACGCCAAGATCATCAATATTTCCATGAGTGGTCCCATGAGCAGCCCAAAGCTGACCGCTGCTGTGAATTATGCTTTGGGCAAGGGGAAGTTGATTTTCGCGGCGGTCGGGAACAGCGGCGACCTCAGGAACGAAACGCGGTATCCGGCTGCAACCCCGGGTGTTATTGGTGTGGCGGGAGTGGACCGGCACGCCAAGCCGTACAAAGACTCCCAATGGGGCCCACAGGTCGACTTGGCAGCCCCCGCCGTGGATGTTGTCAGCGCCTGCCCGAACGGCAGTCAGATCTGCGGGGGAAACGGTACGAGCATGGCCACCGCCCTCGCCTCCGCCTCCGCCGCGCTCCTCTGGTCGCAGCACCCTGACTGGACCAACTACCAGGTGCTCCGGGTTCTGCTCCAGACGGCCAGTGGCAACGACAAGGGGCTGAGCCGCGACGACGTCATCGGCTACGGCGTCGTCCGCCCCCGGATCGCGCTCACGGAGCCGGGCGATCCAGGCCCGGCCGACGAGTACCCGCTGCCCGATCTGGCCGCGAAGGCCCCCGCGTCCCCGTCTGCGCAGCCCTCCCACCCTGCGAAGGGCTCCGCCGAGCCGGCCGCCGGCCCGGCCGCGTCCGACGGCGGCGACAGCAGCAGCGCCCCGACCGCGGGGATCGCCATCGGGGTCGGCGCCGCCGTCCTGCTCGGCGTGGTGGTCGCGGTGTGGGCGGTCCGCGGGCGTCGCAGCCGGACGGCCTGAGGGCGGCTCCGGAGCTGAGAGGGCCGGGAGCGGGCGCAGGAGGAGGAGCGGCGGCTCAGGCCGGTCGCTCCGCCCCCGCTCCCGGCGCTACCGCTTCCAGCTCCGCCACCGTGCCCGACATGACCGTACGGATATGGCGCGTCAGGTGCTCCGCCGGCCAGTCCCACCAGGCGACCGCCAGCAGGCGCGCGATCTCCGCCTCCTCGTACCGGGTGCGGATCAGGCGGGCCGGGTTGCCGCCGACGATGCCGTAGTCCGGGACGTCCGAGGTCACCACGGACCGTGAACTGATGATCGCGCCGTGCCCGATGTGGACGCCGGGCATGATCACCGCTTCGTAACCGATCCAGACGTCGTTGCCGATGACGGTGTCGCCCCGGTTCGGGAGGCCCGTCAGCAGGTCGAAGTGGTCGGCCCAGGAGCCGCCGAGGGTCGGGAACGGGAACGTGGACGGCCCGTCCATCCGGTGGTTGGCCCCGTTCATGATGAACCGCACCCCCGTGCCCAGCGCGCAGAACTTGCCGATGACCAGGCGTTCCGGGCCGTAGTGGTAGAGCACGTTGCGGGTCTCGAACTCCGTGGCGTGCTCGGGGTCGTCGTAGTACGAGTAGTCCCCGACCTCCACCAGCTCCGAGGTGACCAGAGGCTTCAGCTGCACCACGCGCGGCTGGCCGGGCATCGGGTGCAGGACGGTGGGGTCCGCAGGGACGGGCGCGGAGGGAGAGGTCATGGCAGCACTTCCGGAAGGGGAGTCATGGGGCGTGCGGTGGTCATCGTGACAGCCGGGGACGGTGGGGCGCGGTTATTTTCGGCTCCGCCGGGGTGCGACGATGCGGCGGTGGCACTGGACGCGATCGACGCAGTCGACTGGAGCCGCGTACCGTGCCCCGCCGACGCCGACGCCGACGCCGACGCCGACGCCGACGCCGACGCCTGCGGCCTGGCGGACCCGCCCGCCCGGCGCCCCTCGTCCGCCCGGAACGGACGGCACGTCCCGTCCGACCTGTACGAGCCCGGCCGCGCCGCCGCCGGCCTGCGTGCCCTCGCCACGGCGACGGGCCTCGTCCGGGCCGCCGACGCCGGTTCGCTCCTGGCGGGCGGCGGGCTCCTGCACGACCACAGCGGGGCCGTGTTTCCCGCCGCCGTCACCGCCGCGCCGATCCTCCTCGATATCGTGCGGCACGGCCACCCGCACGCCGCTGCGACCGCCCTCGGACTGCTCGACGACGCCCTCGCGTTCGCCGCCCGCGACGGACGTACCCGGGTGGCGACCCCGTACGCCGAGGCCGTCGCGATCTGCTGCGCCCTCGCGGACCACCTCCGGCGCGAGCGGGACCTGCTCGCCGCCTCCGGGCCCGAGGGCGGACGGCTCCTCGCCGACGCAGCGCACCACTGGCGGTTCGACGTGCACGAGGTCGCTGCCGACGCGGGCGGCGCGACGGCGCTCGGGGTGCTCGCGGGCCGCTTCCCGGACGGTACGCGGACGGCGGAGGCGCACCGCGTCGGCCGCGCCGTCCCCCTCGCCGTACAGGTCGCCCTGTCCTACCCCCTCGTCGCGGGCAGCCCCGACGCCTGCCTCCGCATCGACGGCGCGCGGCCCGGCGAACTCGCCCCGCCCGCCGCCCTGTTCCCGGCCCGGTGCACCGCCGACCCTGCCGTACCTGCCGCCCCCGCCTCCTCGTAACGCCCCTGTACCCGCTCCGTCCCTCCTACGCCGCCGCCCCCGCCCCGCATCCCAGCCGGAACGGCTCCCCCTGCGACCAGGTGGCCGGGACGCCCCGCATCACCAGAGCGCTGTCCAGCACCGCGCTGCCCGGCGGGAAGCGGTCCAGCTCCTCGAAGAACGTGGAGCGTACGGAACGGGCCCGGCCCGCCGTCACCTCCCAGGCGTCCGTGGACAGTTCGAGGACGTCCAGGTGCGTGCCCCCGGCGCGCGGGGAAAGCCCCCGGTTGCCGAGGCGGAAGAACTCCGACGCCTCCGCCAGGTCCGTGAACAGCTCGCTGCCGCGCAGCGCGTCGGCGGGCTCCACCGTGGCGTCCACCTCCACCTCGCCGTCCCGCGTCGCGAAGGCCACCCGTACGGCGTCGGCGTCCTCGCGCACCGTGAAGTCCGCGCGGCCGTGCTCGCCCGGGTAGAGCCGACCGCCCGCGAAGGCGTTCAGGCGGGAGGCGGTGTCGCGGCGCGGGATGTACACGCCGTGTTCGACGCCGTTCGGCCCGTCCCACTCGACCGAGATCCGGTGCGCCGCGTTCTCGCTGGTCAGCCCGGTCGCCGCCGGGGCCCAGCCGGGCCGGACGCCGCCGATCCGCAACAGGCAGATGCCGGCCACCGCCCGGCCGCGCACGAGGTGGGGCCGCAGCGGCGCCGGCAGCAGGCCCGCCGCGATGTACGGGTCGACGCGGTAGTTCACCAGCAGGCGGCGTTCGATGACGCTGGAGAGCCGGGTTCTGATCATGAGGATGCGCTTTCCGGGGAGGGACGCCACTTCGTGTGGCGGAGCACGATCTGTTCGGGGCACACGGCGCTCAGGAAGCGCCCCACGCACATGGCGAGCCGCTCCTCGGCGAGGGAGTAGAGGATGCGGTTGGCGTCCCGGCGCTCGGTGACGAGCCCGGCCCCCTTGAGCACGCCCAGATGGCGCGAGATGGACGGGGCGCTGATCGAGAACCGGCTCGCGATCTCCCCGGCGGCCAGCTCGCCGCCCCGCAGATCCTCCAGGATCTGGCGGCGGGTGGGATCGGCGAGCGCACGGAAGGCGCTCGCCTCGTCGTCGGCGGGCGATTTCATGGTGCATGTTTAGCACATGAGCTAAACAGCTAAGCAGCCGCGGTGGGAGAGCCCCCGCGAGTCACGTCCTCGCGGGGGCTCTCCGGTGTTCCGCCTGCCGGGGTGAAGGTTGAGAAGACGATCACGAGGCAGGGCGTCCGGGGTGTGCCGGCGTCGCCTCAGGGGGCGAGCAGCAGCACGTCCTGCCGCTCCTTGGCGGCGGCGTAGCGCTTCGCCACGTCCTGCCAGTTGACGACCTGCCACATCGCCTCGATGAAGTCCACCTTCTGGTTCTTGTACTGCAGGTAGAAGGCGTGCTCCCAGGCGTCGAAGACCAGGATCGGGACCGAGCCCTGGCCGACGTTGCCCTGGTGGTCGTAGACCTGCTCGACGATCAGCCTGCCGCTCAGGGGTTCGTACGCGAGCACGCCCCAGCCGGATCCCTGGGTGGTGGCCGAGGCCTTCGTCAGCTGGGACTTGAAGCCCGCGAAGGAGCCGAAGGACTCGGTGATCGCGTCGGCGAGGTCGCCCACGCCGTCTGCGGCCAAGGGCTCGCCGCCGCCGTCGCCGGTCATGTTGTGCCAGTAGATGGAGTGCAGGATGTGGCCGGAGAGGTGGAACGCGAGGTTCTTCTGGAGGCCGTTGATCGCACCCCACGCCTCCTTGGCGCGGGCCTCCTCCAACTGTTCCAGGGTGTCGTTCGCCCCCTTGACGTACGCGGCGTGGTGCTTGTCGTGGTGCAACTCGATGATCTGCGGGTTGATGACCGGTTCGAGCGCCGCGTAGTCGTACGGAAGTTCCGGGAGCGTGTACGTGGCCATGATGCGAGCCCTCCGACTGCTGGGAATGCCGTCCAGTTGTTATTGCAACCTATATGCAAGAGCAGGCTAACAGCAGGAGCACTCCGGGGGTGATCAGTCCTTCGGCCTAGGACCTGCGGCACCGCCTCCCCTCTCCTCCGTTCTCCTCCGTTTTGTCCCGCAAAGGTGATTTGCTCCTTCTCTCGTGCTGCGGGTGCCGTCGCGCGTTTGGTCCCGTCGTTCCGGGGGACTCGGCCAAGCAGCCGGGCGGCCGGTGGCGGGACCGCGTGTGCGCCGCCCGCAGCCCGCCCACCCCGCTGATCAGGAGGATTCGATGGCACCCCCCGAAACGCCGAACGGTCCGGACGCCACCTCGGGCGGTCCCGGAGCGAGCAGCCCCGGCACACGCGGCCGTGATCCGCGCCTGGCCCCGCCCCGCGCGGACGCGGCGGGTTGGGGGGAGCTCGACGTCCGCGCCGTCGACACCGTGCGTGTGCTCGCCGCCGACGCCGTGCAGAAGGCGGGCCACGGCCACCCCGGCACCGCGATGAGCCTGGCCCCGCTGGCGTACCTGCTGTTCCAGCAGGTGATGCGGCACGACCCGGCCGACGACCAGTGGATCGGCCGCGACCGCTTCGTGCTCTCCTGCGGCCACTCCAGCCTCACCCTCTACATCCAGCTGTACCTCAGCGGGTACGGCATGGAACTGGCGGACCTGAAGGCGCTGCGCACCTGGGGCTCGGCCACCCCCGGCCACCCCGAGTACCGCCACACCCGGGGCGTCGAGATCACCACCGGGCCGCTGGGCCAGGGCCTCGCCTCCGCCGTGGGCATGGCGATGGCCGGGCGGCGCGAGCGCGGCCTCCTCGACCCGGACGCGCCCGCCGGCACGAGCCCCTTCGACCACCACGTCTACGTCGTCGCCTCCGACGGCGACCTGATGGAGGGCGTGACGTCCGAGGCCAGTTCCCTGGCGGGGCATCAGGAGCTGGGCAACCTGATCGTCTTCTACGACTCCAACCACATCTCCATCGAGGACGACACCGACATCGCCTTCAGCGAGGACGTCACCGCCCGCTACGCGTCGTACGGCTGGCACGTCCAGACGGTCGACTTCACCCGGACCGGCGACTACGTCGAGGACGTCGACGCCCTGCTCGCCGCCGTCGAGGCCGCCAAGGACGAGACCGGCCGGCCCTCCCTGATCCTGCTGCGCACGATCATCGGCTGGCCCGCGCCCACCAAGCAGAACACCGGCAAGGCCCACGGCTCCGCGCTCGGCGACGACGAGGTCGCCGCCACCAAGAAGCTGCTCGGCTTCGACCCGGAGGCCGACTTCGCCGTCGAGGACGACGTACTGGAGCACGCCCGCGCGGTCCGCGAGCGCGGCGCCGAGGCCCACCGCGGCTGGGAACCCGGCTACCAGGAGTGGCGCTCCGCCCACCCCGAACGCGCCCGGCTCCTCGACCGGCTGCGGGAACAGCGGTTTCCGGAGGGCTGGACCGACAGCCTGCCCGTCTTCGCCCCGGACCCCAAGGGCGTCGCCACCCGCAAGGCGTCCGGCGACGTGCTCACCGCCCTGGCCCCCGTGCTGCCCGAACTGTGGGGCGGCTCGGCCGACCTGGCGGGGAGCAACAACACCACCATGGAGGGCGAACCGTCCTTCGTGCCGGAGTCCAAGCAGACCGGCGAGTTCCCCGGCGACCCCTACGGCCGCACCCTCCACTTCGGCATCCGCGAGCACGCCATGGGCGCGATCCTCAACGGCATCGCCCTCCAGAGCCTCACCCGCCCCTACGGCGGTACGTTCCTGATCTTCAGCGACTACATGCGCCCCGCCGTCCGGCTCGCCGCCCTGATGAAGCTGCCGGTCACCTACGTCTGGACCCACGACTCGATCGGCCTGGGCGAGGACGGCCCGACCCACCAGCCGGTCGAGCAACTGGCCGCGCTCCGCGCGATCCCCGGCCTCGACGTCGTACGGCCCGCCGACGCCAACGAGACCGCCGTCTGCTGGCGCACCGTCCTGGAGCACCACGACCGGCCCGCCGGACTCGCCCTGACCCGGCAGCCGCTGCCCGTCCTGGAGCGGGGCGACGGCGACGGCGCGTACGCCTCCGCCGAGGGGGCCGCGCGCGGCGGGTACGTCCTCGCCGACAGCCGGGGCGACACGCCCGACGTCATCCTCGTCGCGACCGGTTCGGAGGTCCACATCGCCCTGGAGGCGCGGGAGTCGCTGGCCGCCGAGGGGCACGACGCCCGGGTGGTCTCGCTCCCGTGCCGCGAGTGGTTCGCCGAGCAGCCGCTCGCGTACCAGGACGAGGTGCTGCCGCCCGAGGTCCGCGCCCGGGTCAGCGTCGAGGCCGCCGTCGCCCAGGGCTGGCGCGACGTGGTGGGGGACGCGGGCCGCATGGTCAGCCTGGAGCACTTCGGCGCCTCCGCCCCCTACGAGCGGCTGTACGAGGAGTTCGGCATCACGCCCGCCGCGGTCGCCGAGGCCGCACGGGAGAGCATCCGCGCGGCGGCCGGACCCGTCCGGCCCGGCGGCGAGCGCCCCGGCGCGGCCCCGACCGAGGGCGGCACCGGGGACGTGGGCTGAGCGGACCCGCCCCCGAAGAAGCCACCCCGCCCGGCCGGCACCGCGAAGAACCGGCCACCGCCCGAAGAACCAACCGCTTCGCGAAGAACCGGCCACCGCCCGAAGAACCACCGTCTCCACGAAGAGGAGCCCCATGTCCCCCGCACGCACCCCCCGCTACACCGTCCCCGGCCTCGGCGTCGACGAGGGCCGCCAGGTCATCGACCTGCTGACCCTGCGTCTGCACGCGCTCAACGATCTCGCGCTCACCCTCAAGCACATCCACTGGAACGTGGTCGGCCCGCACTTCATCGCCGTCCACGAGATGCTCGACCCGCAGACCGCCGCCGTACGGGACATGGCGGACGCCGCCGCCGAGCGCATCTCCGCCCTCGGCGGCGAGCCGAACGGCACTCCGGGCGCTCTGGTCAGGGAGCGGACCTGGGACGACTACAGCGTCGGGCGCGCCGACGCCATCGCCCACCTCGGGGCCCTGGACCTCGTCTACACCGGGATCATCGAGGACCACCGCGCGGCGGCCGAGAAGGCCGGCGAGCTCGACCCCGTCACCGAGGACCTGCTCATCGAGCACCTGCGCGGCCTGGAGCAGTTCCAGTGGTTCGTCCGCGCCCACCTGGAGTCCGGCTCCGGTGCGCTGTCGACCGCCGGCGCCTCCACCGAGGAGGCGGCGGCCGAGGCCGCGTCCCCCAAGCGGGCCGCCGCCCAGCGCACCCCCGCCAAGAAGACGGCGCTGCCCGCCCCGGCGAAGAAGACCGCGAAGAAGGCGGTCAAGAAGACCACGGCGAGCCGCCGCACCACCCGCTGAACGACCTCCGGCCGCGGGCCCCGGGCGGGCGGCTCAGGGCCTGCGGCCGCGGAAGGCGCGGTGCGGAGACGTCAAAGCGTGCCGGGGGCCGGCGGCCTTCACCGGTCGTCCCGGGCCTGCGCCGCGATGTCCGGGAAGTCCGTCACCACCGCGTCCACGCCCTGTCCGTAGTGGAAGGCGTACTCCGCGAAGGCGTCGCCGAAGGCGTGGGGGTCGGTCCCCCGGCGGTACGCGGCCGGGAGGTACTGGTTCTCCGCCCGGAAGGTGTACGCGCCGACCTTCAGGCCCGCCGCGTGGGCGTCCGCCAGCAGCGTGCTCGGCGGGACCAGCCAGGACTTGTCCGGGCCGATCCAGTCCGCGTACGAGGCGATCTCGCGCAGCCCGGCCGGGGTCGCCATCTCACGGTAGGCGGTCCCGTGACCGTACGGGCCGCCGCTCGTGCCCAGCGCCTGCCACAGCGGAAGGCCGAGGCGGGCGGCGGCCACCCGGCGCAGGCTCGTGGGCTCGAAGGACTGGACCACGCAGTCGCGGGCGGTCAGCCGGTTCCGGCGGATCACCCGGATCAGCTCCTCCTCCAGCGGCAGCCCGATCGAACGGAAGTACGTCGGGTGCTTGGTCTCCGGGAAGACCGCGATCCGCCGGCCCGACTCCCGCGACAGCCGCCGGGCCAGCTCCACGACCTCCTGGAACGTCATCACCCGGCCCCGCCCGTCGAAGACCGTGTTGCGGTCGCGGACCAGCGGAAGCCGCTCCACCGTCCGCAGCGTCCGCAGCTCCCGCAGCGTGAAGTCCTCGGTGAACCAGCCGGTCACCGCCTTGCCGTCGACCGTCTTCGTAGTGCGGCGGTCCGCGAACCCGGGGTGGTCGGCGACGTCCGTCGTCCCGCCGATCTCGTTCTCGTGCCGGACCACCAGGACGTGGTCCTTCGTCGGGACGAGGTCCGGCTCGATCCAGTCGGCCCCGGCCCGGACGGCGTAGGTGTACGCGTCGGCGGTGTGCTCGGGCCGCCACCCCGCCGCCCCGCGATGGCCGATGACCAGGGGACCGGACGGGCGGTGGGGCCGCCCGCCCGCGGCGGGGGCGGCGACGGCCGGGGCGGTGGCCGCGGCGGTCACGGCGGCCGTGGCCAGGAGGATCGAACGGCGCCTGGGGGCAACGGACATGACGGCTCCTCGGGTGGGGTGAGCCATCACGGAAGCGAGTACGGGTGACGGCCCGGGGTACGGCGCCCGGCCCGGCGATGTCCTGTCGGCCACGGATGCGCACCGCACCGCCACCGGCCACCGGAGCCCCGAACGCCGAAACGCCGGACCCCGCCCCGATCGTACGAGGAGGAGCCCGGCGTTCGTAGAGGCCGTGCGGGAAGGGGGCGGACTACCGCCGCTGCGCCGGAACCCCGGCCGCGGCGCCGGTCCCGTCGCCCGTGCCGTCCTCGCCCCGCCGGCGCTGGCGTACGAGTCCGATGCCGATCAGCACCAGGGTCAGCGCCCCCGTGGCGAGCAGCTGGTCGCGGGTGTCCGGCTGGCGCAGCATCAGCAGGAAGATGCCCGCCATGGCCGCCAGGGCGAGGATCGTGCCGACGGGGAAGAACCACATCCGCACGACCAGCGTCTCGGGCGCCTCCCGCTCGGTGCGCTTGCGCAGGACCAGCTGGGAGACGGCGATGAAGATCCACACGACCAGGATCACCGCGCCGATCATGTTCAGCAGCCAGGGGAAGACGTCGTCCGGCCGCCAGTAGCTGAGCAGCACGCACAGGAAGCCGAAGACCGAGGAGAACAGCACGGCGTTGCGCGGCACGCCGGAGGAGATCCTGCCGAGCACGGACGGGCCCTGGCCCCGGGCGACCAGCGAGCGGGCCATGCGGGACGCGCCGTAGATGTTGGCGTTCATCGCGGAGAGCAGGGCGATGAGGATGACCACGTTCATGATCTGCGCGGCGCTCCCGATGCCCAGGTGGTCGAGCATCGCGTAGAACGGGCCGACGTCGGCGACCTTCGGGTCGTCCCAGGGGACCAGCGTGACGATGACCGCCATGGAGCCGATGTAGAAGACGGCGATGCGCCACATCGCCGTACGGACCGCCTTGGCGACGCCCTGGACCGGGTTCTCGGATTCGGCCGCCGCGATGGTGACCGTCTCCAGGCCGCCGTAGGCGAAGACGGAGGCGAGGAGGCCGATGATGAAGCCGTCCATGCCCTTGGGGAGGAAGCCGCCGTCCCCCGAGAGGTTGGTCAGGCCGGGCGCGTCCGTGTCGGGCAGCACGCCGAGGATCGCCAGCAGGCCGAGGACCAGGAACAGCGTGATCGCGCCGACCTTGAGCGCGGCGAACCAGAACTCGAACTCGCCGAAGTTCTTCACCGCGGCCAGGTTGGTCCCCAGGAAGACCACCATGAAGAGGGCGACCCAGGCCCACTCCGGGGTTCCCGGCAGCCAGCCGCTGACGATCTGCGCGGCGCCGATGCCCTCCAGCCCCACGGCGACGCAGAGCAGGAACCAGAAGGACCAGCCCGCGGTGAACCCGGCCCAGGGGCCGATCGCCCGCTCGGCGTGCACGGAGAAGGAACCGGACGCCGGGTTGGCGGCCGACATCTCGCCGAGCATGCGCATCACCATCATGACGAGCAGGCCGGAGATGGCGTACGCGACGATGATCGAGGGACCCGCGGCGGCTATGCCGGCCCCCGAGCCGACGAAGAGCCCGGCGCCGATCACCCCGCCGAGGGCGATCATCGACAGGTGCCGCTGCTTGAGGCCGTGGGTGAGCGCGGAGTCCGCCGAGGGGGCGGCGGGGGCCGCGGCGTCAGCGGTGGGGGGAGACGCGGGAGTCCGAGGCATGGACAAGCTCTGTTCGGTAGGCGAGACGGGAGTGGAACCACAGTCTGGGCATCCGCACCGCTCACACGGAAAGAGTGTCCGCTATACGGTCACCAGGCTCACACAAGGTGCACACGCGCCTACGGGACGGTGAACGCGGCACGGACGGCGTTCCCCGTTCCGCGCCCGTCCGCCTCGGGCCGATCGCGTGCGTCCGCGCGCGTCCGTCCGCCCCGGTCCGCCCCTTCGCGTGCTCGCCCCGGCCGGAACCGTCAGGCCGGCGTCCCGCGCTCCCGCCACCCGCGCCCCACCGCCACCAGCAGGACCAGCGCGGTCGCTCCGGCCGACCACAGCACCTGTGGGCGCGCCGCGTCGTCGGTCAGCATCAGCACCAGCACGCCGAGCAGCCCCGCCAGCGTCAGCCAGGTCAGGAAGGGGAAGCACCACATGCGCAGGGACAGCGCCTCGGGGGCCTCCCGCTCCAGCCGGGCGCGCAGCCGCAGCTGTGAGGCGGCGATCAGCGCCCAGACGAACAGCAGCACCGCACCGACCGAGTTGAGCATGTACAGGAACACCGTGTCCGGCCACGCCAGGTTGAGCAGGACGGAGACGAAACCGAAGGCCACCGAGGCCAGCACCGCCCGCCGGGGCACCCCGCCCCCCTGCCCCGGGGAACCCCCGCCCGAGACCTTCAGCAGCCCGCGCGGGGCCTCCCCGCGCTCCGCCAGGGAGAAGACCATGCGGGAGGAGCCGTACAGATTGGCGTTGAGCGCGGAGAGCAGCGCCACGAACACCACGATGTTCATGATCTGCCCGGCCGACGGCACCCCGATCGCGTCCAGCACCTTCACGTACGGGCTCAGCCCGGCCCGCTGCGCGGTCCACGGCAGCACGGTGACGATCACCAGCATCGATCCGACGTAGAAGAAGAGGATGCGCACCACCGCGCTGCGCACCGCCCGTCCCACCGCGCGCACCGGGTCGTCCGTCTCGGCGGCGGCGATCGTGACGACCTCGAGGCCGCCGAAGGCGAAGACCACGGTCAGCACGCCGGAGACGACCCCGCTCCAGCCGTTCGGCAGGAAGCCGCCCCGGCCGGTCAGGTTGGCCGTCCCGACCGGGTCGGTGTCCGGGAGCAGGCCGAGGACCGCCAGCAGCCCGAGCACCAGGAAGAGGACGATCGCGCCGACCTTCAGGGCGGCGAACCAGAACTCGAACTCACCGAAGTTCTTCACCGCCGTCAGGTTCGCCGCGGTGAAGACCACCATGAACAGCAGGACCCACGCCCAGGGTTCCACGGCCGGAACCCAGCCGTGGGCGATCTGCGCGGCCGCCGTCGCCTCCACGGCGAGGACCACCACCAGCAGGAACCAGTACAGCCACCCGACGCTGAACCCGGCCCACCGCCCGAGCGCCCGCTCGGCGTGCACGGAGAACGAACCGGAGGCGGGCATCGCCGCGGACATCTCGCCCAGCATCCGCATCACCAGCATCGCGAGCGCCCCCGCGATCAGATAGGACACGACGATCGCGGGCCCCGCCACCGCGATCCCGGCGCCCGAGCCGACGAAGAGCCCGGCCCCGATCACCCCGCCGAGCCCCAGCATCGTCAGATGGCGCTGTTTGAGCCCGTGCGCCAGCGGCTCGGGCGGCGGGGCGGCCGTCGGGGCGGGGGGAGGGGCGGCGGGGGGAGGAGCCTCGGGCATGGGGGGAGGGGTCACTCTCGGATCAGCGGGCCGTTCGGGACGGGCGGCCGGTGGGCCGGGACCGCGCGGCCGTCGTTCGGGGGCGATCAGAGCGAACTGATCGTTTATGGGGAAGCTACAGTCTCGCCTCCCGGCGTCCTCCCCGCCAAAACGCACCGACACCGCCCTCACCTCCGTGACGCGTGTCACGCGCGAACGGGATTGCGGCGCGAGCTTTGTGTGAATCCCACCAACCCATCAACCGCCGCTTTGTGGGCGGCTGATGGTGATCGGGCATCGGCCCGTGGGCTAACGTCGGCGGGAGCCCGACCCCACCCTGCACGGCGGGGGCCGCCCAGGCCCGACCGCCCTCACCCGCGGAGTCCCGATGAGCACTGCTGCCGCCCCCGTCCGCTCCGGAGCGGTCCTCGCCGACCTGCTGCCCGCAGCCCGCCACCGCTACGCCGTGGACGCGGCCCTGGTCCTCGGCGGCGCCGCCCTGACCGGCATCGCGGCCCAGATCGCCGTGCCGGTCCCCGGCTCCCCGGTCCCGGTCACCGGCCAGACCTTCGCCGCCCTCCTCATCGGCACCGCGCTCGGCGCCCGCCGCGGCTTCCTCTCGCTCGCCCTGTACGCCCTCGTGGGCATGGCCGGCGTGCCGTGGTTCGCGGAGGCGTCCTCCGGCTGGAGCATGCCGTCCCTCGGCTACGTCTTCGGCATGCTCCTGGCCGCCACCGTTGTCGGCGCCCTCGCCCGGCGCGGCGGCGACCGCTCGGTGCTGCGCACGGCGGGCACGATGGTCCTCGGCTCCGCGATCATCTACGCCATCGGCGTGCCCTACCTCGCCCTCTCCACGGGAATGTCGCTGAGCGCCGCCGTCGCGGCCGGCCTCGTCCCGTTCCTGATCGGCGACGCCCTCAAGGCGGCTCTGGCCATGGGCCTGCTGCCGACCACGTGGAAGCTCCTCGGCCGCCGCGGCTGACCCCCCGAGGGCTCAGCTCTCGTACGGCCCCCCGAAGAGGCCCGCCGGATCGTACTGGGAGACCAGGCCGGCGAGCCTCTTCGCCGTCTCCGGCTCGTGGAGACCGGCGGTACGGTCCCCGCCGCCGAAGGAGAAGTTCAGCGACCGCCCCAGCACCCGCGGCCCCAGCACCCCGGCCACCTCCCCGTACAGCGAGCGCACCGCCGCCACGTCCGTACCGTCCAGCGGCGACAGCATCCGCAGCAGGAACCCCGCGTCCCGGTAGGGGACCGCGCTCGCCGTCCCCGGCCGCTCGGCCAGCGCGCCGCCGAGGTGGTTGAGCTGGACCACGGTCATCATCGGCGCGCCCGGCCCGGTCGCCTCCAGCACCCGTGCGGCCCTCTCGGCGTCCAACTCCCGCAGCATCAGCCCGTCCCCGTAGTACGCGTGCGGGAACGGCGGGTCGTTGTGGATGGCGGGGCTCTCCGCGTACGGCATCTCCCGCAGCGAGTCCGCCAGAGCGGGGCCGATCGCCCGCAGCGGGGCCACCAGCCGCTCGCCCTCGGCCGCGTCCCCCGTGAAGGCGACCCGCACCGAGACGACGTACCGCCCCCGCAGCCCCTCGGGAAGCTGCCGCATCTCCGGGT
This sequence comes from Streptomyces sp. NPDC017448, assembly GCF_044330565.1. Classification (NCBI taxonomy): domain Bacteria; kingdom Bacillati; phylum Actinomycetota; class Actinomycetes; order Kitasatosporales; family Streptomycetaceae; genus Streptomyces; species Streptomyces sp. NPDC017448. The sequence continues at coordinate 230,790 of NZ_JBIRLM010000008.1, read as the reverse complement.
AGACCAGCACGGCCGGCGAGGACGTCAGGGTCCGGGGCACGGTCCGGGTCCACTCCAGATAGCCCGCCACCACTTCGGCGGCCCGCTCCCCGTCGAATGCGATCGAACCTCCGTACAACCGCTCCACCGCCACCAGGTCGATCTCCAGGGCGGTCACCACCCCCAGCCGGTGGCCGCCGCCGCGCAGCCCCCAGAAAAGCTCCGGCTCGCGCTCCGGGGTGACCCGGCGCAGGACGCCGTCGGCGGTCACCACGTCCAGCGCCCGGACCCGGTCGGCGGCGTACCCGAACTCCCGGGCCAAGATGCCCAGTCCGCCGCCCAGCGTGTACGAGACGGCGCCCACCGAGGGCGACGAGCCGTTGAGCGGGGCGAGGCCGTGCGGGGCCGCGGCGGCGGCCACCGCGCCCCAGGTGGCGCCCGCGCCGATCCTGGCGGTGCGGGCGACCGGGTCGACGGTGACCGTGTCCAGGGCGCGGGTGGCCACGAGGACCCCGCCCTCGATCGCACCGGCCAGCCCGTGCCCGGTGGCGTGCGCGGTCACCCGGAGCCCGAGCTCGGCGGCGTACGCCACGGCCTCCCGCACGTCGTCGGCGGTACGGGCCTCCACCACCCGGCCGGGACGGATCGGGAAACCGGTCTGGAAGGCGGCGGGGACGGACCCCTGGGTCGAGGACGGGGACCGGTGCTGGGACGGCATGGGAAAGCTCTCCTTCGCTCGCGTTTCTGCGGTGCGAGGGAGAGCTTCCCCGGCATACCTGACAACAGCCGTCAGGTATGGATCACCCGGGTGCGGATCGCGTACGGATCGGGGCCGTCACCCCGCGACGGCCTTACGGCCGCGCCACTCGCGTACCAGCGAGACGCCCACCACCAGGGCCGCGACCAGGAGCGACAGCACGACCTGCTGGCGGGCGGCGTCGTCGGTCAGCATGTAGACCAGGACGAAGGAGATCATCGCGATGGTCGCCCAGGTGAGGTACGGGAAGAGCCACATCCGCACGACCAGCTTGCCGGGGTTCTCCCGCAGGATGATCCCGCGCATCCGCAGCTGGGTGAAGCAGATGACCAGCCACACGAAGAGCGCGACCGCCCCGGAGGAGTTCAGCAGGAACTGGAACACCGTGTCGGGCCACTGGTAGTTGAAGAACACCGCCACGAAGCCGAAGACCACCGACGACAGGATCGCCGCCTGCGGCACGCCCCGCCGGTTGACCTTGGCGAAGGACTTCGGCGCGTCGCCCCGCTCGCCGAGCGAGAACGCCATCCGGGAGGCGGTGTAGAGGCCGGAGTTGAGGCAGGACAGCACGGCCGTCAGCACGATGAAGTCCATGACCTGGCCCGCGTGCGGGATGCCGATCGAGTCGAGGGCGGCGACGTAGCTGCCCTTCTCGACGATCGAGGGGTCGTTCCACGGCAGCAGGGTCAGCACCACGAAGATCGAGCCGAGGTAGAAGACGGCGATGCGCCAGATCACGCTGTTGGTGGCCTTCGAGACGGCCCGCTGCGGGTCCGTGGACTCCCCGGCGGCCAGCGTCACGATCTCACTGCCCATGAACGAGAAGACGACCATCAGTACACCGGTGAGGATCGCGCCCGGCCCCTCGGGGAAGAACCCGCCGGAGTCCGTCAGATGGGCGAGGCCCGACCCCGGATTGTCCGACCCGGGCAGGAACCCGAAGACCGCGAGGAGGCCGACGACCACGAACGCGCCGATCGCCACGACCTTGATCCCGGCGAACCAGAACTCGAACTCGCCGTAACTGCCCACCGAGACCAGGTTGGTGGCGGTCAGCACGACCATCACGATCAGCGCCCAGGCCCACTGCGGCACCCCGGGGATCCAGCCCTCCAGGATCTTCGCGCCCGCCGTGGCCTCCACCGCGAGCACCACGACCCAGAAGAACCAGTAGAGCCAGCCGATGGAGAACCCGGCCCACCGGCCGAGCGCCTGGTCGGCGTAGGCGGAGAAGGAGCCCGAGCTGGGCCGGGCGGCCGCCATCTCGCCGAGCATCCGCATCACCAGGACGACCATCAGGCCGACCATCGCGTACGAGATGAGGATCGCCGGGCCCGCCGCCGCGATGCCCGCGCTGGAACCCACGAAGAGCCCGGCGCCGATCACACCGCCGATCGCGATCATCGAGAGGTGGCGGTTCTTCAGGCCTGCCTGAAGCCCGTCCGACGAGTCCGGCCGGCCCGGCTCACCGGGCTCTTGACCCGGCTTCGCCAGCGTCGTCTGCGACGTCATGGGGGGAGTCCTTTACGTTTTCGAACCTGAGGGTGCGCCCTGCTCCGCCGTGGGGTGGTGCGAAGACAAGGCCACGCATTGAAGCCCGGAAAGGGCCGGAAGCGGAACCCCCTCTTCCAGATCATTTGCCCGATCGTTGCCCGCGTGGCGTCGACCACAGCGCGCGCGACGGGCGGCAAGCCCGGACCCCGCTGACGATTACCCCCCGAAGTTCGTGCCACACTTCGCACCATGCGCGTGTACCTCGGATCCGACCATGCCGGTTACGAACTCAAGAACCACCTCGTCGAGTGGCTCGGCGCCCACGGCCACGAGGCCGTCGACTGCGGCCCCCACATCTACGACGCCCAGGACGACTACCCGCCGTTCTGCCTGCGCGCCGCCGAGAAGACGGCGGCCGACCCGGACAGCCTCGGCATCGTGATCGGCGGCTCCGGCAACGGCGAGCAGATCGCCGCCAACAAGGTCAAGGGCGTCCGCGCCGCACTGGCCTGGAGCGAGCAGACCGCCGCCCTCGGCCGCGAGCACAACAACGCCAACGTCGTCGCGATCGGCGGCCGGATGCACACGGTCGAGGAGTCCACGAAGTTCGTCGAGATCTTCCTCTCCACCCCGTACTCGAACGAGGAGCGCCACACGCGCCGCATCGAGATGCTCACGGCGTACGAGAACACCGGCGAGCTCCCCCCGGTCCCGGCCCACCACCCGCAGCAGGGCTGACCTCCCGCCGTACCCCCGCCTTCCCGTGCCGCCGGGCCCAGGGCCCGGCGGCACGGCCATGCCGCCGCCCGCCACCCGTGCAACAGGGAGCAGCCCGCCGTGCCCGAGGGACACACCATCCGCCGCCTCGCCGACGACCACGCCGAACGGTTCGCCGGAGCACCGGTCCGGGTGAGCAGTCCCCAGGGCAGGTTCTCCGACGGCGCGGCCCTCCTCGACGGGCGCACCCTCACCGCCGTCGACGCCCACGGCAAGCACCTCTTCCTCGGCTTCGGCCCCGTCGGCTGGGTCCACATCCATCTCGGCCTCTTCGGCAAGCTCGGCTTCGGCGCCGCCCCGCCCCCGCCGCCCACCGACACCGTCCGGCTGCGCCTCGCCAACGCGGCGCACTACGCCGATCTGCGCGGCCCCACCGCCTGCGCCCTGATCACCGAGCCAGAGAAGCGCGCGATACACGAGCGGCTGGGACCGGACCCGCTGCGCGGCGACGAGGACGGGGAGCGCGCCTGGCAGCGGATCTCCCGCAGCCGCACCACCGTCGCCGCCCTGCTGATGGACCAGAAGGTCATCGCGGGCGTCGGCAACGTCTACCGGGCCGAGGTCCTCTTCCGGCACGGCATCGACCCGTACCGCGCGGGCCGCGACCTCACCCGCGCGGAGTGGGACGCCCTCTGGGCGGACCTGGGGGAGCTGATGCGCGAGGGCGTGACGAACAACCGGATCGACACCGTCCGGCCCGAGCACCTCCCCGAGGCCATGGGCCGCCCGCCCCGCCAGGACGACCACGGCGGCGAGGTCTACGTCTACCGGCGGGCGAACCTGCCCTGCCACATCTGCGGTACGGAGATCCGCACCGCGGACCTCGTCTCGCGCAACCTCTTCTGGTGCCCCCGGTGCCAGCCCTCGGGCCTCCCCGGTGGAGAAAAAGGCTGAAAACCGCTCGAAGAAGGCCGCCGGGTACGGGCGGGCGATCCCTTTTCGCGCATCTTGTCACCGGGGCCCCCTGCGCCGGAGGCGTCCGGGTGGATAGGGTCCGGGCAGTGGCCCGCAGCGGAGGAGTAGACGACTTCTGGGCCCGGTGGCGCAAGAACGTGCACCGGGTCCGCAACGGGCTGCGCAGATCCGGGGTCGACTACTTCCGGGGCGACGGCTCCGACTGGATCGCGCTGGCCGGTCTGCTGCTGACGATCCCGGCCATCACCGTCGCCACCGTCGTCAGCCCCGTCTGGATCGACCCCGCCGCCCTCGCCCTGCCCATCGTGGCGGGCGGCCTGCTGCTGCGCCCCGCCAGCCTGCTCGGCCTGTACGCGACGGCCGCCGGCGCGCTGATCGCCGAGGCGCTCACGCTCGGCCCGTACCTGGACGGCCCCGCCCGGGTCACCCCGGGCACGGTGCTGGTGGTCGCCGCCTGCGGGTTCTTCGGGCTGGTCCTCGCCCAGTTCCGGGCCCGGGTCGGCGTGCCCTGGCGGCGCGGCGGCACGATGCTCTTCGACCTGCGCGAACGCATCCGGGTCCAGAGCTCCCTGCCCCGGCTGCCCCAGGGCTGGCACCGCGAGATGGCGCTGCGCCCGGCCGGCGGCCAGTCGTTCTCCGGGGACTTCGTGGTCGCGGCCCGCACCCACGGGGGCCGCACCCTGGAGGCCGTGCTCACCGACGTGTCCGGCAAGGGCATGGACGCGGGCTCCCGGGCCCTGCTGCTGTCCGGCGCCTTCGGCGGCCTCCTCGGCTCGCTGCCCCCGCACGCCTTCCTGCCGGCCGCCAACGGCTATCTGCTGCGCCAGGACTGGGACGAGGGCTTCGCCACCTCGATCCACCTGGTGCTGGACCTGGAGTCGGGCGACTACGAGATCTACTCCGCGGGCCATCCGCCCGCCCTCCAACTGCACGCGGGCAGCGGCCGGTGGGAGGAGAAGTCGGGGGAGGGGCCCCTGCTCGGGGTCTACGACGGGGCCGAGTTCGACGCGGTGAAGGGATCGCTCGCGCCGGGCGATGTGCTGATGCTGTTCACCGACGGCCTCGTGGAGGCGTCCGACCGGGACATCGCCGAGGGCATCGACCGGCTGACCGGCGAGGCCGACCGCTATGTCTCCACCGGCTTCGAGGGCGCGGCCTGGCACCTCATCGAGGCGTGCGCCAAGGACGTCAACGACGACCGGGCCCTGCTGCTGCTCTCCCGCCGGGCCTGAACGGCCACGGCCTCGGCCGTCGGGGACGGTGAGCGCAGCGGGCCCCCTTCGCGGCCCCTCGGGGGCCGCACGCCAGGGGGCGGGGGACGGGGACGGGACCGGGCCCGCACGGTGGAGAGGCGCCCCCTCACCCGTGTCCGGGTGCCGGGGCGCCTCTCCGCGGGCGGCGCCGCTCAGACCGACACGGGGACCTGGTCCCGGTCCTGGTGGCCGTCCTTCTTGCGGCCGCCCGGCAGTATGCGGGCCAGCCAGTGCGAGCGTCCGGCGGCCAGCGGCGCGAGGACGGCGAGCAGGAGGACGTAGCCGGCGATGAACGGCGAGAGCCGCTCGTCCAGTCCGGCGGCAGCCGCCATCGTGGCGAGGATGAGCGCGAACTCCCCCCGGGCCACCAGCGTGGTGGCGATGTTGGCCGTGGCCTGCGCGCCGAAGGAGTACACCTTCGCCGCCGCGAAGCCGGCCGCGATGTTCATGGCGAGCGTCAGCACCACGGCCGCCAGCACCGGCCACAGCACGCTCGGAAGGTCGCCCGGGTCGATGGAGAGGCCGAAGGCGAAGAAGAAGATGGCGCCGAAGGCGTCCCGCAGCGGGTGCACCAGTTTGAGGATGCGGTCGCCGGACGAGGTGGAGCCGAGCATCAGACCCACCATGAAGGCGCCGATCGCGTCGGCCACGCCGAACATCTCGGAGACGCCGGCGACGAAGACCGCCGCACCCAGGAACGAGATGACGAGCAGCTCGTCGTCCTTGGTGTTCATGAGCTTGCCGATGGTCTTCGTGCCGAACCGGGCCGCCAGCGCGAGCAGCAGCAGGAACCCGAACGCCTTGCCGCCGTCGGCCAGCGCGGCCGAGAGGCTGTCGGCGCCGGACAGGATCGGCTGGAGCGCGGCCAGGTAGAGGGCGAGGAAGATGTCCTCGACCACGATGATGCCGAGGATCGGCCGGGTCTCCGGATTACCGATGCGCCCGAGGTCCACCAGGATCTTGGTGACGATCGCGGACGAGGAGATGCCGAGGACGCCGGCGAGGACCAGCGCCTCCGAGGTGCCCCAGCCCAGCGCGAAACCGAAGGCGAGACCGGCGCCGACGTTCAGGGCGAGGTATGTCCCGCCCGCGACGGCCATCTTTCGGCCGCCCGTCTTGAGGTCGTCCATGTGGAACTCGAGCCCCAGGTAGAAGAGCAGGAGGACGAGTCCCAGCGCGGAGAGCATCTCCAGGTCGTGCGGGTTGGAGAGGAGGGTGTATCCGGGGGTGTGCGGGCCGAGGAGGATCCCGGCCAGGATGAACAGGGGGATGGTCGGCAGCCCGATGCGGCCGCCGAGGCGGGCGAGGACGGCAGCGGCCAGGAAGGCGCCGCCCATGGCGAGAAGGGTGTCTGCGTGTCCGATGAGCCTGATTCCTTCGGGGTCGGGTCACGTGCGGGTCAAGAGGGCGTCAAGAATCCATCAGTAATTAGTTTACCGAACGATTGACCCTGCAACTATGGTCCGCCCGTCTTGTCAGGCTTTGCCCGTTCGGTCTGACAGAGGTGGCGCGTCAACCGGTTCATGTCCGGCGCGAGTTCGGGTGCGGACCCGGGGCGGCCGTAGGGTCGGCCCATGACCGGACGCCCATGGAGCCTCTTCGAAGTGGAGGCGATCGCCCGCGCGGCCCACGCGGGCCGGACCGACAAGGCGGGCCGCCCGTACGCGGAACATCTGGCGGCCGTGGCCCAAGGCGTACGGGTGCGCGGCGGCGACGACGGGCAGATCGCGGCGGCCTGGCTGCACGACGCGATCGAGGACGGCGCCCTCTCCGCCGAGTGGCTGGAGGCCGCCGCCCTGCCCCGGCGGGTGAAGGAGATGGTCCTGGCGGTGACCAAGCGGCCCGGCGAGGCGCTGACCTCGTACACCGCCCGGATTCTGGCCACCCCGGGCGCGCTGCTCGTCAAGGAGGCGGACCTCGCCCACAACGCCGACCCCGACCGTCTCGCGGCCCTCGAAACGGCGACGCGTACCCGGCTGACGGCGAAGTATGCGCAGGTACGGGGCCTGTTGGGGCTGCCCGGCGGTGAACCGCCCCCGGACCGAAAGGTTTCGGCCAACCCGGGAACGCGCTGATCCACCCGCGGCCCGCCCGCGGGTGGATCAGCACGAGAGAGTGGGGCCGCCCGCCGCCCGAGGGGGACGGTCGGCGGGCCGGGGGTCAGCGCTTCGCGGGAGCCTTCCGGAACGCCCAGGGCAGCTCCGGCTCGGTGGCCCACTTCAGGGCCCGGCCCACCGGCGGGGTGCACATGAGGGTCACCGCGGCCGCCGCCGCGAGGGAGGCGACGACGAGGCCCACCGGGTCGGAGAGCCAGGCGTGGCGGTCGAACAGGCCCGCGTACTCGGCCCCCTTGATGAGGAAGCCGTGCAGCAGGTAGCCGCAGATCGTTCCGGCGCCGAGCACCGTGAACCACCGGGCCCCGCCGGGCACCCAGGCCAGGAAGCCGATCGTCAGGGCCAGGGCGCAGCCGAACATCGCGAGCGTCATCACCGCGCCCGACCACCACGGCGCGCCCATCTCCTGCGCGCTGTTGGCGCGGTAGAGCCAGCCGAGCTGCATGCGAGGGGCGATCCAGTACGCGAAAAGAAGGGCGCCCGCGAAGAGGGGCACGGACAGCAGCCGCACCTCGCGTCGCCTGACCAGCTGGAAGTGCTCCGGCTTCATCAGCAGGCCGAGCACGAAGAAGGGCAGGAACTGCAGTACCCGCTGGAGATCGAGGTCGTCGCCGATCTCGGGGGAGATCGAGGCGAGCGCCGCGATGGCGAGCGCCACCGGCAGCGGGTGGCGCAGTGACAGCCAGATCGGCGTGGTCACCCGCCAGATGAACAGGGCGATGAGGAACCAGGTCAGGAAGAACGGGTCGATCAGGCTGATCGCCATGTCCGGCGAATCGTCCGCGTACCGCTTGAAGAGCGAATAGGCCGTCTCGAAGAGCACGTACGGCACCACGACACCGGTGATCAGGCGCTTCACCTTGGGCGCCGTCATGTCGAAGTTCCGGGAGAAGTAGCCCGAGATGAGGATGAAGGCCGGCATGTGGAACGCGTACACGATCATGTACAGCGCCCGGGTGGCGCGACTGCCGTCCATCACGGGTTCCCAGGCGTGGGCCACCGCCACGAGAACGATGGCCAGATATTTCACATTGTCGAAGTAGGGATCACGTTTCCTCGTCGGCGCGGGCGCCGGAGCGGCGGCGCGGGGCGCGCCGCCGGCCTGGGCGGGCCGGGGTGCGGTGGCGGTGAGCGTCTGCTCGCGTCTGGGCTCCGGCTCCCGGGTCGCCGGGGGGAGCGGGGCCCTCTGAAATACGCTCGGAGCTTGGAACATCTCAGGCACCTTAGACCGGTCGATTGCCGTGCGTAAAACCGCGGGGAGATATCGCGTGTTCCCCTCTATTCGAATGTGAAACCGTCGAACACGGTCCGATATGACACCCTTGATCCCGATGAAATGGTGCATAACTCCCGGAGGTTGGGGAGGGTGAATTACGTCGCATCCACCCCGTCCCTTGGCTGTGAATAAAGTGTGGGGATGCGGAAACGATTGCCGGAACCGATATTCGGCCGCCGCGATTTCCCGGCCGGTGCACAGGGCGGGCCCGGGCGGCCCGGCCCCCGCGCGGGGGTCGCCCGCACCCCTTGCGCCGAGCGGCCCCGGGGGCTCGGCGCGCCCGTCTCCGCTCGCTGGGCCGGGGTGGCCGGCGCCCGTGAAGGATGGCGGGATCCCGTCACCCCGTTCCGTCACCCCGCAGCACCCACGGGGGAGTTGGTGGCACGATGGGGGGCGACGGGGCGCGCGGCGGTGCACGCTTCCGGGCCGGCAAGGCGGACCGACCGAAGGTGTGATCAGACGTGGCTATTTCACTGTCGATGGTGCTGCTGTTCGCGGTCATCCTGGTGGTAATGATCCGTAGCGGCTCCATCAAGCCCGGCCCCGCGCTCGTCGCCGTGCTCTTCGGCTTCTTCCTGGCCTCGACCGGCATGGCGCCGTCGATCAACAGGTTCATGAACTCGATAGCCGACACCATCAACCAGATCAGCTTCTGACCGGCTTCCGAGCGGGGGGGGGGGGGCCCCCCCCCCCCCCCCGCCCCCCCCCCCCCCCCCCGCGGGGGCCCCCCCCCCCCGCCCGCGGGGGGCCCCCCCCCCCCGCGGGGGGGCCCCCCCCCGCTCGCGGTGCCCCGCCCCGGGAGCACAACGCGCGAGGGCCGGGCCGGAGGATCATCCTCCGGCCCGGCCCTCGGCCACATGGAGCGGGCGACGGGAATCGAACCCGCGTAGCTAGTTTGGAAGACTAGGGCTCTACCATTGAGCTACGCCCGCATGCACCGCACCGCAGGTCCGTGGACCGCGGCACGAAGAGCATCGTAGCGGGTCGGCGGCGGTGTCCGCACACCCGTTGTGCCGACCGCCGGACGCGCTGCCGGACCCGCACCGGGCCGGACCCGGTGGAGCCGCCCCGTAAAGCGGCGTATACCCGGTCGCCGTCCATGTACCCTACGTGTCGCACCGACGGGGTGTGGCGCAGCTTGGTAGCGCGTCCGCTTTGGGAGCGGAAGGTCGTCGGTTCGAATCCGGCCACCCCGACCACCGGCAAGATCGCGTTGTGGGAGTCATCCTCCTTGCCGTTACTATGCAAAATGCGTGCCCGTGTGTCTGATGTACCGGGCTCGGTCCGCGAAGCCGCCACTCGGCGGCCCAGCAGAACCCCAAGAAGTCAGCCACCAAGGAGACCGAACCGTGAAGAGCGCCGTGGAGACCCTGAACCCGACCCGGGTTCGGCTCAGCATCGAGGTGCCCTTCGAGGAGCTCAAGGACAGCCTCGACGCGGCGTACAAGAAGATCAACCAGCAGGTCACGGTGAAGGGCTTCCGCAAGGGCAAGATCCCCGCCCGGGTCATCGACCAGCGGTTCGGCCGCGGTGCGGTGCTGGAGGAGGCCGTCAACGACGCCCTCCCGAAGTTCTACACCGAGGCGGTCAACGAGGGTGAGCTGAACGTCCTCGGCCAGCCCGAGGTCGACATCACCGAGCTGAAGGACGGCGAGCTGCTGGCCTTCACCGCCGAGGTTGACGTACGCCCCGAGATCGAGATCCCGGACTACTCCGGCATCGAGGTCACCGTCGACGCCCTCGAGGTCACCGACGAAGAGGTCGAGAAGGCCGTGGAGCAGCTCCGCGAGCGCTTCGCCTCCACCAACCCGGTCGAGCGCGCCGCCGCCGACGGCGACGTCGTCACGATCGACCTGCAGGCCAAGGTCGACGGCGAGGTCCTGGAGGACGGCGTGGCCGACGGTGTCTCGTACACCATCGGTTCCGGCGAGCTCCTCGACGGCATCGACGAGGCCGTGACCGGCCTGGAGGCCGGCGGCGAGGCCACCTTCACCTCGCAGCTGAAGGGCGGCTCCGCCGAGGGCAAGGACGCGGAGGTCACCGTCAAGGTCACCGCCGTCGCCGCCCGCGAGCTCCCCGAACTGGACGACGACTTCGCCCAGATGGCCAGCGAGTTCGACACGCTGGAGGAGCTGAAGGCCGACAGCCGCAAGCGCCTGGAGACCACCAAGCAGTACGACCAGGCCACCCAGGCCCAGGAGCGCGTCCTGGAGGAGCTGCTGAAGCTCGCCGAGGTCCCGATCCCGGAGAAGCTGCTCGCGGACGAGGTCCAGACCCGCAAGCACAACCTGGAGCACCACCAGCTCGGCCAGATGGGCCTCGACCTGGAGAAGTACCTCGAGATCCAGGGCAAGTCCCTGGAGGAGTTCGAGAACGAGACCTCCGAGCAGGCCGTCAAGGGCATCAAGACCCAGTTCCTCCTCGACGAGATCGTCAACAAGGAGAAGCTGAACGTCAACCAGGAGGAGCTCACCGAGCACCTCATGCGCCGTGCCGCCTCCTCCGGCATGAGCCCCGACCAGTTCGCCCAGGCCGTCGTCGAGGGCGGCCAGGTGCCGATGCTCGTCGGCGAGGTCGCCCGCGGCAAGGCGCTCGCCGTCGTCGTCGAGGCCGCCAAGGTCGTCGACACCAACGGCGAGGTCGTCGACCTGGAGGACGACGAGGACGAGGCCGCCGAGGCCACGGAGACGGCCGAGGCCGCCACCGAGGAGAAGGCGGACGAGAAGGCCGAGGAGAAGAACGAGGCCTGAGCCTCGCTCCCCTCCGCGGCAGCCTCGCGCTGACCGTCACGACGGGCCCCGGACGCACCGCGCGTCCGGGGCCCGTCGCCGTACCGCGCCGCACCGCCGTACGGCCCCGGAACCCGTGTGCGCACGGCCGAGCTTGCGCTCCCAGCGAACAGTTGGGGAAGCGGGATGGCGTTGTCCCACCTGCGCGTTAGGGTCCATGAAGAGGAAGGGTGGGGCAGTGACTTCACCCGCCCGGTACGAAGACGCTGAGACGGCCGGAGCCGTCAGAGACGAGCAGGTGGATACGTGACGAATCTGATGCCCTACGCCGCCGGAGAGCCGTCCCTCGGTGGAGGCCTCGGTGACCAGGTCTACAGCCGACTGCTCGGCGAGCGCATCATCTTCCTCGGTCAGCAGGTCGACGATGACATCGCCAACAAGATCACCGCACAGCTCCTCCTCCTTGCCGCCGAACCCGACAAGGACATCTACCTCTACATCAACAGCCCCGGTGGCTCGGTGACGGCCGGCATGGCCGTCTACGACACCATGCAGTACATCCCGAACGACGTCGTCACCATCGGCATGGGCATGGCCGCCTCCATGGGCCAGTTCCTGCTCACCGGCGGCGCCGCGGGCAAGCGCTTCGCGCTCCCGAACACCGACATCCTGATGCACCAGGGTTCGGCCGGCATCGGCGGTACGGCTTCGGACATCAAGATCCAGGCCCAGTACCTGCTCCGCACCAAGACGCGCATGGCCGAGATCACCGCGCACCACTCCGGCCAGACCGTCGAGACGATCATCCGCGACGGCGACCGCGACCGCTGGTACACGGCGGAGGAGGCCAAGGACTACGGCCTCATCGACGAGATCATCACGGTCGCGTCGGGCATCCCGGGCGGCGGCGGCACCGGCGCCTGATCCGGCTCCCACCGGACCGGCGGCACTCCCGCACCCCCCTCTCGTACGCCGAGACCTCCAGCCCCAGAACGCCACCAGGATGGTGAACACCCACATGAACAACTTCTCCGGCGCCTCCGCGAGCGGCCTCTACACCGGCCCGCAGGTGGACAACCGCTACGTCGTCCCGCGCTTCGTGGAGCGCACCTCGCAGGGCGTGCGCGAGTACGACCCGTACGCGAAGCTCTTCGAGGAGCGCGTGATCTTCCTGGGCGTCCAGATCGACGACGCCTCGGCCAACGACGTCATGGCGCAGCTGCTGTGCCTGGAGTCGATGGACCCCGACCGGGACATCTCGATCTACATCAACAGCCCCGGCGGCTCGTTCACCGCGCTCACCGCGATCTACGACACGATGCAGTTCGTGAAGCCCGACATCCAGACGGTCTGCATGGGCCAGGCGGCCTCCGCCGCCGCCGTCCTGCTCGCCGCGGGCACCCCGGGCAAGCGCATGGCGCTCCCGCACGCCCGGGTGCTCATCCACCAGCCGTCCTCGCAGACGGGCCGTGAGCAGCTCTCCGACCTGGAGATCGCCGCCAACGAGATCCTCCGCATGCGCTCGCAGCTGGAGGAGATGCTGGCCCGGCACTCGACGACCCCGCTGGAGAAGATCCGCGAGGACATCGAGCGCGACAAGATCCTGACGGCCGAGGACGCCCTGGCGTACGGTCTGGTGGACCAGATCGTTTCCACCCGCAAGACCACCGCGGGCGCATCGCTCTGACGTCGGTCTTTCCCCTTGGCACATTCCGTGTCCACGGCCCCGGCCGTGTGAACCGTGCCAAGGGGGGCCCGAACGGGGGCCCAGGCAAGGTACCGTCGAATAGAGGCACCAGGAGCCGCTGAACCAGGCGTCTCCCAGGCGAAGGGGAAGCACCTCGTGGCACGCATCGGTGATGGCGGCGACCTGCTCAAGTGCTCGTTCTGCGGAAAGAGCCAGAAGCAGGTGAAGAAGCTCATCGCGGGGCCTGGTGTGTACATCTGCGACGAGTGCATCGATCTCTGCAACGAGATCATCGAGGAGGAGCTCGCGGAGACGAGCGAGGTGCGCTGGGAGGAGCTTCCCAAGCCCCGCGAGATCTACGAGTTCCTGGAGGGGTACGTCGTCGGGCAGGAGCCCGCGAAGAAGGCCCTCTCCGTCGCGGTGTACAACCACTACAAGCGGGTCCAGGCCGGGGAGAACGGCGGCGGTTCGGGTCGTGAGGACGCGATCGAGCTCGCCAAGTCGAACATCCTCCTGCTGGGCCCCACGGGTTCCGGCAAGACGCTGCTCGCGCAGACGCTGGCCCGCATGCTCAACGTCCCGTTCGCCATCGCGGACGCCACCGCGCTGACGGAGGCCGGCTATGTCGGCGAGGACGTCGAGAACATCCTGCTCAAGCTGATCCAGGCGGCGGACTACGACGTCAAGAAGGCCGAGACCGGGATCATCTACATCGATGAGATCGACAAGGTCGCCCGCAAGAGCGAGAACCCGTCGATCACCCGCGACGTCTCGGGCGAGGGCGTGCAGCAGGCGCTGCTGAAGATCCTGGAGGGCACCACCGCCTCCGTCCCGCCGCAGGGCGGACGCAAGCACCCGCACCAGGAGTTCATCCAGATCGACACGACGAACGTGCTGTTCATCGTGGGCGGAGCGTTCTCCGGCCTGGAGAAGATCATCGAGTCGCGGGCCGGGGCCAAGGGCATCGGCTTCGGGGCCACCATCCGTTCCAAGCGGGAGATCCAGGCGAGCGACCAGTTCCAGGAGGTCATGCCGGAGGACCTGGTGAAGTTCGGGATGATCCCCGAGTTCATCGGCCGCCTCCCCGTGCTGACCTCGGTCCACAACCTGGACCGCGAGGCCCTGCTCCAGATCCTCATCGAACCGCGCAACGCGCTGGTCAAGCAGTACCAGCGCCTCTTCGAACTCGACGGTGTGGAGCTGGACTTCGAGCGCGAGGCGCTGGAGGCCATCGCCGACCAGGCGATCCTGCGCCAGACCGGTGCGCGCGGTCTGCGCGCCATCATGGAGGAAGTCCTCCAGTCCGTGATGTACGAGGTCCCGTCCCGCAAGGACGTCGCCCGCGTCGTCATCACCCCGGACGTCGTCCGCGACCACGTCAACCCGACGCTGGTCCCGCGCGAGCCGCGCACGATCGGCAAGAACGACGGCGGCCGTCACGAGAAGTCCGCGTAGCCGTACCCGAGACGCGTACGCCGAAGGGGCGCCCACCGGTTCGACCGGTGGGCGCCCCTTCGGCGTCGGGCGATCAGATCTTGGTGCGGGAGGTGTTGTAGAGCTTGGCGGCGAGGTCGGCCACATCTTCCTGCGGCCCGCCCTTCCCCGTCAGAGCCGAGGCGATGTCGAGGCTCCCCACGATGCCGACCGTGCTGTAGTCGGCCCAGATGCACACCGGCATGGTGAACTCCTTCGGCCCCTTCGCCGCGGAGCCGGCGGCCTTGTCGTTCACCACCTTGAGGTCCTGGCACTTCATCAGCGCGCCGTCGAAGCCCTCCGGCTTGAACTCCTTGGGGCTGCCCACCAGGGAGACTTTGCTCTTGCCCTCGCCGCCGGACTTCATCATGTTCACCTCGGCCTTGGCGAAGGCGCCGTCGAGCGTCTTGGCCGGGTCCGAGACCTCTCCCCAGACACCCTCGAACATGAGTACCTTCTGGGCGAGCGGGTTGTCCTTGGAGCCGCTCTTGTACTGGGCCTCCACCTTGTTGGCGTCCTTGACCCCCATGGCCTCGGCCTCGGCCTTGTCCTCGCCGGTGGCCGGGCGGGACACGGAGGGCTTGGACGCGTCCTTCTCGAAGTCCTCGACGGAGGCCGGGGGCGTCAGCTTGTACCCCTTCGTGGAGTCCGCCACGTCACCGCTGCCGCCGCCGGCGGTCAGGAAGTACACCCCGCCCGCGATGACCGCCAGCGCCACCACGGCGACCCCGACGATCAGCCCGGTCTTCTTCTTCGGCTGCGGCGGCTGCCCACCGTACGGAGGCTGCCCCCCGTAGGGGGCCTGCCCGTACGGGGGAGCGGGCGGCTGCTGACCGTACGGGCCCGGCTGCTGCGCCTGCGGGTAGCCGTAGCCCTGCGGCTGCTGCGGCTGCTGCGGCTGCGCGTACGGGTTCGGCTGCTGCGGGGGGACGCCCTGCGGGGCCTGCTGCGGGTAGCCGTAGCCGGGCTGGCCCTGCGGCGGCGGGGCTCCGTACGGACCCGGCTGCTGTCCGTACGGTCCGGGCTGGCCCTGCGGCGGCTGCCCGCCGTACGGGCCCGGCTGGTTGTAGCTCATCGGGGTGTCCCCTCCAGATTGTCTCGGGCCGGCCGACACGGGGAGGGCAGCCCTTATGCGTGGTGAACATCCTGACGGAAGCCGCTCCGGCACGGGCGACCGGGCCGGACACCGTTACCGAACCAATCCGTTTCAGTGCAGTCCTGTGACGGCCCTAAACTGTCCCCGTGACCGAGAACTCATCGCAGCAGCCAGCCAGCACCCCCGAACTGCCGACCACGTACGCGCCGGCCGAGGTAGAGGGGAAGCTGTACGAGCTCTGGGTAGAGCGTGGTTACTTCGAAGCCGACGCGAAGAGCGAGAAGCCCCCGTACACCATCGTCATCCCGCCGCCCAACGTCACCGGCGCCCTCCACCTGGGCCACGCCTTCCAGGTCACGCTGATGGACGCCCTGACCCGCCGCAAGCGGATGCAGGGCTTCGAGACGCTGTGGCTGCCCGGCATGGACCACGCCGGCATCGCCACCCAGAACAAGGTGGAGCAGCAGCTCGGCGAGGAGGGCAAGTCCCGCCACGACATCGGCCGGGAGGCGTTCACCGAGCGCGTCTGGCAGTGGAAGGACGAGTACGGCGGGCGCATCCTCGGCCAGCTGCGCCGCCTCGGCGCCGGTCTCGACTGGTCGCGGGAGCGGTTCACCATGGACGAAGGGCTCTCCCGCTCCGTCCAGAAGATCTTCAAGGACCTCTACGACGACGGTCTGATCTACCGCGCCGAGCGCATCATCAACTGGTGCCCGCGCTGCCTCACCGCCATCTCGGACATCGAGGTGGACTACCAGGAGGACGACGGCGAGCTGGTCTCCCTCCGGTACGGCGAGGGCGACGAGACCCTGGTCGTCGCCACCACCCGGGTCGAGACGATGCTCGGCGACACCGCCGTCGCCGTCCACCCCGACGACGAGCGGTACGCCCACCTGATCGGCAAGCGCATCAAGCTGCCGCTCACCGACCGCACCATCCCGGTCGTCGCCGACACCCACGTCGACCCGGAGTTCGGCACGGGCGCCGTCAAGGTGACCCCGGCGCACGACCCGAACGACTTCGCGATCGGCCAGCGCCACGAGCTGGAGTCCCTGACGATCATGGACGAGCGCGGTGTCATCACCGTGCCCGGCCCCTTCCAGGGACTCGACCGCTTCGAGGCGCGTTCCGCCATCGTCGCCGCCCTGCGCGAACAGGGCCGGGTCGTCGCGGAGAAGCGCCCGTACGTCCACTCGGTCGGGCACTGCTCCCGCTGCAAGACCACCATCGAGCCGCGCCTCTCCCTCCAGTGGTGGGTCAAGGTCGACACGCTCGCCAAGGCCGCCGGCGACGCGGTCCGCGACGGACGGGTCGCCCTCCACCCCAAGGAGATGGAGAAGCGGTACTTCGACTGGGTCGACAACCTCAACGACTGGTGCATCTCCCGCCAGCTCTGGTGGGGCCACCGCATCCCCGTCTGGTACGGCCCGGACGGCGAGGTCGTCTGCGTCGGCCCCGACGAGGAGCCGCCCACCGGCGAGGGCTGGACCCAGGACGAGGACGTCCTCGACACCTGGTTCTCCTCCGGCCTGTGGCCGTTCTCCACGCTCGGCTGGCCCGAACAGACCCCGGACCTGGAGAAGTTCTACTCCACGGACGTCCTGCTCACCGGCCACGACATCATCTTCTTCTGGGTCGTCCGGATGATGATGTTCGGCCTGTACGCGATGGACGGCGAGGTGCCGTTCAAGACGGTCGCCCTCACCGGCCTGGTCCGCGACGAGTTCGGCAAGAAGATGTCGAAGTCCAACCCGAACGCGGTCGACCCGATCGAGTGGATGGACGCCTACGGCTCCGACGCCGTCCGCTTCACCCTGGCCAACGGCGCCAACCCGGGCGCCGACGTCCCGATCGGCGAGGACTGGGTCAAGGCGTCCCGGAACTTCGCCAACAAGATCTGGAACGCCACCCGTTTCGCCCTGATGAACGGCGCGACGATCGAGGGCCCGCTGCCGGACCCGGCCGAGATGACGGCCACCGACCGCTGGATCCTCTCCCGGCTCAACGAGACCGTCGCGGACGTCGACCGCTACTACGACGACTTCCAGTTCGCGAAGATCTCCGACGCGCTCTACCACTTCGCGTGGGACGAGGTCTTCGACTGGTACGTCGAGCTGTCGAAGACGACGTTCTTCGCCGGTGGCGAGCAGGCCAAGGTCTCCGGCCGGGTCCTCGGCGAGGTCCTCGACGTCACCCTGCGCCTGCTCCACCCGATCGTCCCGTTCGTCACGGAGACGCTGTGGACCACGCTGACCGGCGGCGAGTCCGTCGTCGTCGCCGCGTGGCCCGCCGACTCCGGCTTCCGCGACGAGGCGGCCGAGAAGGAGATCGAGCTGGTCCAGCAGGTGGTCACCGAGGTCCGCCGCTTCAAGGGCGACCAGGGCCTCAAGCCCGGCCAGAAGGTCCCGGCCGAGCTGACCCTGACCGGCACGGCGCTCGCCCCGCACGAGCCCGCGATCCGTCAGCTGCTGCGCCTGGAGGCGGCCGGGGACGGCTTCAGCGCCACCGCCTCCCTCCCGGTCGCCGGGGCCACCGTCGCGCTGGACCTCTCCGGCACCATCGACGTGGCGGCCGAGCGCAAGCGCCTCACCAAGGACCTGGAGGCGGCGAAGAAGGAGAAGGCCCAGGCGGAGGGCAAGCTCGGCAACGAGGCCTTCCTCGCCAAGGCCCCGGACCAGGTGGTCGACAAGATCCGCGGCCGGCTCGCCAAGGCCGAGGCCGACATCGAGCGGATCGGAGCCCAGCTGGCGGGTCTCCCGCAGAGCTGATGAGCTGAGGGCGAAGCCCCCGCGCACCCGACCGACCGGGCGTGCGGGGGCTTCGCCGTATCCACCGACCGGGTGTACGGGGGCTTCGCCGTATCCACCGACCGGGTGTACGGGGGCTCCGCCGTATCCACCGGCCGGGCGTGCGGGGGCTCCGCCGCACCCGACCGACCGGGCGTGCGGGGGCTCCGCCCTATCCACCGACCGCGCGTACGGGCCCCCGTCCCCACCGGCCGCTCCGGGCCTCGCCGGGCCCCCGGCAGGGAGTCGGCCGGGCGCTGCGTGCGATGGCCGGCCCCATCCGTAGACTGGGCCCGTGAGTGAGCCCCGCCCTTCAGACCGGCACGACGCGCCCGATCCCGACGACACCTTCGAGGGGATCGTCGACGAGGCGACCCAGCGCGACCCCGACCTGGCGGTGATCGAGGCCGGGAGCCGCACGCTGCGCGCCCACTCGGGACAGCCGCAGGGCGAAGCGGTCCCGGCCCGCCCGGCCGACCCCGAGACCGACAAGGCGCTGCGGGCGGTGGAGCAGGAGCTCGCCGGACGCTGGGGCGAGACCAAGCTGGAGCCGTCCGTCACGCGCATCGCCGCGCTGATGGACGTCCTCGGCGAGCCGCAGCGCGCCTACCCCTCCATCCACATCACCGGCACCAACGGCAAGACCAGCACGGCCCGCATGATCGAGGCCCTGCTCAACGCCTTCGAGCTGCGCACCGGCCGCTACACCTCCCCGCACGTCCAGTCGATCACCGAGCGGATCAGCCTGGACGGCGCCCCGATCGCGCCCGAGCGGTTCATCGAGACGTACGAGGACGTCAAGCCGTACGTCGAGATGGTCGACGCCCAGCAGCCCTACCGGCTCTCCTTCTTCGAGGTCCTCACCGGGATGGCGTACGCGGCCTTCGCGGACGCGCCCGTCGACGTGGCGGTCGTCGAGGTCGGCATGGGCGGCACCTGGGACGCCACCAACGTCATCGACTCCACGGTCGCCGTCGTCACCCCGATCTCGCTGGACCACACCGACCGGCTCGGCACCACGCCCGCCGAGATCGCGGGGGAGAAGTCCGGGATCATCAAGCAGGGCGCCACGGTCATCCTGGCGCAGCAGCCGGTGGACGCCGCGCAGGTCATGCTGAAGAAGGCCGTCGAGGTGGACGCCACCGTGGCCCGCGAGGGCATGGAGTTCGGCGTCACGTCCCGCGAGATCGCGGTCGGCGGCCAGTTGCTCACCCTGCGGGGCCTGGGTGGCGCGGCCACCGAGTACACAGAGATCTTCCTCCCGCTGTACGGGGCCCACCAGGCGCACAACGCGGCCGTCGCGCTCGCCGCCGTCGAGGCGTTCTTCGGCATCGGCGCGGAGCAGGCCCGCTCCCTCGACATCGACGCCATCCGCAAGGCGTTCGCCTCGGTGCTCTCGCCGGGCCGCCTGGAGGTCGTGCGCTCCAGCCCGACCGTCGTCCTGGACGCCGCGCACAACCCGGCCGGGGCCAAGGCGGCGGCGGAGGGCGTCTCCGAGGCGTTCAGCTTCTCCCGGCTGATCGGCGTGGTCGGCACGAGCGGCGACAAGGACGTCCGGGGCCTCCTGGAGGCGTTCGAGCCGATCTTCGCCGAGATCGTCGTCACGCAGAACTCCACCCCGCGCGCGATGGACGTGGACGAGTTGGCCGCGATCGCCGTCGAGGTCTTCGGCGACGACCGGGTCCAGGTCGAACCGCGCCTCGACGACGCGTTGGAGGCGGCGATCACGCTGGCCGAGGAGGAGGACGAGTACGCGGGCGCCGGGGTGCTGGTGACCGGGTCCGTGATCACGGTCGGCGAAGCCCGGCTGCTGCTGGGAAGGGGCTGAGGAGAAGGATGCGGACGCTCTGCGCCTCGACGCTGATCGGTGAGTTCTTCGTGATCGGCTTCGCCGGTCTCGTGGCGATGAAGATGGACGACGCCTCCATGGGCGCGGTCTGGACGGTGTGCGGCATCGGCATGGCCCTGTCCGTGCTGCTGTGCGGCATGATCACCCGGCCCGGCGGCGTCCAGCTCGGCTGGGCGCTCCAGGTCGCGCTGGTCCTCAGCGGCTTCGTCGTCCCGGTGATGTTCGTCCTCGGGCTGGCCTTCGGCGCCCTGTGGTGGGCCTCGATCCACTACGGCCGCAAGATCGACGAGGCCAAGGCGCGCTGGGCCGCACAGGAGGCCGGCGAAGCCGCCGCCTGACCCCGGCGCCTGCGGGCGCCGAGCCGCGCCCGGGGGAGCCGGGTCCTCGCACCCCCGGGCCGCCGTGCGGGGGCGCCGGCGGGCCCCCGCCCCCGCGCTCCCGGGGCCCGGCCGACACCCCGGGAAGCCTCCGGTTCCGGCCGGTCCGGGAGGCTCGGAGGTGACCCTGGGTGAACCCCGGCGCAAACCCGCCTCCGTACCCCTGTAATCTCGCCCTCACCGCACCCGCACAGCCCGGTCTTGCAAGGAGCCCGTACATGACCCAGCGCACCCTCGTCCTGCTCAAGCCCGACGCGGTCCGTCGTGGCCTGATCGGCGAGATCGTCGGCCGTATCGAGCGGAAGGCGGACTGGCGGATCACCGCGCTGGAGCTGCGCACCCTGGACCACGGGACGCTGGAGCAGCACTACGGCGAGCACAAGGGCCGCCCGTTCTACGAGCCGCTCATGGAGTTCATGGCCTCCGGCCCCGTCGTGGCCCTGGTGGCCGAGGGCGAGCGGGTCATCGAGGGCGTCCGCGCCCTGGCCGGCCCCACCGACCCGATCGCCGCCGCGCCCGGTTCGATCCGCGGCGACTTCGGCACGATCACCCGGGAGAACCTCATCCACGCCTCGGACTCGGAGGAGTCCGCAGAGCGAGAACTGAAGCTTTTCTTTCCCGGACTTTCCTGACCCGATCGGCCAAACAGCGCTGTACGCCCGGGGCGACCGAAGTAATTCGGTCGCCCCTCGGCATAGGGTTCGGTGTCGCGGGAACGCATCCCTCCGACGTAACGTCACCATGGGTGGAACGGGCACCCGTTCCGCTCGTCATGGCGAAGGACCCTCGCGTTGTGTCCGTGCATACGGCACTACGATGGAAGCTTCCACGCCCGCAGCGCCAACCTCGCCTACCAGAACAAGCCATCTTCGCTTCTTGGGAAGGCCCGACGCATCCTCATGGGGAACAAGGGGAACTCAATGTCGTTCATCGGCCGTGACATGGCTATCGACCTCGGGACTGCCAACACGCTGGTGTACGTCAGGGGGCGCGGCATCGTCCTGAACGAGCCGTCCGTCGTGGCCATCAACACCAACACCGGCGGAATCCTGGCGGTCGGCTCCGAGGCCAAGAAGATGATCGGGCGCACGCCGGGCAACATCGTCGCCGTGCGGCCCCTGAAGGACGGCGTGATCGCCGACTTCGAGATCACCGAGCGGATGCTCCGCTACTTCATCCTCAAGATCCACAAGCGCCGCTACCTGGCCCGCCCCCGGGTCGTCGTCTGCGTGCCCTCCGGTATCACCGGGGTCGAGCGCCGCGCCGTCATCGAGGCGTCCACCCAGGCCGGTGCGCGCCAGGTGCACATCATCGAGGAGCCCATGGCCGCGGCCATCGGCTCCGGTCTGCCGGTCCACGAGGCCACCGGCAACATGGTCGTCGACATCGGCGGCGGCACCACCGAGGTCGCCGTCATCTCGCTCGGCGGCATCGTCACCGCGCAGTCGATCCGCACCGCCGGCGACGAGCTGGACAACGCGATCATCCAGCACATCAAGAAGGAGTACTCGCTCCTCCTGGGCGAGCGGACCGCCGAGCAGATCAAGATCACGATCGGTTCGGCGTACGACCTGGAGAAGGACGAGCACACCGAGATCCGCGGCCGCGACCTGGTCTCCGGGCTGCCCAAGACGGTCGTCATCTCGGCCGCCGAGGTCCGCAAGGCCATCGAGGAGCCGGTCAACGCCATCGTCGACGCCGTGAAGACGACGCTCGACAAGTGCCCGCCCGAGCTGTCCGGCGACGTCATGGACCGCGGCATCGTCCTCACCGGCGGCGGCGCGCTGCTGCGCGGGCTGGACGAGCGGCTGCGCAACGAGACGGGCATGCCGATCCACATCGCCGAGGACCCGCTGGACTCGGTGGCGCTCGGCTCCGGCAAGTGCGTCGAGGAGTTCGAGGCGCTCCAGCAGGTGCTGGACGCCCAGCCCCGCCGCTAGCCGTCCTGCGGGACACACCCGATCCGGAAAGCGGACGCTGACGCTCCGTCCGCCGGATCGTTGATATAGATCGTTGCTGTACGGGCGCCGGTACGGGACTCACCGAACCGGTACCCGTACGGAGACGTACACGGGCACGAACATTCCGACGAGGAAGGCACGGCCGCCGCACGTGAGGGACACACGAGAGAGCCGGCTGCTTCTGGTGCTCTTGATCGCCATCGCATTCGCCCTGATCACGGTGGATATCCGAGGCGGCGAGGAGTCACCGGTCGATGGCGCGCGGCAGGCCGCGGCCACCGTCTTCGGGCCGATCGAGAACGGCGTATCAGCGGCGGTCGACCCGGTCGGCAACGCCATAGGGGCGGTCCGCGACTCCGGCAACCGGCACGACCGGATCTCCGCCCTGGAGAAGGAGAACGCCGCGCTGAAGGCCAGGCTGGGCAGCGACGACCGCACCAACAGCCGCGTCCGCCAGCTCGACGCCATGCTGAAGAAGGCCGGCGCCGGGCAGTACGGCATCAAGGGCGCCGAGGTCATCGCCATAGGAGCGGCCCAGGGCTTCTCCTGGACGATCACCATCGACGCCGGGTCGAACGACGGCATCCGCCGCGACATGACCGTCCTCAACGGGGAGGGGCTGGTCGGCCGGGTCACCACCGTCGGCCCCGGCACCGCCACGGTCCTGCTCGCCAACGACCCCGACTTCACCGTCGGCACCCGGATGGAGAAGACCGACGAGCTCGGTTTCGCCACCGGACAGGGCTCGCGCCCGCTGTCGGTGCAGTTCCTCAACGGGAAGGCCGAGGTGAAGCCGGGCGACCGGCTCGTCACCTTCGGCTCCAGCAAGGACAAGCCCTTCGTGCCCGGCGTGCCGGTCGGCGAGGTCGTCCGCGTCGACCCCTCGGGCGGCGCGCTGACCCGGACCGTCTACGTCAAGCCGTACGTCGGGTTCACCAAGCTCGACATCGTCGGGGTCGTCGTCCAGGCGCCCCGCGAGGACCCGCGCGACGCGGTCCTGCCCAAGAAGCCCGCCAAGGCCGACCCGAAGCCGACCCCCACGGTCACCGTCACCGTCCAGCCCGACGGCGACCTGGTGGACGGCTCCGGCAAGGTCGTCGGCAACATCAACGAGAAGCCGGGCGGCGACGCCGCCGGTGACGCGGCGGGCGACCGGCAGGACGCCGCCCGGCAACCAGACAACGCGGCCGACGACCAGGAGCAGCGCTGATCCCCATGCGTATCAACCGGACTCTGCTCTCCACCGCCCTGGTCGTCGTCGCCCTGGTCGTCCAGGTCTCCGTCCTCGCCCGCCTCCAGCTCCCCGGCGCCGTCCCCGATCTGCTGCTCCTCACCGTCCTCGGACTCGCCTTCGTGTACGGGCCGGTGAGCGGCGCCGTCATCGGGTTCGGCGCGGGCCTCCTCGCCGACCTCGCCCCGCCCGCCGACCACGCCGTGGGCCGGTACGCCCTGGTGCTCTGCGTCATCGGCTACCTGGCGGGCCTGATCCGGCCGGAGAACGGGCAGCTGAAGTCGGCCTTCGCCCCGATGGCCGCGGTCGTCGCCGCCGCGATCGGCTCGACCCTGCTGTACGCGGGCGTCGGCGCGCTCGTCGGCGACACGGCCGCCCGCCACGTGGGGCTGGGCAGCCTCCTGTTCACGGCCGCGATCTACGACCTGCTGCTGGCGCCCTTCACGGTGCCGGTCATCATGGCGCTGGCCAGACGCACCGAGAACGACCCGATCGCGGAGGCGTCCGCCGGCGGCAACGACGTCGCCGCCGGCTGGCTCGCCTCGGGCACCGGCCTGCGGATCGGCAACCAGCGCGGCGGTCTGCGCGTGAAGGCCGCCCGCAACCGCGCCGCCCGCGCGGGCAGGATCAAAGGGGTCAAGCGACTGTGATCCCGTACGTGACCGAGGACGCCGGGGGCGCCGCGTGAGGCTGTACTTCCCGGGGACCCCCCGTACCCCCGGCCGGACCATCAGCGGGGGCGCCGCGTGAGCAACATTCCCGAGACCGGGCGGACCCAGCGGGTCCAGCTCCGGCTCATCGTCATCCAGGTCCTCGTCTTCTCGCTGCTGCTCACCCTCGGCGGACGCCTCTGGTACCTCCAGATCCGCAACGGCGACGAGTACACCGCCGAAGCCGCGGGCAACGGCGTGCAGCAGGTCGTCCAGCCCGCCGTGCGCGGCTCGATCCTCGACGCCCGCGGCGTCCCCCTCGCCGACAACGAGACCCGCCTCGTCGTCTCCGCCAGCCGCACCGAGCTGCTGAAGATGAAGGACGACGGCGAAGGCGTCCTCACCCGCCTCGCCGAGGTCCTGGACATGGAGCCGAAGGAGGTCCGGGACAAGGTCCGCCTCTGCGACTCCAAGACCCCCCAGCCCTGCTGGAACGGATCGCCCTACCAGCCGATCCCGGTCACCGACGAGGCCACCACCCAGCAGGCCCTCCAGATCCGTGAGCGCGCCGAGGACTTCCCCGGCATCACCGCCGAACCCACCGCCGTACGCCGCTACGCGGCCCCCGCCAAGGCGAGGACCGCGCAGGTCCTCGGCTACCTCTCGCCCGTCACCGACGAGGAGATCAAGCGGGCCCAGGACGGGCCGTCGCCCTACCTGCGCTCCGACCAGGTCGGCCGCTCGGGCCTCGAGCGCACCTACGACAAGGAGCTGCGCGGCAAGGCGGGCGTCACCCGCTACGAGGTCGACAACCTCGGCCGCGTCATGGGCGAGGCGGAGAACGACCCGGCGGTGGCCGGCTCCACCCTCGTCACCAGTCTGGACGCCCGGGTGCAGGCGGTGGCCGAGTACGAGCTGGCACAGGCCATGAAGACCGTCCGGCAGGAGACCGACAAGATCACCGGCCGGAAGTACGAGGCCGACTCCGGCGCCGTCGTCGTCATGGAGTCCAAGACCGGCCGCGTCGTCTCGATGGCCTCCCAGCCGGACTACGACCCCAACGACTGGGTCGGCGGCATCTCCGGCAAGCAGTACGCCAAGCTCACCAGCAAG
Source organism: Streptomyces sp. NPDC017448 (assembly GCF_044330565.1). NCBI lineage: Bacteria > Bacillati > Actinomycetota > Actinomycetes > Kitasatosporales > Streptomycetaceae > Streptomyces > Streptomyces sp. NPDC017448. Next base: position 205,273 of record NZ_JBIRLM010000008.1, on the reverse strand, counting down.
AAGTCCAACTACCCGCTGCTCAACCGGGGCATCCAGGGCCAGGCCCCGGCCGGCTCGATCTTCAAGGTGGTGTCGGCCAGCGCCGCCGTGCGCGGCGGCCACGCCTTCAACGACCTCTACCAGTGCAGCAGCTCCTACAGCCTCGGCAGCCAGACCTTCGCGAACTTCGAGTCCCAGGGCCACGGGCCCATCACCCTCGGGGACGCGCTCAAGTACTCCTGCAACACCGTCTTCTACCGCCTCGGCCACGAGGAGTGGGTCAAGGACGGCGGCATAAAGCCGAAGAAGGACGCCAAGAACTGGTTCTACCGCACCGCCCGCGACTTCGGCCTCGGCTCCGAGACCGGCATCGACCTCCCCAACGAGGTCAAGGGCCGCATCCCGGACCGCCAGTGGAAGCAGGACTTCTGGAAGGCCAACAAGGACGCCTGGTGCAAGGAGGGCAAGAAGGGCGGCACCTACGTCCAGCAGATCGCGTACGAGAGCTGCCTCGAAGGCAACCAGCTCAAGGCGTACGACAGCATCAACTACGCCATCGGCCAGGGTGACGTGCTCGTCACGCCCATCCAGATGGCCACCGCCTACGCCGCCATCAGCAACGGCGGCACCCTCCACGAGCCCACCGTCGGCAAGGCCGTGATCAGCCCCGACGGCAAGTCCGTCCGGGAGATCACGCCCAAGGTCAGCGGGAAGCTGCCGGTCAGCGCCCAGACCATCAAGGACCTCGACAAGGGGCTGCGCTCGGTGGTCGAGCCGGGCGGCACCGCGGCCTGGCGGTTCGGCGGCTGGCCGCAGGACAAGATCCCGATGCGCGCCAAGACCGGCACGGCCCAGGTGTACGGCAAGCAGACCACCTCGTGGTTCGCGACCTACACCGACGACTACACGATCGTCATGACGATCTCCCAGGGCGGTACCGGCTCCGGGGCGTCCGGGCCCGCCGTCCGCAAGATCTACGACGCGCTCTACGGCCTCGACGCCGAGGGCAACCAGGACAAGAAGAGGGCCTTGCTGCCGAAGCCCCAGAAGGCGCTGCCGAAGATCCAGCCGGACGGCTCGATCCACGCCCCGAAGGTCAAGCCCTACAACCCCGCCCCGGCCACGCCCGAGAGGCAGCCGGGCGGGCAGGAACCCCAGCTCCCGCTGCAGCCCGGAGGCCAGCCCGGACTCACCGGATCGCCCGCGTCGACGGGGAGGCAGCCCTGATGGCAGGTGGATTCTCCGTCCCCCGGTACGGCCCCGACCAGGGGCCCTGGGCCAAGCTGACCGCCCGCGACTCCCTCGCGCGGCGGCTGGACTGGCCGCTGCTCGGGGCCGCGCTCGCGCTCTCGTTCGTGGGCGCGCTGCTGGTGTGGTCCGCGACCCGCAACCGCGACCACCTCACCCAGGGCGACCCGTACTTCTTCCTCGTCCGGCACGCCCTCAACACCGGCATCGGGCTCGCCCTGATGATCGGCACGATCTGGCTCGGCCACCGCACCCTGCGCGGGGCCGTCCCGATCCTCTACGGCATCTCGGTGCTGCTGGTCCTGGCGGTCCTCACCCCGCTCGGCACCACCGTCAACGGCGCCCACGCCTGGATCAAGCTGCCGGCCGGCTTCTCGATCCAGCCCTCCGAGTTCACCAAGATCACCATCATCCTGGTGATGGCGATGCTGCTGGCCGCCCGGGTCGACGCGGGCGACCAGACCCACCCCGACCACCGCACCGTCGCCAAGGCGCTGGGGCTCGCGGCCGTCCCGATGGCCATCGTCATGCTGATGCCGGACCTCGGCTCGGTGATGGTCATGGCCGTCATCGTCCTCGGCGTCCTGCTGGCCTCCGGCGCCTCCAACCGCTGGGTCTTCGGCCTCCTCGGGGCGGGGGCGGGCGGCGCCCTCGCCGTCTGGCAGCTCGGCCTGCTCGACGAGTACCAGATCGCCCGGTTCGCCGCCTTCGCCAACCCCGCGCTCGACCCGGCCGGCGTCGGCTACAACACCAACCAGGCCCGCATCGCGATCGGCTCCGGCGGCCTCACCGGCACCGGGCTCTTCGAAGGCACGCAGACCACCGGCCAGTTCGTTCCCGAACAGCAGACCGACTTCGTCTTCACCGTCGCCGGCGAGGAGCTGGGCTTCCTCGGCGCCGGGCTGATCATCGTGCTGCTCGGCGTCGTCCTGTGGCGCGCCTGCCGGATCGCCCGCGAGACCACCGAGCTGTACGGCACGGTCGTCGCCGCCGGGATCATCGCCTGGTTCGCCTTCCAGTCCTTCGAGAACATCGGCATGACGCTCGGCATCATGCCGGTCGCCGGGCTCCCGCTGCCCTTCGTCTCCTACGGAGGGTCCTCGATGTTCGCCGTCTGGGTGGCGATCGGACTGCTCCAGTCGATCAGGGTGCAACGGCCGATGTCCGCCTGAACCCCGGCGGTCGCGGGTAGGTGTCCGTACATGGCGGACACCAAGCGCGAAATCGAGCGGAAGTACGAGGCCACCGACGCCACCCGGCTGCCCGACCTGGGCCGGGTGGCGGGAGTCGACCGGGCCGTCCCCAGAGGCCGGACCGAGCTGGACGCCGTCTACTGGGACACCCCCGACCTCCGCCTCGCCGCCGACGATCTCACCCTGCGCCGCAGGACCGGCGGTGGGGACGAGGGCTGGCACGTGAAGCTCCCCGTCGCCGCCGGCGTCCGGGACGAGATCCGCGAGCCCCTCTCCGACACCCTGCCCCCCACGCTGGCGGCGCTGCTGCGCTCGCGGGTCCGGCACGCGGAGATCGCCCCCGTCGTCCGGCTGCTCTCCTCCCGCGACGTCCACCACCTGCTGGACGCCGACGACAGGCTCCTGGCGGAGGTCAGCGTCGACACGGTCCTCGCGGAGCGGCTGGCGGGGGAGGGGAGCGGCGCCACCGCCACCTGGACCGAGATCGAGGTCGAGCTGGCCGACGACGGCGACCCGGCCTTCCTGGACGCCGTCGAGAAGCGGCTCCGCAAGGCCGGGGTGCGCCCCGCCGCCTCCTCCTCGAAGCTGGCGAGGGCGCTGGCGGAGACCACGCCCGCACGCGAGGAGAAGGGCCGGCCGAAGAGCGCGCCGAGCACCGCCGGCGACCACGTCCTCGCCTACGTACGGAAGCAGATCGACGCGATCGTCCGGCTCGACCCCGCCGTCCGCCGCGACCTCCCCGACTCCGTCCACAAGATGCGCGTCGCGACCCGCCGGCTGCGCAGCACCTTCAAGACCCACCGCGCGATCCTCGACCGCGAGACCACCGACCCGCTCGGCGCGGAGCTGAAGTGGCTCGCCGCCGAACTGGGCCTCGACCGCGACCAGGAGGTCCTGGACCAACGGCTCGGCTCCCACGTCGAGGACGTGGCCGACACCCTCGTCCTCGGCCCGGTGCGCGGCCGGCTCCGCGTCTGGTCGGCCGCCCGCCGCACCGGCGCCCGCAGCAGGATCATCGACGTCCTGGACGGGAAGCGGTATCTGGACCTCCTGGACGCCCTCCACGCGCTGAGCGCCGACCCGCCGCTGCGCCCCGCCGCCTCCCGCAACCCCGGGAAGGTCCTGCCCCGGGTGGTGACCAAGGACCACAAGCGCCTCGCCGCCCGCGTCGAGCACGCCCTCGCGCTGCCGCCCGGACCCGAGCGGGACACCGCGCTGCACGAGGCCCGCAAGGCGGCCAAGCGCGCCCGGTACGCGGGCGAGGCGGCCCGCCCCGCCCTCGGCAAACCCGCCAGGCGCTTCGCGAAGCGGGTGAAGGCCGTGCAGTCCCTCCTCGGCGACCACCAGGACAGCGTCGTCGCCCGCGAGGCCCTGCGCACCCTCGGCATCCAGGCCCACGCGGCGGGCGAGACCGCCTTCACCTGGGGGCTCCTGTACGGGCGGGAGGAGGCCGCCGCCGAGGCCCGGGAGCGCGAACTGCCCGAGGTCTGGGCCCGCGCGGCCGGTCCCCGACTGCGCGCGGATCTGAAGCACCGGTGAGCGAGGTACGCTGGATGGTCACCCCTGCCGGCTCACGAAGGTTCGCGAGATGTCTGCCGCATCGGTCTTCCCACAGCTCGAAGCTCTGCTCCCGCATGTGCAGAAGCCCATCCAGTACGTCGGCGGTGAGCTGAACTCCACCGTCAAGGACTGGGACAGCTGTGACGTCCGCTGGACCCTGATGTACCCCGACGCCTACGAGGTCGGGCTCCCCAACCAGGGCGTCATGATCCTCTACGAGGTACTGAACGAACGCGAGGGCGTTCTTGCGGAGCGCACGTACAGCGTCTGGCCCGACCTCGAAGAGCTGATGCGCGAGCACAACGTGCCCCAGTTCACCGTGGACAGCCACCGCCCGGTCGGCGCGTTCGACGTGTTCGGGCTCAGCTTCTCCACCGAGCTGGGCTACACCAACATGCTCACCGCCCTGGACCTCGCCGGCATCCCGCTGGAGTCCAAGGACCGCACGGTGGACCACCCGATCGTCCTCGCGGGCGGCCACGCCGCGTTCAACCCCGAGCCGATCGCGGACTTCATCGACTGCGCGGTCGTCGGCGACGGCGAGCAGGCGGTCCTGGAGATCACCGAGATCATCCGGGCCTGGAAGGCCGAGGGCCGCCCCGGCGGCCGCGACGAGGTGCTGTTCCGGCTCTCGAAGACCGGCGGCGTCTACGTCCCGCGCTTCTACGACGTCGAGTACCTCCCCGACGGCCGCATCGGCCGCGTCGTGCCCAACCGGTCCGGCGTGCCGTGGCGGGTCTCCAAGCACACGGTGATGGACCTCGACGAGTGGCCCTACCCCAAGCAGCCCCTCGTCCCGCTCGCGGAGACCGTGCACGAGCGGATGTCCGTGGAGATCTTCCGCGGCTGCACCCGCGGCTGCCGTTTCTGCCAGGCCGGCATGATCACGCGCCCCGTGCGGGAGCGAAGCATCACCGGCATCGGCGAGATGGTCGACAAGGGCCTCAAGGCGACCGGCTTCGAGGAGGTCGGCCTGCTCTCGCTCTCCTCCGCCGACCACAGCGAGATCGGCGACATCGCCAAGGGTCTCGCGGACCGCTACACCGAGGACAAGATCGGTCTCTCGCTGCCCTCCACCCGCGTCGACGCGTTCAACGTGGACCTGGCCAACGAGCTGACCCGCAACGGCCGCCGCTCCGGTCTCACCTTCGCCCCCGAGGGCGGCTCCGAGCGCATGCGCAAGGTCATCAACAAGATGGTCTCGGAGGAGGACCTGATCCGCACGGTCGCCACCGCGTACGGCAACGGCTGGCGCCAGGTGAAGCTGTACTTCATGTGCGGCCTGCCCACCGAGACCGACGAGGACGTCCTCCAGATCGGCGACATGGCGGTGAACGTCATCGCCAAGGGCCGTGAGGTCTCCGGCCAGAACGACATCCGCTGCACCGTCTCCATCGGCGGGTTCGTGCCCAAGCCGCACACCCCCTTCCAGTGGGCCCCGCAGCTCAGCGCCGAGGAGACCGACGCGCGGCTGAAGAAGCTCCGGGACAAGATCCGGGACGACAAGAAGTACGGCCGCTCCATCGGCTTCCGCTACCACGACGGCAAGCCCGGCATCGTCGAGGGCCTGCTCTCGCGCGGCGACCGCCGCGTCGGCTCCGTCATCCGGGCGGTCTACGAGGCCGGCGGCCGCTTCGACGGCTGGCGGGAGCACTTCAGCTACGACCTCTGGATGAACTGCGCCGAGAAGACGCTGCCCGCCTTCGGCGTGGACGTCGACTGGTACACCACCCGCGAGCGCACCTACGAGGAGGTCCTGCCCTGGGACCACCTCGACTCCGGTCTGGACAAGGACTGGCTCTGGGAGGACTGGCAGGACGCGCTCGACGAGACCGAGGTCGAGGACTGCCGCTGGACCCCCTGTTTCGATTGCGGCGTCTGCCCGCAGCTCGACCTGGACATCCAGATCGGCCCGACCGGCAAGAAGCTGCTGCCGCTCAGCGTCGTCGACAAGTAGCGCGTCCCCGGACGAACCGCAGGCCCGGCCCGGCAACCCCGGACCGGGCCTGACGTGTCCCTCACAGTATGGCGGACGACGGCAAGCACCAGGCGCCCCGGAGGTACGAGCCGGGCGAGGGCGCCCTGACCACGCTGATCAGGTTCCCGGTGCGGATCGTCGTCCTGGTGCTCGTCCTGCCGGTCCGCATGGTCGGGGACGCGCTCACCGCGCTCCGCCACGGCGCCGACCGCGTCCTGCCGCGTCCGCTCGGCCGGGTCCTGCTGTGGCTGGGGGAGACGCTGGTCCTGACCCGGGCCCCGGCCCGGCGCGCCGCCGTCGAAGCGGGCCGGGCCGCCCGCGCGGCCCTCGCGAGCGCACGGGAAACCGTGCGGCAGGCGCGCCGCGACGCCTGGCGGGCGCTCGCCGGTTCTCCGGCCGCCGCACCGTCCGGGGAACCGCGAGGGATCGCTGCGCGTACTCTGGGTAGTACACCGACTGTCCCCAGCGCGGCGCAGGCGACCGAGACCCCTCCGGGCGGCGAGAAACTCGTCGGGCGGGGGTGAGCCGGAGCGGCACCCCGGGGCGACCCGACATTTCGTGGGCGGTGCGCCACCGCGCCCGCCCCGCACCGAGGAGAAGAACCACTGGGCAAGCGACAGCCCGAAGGCCCGCCGCCCGCACCGGCAGTGCAGCGCATCCGCTTGCGCTACACGAAGCGCGGCCGCCTCCGGTTCACCAGTCACCGAGACTTCCAGCGGGCCTTCGAGCGGGCACTGCGCCGCTCCGAGGTGCCGATGGCGTACTCCGCGGGCTTCACCCCGCACCCCAAGGTCTCCTACGCCAACGCCGCACCCACCGGCACGGGCAGCGAGGCCGAGTTCCTGGAGATCGCCCTCACCGAGGCGCGTGACCCCGACACCCTGCGCGCCATGCTCGACGCCTCGATGCCGACCGGCCTCGACATCGTCGACGCGGTGGAGGCCCGGACGTCCGGCCTGGCCGAACGGCTCACCGCCTCCGTCTGGGAGATGCGCCTCGACGGCGTCGACGCCGAGGACGTCCGCCCCGCGGTGGCCGCCTTCAACGACGCCGAGAGCGTCGAGGTCCAGCGCAAGGCGAAGAACGGCATCCGCACCTTCGACGCCCGCGCCGCCGTCGCGGACCTGCGGGTCGTGGACGCTCCGGCCGATAGGCCGGGCGAGCGGCCCTGTGCGATACTGCGCCTGGTTGTACGGCACGTGACACCTGCCGTGCGACCCGACGACGTCCTGTCCGGTCTCCGAGCTGTGGCCGACCTGGCGCCGCCTGTCCCCGCCGCGGTGACCAGGCTGGCGCAGGGGCTCTTCGACGAGGAGTCCGGCACGGTGACCGACCCGCTCGCGCCCGACCGCGAGGCCGCCCCGACCGCACATCCCGCGGTCGCCGGGGCAGCCGTCGCGACGGCGCCGGAAGGTGCAGGTTCCGCGTAAGGCGGTCGTCGTAGCGCAGCCCTCCGACTCGGGAGCCACCTGGGTCGGGCCGCGCACTGACCCACAAGACTTTCGCCAGGCCGTACGCACACCGCATACGGAACCGGCGAGCCAGACATCAGCTCCCGTGCGGCGCCCGCGCCCCGGACGGCGGTATCGCACCACTGCGGACCGGCCGGACCGGAATCCGACGCGGCGCCCGGGAGCACGACGGGAGAAACGCCCGCATGCCTCAGCCGAACGAACCCGGCACGACCGGGAACAACGAAGAGAACACCCCCGGCGACAAGCTGCCGCCGCGCCGCAGGCGCCGCGCCGCCTCCCGCCCGGCCGGCCCGCCCGGCGGCGCCGCGCCCGCCGTCGAGGACGTCACGCCGGCCATACCGGCCGCCGAGACCGCTGCCCCGGCAGCCGACGACACGCCCGGGGAGACGGCCGCCGAAACCGCCGCGCCCGCCCGCGCCCGCCGCCGCGCCGTGCGCAAGTCCACCGCCCCCGCCGGTGCCCCGCAGCAGGCGGAGACCGCCGAGGCCGCCCCGGCCGCCGAGCCTGCCCCCGCCGCCGAGGCCCCCGTGCCGTCCGCCGCCGACGAGGAGCCGGCCGCACCCGCGCCGCGCACCCGCCGCCGTGCGGTCCGCAAGGCGACGGCCCCGGCCGGCCCGCCGGAGGCCGCCGAGACCGTCGAGGCGCCGGCCGAGGACACCGCCGCGCCCGACCCCGAGGAAGAGGCCGCGGCCGCCGTGGAGACCCCCGAGGAGGCCCCGGCGCCCCGCCGCCGCCGTGCCTCCCGCAAGGCCACCTCGCCGGCCGGCGCCCCGCAGTCCGCCGAGGCCGCCGTCGTGGTGGAGCCCGTCCAGGCCGCCGAGCCCGAGCCCGCCGTGGCGGAGCCCGCCCCCGCCGCCGAGCCGGACGCCCCGCGTGGCCGTACCCGCCGTCGCGCCTCCGCCCCGGCCGGTGCGCCGCAGGCCGCCGCGCCCGTGAGCGAGCCGCAGACGGCCGCCGAGGCCGTCGAAGCCGAGCCCGAGGCGCTCGAATCCGAGACCGTCGAAGAGGCCCCGGCCCCGCGCGCCCGCCGCAGGGCGTCCCGCAAGGCGTCCGCGCCCGCCGGTTCGCCGCAGCCGGCCGAGTCCGTCGAGGCCGCCGAATCCGCCGCCGTCGCGGAGGAGCCCGCCGAGTCCGGCGAGAGCCTGCCCGCCGCCGTCGCCGAGGAGCTCGCCGCCGAAGTGGACGAGGTCGAGGAGGCCGCCCCGCGCGGACGCCGTCGTCGCCGGGCCACCGCCGCCGCCGGCAGCCCCGAGTTCACCGCGAAGACCGAGGAGCCGACGCGGAAGGGCCGGCGCGCGACGCGCCCCGCCGTCGCCGTCTTCCAGGCCCCGGTCTTCGCCGAGCCGATGTTCCAGACCCCCGAGACGGCGGCCGCCGCGGCCGCCGCCGCCGGCTCCGCGTACGACGAGGTCGACGAGGCCGAGGAACAGCCCGCGGCCGAGCCCGTGCAGAGCACCGCCCCCGCCGAGGCCGCGCCGCAGGGCGGCTCGCGTCGCCGTCGCCGCCGCCGCGGCGAGTCCGACGGCGCCGAGCAGGCCGCCGAGCCCGCCGCTCCGGTGGAGACGCCCGCCGACGAGGCTCCCGAGGCCGAGCCGGACGAGCACGAGGGCGACGACGCCGACGAGTACGGCGACCGCCCCTCGCGCCGCCGCCGTCGGGGCGGCCGCCGTCGCCGTCGCGGCGAGGCCCACGACCTGGACGACGAGCAGAACACCGACGACGCGCCCGCCGAGACCCGCGCCGAGGAGCCCCGCTCCGAGGACGAGCAGGACGGGGGCCGGGGCCGGGCCCAGGAGACCGCCGACGAGGACGACGAGGACGACGACTCCTCGGCCTCCGGTTCGAGCAGCAGCTCCCGCCGTCGCCGCCGTCGCCGCCGCCGCAGCGGTGACGCCGCCGCCGACGCCGAGCACGGCACCGCCGACGACCCGGAGCGCACGGTCGTCAAGGTCCGCGAGCCCCGCAAGAAGGAGGAGCGCGAGCCGGGCACCGGCTTCGACGAGGTCCAGTCCATCAAGGGCTCGACCCGGATGGAGGCCAAGAAGCAGCGCCGCCGCGAGGGCCGCGAGCAGGGCCGCCGCCGTGTCCCGATCATCACCGAGGCCGAGTTCCTCGCCCGCCGCGAGGCCGTCGAGCGGGTGATGGTCGTCCGCCAGAACGGCGAGCGCACCCAGATCGGCGTCCTTGAGGACAACGTGCTCGTCGAGCACTACGTCAACAAGGAGCAGTCCACCAGCTACGTCGGCAACGTCTACCTGGGCAAGGTCCAGAACGTGCTGCCGTCCATGGAGGCCGCCTTCGTCGACATCGGCAAGGGCCGCAACGCCGTCCTGTACGCCGGGGAGGTCAACTTCGAGGCGCTCGGCATGGCCCACGGGCCGCGCCGCATCGAGACCGCCCTCAAGTCCGGCCAGTCGGTCCTGGTCCAGGTCACCAAGGATCCGATCGGCCACAAGGGAGCACGGCTGACCAGCCAGGTCTCGCTGCCCGGCCGCTACCTGGTGTACGTGCCCGAGGGCTCGATGACCGGGATCAGCCGCAAGCTGCCCGACACCGAGCGCTCCCGCCTGAAGACGATCCTCAAGAAGATCGTTCCCGAGGACGCGGGCGTCATCGTGCGCACCGCCGCCGAGGGCGCGAGCGAGGACGAGCTGCGCCGTGACGTCGAGCGCCTCCAGCAGCAGTGGGAGGAGATCCAGAAGAAGGCCAAGGGCACCAGCTCCTCCAACGCGCCGACCCTGCTCTACGGCGAGCCGGACATGACCGTCCGGGTGGTCCGCGACATCTTCAACGAGGACTTCTCCAAGGTCATCGTCAGCGGCGACGAGGCGTGGGAGACCATCTACGGGTACGTCTCGCACGTCGCGCCCGACCTCACCGAGCGGCTCTCCCGCTGGACCTCCGAGGTCGACGTCTTCGCGACGTACCGCATCGACGAGCAGCTGATGAAGGCGCTGGACCGCAAGGTCTACCTGCCCAGCGGCGGTTCGCTGGTGATCGACAAGACCGAGGCGATGGTCGTCGTCGACGTCAACACCGGCAAGTTCACCGGCCAGGGCGGCAACCTGGAGGAGACGGTCACCAGGAACAACCTGGAGGCGGCCGAGGAGATCGTGCGCCAGCTGCGGCTGCGCGACCTCGGCGGCATCGTCGTCGTCGACTTCATCGACATGGTGCTGGAGTCCAACCGGGACCTGGTCCTGCGCCGGCTCCTGGAGTGCCTGGGCCGTGACCGCACCAAGCACCAGGTCGCCGAGGTCACTTCGCTCGGCCTGGTCCAGATGACCCGCAAGCGCGTGGGCCAGGGGCTGCTGGAGTCCTTCTCCGAGACCTGCGTCCACTGCAACGGGCGCGGTGTCATCGTCCACATGGAGCAGCCGACGTCCGTCGGCGGCGGCGGTGGCGGCAAGAAGTCCAAGAAGCGCCGCGGTGGCGCGGGCCAGGACCACGAGCACGGTCACGATCACGGCTCCGAGGACCACGGGTCCGCCGAGCCCGTGGAGACCGAGACGGAGGCCGAGCTGGCCGCCGAGGTCGCCGCCCCCGTGGCCGTGGAGCCCGCGGTCGGGGAGGACGACGAGTTCTACGGCAGCCCCGCCGAGGCGGAGGCGGCCGCCACGCGCGGCCGCGGCCGCCGCCGCGCCTCCCGCAGGGCGTCCGCCCCGGTCGGTGCCCCGAGGGCCGAGGCGGCTGCCGAGGCCCCCGCGGCCGAGCCGGTCCGCGACACGCCCGCCGAGGCTCCGGCCGCCGAAGCCCCCGTGGCCGAGGCCCCGGCCGCGGAAGCGCCCGCTGCCGAGGTCCCGGCCGAGGCCGCGCCCCAGGGCCGTACGCGTCGGCGGGCCACCCGCAAGGCGACGGCCCCGGCGGGTGCGCCGAAGCAGGCCGAGGCGGCGGAGCCGGTTCAGCCGGCCGAGCCCGCCACGGATCCGGTCGCGGCCGAGGACCCGGTGGTCGAGCCGCCCGCCTCCGAGGCGCCGGTTCCGGCTCCATCCGAGGCTCCGGCGGAGAAGACCCCCGAGGCCGAGGCCCCCGTGGCCGCCCCGCCGCGTGCCCGGCGCCGGGCGACCCGCAAGGTCACCGCTCCGGCGGGTTCGCCCACCGGAGCGGACGACGCGGCGGTCGTCGTGGTCGACTCGGCGTCCGGGGCCAAGGCTCCGGAAGCCGAAGCCCCGGCTTCCGACGGAACTCCGGAATCCGGAGCAACTGATTCCGGAACCCCGGAATCCGGAACGGCGGAGTCCGAATCCGTGGAGGCCGCCCCGGCGAAGAAGACGGCCCGTAAGGCCGCCGCCAAGAAGGCCCCCGCCAAGAAGGCGGTGGCCAAGAAGACCGCCGCGAAGAAGACGGCCGCCAAAAAGACGACGGCGAAGACCGCTGCGAAGAAGACGACGAAGAAGACCGTCGCCGCCGAGCAGCAGTCGTCGCCCTCCGTAACGGCATCCGCGCCTTCCGTAGAGGGCGAGTCGTCGGCCGGCTGACGAATCCGTAACCGGTTGTTCCTTTTCAGGTGTCCCGCTCCGAGCGCAAGGGGGCGGGACACCTGCTTTGTTTCGGAACTGATGCAAGCGTGGCTTAACCGGCCCGAAATGGGTCGAGAAATCCCTGATAATGTGACGGCGGTTGCCATGCCGGTGAACGTGGTCCACGGGAACTACGGTTGGTGACAGGTCCGGTGCCACGATCGGGCCGCCATTCCTCGGCAGGGCGTCGGCATCGCGCCGGTGGGGTTTCGCGCGACCTCGGTAAGACGTCCCGCACCTCAAAGCTCTGCCTGGTAACGAGCTCTTGCGGTGTTCAAGGAGGACGTCCATGACGAGCATCAACGAGCAGCCGATCCCTGCTGCCCGTCCGGTCATCGGGGAAGACGAGATCGAGGCCGCGGTGCGCGTGCTGCGCAGCGGCCGCGTCGTGCAGGGCCCCGAGGTCGCGGCCTTCGAGGAGGGCTTCTCGCACCTGGTCGACGGCCGGCACTGCGTCGCCGTCAACTCGGGCACCTCGGCCCTCCACCTGCTCCTCCTCGCCCTGGGCATCGGTCCGGGCGACGAGGTGATCGTCCCCTCCTTCTCCTTCGCCGCCTCCGCGAACGCGGTCCGCCTCGTCGGCGCCGACGTCGTGTTCGCCGACATCGAGCCCGGCAGCTTCGGCCTCGACCCGGCGGCGGTCGAAGCCGCGATCACGCCGCGCACCGCCGCGATCATGCCGGTGCACCTCTACGGCCACCCCGCCGCGATGGACAAGCTCATGCCCCTCGCGGAGAAGCACAAGCTCGCCGTCGTCGAGGACGCCTGCCAGGCCCACGCGGCCGCGCTGAACGGCACCCCGGTCGGCGCGTTCGGCGCGGGCGGCACCTTCAGCTTCTACCCGACCAAGAACATGCACTCGCTCGAGGGCGGCATGGTCAGCACGGCCGACGCCGAACTGGCCCGCACCCTGCGCCTGCTGCGCAACCAGGGCATGGAGCAGCGGTACGCCAACGAGATCGTCGGCGCCAACATGCGGATGACCGACGTGTCCGCCGCGGTCGGCCGCGTACAGCTCGCCAAGCTGGAGGGCTGGACCGAGCAGCGCCGCGCCAACGCCGCGTACCTCGACGCCCACATCACCGCGCCGAACGTCATCACGCCGCCGGTGGCCGAGGGCGCCCGGCACATCTACCACCAGTACACCGTGCGCATCCAGGGCGACCGGGACGCCGCGATGGCCAGGCTCACCGAGGCGGGCGTCGGCAACGCGGTCTACTACCCGACGCCGATCCACCGGCTCAAGCCCTACTGGGAGCCGGACCAGAAGGCCGGCCGCACCTGGGACCTGCCCGAGACCGAGAAGGCCGCCGCCGAGGTCGTCTCGCTGCCCGTCCACCCCTCGCTCACCGAGGGCGACCTGGCGCGCATCGTGACCGCCGTGAACTCCCTGGGGGAGAGCCTGTGAGCGCCGTGCTGAAGGCCGGTCTCGTCGGCCTGGGTTCCATGGGCCGCCACCACGCCCGGGTCCTCGCCGGCCTGGAGGGCGTCGAGCTGGTCGGCGTCGTCGACCCGATGGGCGACAAGAACGGCTGGGCCCAGGGCGCCCCCGTCCTGTCCACCGTCGAGGAGCTGATCGCCCTCGGCCTCGACTACGCCGTCGTCGCCTGCCCGACCGCGCTGCACGAGGAGGTCGGCCTCCAGCTCGCCGACGCCGGGGTCTGCGCCCTGATCGAGAAGCCGCTCGCGGACACCGTCGAGGGCGCCCGCCGCCTCGTCGACGCCTTCGAGTCGCGCGGCCTGGTGGCCGGCGTCGGCCACATCGAGCGCTGCAACCCGGCCCTCCTCTCGCTCCGCGCCCGCCTGGAGGCGGGCGAGCTGGGCGACGTCTACCAGGTCGTCACCCGCCGCCAGGGCCCCTTCCCGCACCGGATCGCGGACGTCGGCGTGGTCAAGGACCTCGCCACGCACGACATCGACCTGACGAGCTGGGTCACCGGCCAGGCGTACACCTCGATCGCCGCGCACACCGTCTCCAAGTCGGGCCGCCCGCACGAGGACATGGTCTCCGCAGTGGGCCAGCTCGCCGACGGCACCATGGTCAACCACCTGGTCAACTGGCTGAGCCCGCTCAAGGAGCGGTTCACCTCGGTCACCGGCGAGCGCGGCTGCTTCATCGCCGACACCCTCACCGCCGACCTCACCTTCCACTCCAACGCCGCGGTCACCACCGAGTGGGAGGCGCTGCGCGCCTTTCGCGGGGTCTCCGAGGGCGACATGGTCCGCTACGCCATCCCCAAGCGCGAACCGCTGCTCGTCGAGCACGAGCTGTTCCGCGATGCGGTCCGGGGTGAGCCCGCCGACATCTGCACCCTGCGCCAGGGGCTGCGTACGGTGGAGGTGGCGGCATCCGTCCTGGAATCCGCCGCCACCGGAGCCACGGTGACGTTCGGCGCGGACCAGGAGCGGAAGCAGGGGTCGGATAGGTGACCGCACCCGATGTCACGGTGGTCGTAGCCGTCTACAACACGATGCCGTACCTCACCGAGTGCCTGAACTCGCTGGTGGGCCAGAGCATCGGTCACGAGCGGCTGCAGGTCGTCGCGGTTGACGACGGTTCGACCGACGACAGCGGTAAGGAACTCGACCGCTTCGCCCAGCGGTACCCGGACGTCTTCACCATCGTCCACCAGCCCAACTCCGGTGGCCCGGCCGCTCCCAGCAACCGCGCGCTGGACCTGGCGACCGGACGCTACGTCTACTTCATCGGCTCCGACGACCACCTCGGTGAGGAGGCGCTGGAGCGGATGGTCGCCTGCGCCGACGCCAACGAGTCCGACGTGGTCGTCGGCAAGATGGTCGGCACCAACGGGCGCTACGTCCACCAGAAGCTGTACACCGGGAACCGGGACGTCACCCTCGACGACCCCGCGCTCCCCTTCACGCTGGCCAACACCAAGCTGTTCCGCCGGGAGTTGGTGGAGAAGTACGGGCTCCGCTTCCCCGAGGACATGCCGGTCGGCAGCGACCAGCCGTTCACCATCGAGGCGTGCGTCCGCGCCCGGAAGATCTCCGTGATCTCCGACTACACCTGCTACTACGCGGTCAAGCGCGGCGACGCCAGCAACATCACCTACCGGGCGGACCACCTGGCCCGGCTCCGCTGCGTCCAGCGGATCATGGAGCACACGGCCGCCCTGATCCCCGCCGGCGCGCGGCGCGACGCGGTGTTCAAGCGGCACTTCGACTGGGAGCTGACCAAGCTCCTGCAGAAGGACTTCCCCCTGCTCGACGCCGGCACCCGCCGCCAGGTGTGCGAGGGCGTGGGCGCGCTGGTGGACGCCTACTTCACCGACAGCCTGCGCGACGGCACCGGCGTCAAGCGCCGGGTGCGCTTCGGCCTCGCCCGCAGCGGCGCGGTCGAGGAGCTGACCCGTGCCATCGCGGACGAGGAAGAGCACGGGGCCCCGCCCTTTCTGCTGGAGGGCCAAAGGGCCTTCGCCGCCTACCCGGGCTTTCGGGATCCGGCGGTCGGGCTGGACGAGCACTGGTACGAGGCCCGCGAGACGGTCGCGGGCAGGCTCGCGTCCGGCACCGCGCTGAAGTCGGCGCGGTGGGAGCAGAACGGCGAGAAGCTCACCCTCGCCCTGGAACTGCGGCTCGGTGTCGTCGGCGACACGTCGTCGGCGGTGGTCGCCCTCGTGCAGGGCGCCATGCCGAAGACCGCCGACAAGGCCGGAGCCCGCAAGCTGCCCGCGGACGCCGCGCGCCCGAAGGCGCTCGGAGAGTTCACCAGGGAGCCCGCCGAGGACGGCACGGGCACCCTGCTGAGCGCCCGCATCCCGATCGAGCCGGTCCGCGCCAAGCGCGGCGTACGCGTCTACGTCGACGTCGCCGGCTCCACCTACGAGATCCCCGTCCGTACCGAGGGCCTGCCGATGCCGCTGGCCCGCCGTTGGGGGAGCACCACCCCCTACCGGGTGGCGGCGAACCCCAACCCCAAGGGGCGACTCGTGATCACGACGGCGCCCCTGTGGGAAGCGAAGCCCGGCGTGGGCGCACGGCTGCGCCGCGCTATGTCCAGGTTGAAGAGGAAGTAATCCCGATGAACATCTGTGTAGTCGCGCTCGGCAAGATCGGCCTTCCGCTCGCCGTGCAGTTCGCCGCCAAGGGCCACCGGGTCATCGGCGCGGACGTCAACGAGAAGGTCGTCGAACTCGTCAACGCGGCCACCGAGCCGTTCCCCGGCGAGCACGACCTCGACGTGAAGCTCAAGGAGACCGTCGGCGCCGGTCTGCTCTCCGCCACGACGGACACCACGGCCGCGGTCGCCGCGTCCGACGCCGTCGTGGTCGTCGTCCCGCTCTTCGTGGACGCCGAGGGCACCCCCGACTTCGGCTGGATGGACGCCGCCACCCGGGCGATCGCGGCGGGTTTGAAGCCCGGCACGCTGGTCAGCTACGAGACCACGCTGCCGGTCGGCACCACCCGTACCCGCTGGGCGCCGATGCTGGCCGAGGGCTCCGGCCTGACCCCCGGTGAGGACTTCCACCTGGTCTTCTCCCCGGAGCGGGTGCTGACCGGCCGGGTCTTCGCCGACCTGCGCCGCTACCCCAAGCTCGTCGGCGGCATCGACGAGGCGTCCGCCGCGGCCGGCGTCGCCTTCTACGAGTCCGTCCTCGACTTCGACGAGCGCGAGGACCTGCCCCGCCCGAACGGCGTCTGGGACCTGGGCACCGCGGAGGCGTCCGAGCTGGCGAAGCTCGCCGAGACCACCTACCGCGACGTCAACATCGGCCTGGCCAACCAGTTCGCCCGGTTCGCCGACCAGAACGACATCGACGTCAAGAAGGTCATCGAGGCCTGCAACAGCCAGCCCTACAGCCACATCCACCAGCCCGGCATCGCCGTCGGCGGCCACTGCATCCCGATCTACCCGCGGATGTACCTGTGGAACGACCCGGAGGCGACCGTCGTGCGCTCGGCCCGCGAGGCCAACGCCGCGATGCCCGCGTACGCCGTCGACCTGCTGGCCGCCGCCTACGGCGACCTGGACGGCGTCGGGGTCCTGGTGCTGGGCGCGGCCTACCGCGGCGGCGTCAAGGAGACCGCCTTCTCCGGCGTCTTCGGCGTCGTCGAGGCCCTGAAGGCGCGCGGCGCGGTGCCGTTCGTCTCGGACCCGATGTACACCCCCGAGGAGCTGGCCGCCCTCGGCCTGGTCCCGCACGACGGCCACCAGGCCGTCACCGCCGCGATCCTCCAGGCCGACCACGCCGAGTACCGCGAGCTGTCCGCCGCCGACCTCCCTGACGTCCGCGTCCTGGTCGACGGCCGCCGCACCACGGACCCGGCCAACTGGGCGGGCGTGCGCCGCGTGGTCATCGGGGGCTGACGATGACCTGGCTGATCACCGGCGGGGCCGGCTACATCGGATCCCACGTCGTCGCGCAGATGGCGGGCGAGGAACGTCTCGTCGTCCTCGACGACCTCAGCACCGGACGCGCGGAACGTCTCCCCGAAGGCGTCCCGCTCGTCGTCGGCTCGGTCCTCGACCGGGATCTCCTCGACCGGGTGCTGGTCGACCACGCGGTGACCGGCATCGTGCACATCGCGGGCAAGAAGCAGGTGGCGGAGTCCGTCGAGCGACCGCTGTACTACTACCGCGAGAACGTCGACGGACTGCGCACTCTGCTCGAGGCGGCGGCCGGGGCCGGAATCCAACGCTTCCTGTTCTCCTCGTCCGCCGCGGTCTACGGCATGCCCGACGTCGACCTGGTCACCGAGGCCACCCCCTGCCTTCCGCTGAGCCCCTACGGCGAGACCAAGTTGGCGGGCGAGTGGCTGGTGGCCGCGGCCGGCCGGGCGCACTCCATGGCCACGGCCTCCCTGCGCTACTTCAACGTGGCCGGGGCCGCCTCGGCGGAACTGGCCGACGAAGGCGTCTTCAACCTGGTCCCGATGGTCTTCGAACGCCTGGAGGCCGACGAGGCCCCCCGGATCTTCGGCGACGACTACCCGACCCCGGACGGCACGTGCGTCCGTGACTACGTCCACGTGGAGGACATCGCCTCCGCACACGTCGCCGCCGCCCGCCGACTGGCCCGGGACCCTTCCGCGGAACTGGTGCTGAACATCGGCCGGGGCGAGGGAGCCTCCGTCGCCGAGATGGTCGACATCATCCTCGACGTCACCAACCGATCCGGTCCGCCTCCGGTCACCGAGGCCCGCCGCCCCGGCGACCCGGCCCGGGTGGTCGCCTCCGTGGACGCCATCGCCGAGGAGCTGGGCTGGTCGGCCCGGCACGGCATACGCACCATGGTCGAGTCGGCCTGGTCGGGGTGGCGCCTGCGGCACGGGCCGGGGGCCTCGGAATGAGGTACCGCGTCCCCGCTGGTCCCGGTCACCGGGCATCACGAAGAACGACCACCGAAACTCAGCAGAACGGGAATGACTGAAGTGCCAGGCATGGACGAGCGCAGCGGACCGCGTCCGCATCTGCTGTACTTTGCGATTGGTTTCCCCCCCGCCGCGAAGAGCTCCGCCTTCCGAATGCGGGAGACCGCGAACCAGTTCGCCGCCGCGGGCTGGGACGTGACCGTCGTCACGATCGCGGAGGAGTCATGGATCCGCGACTCCGGCGTGGACCATACGCTCTCGGAATCCGTCGACAAGCGAATCAGGATCGTGGAGCTGCCCCTGTCCCGGGCCGACCTGGAGACGGACATCCGGCTGTACTCCGAGGAGCGGGCGCTGGATCCCCTCAAATGGCTGAGCGACTTCCGTACCGAGGCGCTCAAGAGCTTCCCCGAGCCGGTGTTCGGCGGCTGGCGGGACGCCCTGGAGACGGCCGCGCTGGAGCTTTACCGCGAGCGGCCCGCCGAACTCGTCCTCGCCAGCTGTGTCCCGTACGTTCAGCTCGCCGCCGTCCGCAGGCTCTGGGAGGAGCACAGGGCCCCGTATGCGGTGGACTTCCGTGACGGCTGGTCGCTGGATGTCATCGATGGCGTGGAGGCCTTCCCGAAGGACTCCGAGGCCGGCCGCTGGGAGTCGGACCTGCTGGAGCACGCCCTGTCGCTCTGGGTGGTCAACGACCAGATCGCAGACTTCTACCGAGCCCGCTACCCCGAGCACGCGGAGCGCATCCACGTCGTTCGCAACGGCTACGACAGGGACAGTGTTCCGGAGGTCGAGCTGCGCCCCTCCGCCGGGCGGAACCTCGTCTTCGGCCACCTGGGCACGGTCAGCTTCTCTGTCCAGATGCTGGAGTCAGTCCTCGCCGCCTGGCGCACGGCCCGGGAGCGCGAGCCCCTGCTCGCCGACGCCCGGTTCGAGGTGCGTGGGCACATCGGGGCCGGCTCCAACCGCGAGGCCAACCGGCACGTCGAGGTCCTGCGCGCGGCGGCCGACGACGGCGTCGTGGTGGGGGGCGCCGTGCCGAAGGCCGAGGTCGCCGATGTGTACGGTGGCTGGGACGCCCTCGTGCTCGTCATCATTGGAGGGCCGTTCATGACCTCCGGCAAGGTCTACGAGTACATGGCCACCGGGCTGCCGATCGTCTCCATGCACGCCGCCGACCACGACGCCTCGCGCCTGCTGGACGGCCGCCCGCTGTGGACCGGCCCCCGGGGATTGGACGAGGAGCGGCTTGCCGACGCGTTCTGCGAGGCGGCCCGCATGGTTGTGGAGGCCACCCCCGCGCAACGCGCCGCCGCCCGCGACCATGGCACCGGCTACGCCCGTGATTCCCTGATGGCGAGCGCCGTGGAGAGCCTGACCGCTCTGGTGCTCGACCAGAAGCCCGCACTATCCGGAGGTTCCGGGTCATGACGGACGTACTAGTGATCGTGGGCTCCACGCCCAAGGCGGCCGTCGTGGCGGCTGCGGTGGACAAGTTCCGGCAGCTCGGGGCCCGAGTCCACCTAGTCGGCAACTTCAAGACCGCGGACATCGACGCCGACCTGGGCTGGGCCACGGTGCGCAAGGTGCCTGCCAGCGGTACGGCGAGCAAGCACGTGCGGCGCAAGACGGACGCGATGCGTTTCTCCGAGCGCCTCTGGTTCCACCTGGAGCGTGACCGGACGGCCTGCGCGGTCGTCCGCGGCGCCGACCTGGTCGTGGCTCTCGATCACCGCGCCGTGTACAGCGCGTGGCGCATCTCGCAGTCCAGGCGACAGCCCGAAGTGTGCTTCGGGTTCGCCGCTGGTCTGCGCGCCCTGGAGAAGCGCCTGGAGACGGGCGCCTTGCGACCCGAGCACGTCCCCGGTCCCCTCACGGTGGCCACCGACGGGCTGCGCCGGCGCGTCCGGACCCTGCCGGCCGACCTGCTGCGCAACGCCACCGGACCGCTCGCCCTGCGCAGCCGCGTGGGCGCCCGCGCCTGGCGCGCCGCCGTCTCGGCACCAGGTGTCCCGGACTCGCTGCGGATGATGGCCACCGAGCAGGTTATCGAGGGCATGTGGCTGGCCGGACGTCAGTCCGGGGCGCTGGTCACCGCACGCGCCGCCGCCGAGAAGCTCGCCGACCCGGCTATAAAGGCGCGGCTGCTGGACAACGTGGCATCGAGGGTCATCAGGAACGGCCGCACGCCCGCCAACCTCACCGAGGTGGTCACGGCCTATCTGGACCTGGCCGACCAGCGACATGCGGCAGGTGACCTGACCGCGGCCGCTGACGCCCTGCTGCACGCCACCAAGCTGGCGTTCCACCGCGTCGTCCACATCGACCAGGTCAGCAGCCCGCTGGCCGCGGATCCGGTGGGGTTCATCGAGCCATTCCGGAAGTCCACTGCCGCCTCCGCAGTGGTTCGGCCGAAGGGCCGGCGGACCCCTGCCGCGGCCCCGCCCGGGGACCGGCCGCTGCGACTGCTCATAGCGACGACCTCCAACGCGAACTTCCTGCACCTGATCCGCTCGCACTACGAGGCCAACCCGGACGTCGAGCTGCGCTTCCTCGACATGGCGGAGCACCCGGGCATGAAGCGGCTCAACGGTGCCGCGCAGCGTCATATCGAGAACCGTCTGGGGGGCGAGCCGCTCTTCGCCCACGGCGTGGAGCAGCAGCTGCGGCCGTATCTGGACTGGGCGGACACCGTGTTCGTGGACTGGTGTGTGGCCCCGGCCGCTCTGTTCACCGTGATCGACCCCGGGGACACGCGGATCGTCGTCCGGCTCCACAGCTACGAGGCATTCACCCGCTGGCCGCACATGATGGACTTCTCACGCGTGGACGATGTGGTGTTCGTCGCCGATCACATCCGTGATCTGTCGGTGGCGTCGATCCCCGGGCTGGGCGGAGAGCACGCCCCCCGTACACACGTGATCGACAACGGCATGGACCTCGCCGACTTCCGGCGTACGAAGGACCCGTCCACCCGCTTCAACCTCGGGCTCGTCGGCATCGGGCAGGTGGCGAAAGACCCGCTGTGGGCCCTGGCGGTCCTCAAGCGGCTCAGGGAACGGGACGAGCGGTACCGCCTGTTCCTGATCGGCGGGGACATGGGCCGGCCGAGCAACGCGGCCAAGGCGTACGCGCGCAAGCTGGAGAAGGCGCTCAAGCCGCTCGTGGCCTCGGGAGCCGTTGTGCGGGTCGGCTCCACGGACGACGTGCCCGGGGCGCTCGAGGAGGTGGGCGTCATCCTCAGTACGTCGGTACGCGAGGGCTGCCACGTGGGCCTCATGGAAGGCGCGGCCAGCGGCGCGGTCCCGGTGGTCCGCGACTGGCCGTTCTTCGCGGGCCGTGAGAACGGCGCGGGAACCCTCTACCCGGCCGAATGGATCGTGGGGACCCCCGAGGCCGCCGCCGAGCGGGTTCTGACTCTCACGGCGTCCGAGGAGAGCTGGCGCAACGCCGGGAAGCTGGCCACCGAGCACGCGCTGACCACGTGGGACTGGCCGGTCGTCCGGCTCGACTTCGACCGGCTGCTGTTCGACCGCTGAGCCGGGGCATACGAAGGCCGGGAACCGTGGCGAAACGGTTCCCGGCCTTCGTCGGTACCGCACGGTGGGCTCCCGCCCGCCCGGTGACCGGCCCGCTCAGCGCTCCGCGAGCGCCCCGTCCCTCTCCTCGTACACGGCCCCGCTCTGCGGGCACTCCCAGATCCCCGGCTCGCCCTCGCGCTCGACCAGCCGGACGCCGCTGCGGCCGACCCAGCCGATCTGCCGGGCCGGCACGCCGACGACCAGTGCGAAGTCCGGGACGTCCTTGGTGACCACGGCACCGGCCGCGACCATCGCCCACCGGCCGACACGGACCGGCGCGACGCAGACCGAGCGGGCGCCGAGTGACGCGCCTTCGGCGACCTTCACGCCGACGGCCTCCCAGTCGCCGCCGCGCTTCTGCTTGCCGTCCGGGTCGACCGAGCGGGGGTTGTGGTCGTTGGTGAGGACGACGGCGGGGCCGACGAAGACGCCGTCGCCGAGCTCGGCGGGCTCGTACACGAGGGCGTAGTTCTGCAGTTTCACGTTGTCACCGATGCGTACACCGGTGCCGACGTAGGCGCCGCGGCCGACCACGCAGCCCTCGCCGAGCCTCGCTCCCTCGCGGATCTGCGCCAGCTCCCAGACGCTGGAACCGGCCCCGATCTCGGCGGTCTCGTCGACCTGGGCGGTGGGCTGGACCCTGTAGTTCACGGCATGCCTTTCGGAGAGCTGATGCGCCCGGAAATCATAAGGGTGCCCTGCCCGCCGCCCCGCGTGCGGGGCGGCGGGCAGGGCACAGTCCCGCATACGGGGAGCGCCGCGTCGTCAGACGACGCTGCCGCTCCAGTGCTTGACCGGCGCCTTGAGGTCGGTGCCGGTGCTGATGAAGGAGAACAGGCTGTCGATACGTCGGCCGTCCGCGGACGTACCGGCACGGTAGAGGAGGCCCACGTCCGCCTTGCCGTCCTTGTCGAAGTCGCCGGAGACCGGCTGGCTCGCGTTCCAGTTGAAGGATCCGGTGCTGGCCCACGCCTCACGGGGAGCGGCGAAGTCGGTACCGGTGCTCGCGAAGGTGAAGAGTGCGGACTGGTGCACACCCGCCTCCGTGGTGCCGCGGTTGTAGAGGACGGCGACGTCGTCCCGGCCGTCGCCGCTGTAGTCGCCGGAGGTCAGCTTGGTGGCGTTCCAGTTGAAGGAACCGCTGCTGGTCCAGGTCTTGCGCGGGTTGTCGAAGGTGGTTCCGTTGCTGGTGAACGTGTAGAGCGACGAGATGAACTTGCCGTCGGCCGACTTGCCGCCGTTGTAGAGGACGACGACGTCGTCCTTGCCGTCCTTGTCGTAGTCGCCCGAGGTCACCTGGCCGGCCGCCCAGGTGAAGCCGCCGGGGGTGGTCCAGGTCTTGCGCGGGTTGGCGAAGCCGGTTCCGGTGCTGTTGAAGGTGTAGAGGGAGGACACCTGTCCGGTGGCGGAGGTGCCGCCGTCGTAGAAGACGGCGACGTCGTCCTTGCCGTCCCCGTTGTAGTCGCCCGACGTGACCTTGCTCTTGCTCCAGGTGAAGCCGCCCGGGGTGGTCCAGGTCTTCTTCGGAGAGCTGAAACCGGTGCCCGTGCTGGTGAAGGTGTAGAGAGAGGTGACCGCTCCGGTGTCGGAAACGCCGCTGTCGTAGAGGACGGCGAGGTCGTCCTTGCCGTCGCCGGTGAAGTCCCCCGCCGTCAGCCGGCTCTTGCTCCAGGTGAATCCGCCTGAGCTCCATACCTGCTTGGGCTCGGCGAAACCGGTGCCGGTGCTGTAGAAGGCGAAGAGCGAGGACCTGTTGCCGCCCTCCGTGGAGGGGCCGTTGTCGTAGAACGCGGCGATGTCCTCGCGACCGTCGCCGTTGAAGTCACCGGAGGCCACCTGGGACTCCCCGGGCAGCCCGCGGACCTGGGTCACCCAGTCGACGATGTCGTCGGTCCGGGTCTCCACGGCACCGCCGCGGGTCTCGTCCGAGCCGAAGCACCCCGCCTGCCAGGAGGCGCTGTGGACGGCCGCGAGCATGACCTTGCCGTCCTGCTCGCGCAGGGCGGGGCCGCCGGCGTCGCCCTTGCAGATCGATCCGCCGTCGCGTGTGACGGCCACCGTGGTCGCGCCGGTCGCACTGACGGCGAACGCGCCCGCGTGCAGCCGGTCGGGCACCCAGGAGGTCGCCGTACGCCCGTATCCCAGGGCCCGCAGGCTCTCGCCCGCCACAGGGGCGGAGTCGGAGAGGAGGACCGGGGCGATGTCGGTGACCGGCTGGGCGAGCTTGGCCATGACCAGGTCGCGGTCGGTCCGCGAGACCAGCTCGGTGACCTGGACGACCTTGCCGCCGGTGCCGGTGAGGTCGGTGCGGCCGATGGTCGCGGTGGTCTTCAGCGCCGGGGCGCCGGTGGGTATCGGGTACGCGGGCTGCCCGGCGGCCGCGAAGCAGCTGCTCGCGGTCAGGATCCACTGGGCGTCGACCAGGGAGCCGGTGCAGGAGCGCTGCGCGTCGCCCTCACCGATGTCGAGCTTGGCGGTGAAGGAGTAGGTGCCGGCGGCGACCGCGTCACCGACCGTGGCCTGGGCGGGGGAGGGGAGAGTCAGGGCACCGACCGCGGCGACACCCGCGAACAACACCATGCCCCGCCTACTGCGGGAAGATTTCACAGACACAAGAATTCCTTGCTGGGAGAGACACCATTCGCGACCGGCACGAGACCGGTGGCAGCTACACGCGAGCGCCGATTCCTCTGAGTTTCTGAGATACGGCAGGTATGGATCAGCCGGTCACCCGGATCTCGACGAGAGTGCTCCGGGCGCCGCCCACCACGCCTTCGCCGACGCTCTGGAAGTCGCCGGCTCCCACGTTCACCGTGGTGGTTTCACCACCAGCTGTGAGGTCGGCGCTGATGGGCCGTTCCGAAGTCGCGAGTTCCAGCATGAAGACGCGGGGAAGTTCAAGTGTGAGGTAGCCGCTCTTGGCCGTGGTGCGGAAGCAGTACTGCCCCGCACGACCGCTGGCCGGATCCTCGACCGTCAGGACCTGGATCTGGTTCTGGCTGGGGTCGCAGTCGGCCAGCAGAATGCGGCCGTCACCCTTCTTCAACTTGATCCCCTTGGTCGCCAAAATATTGTCGGCGCCGGGGTAGGAGTAGTCCTCCACTATGGATGGAGGGGCTTCGGTTCCGCCCTGAGTGCTGGAAGGGCTGGAAGCGAATGCCAGTGGGAGGCCAACCGCCATGACCAGGGCACCCACCATTCCCGGAACAAGCAGACTGCGCGCACGGAAAGTCATGAAGGAGTCCTTTCAGGCGTGAAGTCCATACCGGAAGGCGCCTGAACGCCTGTTGGATAGATGAAGTAAAGGTTCGCGCACAACCTAACCGGACCATGTCGAAACATCAAACGGGAAGATTGTGAGAAAGGTCCGTTTGGTGGCCAATCGAACGTATAGCAAAGGGGAAATTTTGCGTCAAAATTTTATGCGATCACCGGCCCCCCTTCCCTGTTGACGCCTGCACCGAGAGCACACAAACCACACTTTCCGTCGATGCGGGGTGGTTTCTTTTTGGTCACGGGAGCGACGGGAGGGCCTGAAATTGTGCATCCCGCTCCTCCTCCGTTCAGGAAGGGGTGAACGCGCCGCAGAGGGGGTCGCCTGTCATCACGGAGCCGATATTCGGCAATCAGTGGACGAAATCGCTGAGAATGCGAACAGGATTTTCGTGAAAAAAGAACAAGCAGATCCGGCCGTCGGTGAACAGTGAACCTTTTTCATCCTGCCCCTGAAGGGCTATAAGGCCTGGTCAGCTGGGGTGGTGACGTGGCAGAGCCCCCGGTCGTTGGCGGTGTTGATTCCACTCGACACTGCCGACATCCCGGGGGCTCTGTTGGTTCCGTATCGAGCCCTGCTCGACGTCTCGTACGAGCTGGTCGAGCATGTTTCCTGGCTGATCTACGCTCGAAGGCGTGAACTGAACTCGCCGTGGAGACGGCTCGGTTGCTTCAAGCAGGCTCTCCTCACGCTGGCCCATCTGCGGAAGAACGAGACGTTTGCCCAGCTCGCGGCCGGCTTCGGCGTCTCGACCGCGACTGCCTGGCGCTACGTCGACGAGATCCTGGGCCTCCTCGCGGCCTGGACACCGGGCCTGCACGAGGCCCTGACCGGCCTGGGCGAGGGCGACTTCGTCATCGTCGACGGCACGCTGATCCCCATCGACCGCATCGCCGCCGACGAACCGTACTACTCGCAAAAACACCGCAAGCATGGCATGAACGTGCAGGTCATCGCCCGTCCTGACGGCACACCGCTGTGGTTCTCCCGTGCGGCACCCGGGCGAACCCGCGATCTGACCGCGGTCCGGGCCCACGGCATCGTCCAGGCCTGCCTCACCAGAGAGATCCTCGTCCTGGCCGACCGCGCATACCAGGGCGCCGGCGCCACCGTCCGTACCCCGTACAAGAACCACCGCGAACAACCCGAGCACTACCAACAGTTCAACCGCGACCACGCCCGCCCGAGAGCTCCCGGCGAACGGGCCTACGCGCAGCTGAAGTCCTGGCGCATCCTCCGCCGAACCAGATGCTCCACCCGACGCATCGGCACCATCGTCCAAGCCGTCCACACCCTCCCGACCTGCAACTATTCAGGATGAAAAAGGCTCAGTGAGCCCTTTGGCGGTGGCCGCTGAACGGGTGACGAGCCGGCGGATTGCGACGCGCGAGGCTCCTGTGCCGTGGAGAGAGGTGTTCGACGCCTCGCCTCATCAGCACAGGAGCCTCGTGGGTTCCCTGTTCTGCGGCACTCGGCCTGCCCCACGCCCTGGTGTGAATGTGCAGGGGACGGTTTTCTCCGGGGGCGCGGCCGGTTTGACCCCCATCCCCCAGCCCCGTAGCCTTGACCCTCGGTGTGTTTCTTCGACGCACTCACCCCTGAGCACATCCCTCCCGGTCACGGTCGGTGTTCGCGCCGTCCGTCAGGAGAGGCCGCTCATCCTTCCGGATCGCCTCGGGCCTCGGCCCGTGCGGGCGGCTGGCATCAGGGGTTCCGTTCCGAGCGAGAGAGAGATCCGCGTGTACGCCATCGTGCGCAGCGGTGGTCGCCAGCACAAGGTTGCTGTCGGCGACATCGTTGAGGTTGACAAGATTTCCACTGCCAAGGTTGGCGACACGGTCGAGCTCTCGACCCTGCTCGTTGTCGACGGTGACGCGGTCACCAGCGACCCGTGGGTGCTCGACGGCATCAAGGTCACGGCCGAGGTCGTGGACCACCACAAGGGCGCGAAGATCGACATCCTTCGCTACAAGAACAAGACCGGCTACCGCCGTCGCCAGGGTCACCGCCAGCAGTACACGGCGATCAAGGTCACCGGTATCCCCGCGGCTGCGAAGTAAGGGACTGAGAACACATGGCACACAAGAAGGGCGCATCTTCCACTCGGAACGGGCGCGACTCCAATGCTCAGCGGCTCGGCGTGAAGCGCTTCGGCGGCCAGGCCGTCAACGCCGGTGAGATCCTGGTCCGCCAGCGCGGCACCCACTTCCACCCGGGCACGGGCGTCGGCCGTGGCGGCGACGACACGCTGTTCGCGCTCGCCGCCGGTGCGGTGGAGTTCGGCACGCACCGCGGCCGCAAGGTCGTGAACATCGTTCCGCTCGCCGTCTGAGTTCTTCCCGGCGCGCGCAGAACGACACAGCACCTTCCGAGGGCGGATCGCAGCTTTCCCGGTGAACGGGGAAGCGGGTCCGCCCTCGGCGTGTTACGACAGAGACAATTCCGCTTTTTCCCGCTGTACCTGGAGGCCCTGACCATGACCACCTTCGTGGACCGCGTCGAGCTGCATGCCGCCGCGGGTAACGGGGGCCACGGCTGCGCCTCCGTACACCGTGAGAAGTTCAAGCCGCTGGGAGGCCCCGACGGGGGCAACGGCGGGCGGGGCGGCGATGTGATCCTCGTCGTCGAGCAGGCCGTGACCACTCTCCTCGACTACCACCACCACCCCCACCGCAAGGCCACCAACGGCCAGCCCGGCGCCGGCGACAACCGTTCCGGCAAGGACGGCCAGGACCTGGTCCTGCCCGTGCCGGACGGCACCGTGGTGCTGGACAAGGCCGGGAACGTCCTCGCCGACCTCGTCGGCCAGGGCACCACCTTCGTGGTCGGCCAGGGCGGCCGCGGCGGCCTCGGCAACGCGGCGCTGGCCTCGGCCCGCCGCAAGGCCCCGGGCTTCGCGCTGCTCGGCGAGCCGGGGGAGAGCCGGGACATCGTCCTGGAGCTCAAGACCGTCGCCGACGTGGCGCTCGTCGGCTACCCGAGCGCCGGCAAGTCCTCGCTGATCTCGGTGCTCTCGGCGGCCAAGCCGAAGATCGCGGACTACCCGTTCACCACCCTCGTGCCGAACCTGGGCGTCGTCACCGCCGGGTCCACCGTCTACACCATCGCGGACGTCCCCGGGCTCATCCCCGGCGCCAGCCAGGGCAAGGGTCTCGGCCTGGAGTTCCTGCGGCACGTCGAGCGCTGCTCGGTGCTCGTGCACGTCCTGGACACCGCGACCCTGGAGTCCGACCGCGACCCCGTCTCCGACCTCGACATGATCGAGGAGGAGCTGAGGCTCTACGGCGGCCTGGAGAACCGGCCCCGCATCGTCGCCCTCAACAAGGTCGACATCCCGGACGGCCAGGACCTCGCCGACATGATCCGCCCGGACCTGGAGGCCCGCGGCTACCGCGTCTTCGAGGTCTCCGCGATCGCGCACAAGGGGCTCAAGGAGCTCTCCTTCGCGCTCGCCGGGATCATCGCCGAGGCGCGCGCCACCAAGCCGAAGGAGGAGGCGACCCGCATCGTCATCCGTCCCAAGGCCGTCGACGACGCGGGCTTCACGGTCACCGCCGAGGGCGAGGACCTCTACCGGGTGCGCGGCGAGAAGCCCGAGCGCTGGGTGCGCCAGACCGACTTCAACAACGACGAGGCCGTCGGCTACCTCGCCGACCGGCTCAACCGCCTCGGCGTCGAGGCGGCCCTGATGAAGGCCGGCGCCCGGGCCGGCGACGGCGTCGCGATCGGCTCCGAGGACAACGCGGTCGTCTTCGACTGGGAGCCGACCGTGCAGGCCGGCGCCGAGATGCTCGGCCGCCGGGGCGAGGACCACCGCCTGGAGGAGCCGCGACCGGCGGCCCAGCGCCGCCGGGACCGCGAGGCCGAACGCGACGACGCGGAGAAGGAGTACGACGAGTTCAACCCCTTCTAGGGGAAGCCTCCGGAGCCCTTCCACCGGAGGCGGCCCCCTTCCCGGGGCGGCCCCCTCCCGAAGGCGTCACCACGCGGCTCCTGAAGGCCCCACCGGACGGCCCGTCTCTGCGGAGGCGGGCCGTCCGGTAGATTCTGGCCCTGGGCGTCGGCGGTTTCCGCCGGTCACACCGGGTGCAGGTGCTGCTCATGTGCCGATTGCGCAACACATCTGTGGGGTCGGTCACCCCGCGTGGCGCCCGGAAGCGCCCAACCTCCCTGGCCAGAGGGTGAACTGCGGGCATCGGCGAGGCGAGCGACGGCCGACGTCCACCTTGCGAGACGGTCACGGAGAGTGCGACCATCACACTGTTCCCCCGTCATAGCAAGGTAGGTCGTCTGTGTCTGTGCCGCACGAAGCCAAGCCCCGGACCACAGCGGTCGTGCTCGCCGGTGGGACCGGCCAGCGCGTGGGCCTGTCGATCCCCAAGCAGTTGCTGAAGATCGCCGGCAAGGCCGTCATCGAGCACACGCTGACCATCTTCGAGAACGCCGAGGGCATCGACGACGTCATCGTGCTGATGGCGCCCGGTTTCGTGCCCGACGTCGAGAAGATCGTCGAGAAGGCCGGACTGACCAAGGTCACCCGCGTCATCGAGGGCGGGAACACCCGCAACGAGACCACCGAGCGCGCCATCGCGGCCCTCGGGGAGGGGCTCGCCGAGGGCGAGGACCGCAACGTCCTCTTCCACGACGCGGTGCGCCCCCTGCTGTCACAGCGCGTGATCAAGGACTGCGTGGACGCCCTCGACCGCTACCAGGCCGTCGACGTCGCCATCCCCTCCGCGGACACGATCATCGTGACCCGCACGCACGGTGAGGACGGCGAGTTCATCACCGACGTCCCCGACCGCTCCCGGCTGCGTCGGGGCCAGACGCCGCAGGCGTTCAAGCTCTCCACGATCCGCAAGGCGTACGAGATCGCGTCGGGCGACCCCAACTTCCAGGCCACCGACGACTGCTCGGTGGTCCTCAAGTACCTCCCCGACGTGCCGATCTACGTGGTCGCGGGCGACGAGTACAACATGAAGGTGACCCAGCCGGTCGACGTCTTCATCACCGACAAGCTCTTCCAGCTGGCCTCCACCGCCGCCCCCCGCCAGGCCGACGAGGCCGCCTACCGGGAGCTGCTCACCGGCAAGACCCTCGTCGTCTTCGGCGGTTCCTACGGCATCGGCGCCGACATCGCCACGCTGGCCGAGAACTACGGGGCCAAGGTCTACGCGCTGGGACGCTCCACCACCGGCACGCACGTGGAGAACCCGGAGCACGTGGACGACGCGCTCTCCACGGCGTACGGCGAGACGGGGCGGATCGACTACGTCATCAACACCGCGGGCGTGCTGCGGATCGGCAAGCTGGCCGAGACCGACAACACGACGATCCAGGAAGCGCTGAACGTCAACTACCTGGCCCCCGTCCAGATCGCCCGCGCCTCGTACAAGTACCTCGCCGAGACCAAGGGCCAGTTGCTGCTCTACACCTCCAGCAGCTACACCCGCGGCCGCGCCGAGTACAGCCTGTACTCCTCGACCAAGGCCGCCATGGTCAACCTCACCCAGGCGCTCGCCGACGAGTGGGCGGGGGAGGGCATCCGGGTCAACTGCGTGAACCCGGAGCGGACCGCGACGCCGATGCGCACCAAGGCGTTCGGCCAGGAGCCCGAGGGCTCGCTGCTCTCCTCGGAGGCCGTGGCGCGCACCTCGCTGGACGTCCTGCTGTCCGCGCTGACCGGTCACGTCATCGACGTACGGCAGCAGGACCCGACCGCGGGGGCCGCAGAGTCCTCCGGGTTCGAGCAGGCGCTGGCCTCCGTGCTGGACCGTCAAGCAGATGTGTAATAATTCTTGACAAATGTGTTTTTACGGGCCTCTGTTGTCGCTTCGCGCGACGACAGAGGCCCGAATGCGTGAAGCCGCACCTTCACATTTCCGCCAATACGTGAATCATCCGGCACCCCGTGGAGCAGGTTCTTCGTGATCTCGACAGCCATTCGCCTGGCCCGTGTGGGCAGCAGGACGGAACTGGCGGCAGCGTTGTTGATGGGGCTCGGATACCCCTGCGTCATGCTCGCCGCGCTCATCCCCCACATCTGGTTCTTCGCGGCGGCCGCCGCCGTCACGTACGCGGCCGACTGGTATCTGCACCAGAAGGGGAGCTATCTGGTCAACCGCCTCGGCAAGGTGCGGGCCGGGCTGTCGATCCGCTTTTTGCTGCGGCAGTTGATGGTCATCCTGCTGCTGGCCCGCCTGGATCTCGCCGAGTCGCCGCTGTTCTACGCGGCGGTCGCCTGCTTCCTGCTCTTCTACGGGCTCCAGGCGCCGCACGGCGCGTTGACCACCCTGATCCGGATGCGCCGCACCATGCCGGTCGTCACCCGCAACGTGGACCTGCACGCGGTCCGCATCCCCGACGCCCCGCCCGGCGTGCTGGTGCGGCGCTCCGCGGAGAAGATGCTGCACCTGGACATCCCGGCCGTGGCGGGCGTCCTGATCGCCGCCGGCACCGGCGACGACGTCATCGGCTACGCGGGCATCGGCCTGACGCTGCTGCTCGCCCTGGCCTACCTCGCGGCGCTCCTCCCCTACGTGCGCCGCGGCCGTCTGGCGCCCCCGGCCCCCGTCGTGCTCAAGGCCGTGGACACCTGGCTGCGCGAGTACCAGCCGACCGTGGTCCTCTACTTCTCCGGCTCCAACGAGTCCGCCTACCAGGGCAACATGTGGCTGGAGACCATGGCCCGCGTCGAGGGCCGGCCGCTGATCATCATGCGGGAGCGCAGTCTCGTCCCGCAGCTCGCCGAGACCTCCGTCCCGGTCCTCTGCGTCCCGGCCGGCACCCATCTGATGAACCTGGACCTCTCGACCGTCCGGGTCTGCCTGTACCCCGCCAACGTCGGCAAGAACATCCACATCCTGCGGGTTCCGACGATGAAGCACGTCTTCATCGGCCACGGCGACAGCGACAAGCTCGCCAGCGTCAACCCGTACTCGAAGGTGTACGACGAGGTCTGGACCGCGGGCCGAGCCGGCCGCGACCGCTACGCCCTGGCCGACGTGGGCGTCCGCGACGAGGACATCGTCGAGGTCGGCCGCCCGCAGCTGGAGCCCATCAAGAGCTGGACGGGCGCCGTCAAGAACCCCATCCCGACCGTGCTGTACGCACCCACCTGGGAGGGCTGGGACGACAACCCGGGCAACACCTCCCTGCTGCTGGCGGGCGAGAACATCGTGCGCCGCCTGCTGACCGCCGCCGACCCGGTCCGGATCATCTACAAGCCGCACCCCTTCACCGGCATCCGCAGCCGCAAGGCCAAGGCCGTCGACGCCCGGCTCCGGGCGATGCTGGAGAAGGCCGCCGCCGAGCGCGCGGCCGACCCCCGCTGGGCGAAGGAGGCGTCCTCGGCCGCCGCCGGGCACAGCGCCGCCCGGGCCGAGCTGGTCCGGATCGAGGCGCGGCTGGCGAAGCTCGCGACCTCCGGGCGCGCGGGCGGCGACGAGGCGGAGGAGTCGCGGATCTCGCTCGCCGACCCGGCCCGCGAGGCGGAGGCCGCCCGGCTGCGGGCCGAGTGGAACGACGCCTACTGGCGCTCCTTCGGCTGGTGGGAGCACCGTACGGTGACCGGCGCGCAGCCCAAGCTGTACGACTGCTTCAACGAGTCCGACGCCATGGTCTCGGACATCTCCAGTGTGGTCTCCGACTTCATCGCGAGCGGCAAGCCCTACGCGGTGACCGACTCGGCGGCGCTCGGGGCCGCGGAGTTCAAGCGGCAGAACACCGCCGTACGCGCCGCGGTCATCCTGTCCAACACGGCCGAGGAGCTGGACGAACTGCTGGCCGCGGTGGCCGACCCGGCCGCCGACCTCCTGGCGGACGCCCGCCGCGAGCTGAAGACCTACCTTCTGGGGCCGGACGAGCCGACCTCCATGGAGCAGTTCAACGCCGCCGTCCGGGCGCTGACCGCCAAGGCCGAGGCCCGCAACCTGGGCGTCGCCCAGCGGCTCGGCGACCAGGCCGTGGCCGTGCCGGACGAGGAGGCCGCCACCAGCGGGGCCGGGGACATCGACCCGCAGGCGGTGGCCGCGGCCACCGCCGCCGCGGACCCGGACGCCCCTGCGGCCGACCCGGAGCAGGTGGAGGCGGAGACCGCCCTCACCGAGGGGAGCTCGCCGGCGCTCTGAGGGGGTCCGGCCGGAACCCGTGCGCCGCCTACACCGGCCTGCGCACAGCCGGGCGGCGCACGGCTGATCGAACGGCCGAATGAGGGGCAACCCCGAACGCGACCCGTACGTCTCTCCTGGGGGAGGGGCGTACGGGTCGTTCGGTGTCGTAATGCGCAAAAGAGTGCAGGATCGGGCGGTCTTCCCTCTTTCGTGATCAAATCGACAGGTGCACATGTTCGACACGCCCAGGACGAACGACGAGCCCGATGTCAGTGTGATCATCGGAGCATATGACGCGATGCCTTACCTGGTCCGGTGCCTGGAGTCCGTGGAAGCCCAGACCATCGGCCCCGGCCGCATGGAGATCGTCGCGATCGACGACGGCTCCACCGACGGCACCGGCGACTACCTGGAGGAGTTCGCCGCCCGGACCGCGGTCCCCACGCGAGTCGTCCGGCAGGAGAATTCCGGGGGGCCCAGCGGCCCGCGCAACCGGGGCCTCGCCCTCGCCCGCGGCCGGTACGTCTTCTTCCTCGACGCGGACGACTACTTCGGCGAGGAGGCCCTGGAGCGCATGGTCGCCATGGGGGACCGGGCGGGCACGGACGTGGTCCTCGGGAAGATCGTCGGCGTCAACCGGGGGGCCGCGAAGTCGATGTGGAAGGAGACGGTCGAACACGCCGACCTCTTCTCCTCCAACGTCAAGTTCACCCTGAGCGCGCAGAAGCTGTTCCGGCGCGACCTCCTCGTCCGCCTCGGCATGGCCTTCGACGAGAAGCTGAAGACGGGCGAGGACGCCCTGTTCACCATGGAGGCGTACCTGCGCGGCAACGGGATCTCCGTCGTCGCCGACTACACCTGCTACTACCTGGTGGGTCGCGAGGACCGCAACCAGATGACCAAGAAGGGCGGCTACCGGCGCCGCTTCGACTCGGCCCGCGCCCTCATGGGGCTCATCGCCGAGCACGTGCCCCCGGGCCCCCGACGCGACGCCCTGATGGTGCGGCCCTTCGTCATCACCCTGCTGCCCCAGTTCGGTCCCGGGCTGGTGAAGCAGAAGCCCGAGGTCCGCGAGCGGAAGATGGCCCTCGCCGCCCCCCTCATGAAGGCCTACTGGACGCCGGGGCTCGCCCGCAACCTGAAGGTGAGCGAACGCCTCCGGCTGATGTGCGTGGCCGAGGGCCGGCTCGACCTGCTCCTGGACATCGCGGCCTTCCTGCGCGCCGGGAAGGAGCCCGAGGTGGTCCGCCGGGGCGACCCGCCCCGCCTCCACCTCGCCTACCCGCACTTCGGGGAGAGCGCCGTGCTCCCCGACCGGGCCTACGAGGTGACCGTCACGGAGTGGGTCGGCGGCCGCAGGATCGATCCGCCGCGGCAGCGGCCCCGCGCCTCCTTCGTCCGGCGCGCGGTCCGCAAGGTCCGCCGCACCGTGTTCGGTGCCCTGCGCGCCGGCCGCGTCTGACCGGTGCCCGGCGGGGCCCCGCCGGGCACCGGAACACCGCCGGGCCCTCCCGGGAGGCCTGCGGGGAGCGCTCGAACACCCGCCTCTCCCGGCGGCCACCGGGCCGGGTTCGTCCTGTGAGAGGTGTCACGTCATACTGTGGGGCAACCATGAGACGGTGGGAGCTGTCTCATTAACGCCCCGTTCTCCAGGGGTTCATCATCTGCACGTCCCCCCGGAAAGGCCCTTCCCCCGTGGCGTCCCTCGAAGCGATCCCCGACGAGCTCAGCCGGCTCATGAAGTACTTCCCGGAGACTCCGGTCGAGGAGCGCCCCGAATTCCACCGGGCGGCGAAGGACTTCCTGGCCCACGCCGCCCCCAAGGTCGTCCGGCAGTTCTCGCCGATGGCGCGGGTCAAGTGGCACCTCGCGGCCAGCGGCCGCGGCGACGAGCTGGTGGAACTGCTGCACTACGAGCGGGAGAACCCGGGAGCCTTCTCCGTCCGCGGCCTGCGGCGCGCCCGCATCGAGCTGCCCGGCGTCGAGAGCTCCTCGCTGCCCCCCTCGGTGCGCAACTTCAACCGCAGCGAGCTCCCCGTGCGCGGCAAGCTCCTCGACCTCGTCTGGGAGGACGGCAAGCTCCTCGTCAAGGGCTACGCCTACATCCCCAACGTTCCCTCGGCCACCGGCAAGCGCTCGCTGCGCGTCGCCGTGCTCCGCCGCCAGGGCAGCCGCTCCACTCTCCCGCTGCGCATGCGCACCGTCCAGGAGCCCCGCGCCACCTCCGAGGCCAAGGGCGCCCTGCACAACTACGACTGGTCCGGCTTCGAGATCGGCATCGACCCGTCCCGCCTCCGTGTACGCGGCCAGTGGCAGTCCGCCACCTGGCGGCTGGGCATCGGCATTCCGCGCCCCGGCGGCATGTCGGTCGGCAGCGTCACCAAGAACAACGCGGGCGCGGCCGGCCACAGCTTCACCCGCGCCCTGGACGACGGCGTCCGGCTCGTCGCCGGCTTCGACCGCAACCGCCTGAAGCTCTCCGTGGACGTCGTCCCCGCCGAGATCGTCGCCCAGGAGGGCGACGGCGAGGGCATGACCGTCACCCTGCGCTCCCGCGTCACCACCCCGGCGGGCAAGTACCCCACGGCCCTGCGCATCGACCACGAGGCGAGCGGCTTCACCACCGACCTCCCCCTCCAGCAGGGCGAGACCGGCGAGGACGGCTGGCTGCGCCATACCGCCCGCCTGGACTTCGCGGACCTGCCCGCCGACGACGTACGCCCCGGCAAGGCCGTCAAGTACCGCACCCAGATCGTCTTCGCGGACGGCACCACCCGCCGTGCCACCAACGGCGCCGCCGGCGTCACCGGCGTCCACCCGCTGGCCGAGGGCCGCGAACTCGCGATCCTCACCGACGGCGCGGGCAACTTCACCCCGCAACTGCGCACCGTCCAGCCCCTCGTCGACGGCGTCGAGTGGACCGCGGACGGCGAGCTGGTCCTCTCGGGCGTCTACACCGGCCCCGCCGAGCAGATGAAGATGGTTCTGCGCCACACCGGCCGCAACGAGGACCGTCCGCTGCCCGTCGAATTCGCCGAGGGCCGCTTCACCGCCCGGCTGCGCCCGGACGTCATGCCCACCTACGAGGGCACCGTGCCGCTGCGCGCCGGCCGCTGGATGCCGCGCCTGCGGCTGCGCACCGAGTGGGACCACACCCGCGACGTGCCCGTCACGATCCGCCCCGACCTCGTGGACACGCTGCCGCTCTCCCACCGGGGCGAGCACCGCACGTACACCGTCGAGCGGCTCGACTTCGACCGGATCTTCATCGAGTCCGGGCCGGTCCTCGCCCCGGAGCTGCGCGGCGCCTACCGCCAGCGCCTCATGCGCGACGTCTACACCCCCGAGCAGCGCAAGCTGCCGCTGCGCGAGGCCGTGCTCTACAACAGCTTCGGCGGCAAGCAGTTCTCCGACTCGCCCCGCGCGGTCTACGAGGAGCTCAAGCGCCGCGGCACCGACGTCGAGCACATCGCCATGGTCCACGACCAGCAGGTCGTGCTGCCGCCCGGCGTCCGGGGCGTCGAGTGGGGCAGCAAGGAGTGGTACGAGGCGCTGGCCCGCAGCCGGTACGTCGTCACCAACGGCGGCATCCGCGAGTGGTTCGTCCGCCGCGAGGGCCAGGTCGTCGTCCAGACCTGGCACGGCACCCCGCTCAAGCGCATCGGCGCCGACCTGCTCGGCACCCCCAAGGCGAACCTGGCCTACATCGCGAGCCTCCCGCAGCGCTCGCGCCAGTACAGCCTGTTCATCACGCCGAACGCCTTCACCACCCCGATCATGACCAACTCCTTCCGCCTCCAGTGCGAGGTCCTGGAAGCGGGCTACCCGCGCAACGACGTCTTCCACGCCCCCGACCGCGTCAAGCGCGCCGCGGCCGTACGCGAGAAGCTCGGCATCCCCGCGGGCAAGAAGGTCGTCCTGTACGCGCCCACCTGGCGCGACGACCAGCGCTACGGCGGACGCCGCTTCAAGCTCGACAACCGGATCGACGTCGAGGCCGCGAAGCGCGAGCTCGGCGACGACCACGTGCTGCTCTACCGCAAGCACCACAAGGTCCTCGACTCCATCCCCGGCGCCGGACAGGGCTTCGTCTACGACGTCACGTACTACCCGGACATCGCCGACCTCTACCTGATCGCCGACGTGCTGATCACGGACTACTCCTCGGTGCTGTTCGACTTCGCGCACTCCGGGCGGCCGATGCTCTTCTTCACGTACGACCTGGAGCACTACCGCGACACCCTGCGCGGCTTCTACTTCGACTTCACCTCCCGCGCCCCCGGGCCGCTGATCAAGACCTCCGAGGACCTGGTCTCCGCGATCCGGAACATCGACGCGGTCAGCGAGGAGTACAAGGAGAAGTACGCCCAGTTCCGCGTCGACTTCTGCGAGCCCTCCGACGGCCGCGCCGCCGCCCGGGTCGTCGACCGGATGCTCGCGATCAAGGACGAGCAGCAGGGCTGAGCCCCCCGGCCGCCCGCACCGCCCGCCGCACCCCGCCCCCGCGGGCTCCGCGGCGTCCACCGACCGGAACGGACGGGCGGCGCGGGCGGCCGCTCGCGTACTGTGCTGTGCCGGGGCGGCACGAGGCCCCGAGGGACACCGGGGCGATCCAGAGCGAGGAAGCACGTGGCAGAGCAGAGGCCGTCACTCCGCGAGACGGCGGTGGCCGGCGCCCGCAGGATCGTCGTCAAGGTCGGCTCCTCCTCGCTCACCACCGCCTCCGGCGGTCTCGACGCCGACCGGGTCGACGCCCTCGTCGACGTCCTCGCCAAGGTCCGGGACGGCGGCGAACGCGAGGTCGTCCTCGTCTCCAGCGGAGCCATCGCCGCCGGACTCGCCCCGCTCGGCCTCGTCCGCAGGCCCAAGGACCTGGCCCGCCAGCAGGCCGCCGCCAGCGTCGGCCAGGGCCTCCTCGTGGCCCGCTACACCGCCTCCTTCGCACGCTACGGAGTCCGCGTCGGCCAAGTGCTCCTCACCGCCGACGACACCAGCCGCCGCGGCCACTACCGCAACGCCTACAGCACCCTGGACCAGCTCCTGGAGATGGGCGCGGTCCCCGTCGTCAACGAGAACGACACCGTCGCCACCGACGAGATCCGCTTCGGCGACAACGACCGGCTCGCCGCCCTCGTCGCCCATCTCGTCCACGCCGACCTCCTCGTCCTGCTCTCCGACGTGGACGGCCTCTACGACGGGCCGCCCGGCACCCCCGGCGCCTCCCGGATCGCCGAGGTCACCGGCCCCGGCGATCTGGCCGGTGTCACCATCGGCAGCGCCGGGAAGGCGGGCGTGGGCACCGGCGGCATGGTCACCAAGGTCGAGGCCGCCAACATCGCCACCGCCGCCGGGGTCCCCGTCGTCCTCACCTCCGCCAGCCGGGCCGCCGACGCCCTCGCGGGACGCGACACGGGCACGTACTTCCACCGCACCGGCCGCCGCTCCGCCGACCGGCTCCTGTGGCTGGCCCACGCCTCCACCCCGCAGGGGGCGCTCACCCTCGACGACGGCGCCGTGCGGGCCGTGGTGGACCGGCGCACCTCCCTGCTGCCCGCGGGGATTTCGGCCGTCGAGGGCGAGTTCAGCGCCGGTGACCCCGTCGAACTGCGCGACCCCCGGGGCGTCCCCATCGCCCGCGGACTCGTCAACTTCGATGCGAAGGAGATCCCCCAACTGCTCGGCCGCTCCACCCGGGAGCTGGCCCGGGAACTCGGGCCCGCCTACGAGCGCGAGGTCGTACACAGGGACGATCTCGTCATTCTCACGCCGCGCCTCACCCCCTGAAACGGCTGAAAGTCCAGCCTTCGGGCGAGCACCTTCACCAAAACCACCCCACGCCCCGCCGTGGACTGGTCCACTTTGTCGTGGGGAACCAGGGGTACCGCACAGCAACAGACCACAGGAGGCCGCCGGTGAGACGAGCGCGCCCGGGGGCGCCGCCCCGAGGCACGGCCGACCGAACCCTGACGAGTGTCGGAGCGGGGACGGACGCCGACCGGAATCCACGCCCGGCGGACACCGCCCAGCGGGAACCGGCCACGACGGCGCGGAAGGAGCCTCCGCAGTCCAAGCTCTGGCACATCACCCTCAGCGTCTCGGGCGCCGAGGCTCCGCTGGCGGAGGTCAGACGCGGCCTGGAACAACTCGCGCACGACCATCCGTTCCTGCTGACCAGCCGCTATGCCAACGACCACGCCGAGATCCGCTACTGGGAAGAGGCCCGCGATCTGCACGACGCGGCCGCCGTCGCGCTGCGGCTGTGGGGCGAACACCGCTCCAGCGCCCAGCTCCCGCCCTGGGCGATCGTCGGCCTCGAAGTCATCGACCGCGAGACCTACCACCTACGGGTCGCCGAGGGGTACGGGCCACCGCCCGCCGCTCCCGTGGGCGTGCACCCCTACTGACCGACGCGACCCGCCCGGGTCCCGCCCGCAGCTCCGTCGAGGGCCCGGGCGGGCCGGTGGAAGGGCGGGCCGGGTCGGTGGAGCGGCGGGGGCGGGACGGGGCCGGGGCGGGGCGCCCGCCACTCGATCCGGTCGTCTCGCATCACGGGATACGTGACGGATGCCCGCAGAGCGCGCATTACTCTGCGGGCATGACCACGCTCTCGCCCTACGACAACCTCTCCCCGGTCGCGCGGACGGCCTACCGGGCCCGTGCGGCCGCCGCCGACATCGCGCCCCTCCCGCGCGCGGCCAAGGACGACGCGCTGCTGGCCATCGCCGACGCCCTCGAAGTGCGCACCGGCGAGATCATCGAGGCCAACGCGCAGGACGTCGAGCGCGCCCGCCGGGCCGGAACGAGCGACGGCGTCATCGACCGCCTGACCCTCACCCCGGAACGCGTCCGCGCCATCGCCGCCGACGTACGGGGCGTGGCAGCCCTGCCCGACCCGGTCGGCGAAGTGGTGCGCGGCTCCACCCTGCCCAACGGCATCGACCTCCGCCAGGTGCGGGTTCCGCTCGGCGTGGTCGGCATCATCTACGAGGCCCGGCCCAACGTCACCGTCGACGCGGCCGCCCTCTGCCTCAAGTCCGGCAACGCGGTCCTGCTGCGCGGCTCCTCCTCCGCCCGCGCCTCCAACACCGCGCTCGTCCGGGTGCTGCGCGACGCGGTCGGAGGCTCCGGACTGCCCGCCGACGCGGTGCAGCTCGTCCCGGGCGAGAGCCGGGAGTCCGTACGCGAACTGATGCGTGCCCGCGGCCTGGTCGACGTCCTCATCCCGCGCGGCGGCGCCTCGCTGATCCGCACGGTCGTCGAGGAGTCCACCGTCCCCGTCATCGAGACCGGTACCGGCAACTGCCACGTCTACGTCGACGCGCAGGCGGATCTGGCCACGGCCGTCGACATCCTGGTCAACTCCAAGGCCCAGCGCCCCAGCGTCTGCAACGCGGCCGAGACGCTCCTCGTCCACAAGGACGTGGCGGACGCCTTCCTGCCGCTCGCCCTGGACGCGCTCGCCGAGGCCGGTGTCACCGTCCACGGCGACGAACACGTCCTCGCCCACGCCGAGGCGTCGAAGGCCACCGCCGTCGCCGCCACCGAGGAGGACTGGGAGACCGAATACCTCTCCCACGACATCGCCGCGGCGGTCGTCGACTCCCTGGACGCGGCGGTCGCCCACATCCGGCTCTGGTCCTCCGGCCACACCGAGGCGATCGTCACCACCTCGCAGGCCGCCGCCCGCCGGTTCACCCAGTTGGTGGATTCGACCACGGTCGCCGTGAACGCCTCCACCCGCTTCACGGACGGCGGCCAGTTCGGCTTCGGCGCCGAGATCGGCATCTCCACGCAGAAGCTGCACGCCCGGGGCCCGATGGGCCTGCCCGAGCTGACCTCGACGAAGTACATCGTCACGGGGGACGGGCACGTCCGCTGACCGCCGCCCGGGCGGCGGGTCCGACGCCTCGTGACGCCGGGCGCGCCGGCCGGCCCCTCCGGTCGGCTCCCCCGGGGCGATCCGGGGGAGTTCGTCGGATCCCTGCCGAAAAAGCCCCGTCCGGGCTACGCTGAATCCGTGCCGGACGACGTGGGGGGCAAGCCGTTTCCTGACGGCCGGGAGCCCGACGACGACCGCGGGGGCGCGGACGAGGACTTCGCCTCCGTGGTGTTCGACGAGGAATTCGTCCGGTCGGCGCCCGTCCACGAGCCCACCGCCGTGGAACGTCTTCTCGCCGCCGCCGAGGCCCGTGCCGAAGCCGAGGAGGCCCGCGCCCGCCGGAGCCGCCGCACCGACGAGGATCCGTACGACCTTTACGACGGCCCCCGGCGCTACCACGACCCCCAGGACCTCGACTACGACCCGGGGCACGGCGCCGGGGACGACGCGTACGGCCCGGGGCCCTACGGCCGCCACGGCGGCTCCCTGCGCCCCTACCGCAACTCCGCCCGCTGGCACCGGCCGGTCGCCTGGCTGCTGGCCGTGGTGATGGGCGTCGGCATGGTCTCCCTGGCCTTCACCGCGGTCTACCGGGGCGCCTCGAACAACCGCGAGGACCAGGTACCGCCCCCCGCCAGCAGCGGGGTGGACAAGCCCGGGGCCGCCCCGTCCGCCTCCGCCGACTACTCCCGCCCCACGGTCTCCGCCGAGCCCCGGGTTCCCTGAGCGACCGCCCGGCCCGGCCGCGTGCCCCCTGCCCCCCACACACCACCCTCCTGTGCCTGGTTCCCCGCGTCCTGTCCCGTGGCCCCGCGCGGCCCGGCTCCGGCTCCCCGCGCCCTGACCTGATCCGGGCCCCCTCCGTCCCGGTCCGCCCCCCCCGTCACCCGATCGCCGACGGCCGCCCCCGGGACTCCCGCGGTTCCCGGCGGTCTCCGCGTTTACGTGAGCCGCAATCGACCTACCCTCAAGGTGTGACCCCTCGCTCCCAGGGGGGCTTCTCGCTGCGGGACGCCGCCGGGCCGAAGCAGACCGTTGCGCACCGAACCGACCGGTGTGGAGACCGGGAGAGAAGTCATGACAGGCCGCTCACAACCGCCGGACGGCCCGCCCGAGAACCCTGCGGGCGGCGATGACGAATACCGCTCGCTCGTCTTCGACGAATCGTTCATCCAGGCTGCCCGGATGCAGGAGTACTCCGCCGAGGAACGGATGGGCCGCCACGCCCGCGCCGTCCGGACCCTGCCCGAGGAACAGGACCTCGTCCGAG
Source organism: Streptomyces sp. NPDC017448 (assembly GCF_044330565.1). Taxonomy (NCBI): domain Bacteria; kingdom Bacillati; phylum Actinomycetota; class Actinomycetes; order Kitasatosporales; family Streptomycetaceae; genus Streptomyces; species Streptomyces sp. NPDC017448. The sequence continues at coordinate 162,869 of NZ_JBIRLM010000008.1, read as the reverse complement.
GCGGCGGCAGCGGCTCCCGGGCCGCCATAGCCCTGGTCGTCCTCATCGCCCTCGCCTTCACGGTGGCCGTCTACATCGGCTTCCGGAGCCCGTACCCCCAGCCGGCCGTCCGCCGGGCCGAGCCCCTGCGGACGACCGTGGTTCCCCTGGCCCCCCGGGGCGCCGTGCCGGGCGGTTCACCCGAGCGGCTGTACCGGGCCGAACCGGTCTCCGGCTTCCGCTCGGGGGTGGAGGGCATCAACTTCCCCGCCGTGGAGCGCACGCAGAACTTCTCCGACAGCCAGATCACCGCCGCCCTCGCCACGGTCAAGGACTACCTGGTGGAGTCGTCCCTGAACCCCGATGTCCTCACCGGCTCCGTGCGCCGGCCCGTGGAGCACCTCCTCGACCCGGACCAGCGCGCCCAGTTCGAGCGCAGCCTGAGCAGCCCGGAGGACGACGGGAGCCATGCCGCCACCGGCTGGCTGGTGCGCTTCGACCCGGCGCGGGTGGAGCTCGCGGACCCCGAGGTCCGGGTCCGGGGCACCCTCGACTACGAGGAGGAGGCCGCGGGCGTTCTCGGCGTGGTCTCGGACCACACCTTCACCTACGCCCTGCGCCCGGCGGGCGCCTCCCCGCGCGACGGCGACGCCTCCCTGTTCACCGTGCGGCGCGAACTGCACTTCCGCTTCGACCGGGAGGACCTCCGGCTGCACCGCCTGGAGGTGCGGGCCGCCCACGTCCAGGCGGGACCGCAGCCCTGCTCGGCCGACGCGGCCGCGATGTTCCATCCGCTCCTGGCCGGGGAGCGGGCGGACGCCCGCCCCCCGGCCGCCACCGACCCGTACGCCACGGGATCGCCCACCGCGGCCCTGTGCGGAACTCTGGCGGCCCTCAGCCCTGCGACGGCCCCGACGCCCCCGGGCCCCCCTCCTCCGGGTCCTGGGGCCGGCCCGACGCACCGCTCCCGTTCGTAGCGGAACCGCCGCCGGAGCCCGCCCCGGTGAACTTGTCGCGCAGCTTGCCGCCCAGGTCTCCCGCGCCCCCGGCGATGTCGCCCACCAGCTTCATCAGCGGGTCCTTGCTGGTGCGCACCGAGTCCGCGTAGTGCGAGGCGGACTCGCGGAACGAGTCGGTCACCGAGGCGTCCTTGTCCTGGTCGCGCCGGGGGTAGTGGCCGTCCATGAGCCGCTGGAACTCGCGGGTCTCCGACCACTTCTTCAGCTCGGCGGCCCGCACGGTGGTGAACGGGTGCGTCCGGGGCAGCACATTGAGGATCTTGAGGACGGAGTCGCGGAGGTCGCCGCCCTTCTCGTACTCGTCGGCCTGGGCGAGGAACGCGTCCACGTTCATCTCGTGGAGGTGGTTGCCGCCCGCGATCTTCATCAGACCGCGCATGGACGCCTGTATGTCCTGGCCGACCAGGAGCCCGGCCCGGTCCGCCGACAGCTCCGACTTGCGGAACCACTCGCGCAGCGCCGTCACTATCGCCATGATCGCCACATTGCCCAGCGGGATCCAGGCGACCTTCACGGCGAGGTTGGTCAGGAACAGCAGTATCGTCCGGTACACCGAGTGGCCGGAGAGGGCGTGGCCCACCTCGTGGCCCACCACCGCCCGCATCTCCTCCTCGTCGAGCAGCTCGACCAGGCCCGTGGTGACCACGATGATCGGCTCGTCCAGTCCGATGCACATGGCGTTGGGCTGCGGATCCTGCTTCACGTACATCGGCGGGACCTTCTCCAGGTCCAGGATGTAACACGCGTCGCGCAGCATGTCGTTGAGGTGGGCGAACTGCGCGTCGCTCACCCGGACGGAGTCCGAGAGGAAGAGCAGCCGCAGGCTGCGCTCCGGGAGCAGCCCGCTGAGCGCCTTGAACACGGTGTCGAACCCGGTCAGCTTGCGCAGGGCCACCAGGGCCGAGCGGTCGGCCGGGTGCTCGTAGGCCCGGGAGGAGATCCCGGGGAATCGCCGGCGCTGCCTGCTCGGCACGTTCTCGTGACTGCTTTCGGTCATGGATGGCCCCCTGTTCGTACGAGACGTCGCTCGTCCCCCGGACAAAAGCCAGCGTATGCGCTGGCGCTACGGTGTGCGGGGGGCTGTGGATAACCGTGAGGAGCGCCCGAAATGCCGCACACCGCCGTACTGCTCGCCGCCGCGTCCGAGGAGCAGGGACCGGGCGACACCCTCCGGATCGTCCTGCTCGTCTCGATTCTCGGAGCGGCGCTGCTCGCCTGGTTCCTGCTGCGTGGATACCGCAACGACGACAACAACGACTGAGTCGCCGTGAGCGTGCCCGAAGAGGCCGCATACGATGGCCCCGACGTCTTCCTTCCGATTCTCGATCGATAGGTCCTGCCGAAGATGAGCCTCACGAGCACCGCACACCAGCTGGCCACTCTCGCCTCCGGCGGCGGGGAGGGCGGCGGCAACCACGAAAGCCTCAACCCCTACGTCGTCGGCGCCGGGGCCTTCATCGCGCTGATGCTGCTGCTGTGGATCACCACGAGCTTCAACCGCGACCGCTGAGCCGGGGCGTACGGCTGTGCCAGTAGGCTCTGCACGCATGGGAGAGCAGGAAGTGCCTACCGGCCCCGGCAAGCGCCGTATCGGCGTGATGGGCGGGACATTCGACCCGATCCACCATGGACACCTGGTGGCGGCCAGTGAAGTGGCCGCCCAGTTCCACCTGGACGAGGTCGTCTTCGTGCCGACCGGGCAGCCGTGGCAGAAGAGCCACAAGAAGGTCTCCCCGGCCGAGGACCGCTATCTGATGACGGTCATCGCCACCGCGTCCAATCCGCAGTTCTCCGTCAGCCGCAGTGACATCGACCGTGGCGGACCGACGTACACCATCGATACGCTGCGGGACCTGCGCGAGGTCCACGGCGACGCGGACCTCTTCTTCATCACCGGCGCCGACGCGTTGGCCCAGATCCTCACCTGGCGCGACGCGGAGGAGCTGTTCTCGCTCTCCCACTTCATCGGTGTGACCCGGCCGGGTCACGTGCTCACGGACGACGGGCTGCCCGAGGGCGGCGTCTCCCTCGTGGAGGTGCCCGCGCTGGCGATCTCGTCCACGGACTGTCGTGAGAGGGTCGCGCAGGGGGAGCCGGTCTGGTACCTGGTGCCGGACGGCGTGGTCCGCTACATCGACAAGCGCCAGCTGTACCGCGGCGAATGAGCCACGGAGAGGGGCACCGGTGAACGACCGCCAGAACCCGTACGACCCGTACTACCAGGAGCCGCAGATCGTCGGCTACGACGCGTACGGGCAGCCGGTCTACCAGGGGCAGGGCCCCCCGCAGTACGACCAGCAGGGTCAGCAGGGCCAGGGGTACGACCCCTACGCCACCCACCAGGGGCAGGGCCAGGACGCCGGTCACGGCTACGGGTACGACGCGTACGGCAACCCCCTGCAGCAGCCGCAGAGTTACGACCCGTACGGCGGCCAGGGGCACGGCCAGACGCAGCAGGCCCCCCCGCAGTACGGTCAGGCGCAGCAGGGGCAGGGGAGCGGCCAGGGGTACGGCTACGGCTCGTACGCCGACCACGGCTACACCACTGGTCAGCAGCAGCCCGCCGCCGCCGTGGACACCGGAGAGTACTGGAGCATTCCGCAGCAGGGCGGCGCCCCGGGGCCGGAACAGACCGGACCGCCCCCCGTTCAGCAGCCTCCCGTCCAGCAGCCCTCCGTGCGGCAGCAGTCGCCGGACACCGCGGAAGCGGAGGCCGTGCTTCCCGGGCAGCGCGAGCCCGCACCCGACTACCGCACCGAGCAGTTCTCGTTCATCGAGGAGCCCGACGAGGACTCCGAGGACGTCATCGACTGGCTCAAGTTCACCGAAAGCCGCAGCGAGCGCCGCGAGGAGGCCCGGCGCAAGGGCCGCAACCGGATGGTGGCCCTGATAGTCGTGGCCGTTCTCGTCGTCGTCGGCGGGGCCGGCTACCTGTGGTCCGCCGACCTGATCCCCGGCCTCTCCGGGGCGGACGAGAAGAAGGCCGTCGCCGCGGGGGTCCAGCAGCGCGACATGATCGTGGTGCACCTGCACGACACGAAGAACGGCGGCACCTCGACGGCGCTGCTCGTCGACAACTCCACGACCAAGCGGGGCACCACCGTCCTGCTGCCCAACTCGCTCGCCGTGGCGGGCGACGACGGGACCACCACCACGCTCGGCAAGTCCGTCGAGGACGACGGCAGGACTGGTACCCGCGAGGCGATCGACGTCCTCCTGGGTACCCGGATCACCGGTACCTGGCGGCTGGACACCCCGTACCTGGAGAACCTCGTCGAGCTGGTCGGCAACATCGAGGTCGACACCGACACCGACGTGCCCGGCGCGAAGAAGGGCGAATCGCCCCTCGTGACCAAGGGCGAGGCGCAGACGCTCAGCGGCCCGATGGCCGTCGCGTACGCCACGTACCGCGCGGAGGGCGAGCCGGAGGCCAGACAGCTGGCGCGGTTCGGCGAGGTCATGCGGGCCACCCTCCGCAAGATCTCCGAGGACCCGAAGGCCGCGACCGTCACCATCGAGACGCTGCTCCAGGTGCTCGACCCGTCGCTGCCCGAGAAGGACCTCGGGGCGTCGCTCGCCAAGCTGGCCTCCCGCGCGAAGGTCGGCGACTACAAGACGGTCGTGCTGCCGGTCCAGGCGGACGGCACGCTCACCGAGGCCGACACCCGCGACGTCGTCAAGAACGTCCTCGGCGGCACGGTGAGGGCCCCCGAGGCGGGCGCTCCGCTCCGGGTCGCCGTGCGCAACGCCACCGGGAACCAGAAGGCCGCGGAGGCGGCCCGGGTCCAGCTCGTCAACGGCGGTTACGCGTTCGTGGACAGCGGCAAGGCGTCGTCCGAGGCGTCGTCCGTCGTGCTCTACCGCGCCGCCGAGGACAAGGAGAAGGCCGTCGAGGTGGCCAAGACCCTGGGTCTTTCCGCAGGTGACGTGAGGAAGGGCGAGCCGGCCGCCAACGCCGACGTGTCCGCGGTCCTCGGGCAGGACTACAAGCTCCCGTAGCCCGCTCGGCCCCCCGGGGCGGCGCTCCGACGCCGCCCGGGGGCCCGAGGAGAAACGCAGTAAGGCTCTGTCGGCGGTCCGTGAGACCCTGGAGGTTGTATCCGACCGCCGACGAAAGCCTGCATGTGACCGCCACGGACCGCTCCATCGAGCTCATCAACGCCGCCGCTCAGGCGGCCGCCGACCGGCTCGCGCACGACATCATCGCCTACGACGTCAGCGACGTGCTGTCGATCACCGACGCCTTCCTGCTCGCCTCGGCCCCCAACGACCGCCAGGTCAAGTCGATCGTCGACGAGATCGAGGAGCGGCTCCAGAAGGAGCTCGGCGCCAAGCCGGTGCGCCGCGAGGGCGACCGCGACGCCCGCTGGATCCTCCTCGACTACGTCGACATCGTCATCCACGTCCAGCACAGCGAGGAGCGCGTCTTCTACGCGCTGGAGCGCCTGTGGAAGGACTGCCCCGAGATCGCCCTCCCCGAGGACGCGGTCAAGACCCGCGGCAAGGCCGAGGAGCACGCGCAGCTCAACGGCGGCACGGAAGGTGACCAGAGCTGAACGGCAGCAGGAGCGGCAAGGGCCGCAGGATCGTCCTCTGGCGGCACGGCCAGACGGCGTGGAATCTGGAGCGCCGCTTCCAGGGCTCCACGGACATCGAGCTCACCGAGACCGGTGTCGGGCAGGCCCGCCGCGCCGCCCGGCTGCTCGCCTCGCTGAAGCCGGACGCCATCGTGGCGTCCGACCTCCGGCGTGCGGCGGCCACGGCCGCCGAGCTGTCCGCCGTCAGCGGGCTGCCGGTCGCCCATGACGCCGCACTCCGCGAGACGTACGCGGGCGCCTGGCAGGGGCTGACCCACGAGGAGATCATCGAGCGCTACGGCGAGCAGTACGCGGCCTGGAAGCGCGGCGAGCCCGTCCGCCGGGGCGGCGGCGAGCTGGAGACCGAGGTCGCCGACCGGGCGGCGCCGATCGTCCTGGAGCACGTCGACAAGCTTCCGGAGAACGGCACGCTCGTCGTGGTCAGCCACGGCGGCACGATCAGGACGACGATCGGCCGGCTGCTCGGCCTGGAGGCGCACCACTGGGAAGGGCTCGGCGGTCTGTCCAACTGCTGCTGGTCCGTCCTCGGGGAAGGCGCGCGCGGCTGGCGTCTCCTGGAGCACAACGCCGGCACGCTTCCGGAGCCGGTGCTCGGCGACGACGACTAGGCCGCGCCCGTCCGGCGGACCGGAGCCGGACGCGCCCTGGACGACCCGACGGACGGTCGTCCCAGGGGCGTTGAGGGGCGGCCCGGGGCCTGTCCGCGGGCGGCTCCGGCCGGATTTCACTTTCCGGCCGGTCGCAGGCTAGAGTTCTTCTTGTTCGCAGGGCGGAAACGCCGGGAAACACAGCGAACAGCGGGGCTATAGCTCAGTTGGTAGAGCGCCTGCATGGCATGCAGGAGGTCAGGAGTTCAATTCTCCTTAGCTCCACAATCAGGATCCCGTCCCCGTCAGGGGGCGGGATCTTCTGTATGGAGGGCACCGAGCGGGCTGACCCTCTTGCGGGGCCATGGCAGAATCGGAACGCCGGAGGGGGCGACGTACCGATCGGGAGGGAGCGCGATGCCTGCGAGTCGCGTCCACGTTCCCGACCGGCGCCTTGTCACCGCCCCGCTCCCCGGCCCCGTAACGTCCGACGATCGATCCCGTCTCGGCTGTCCGTCCTGCGGTTCGTCCCATGTCGCCCAGATGCTGGGTGACAACGGAGGGGTCTCCTACGTGTGCACGGCCTGCGGCCACAGCTGGAGCTGACTGATGGGTGCACACAGGCGTAAGTGCGACTGGTGCGGCAGCGGGACGCCCATTGTCAGGGACATGGACCCGGTCAACGCCGCGTACCAGTACTGGTGCGAGGAGTGCGCGCGGGCGCTGATCATAAAAGGCGACCCCATCGAGACCTACCGGGAGCTGGAGGGGGAGCCGATCTACGGGCGCCTCCTGGAGGAGCACTGCACGCTCAAGCGCTTCTACTCCTTCGCCACTGCCTGATCGCCCGGCCGGGTTGCTGCCGTCCGGTACCGCCCGTCCGCACCCGTCTGACCTGCGACGGAAGATCCTTCCCTCGGGAGGATTCGGGCATAGCGGTTCAAACTGGAAACGATTTGGTGAAGCACCGGGGTGACCGTGTAATGTTCTCGATGTCGCCAAGGGAAACCGGGCGGAACACAGCACGGGGCTATAGCTCAGTTGGTAGAGCGCCTGCATGGCATGCAGGAGGTCAGGAGTTCAATTCTCCTTAGCTCCACACCGTAAGCAGTGAAGAAGCGGACCATCCGGATCGGGTGGTCCGCTTCTTTTCCTTTGTCCGGACCCGGCCCGATCAGGTCGGGGGCGAGGGAGGCGCCCAGGCCGTGCCCCCGGCGGAGCAACCAGCCGATCGCCGGCCTCTCGTCCCTCGGTCACTCCCCGCAGCCCTCCGGGACCGTGCGGTACCCTGGCGCCATGCGTGCCGTACGCCTTCTGCTTAGCGGGCCGCGCTGAACAGTCCCGACCGGTGAGAACGCCTGGTCGGAGTCAGCGCGGCGTCCCCTCCTGTGCGAGGGGATTTTTCGTTTCCCGGCAGATGACGATCGATGGAGCTTTGAGGATCATGAGCGAGACGAATTCCGCTGCCGAGACGGCCGCGCCGCACCGCTACACGGCGGCCATGGCCGCCGACATCGAAGCACGCTGGCAGGACTTCTGGGACGCCGAGGGGACCTACGAGGCGCCGAACCCCACCGGTGATCTGGCGGGCGACCCCGAGGAGGCCGCCAAGCCGAAGAAGTTCATCATGGACATGTTCCCGTACCCCTCGGGTGCGGGGCTGCACGTCGGACACCCGCTGGGCTACATCGCCACCGACGTCTACGCCCGCCACCAGCGGATGACCGGCCACAACGTGCTGCACACCCTGGGCTTCGACGCGTTCGGCCTGCCCGCCGAGCAGTACGCGGTCCAGACCGGCACGCACCCCCGGGTCTCCACCGAGGCCAACATGGAGAACATGAAGGTCCAGCTGCGCCGGCTGGGCCTGGGGCACGACAAGCGCCGCTCCTTCGCGACGATCGACGCGGAGTACTACAAGTGGACCCAGTGGATCTTCCTGCAGATCTTCAACTCCTGGTACGACACCGAGGCCGACCGGGCCCGCCCGATCGCCGAGCTGGTCGAGCAGTTCGAGAGCGGCACCCGTCCCACCCCCGACGGCCGTGAGTGGGGCGCGCTGAGCGCCACCGAGCGCGCGGACCTGCTGAGCGAGTACCGCCTGGCGTACGCCTCCGACGCCCCCGTGAACTGGGCGCCCGGGCTGGGCACCGTTCTGGCCAACGAGGAGGTCACCGCCGACGGCCGCTCCGAGCGCGGGAACTTCCCCGTCTTCAAGGCCAAGCTGCGCCAGTGGAACATGCGCATCACCGCCTACGCCGACCGGCTGCTGAACGACCTGGACGGGCTGGACTGGCCCGAGGCCATCAAGCTGCAGCAGCGCAACTGGATCGGCCGCTCCGAGGGCGCCCGCGTCGAGTTCCCGGTGGACACCGCGGGCGGCATCACCGTCTTCACCACCCGCCAGGACACCCTGTTCGGCGCCACGTACATGGTGCTGGCGCCCGAGCACGACATGGTGGAGCGGATCATTCCGGCCGCCTGGCCCGAGGGCACCCACCCGGTGTGGACGGGGGGCCACGCGAACCCGGCCGAGGCCGTCACCGCCTACCGCAAGCAGGCCGCTGCCAAGTCCGACGTCGAGCGGCAGGCCGAGGCCAAGGACAAGACCGGTGTCTTCACCGGTGCGTACGCCACCAACCCCGTCAGCGGCGAAAAGGTCCCCGTCTTCATCGCGGACTACGTGCTGATGGGCTACGGCACCGGCGCGATCATGGCCGTACCGGCGCACGACACGCGCGACTTCGCCTTCGCGCGCGCCTTCGAGCTGCCGATGCGCTGCGTCGTCCAGCCCTCCGACGACCGCGGAACCGACCCCGCCACGTGGGACGACGCCTTCAGTTCGTACGACGCGAAGCTGGTCAACTCCGCCAACGACGAGATCTCGCTGGACGGCCTGGGCGTCGTCGAGGCCAAGGCGAAGATCACGGAGTGGCTGCGGGAGCACGGCGTCGGCGAGGGCACCGTCAACTTCCGGCTGCGCGACTGGCTGTTCAGCCGGCAGCGCTACTGGGGCGAGCCCTTCCCGATCGTGTACGACGAGGACGGCATCGCCCACCCCCTGCCCGAGTCGATGCTGCCGCTGGAGCTGCCCGAGGTCGAGGACTACTCGCCGCGCACCTTCGACCCGGACGACGCGACGGCCCAGCCCGAGACCCCGCTGTCGCGCAACGCCGACTGGGTGGACGTCACGCTGGACCTGGGCGACGGACCGAAAAAGTACCGCCGCGAGACCAACACCATGCCCAACTGGGCCGGTTCCTGCTGGTACGAGCTGCGGTACCTGGACCCGAACAACGACCGTCAGCTGGTCGACCCGGCGATCGAGCAGTACTGGATGGGCCCGCGCGAGGGGCAGCCCACCGGGGGCGTCGACCTGTACGTCGGCGGCGCCGAGCACGCCGTACTGCACCTGCTGTACGCGCGCTTCTGGTCGAAGGTGCTGTTCGACCTGGGCCACATCTCGTCCGCGGAGCCGTTCCACAAGCTGTACAACCAGGGCATGATCCAGGCGTTCGTCTACCGCGACAGCCGGGGCATCGCCGTCCCCGCCGCCGAGGTGGAGGAGCGCGACGGCGCGTTCTACCACAACGGCGAGAAGGTCAGCCGCGTCCTGGGCAAGATGGGCAAGTCCCTGAAGAACGCGGTCACCCCGGATGAGATCTGCGCCGAGTACGGTGCGGACACCCTGCGCCTGTACGAGATGGCGATGGGCCCCCTGGACGTGTCGCGCCCCTGGGACACCCGTGCCGTCGTCGGCCAGTACCGGCTGCTGCAGCGCCTGTGGCGCAACGTCGTCGACGAGGAGACCGGCGAGGTCACCGTCGTCGACACGGAGCCGGACGAGGACACGCTGCGCGCCCTGCACAAGGCGATCGACGGGGTCGGCCAGGACATGGCGGGCATGCGGTTCAACACCGCCATCGCCAAGGTCACCGAGCTGAACAACCACCTGACGAAGGCGGGCGGCCCGCTCCCGCGGTCCGTGGCCGAGCGGCTGGTCCTGCTGGTCGCCCCGCTGGCCCCGCACATCGCGGAGGAGCTGTGGCGGCGGCTGGGCCACACCGAATCGGTCGTCCACCAGGACTTCCCTGTGGCGGACCCGGCGTACGTCGTGGACGAGACCGTCACCTGTGTGGTCCAGGTCAAGGGCAAGGTCCGGGCGCGCCTGGAGATCTCGCCGTCGATCACGGACGAGGAGCTGGAGGCGCTGGCGCTGGCCGACGAGGCGGTCGTCGCGGCGCTGGGCGGGGCGGGCATCCGCAAGGTGATCGTGCGCGCGCCGAAGCTGGTGAACATCGTCCCCGCGTAACGCTCGGCGCACGCGGTCAGGGCCATCCCCTACGGGCAGGTTGCGGGTTCCGAAGGAACCCCCGGCCTGCCCGTACCGTTTACGGTGAAGGGGGCGACCCGTACAGGCGGACGCATCGAGAGACCGAGGGGCATTCATGGAAGCCGCGATCACGATCCTGGCGTTGCTCCTGGTCGCGTTCATCGCCCTGGGCGTCTACGCGACCGTGAAGGCGGTCGGCGCGGCCAAGCGCGGCGTGGACCGCACGATCACCCAGGCCCGCCGCACGGTGGAGGACACCACCCTGCGGGCCAAGAGCTTCGGACAGCCGGGGGTCGCGGGCGAGCTCGCGCAGCTCCGGCTCGCCCTGCGCACCTCCATGCGGGCCACCCAGGACGCCCTGCACGCCGGAGCGGCCGAGGACGCGTCGCTGGCCGAGTCGGTGGCCCTGTTCCGGAGGCTGAGCGCGCACGGTCTGGAGCTGGACGGTGAGCTCAAGCGGCTGGAGCGCGAGCCGGACCGGACGACGGTCGCGAGCCTGCTGCCCAAGCTGAGGGAGCGCACACAGCAGATCACGCAGTCGGCGGAGTCGCTGCGCTGGGCGGCGCGGGACCGGGCACGGCAGTTCGCCGACGACGATCTGGACGCGCTGAACGCACAGATCGACATCGAGGCCGGCGCGCTACGGCACTGGACCACGGACGAGTCATCGCGGACGAGTGCCGGGGGGAGCGCCGGTTCCCGGGCGCAGGACCCCGGGACGGACTGGCCCGAGCCGGCCGCCCCCGCCGACCCCTCCGCGGCGAACAGCAGCACGGCCGACGACGCCTGGTCCGGACCGGCCCGCGAGGAGAGCCCCCAGGCGATCACCGCTCCGGACCCGCGGCTGCGCACCACCTACCCGTGGCAGAAGTCCACCCGCCCGGAGACGACGAACTGACGCCCGCGGGGCCGGGGGCCCGGGGCCGCTCCACCCGCCGGGCGGCGTGGGGCGCGTCCCCGTGAGAGGTCGCACGGGGCGCCACGCGTGCCCGATGAGGTGAGGCGGCTGCGCTCCCCGAGGGCGTGCCCCGGCCACGAGCGGGCGGATACGCTCCGAACCGGCCTGGAACGATCAGTGCGCCGGGCCCGGGCTGCCGCACTCCCACCACGCCAGGTAACCTCCGGCTCATGTCCCGCCATGTCGCTATCGTCACCGATTCCACGGCCTACCTGCCGCGCCCGACGATGGAACGGCACGGCATCACCGCGGTGCCGCTGACCGTCGTCCTGGGCGACCGGGCGCTGGAGGAGGGCACCGAGATCTCGGCCCGCTCGCTCGCCCAGGCTCTGCAGAAACGCCACTCCGTGACCACGTCCCGCCCCAGCCCCGCGGTCTTCGCCGAGACCTACCGGGCGGCGGCCGAGGGCGGGGCGGACGCGGTGGTGTCGCTCCACCTGTCGGCGGAGTTCTCGGGCACGTACGACGCCGCGCTGGTCGCGTCGAAGAGCGCCCCGGTTCCGGTACGCGTGGTGGACACCGGCATGGTCGCCATGGCGCTGGGGTTCTGCGCGCTCGCGGCGGCGGAGACCGTCGAGGCGGGCGGCGGCCCGGACGAGGCGGTCGCGGCCGCGGAGAAGCGGGCTGCGAACACCTCGGCGTATTTCTATGTCGACACGCTCGACTATCTGCGCCGGGGCGGCCGCATCGGCACCGCCCAGGCCCTCCTCGGCTCCGCACTGGCGGTGAAGCCGATCCTGGAACTCGACGGGGGCCGGATCGGGATGCTGGAGAAGGTGAGGACGGCGTCCAGGGCCATCGCCCGCCTGGAGGAGATCGCCGCCGAGCGGGCGGGTACCGCCCCGGTGGACATCGCCGTCCACCACCTCGCCGCCCCGGAACGCGCGGAGCGCCTGGCCGAGCGGCTGCGCGAACGCGTGCCGGGCCTTGCCGACCTCCACGTCAGCGAGATCGGCGCGGTGATCGGGGCGCACACGGGGCCGGGGCTGCTCGGTGCGGTGATCTCGCTGCGGTGAGCTCGGCGCGGGCAACGCGGTCAGCGCGTTCCGCTCTGGTCGGGGCGGGTGGGCAGGACGGATTTCACTCGGCGGAGTGGCCGAGATATCCACAACTGCCGGGCTGTCCACAGAATTCGGTCCTGCTCAGCGAGGCCGGGCGGAGATGCCTAACGTCGTGAGGCATGGCCCTTCGAACCTCTTGGGCGTCGGCTCCCGGCGCTCCGACCGCAGCCGCCTCGTCGTCCGACATGTCGTCCGCCCCCGGGCTCGCCCCGCCGTCCCACGTCGGGGCCGCGTCTCCGCCCACCGCGGTGGCCGCCTTCCCGCCCCGCTCCCCGTCCGCGGTTCTGCCGTCGGCCGACCCGTTGTCCGGGCGGCGGCCCGCCCGGGGGAGGCACGCGGCCGGTACGCGCCCGAGCGGTCGGGCGGGGTCAGGTCCCGGCACTCGTTCCGGTGCGGGCCGGGGCGGACGGCGGGCCGTGCGGCGCTCCGCCCTCGCCTCGGCTGCCGCACGTCGTCGTGCGGACGCGCTGATGACCGGTGCGGTCGATGCGTCCGGCGCGTCCGGGCTCGGGGAGGTTGCCGGGGCCGGACCCGTACGTGAGCCGGTGGCCGGGCCCGTGGCCGTACCGGGGGCGCGCGGGCCGGCCCCCGTGCCCGTGGGGGAGAGGGCACCCCACACCGAGGCCGAGGCCGAGCCTGCGGCCCTGCCCGTGGCCGAGGCCGTGGCCGGGGAGGCGCGGACGGGAGGAGACACCTCACCGGTGCGCCGCCTCGTCTCGGCGGTCCGCGAGCGGGTGGCGTGGTGGGTGCGGCTCCGGTGCGGGATGGCTCCGCGTACGCCCGTGGTGCTCGGCCTGGTACTGCTCGCCGCCGTGGCCGTGGCGGCGTTCCACTTCTGGTCCGCGCGCCCCCAGACCGTGCACGCGCCGGAACCGGTCGCGGAGGAGGCGGCAGCGGTCGGCGCGGAACCGGAAGCGTTACGGTCCGGCGCTCCCGATCCGGTGCCCCGCCCGGCCGGCGGGGAGCCGTCCTCCGTGCGGGGGAGCAGCGGCGGGGGCGGGCAGATCGTCGTCGATGTGAGCGGAAAGGTGCACCGGCCGGGGGTCCGGCGGCTTCCGATGGGCTCGCGGGTGGCGGACGCGCTCGAAGCGGCGGGCGGGGTGCGCGCCGGCACGGATCTGGCAGGGCTCAACCGGGCGCGGGTCCTCACGGACGGGGAGCAGGTCCTCGTCGGCCTCCCGCCCGGTTCGCCCCTCGCCGCCGCGGCGGGCGGCGGGGCCGGAGCGGGCGGGGAGGCCGACGGGCCCGGGCCGACGGCGCCGCTGAGCCTGAACACGGCGACCGCCGAACAGCTCGAAACCCTGCCGGGGGTCGGGCCCGTGCTGGCCCAGCACATGATCGACTACCGCACGGAGAACAACGGATTCCGGTCCGTCGAGGAACTCCGCCAGGTCAACGGGATCGGAGACCGCCGTTTCGCCGACCTCCAACCACTGGTACGGCCATGAGCGGCCGGGCGGCGCGGCTCGGCCTCCGCCGAGACGCGGACACGGGGAGGGGCGCTCCCGGAAGCGCGAGCCCCGGCGAGGACCGTGCGACGGCGTCCGTACCGCTGACGGCGGGGCCGCCGGGCGCCCCGGGTGCTGCGGGGGAGGCCGGGGTCCGGTCGGAGGGGCCTGCGGACCTGAGGCTCGTCCCGCCTGCCCTGGCGGTCTGGGCTGCCGCCGCGGTGGCGCTGGGGCTGCCGGGGAGGTGGGCGGCAACGATGGCCGTCGCCTGCGCGGTGCCCGCGCTCGCCCTGCTGGCGGCGGCCTCGCGCACGCGGGCGGCCCCGGCCTCTCGCCCCACGAGGAGGACGGCAGGACGGGTCCGGTTCGTGGCCGCCGGGGGAGCCGCGCTGCTGTGCGCGGCGGGGGGCGCGACAGTGGCCGGGCTGCACGGGGCCGATGTGCGTCGCGGGCCGGTCCCCGCCCTGGCACGGGAGTACGCGCGGGTCGACGTCGTCGTCCGCGTGACCTCCGACCCCCGGACGACGCGCCCGGCGACGCGGGGCAGCCGCAGCGCTCCTCCGCTTCTCCTGCTCGACGCGGAGGTCATGGAGGTGCGGACGGCCCACGGCCGGAGCGCCCGGGTCCGTACCCCGGTGCTGGTCGTGGTCGCGGCCGACGACCACCGGGCGGACTGGCAGAAGCTGTTGCCCTCCACCGGTCTCCGGCTGCGCGGACGGCTGTCGCCCCCCGCGCACGGGGGCGAACGGCGCGCGGCCCTCCTGCGGGTGGACCGCGAAGGAGCACCCCGGATCACCGAGCCTCCGACATGGCTCCAGCGGACGGCGGGAGAGCTGCGTGCCGGGTTGCGGGAGGCGACGGACGGCCTGGACGCGGATGCGCGTGCGCTGCTGCCGGGGCTGGTGGTCGGTGACACCTCCCGAGTCCCGCCGGACCTCCACGAAGCGTTCAAGGCGACCGATCTGACGCACTTGTTGAGCGTTTCCGGAGCCAATTTATCGATCCTCCTCTTCCTTCTCGTCGGACCGCCGGGGACGGCGTCGAGCGCGGAAAGACGCGGCCTGGCACCGCTGTCGGGGCTTTCGCTGCGGGCGACCGCGGTGACCGGAGGGGCGATGACGCTCGCGTTCATCGTCGTGTGCCGCCCGGAGCCGAGCGTGCTCCGTGCCGCCGCCTGCGGGCTCATCACGCTGCTCGCGATCGGAACGGGCCGCCGGAGATCGCTGATCCCCGCCCTGGCGGCGGCGGTCGTCCTGCTGGTGCTCTACGATCCCTGGCTCGCCCGGAGTTACGGCTTCCTGCTCTCGGTCCTGGCCACCGGGGCGCTGCTGACGCTCGCTCCCAGGTGGAGCCTCGCCCTGCGGGCGCGGCGGGTGCCGGGCAGGCTCGCCGAGGTGCTGGCCGCGGCGGCGGCCGCGCAGGCCGTGTGCGCCCCCGTGGTGGTGGTCCTGGCACCGCGGGTCAGCCTGGTGGCGGTCCCGTGCAATCTGCTGGCGGAGTTCGCGGTGGCCCCGGCGACGGTGCTCGGGTTCGCGGCGCTGGCCGTCGCCCCGGTCGCCCTGCCGGTGGCCGAGGTGCTGGCCCGGATCGCGAGCTGGCCGGTCGGGTGGATCGCCGCGGTCGCCCGCACGGGGGCGGAGCTTCCGGGAGCGGAGGTTCAGTGGCCCGGAGGGTGGTCGGGCGCGGCGCTGCTGGCCGGTCTCACGGCGCTGCTCGTGCTCCTGGCCCCGAGGCTGGCCCGCCGCCCCTGGGTCTGCGCGGCCATCGGCCTGCTCCTCGTGCTGGCGGTGCTTCGACCGGCCCCCCTGACCCGGGTCATGACCGGCTGGCCGCCGCCCGGCTGGGCGTTCGCCCTCTGCGACGTGGGGCAGGGCGATGCAATGGTCCTCGCGGCGGGGGAGGGCGCGGGAGTGGTCGTCGACGCCGGACCCGACCCTCGCGCGGTCGACCGGTGCCTGCGCGACCTCGCCGTGACCCGGGTGCCGCTCGTCGTCCTGACCCACTTCCACGCCGACCACGTACGCGGGCTGCCGGGCGTTCTGCGGGGCAGGGCGGTGGGCGCGATCCAGACGACGAGTCTCGAAGCCCCGCCCGAACAGGCCGCGTTCGTGCGGCGGACGGCCGCGAAGGCGCGGGTTCCGACGGTGCGGGCCGCGGCCGGTGAGCACCGCCGGGCGGGCCCGGTCGACTGGCGGGTCCTCTGGCCCCGCCCGGAGCCCGGGGGAGCGGGAGCGGCGGTGCGGGAGCCGAACGATTCCAGCGTGACCCTGCGCGTACGGGCGGCCGGAGGGCTGACACTGCTGCTCCTCGGCGACCTCGAACCCCTGGCCCAGCGGGAGTTGCTTGAGAATTTCAACGGTGGTTGGCACTGCTAACCAGCGGCGACCTGCGGCGCTGGTCGGCTTTGACAGTAGGGGTTGGCATCGAATTTTAACGAAGGATGGCACTTAATGCAGGTTTCAAGCTTGTTGGCACCCTCATAAGCGGAGACGTCAATCTGGAGGCATTTCGCCTACTCAGCGAGCCGAGTCAGAGGCGCCAGGGTCACGGTGAAGCCGTCCGAGGCGTCCGTCAACCCGCGCCGCTTCAGGGCCTCTTGCTTCTCTCTTGGCCTCATGAGCTACCTTGAAAGTCCGTACCCGCAAGGGGTGTTCGCCCTACTATCCGAGCATGGACAACGCTTACGCCGTCGCGAAGCTCACCGGCTTTTTGACACAGGTCAAGGACCATCTGGCCCACCTCGAAGCGCACCTGGAACAAGCTGATCAAGACGTACGTGCGGAGTGGCACCAGGAGCTGGCGCTCAACATGCCGCTGATGCGCGGGCTAGTAGCGGCTTACGTGCCACATGTGCTCAACGAGATCGACCAGTACGACGATGGCAGTACTACTTATTGGCGACTCTTGCGCGACGCGGTCGCCCAGGCTCTTGGACACGCCAGATCCGCAGACGAGTTGGCGGCTTTCCTGCGCCCCACTTCACCGTCGATCGCCGCCGATGCGCTGCACCCCTGGGTATGGGGGTCTGCTGCCCAGCCCTGGAAGGCCGACGCGTATCAGGACGCTGTGGTTGCCGCGTGCCGGACGCTCGCCCATCGTCTGAAACAAAAGGTAGGTCGCCACGACGTAACCGACAAGGAGCTTTGCCAGCAGAGCTTCGCTGTCACGGATCCAACACCGGGCAAACCGCGCCTCAGGTTCGATGGTGACCGAACGACGGCTACCTGGAAGGCGCGACAGGACGGCGCAATGCACATCTCAGCTGGGGCCGTGACCGGGATCCGCAACGTCGCGGCGCACGAGGAGAAGGTCCCCTGGACCGAACAGGAGGCGCTGGAGTACCTGGCGACCCTAAGCGTGGTCGCTAGGTGGATCGAGGAGTGTTCCGTGGAGACTGCTCCCTGACTCGTCGAGGGGACCGTGATCTCCAAGGGTTCCGGGCCGGCCGAAGATGCCAAAAGGTAGAGGCCCGCCACCGTGTGCGGTGGCGGGCAGCCTGGGTCCTGGCCGACGTCGAGGCGAAGCGCCAGCCCTTGGGATGGACGACACCCCCGTGGCTGCCAGAGGTGGAGTTTTGTCCGGTTGCGGGTCCTGGGTTACTGCCGCATCCGCAGTCGGGCCCCTTGATCCCCTGTCAAGGACGGCTGTCGCAGGGGCCCAAATAATTGGCGTCATGAGGTCAATCATTCATGTATGGTTGACCTCATGACAACTAATGCTAGGCCGTTCCGTCGTATCGGTGGAGTCTCGGAAGTGGCGGCAGAACTTGGAGTCAGCCGACAGCAGGTCGCCAAGCTCCGCCAGAACGATGATTTCCCGGCCCCGGTGGCGGCTCTCAGCGCTGGCGACATCTGGGATCTGGACGTCATCCGGCGGTGGGGAAGCAGTGGACTGAGGCGAGGGGCGGGCCGACCCGCCCCTGTTGGACAGCCGCGTTCTGTCGGGCGTCGGTTCGAAATGGGGGCGGAGATCGGAGGCGGCGGGTTCGCGGTCGTGTTCGGCGCGCGTGACCTGAAGGCGGCCGACGATGATCGGGTGGCGGTCAAGGTCTTGCAGCAGACGCACGCACTCGACACGGATACTGTCGCCCGGTTCGAGCGGGAACTCCGCCTGATGTCCACGCTCGGCCATGTGAACGTCATGACGCTGCTGGCGAGTGGGAGAGACGCAGAACTGGGCCTGTGGTACGCAATGCCGCTCGCCCGAGGAGTCCTTTCCGATGAGGTCGGCGGCGTCATGGAGGCCAAGGATGTAGCCGTCGTAATGCGCGAAATTTGCGCCGGCCTCGCATATATTCACAGTCAGGGAGTACTCCATCGCGATCTCAAACCAGCAAATGTGCTACGGACTCCAGAGGGGACCTGGGCCATTGCTGATTTCGGGCTCGCGCGAGTGGTGGAAGAGAGTGGCCTCCTCACTTCCACCTTCGACGGTATGGGTACCCGATTCTATGTAGCCCCGGAGCAGTGGAGGGATGCAAAGCACGTTGACGAGCGTGCGGACATTTACTCCGCAGGAAAGATCATGCAGGCGCTCCTGACGGGAAGTACTCCGGTGGACGACGACGTGCCGGCCGGGCCTCTGAGAGCCGTGGTCCAGCGTGCGATCTCTCAAGACCGCACTCGGCGCCACGGCAGTGCGACCGAATTGCTGGCAGCCATCGAGGCAGCGGTCGCCCCGGCCCCAACCGGACGATGGGAAACCGCCGAGGAGAGGGCTGAGCGCCTGCGCCCCCGACTCAAGGTCGGCCGCATCGTGGATAAATCCGCCTTCGACGAACTCATCCGCTGGGCAGATGAAATGGATTTCACCAATTACGCGGACATGGGGGAGTTTTCCTGGGCTCTTAGTGCCCTGCCATCGGGTTCCGTGAAGTGGTGGTGGGAGCAGAACCCCGAAGGATTCCTCGGCGTCTTCCAGGCGTTCACGAATCGCCTGGAGGGATCTTTCGGATTCGAGCAGTGCGACCTCCTTGCGGATTTCGCTCGTCGCGTCGTCGGCGTCACGGACGATCCTATTGTTCTGCGTGAGGCTGTCCGAGGGCTTGCTCATCTCGGTGAGTACCATAATCGCTGGCATGTCCGTGATGTCGTTGTCGCTATTCTGCAGAATATTCGAACGCCCGAAGACGCGGTTGCCGCTCTCGAAGGACTTCGCATGGCAGGGAAGTCGACTGCGGAATGGAATGTGGGCAGTACGGTAATTCGAACCCTGCATCCCGTGTTGCGAGGCGGTCTTGCCGCTCTCGTCGAGTCGGACGACAGGTGACGGTCCAACTGGTCGTCTGACGGACGGGAGCACGAACTTCGAACAAGTGCGCCAAACCTGCGTTTCTGATGAGCTCTTTCCGTAATGGTTGGAGCTAGTTGTCAGCGAGGGATGGCACCCTACGCGGGTTTCATGCTTGTTCGCATCTCTTTGGTCAAACCCCGCCGAACCTTCTGTGAGCCCTGTCTGCTGCTCCTATGGAGCAGAACAGGGTGGAAGGCGCCGTCGACCCGCGGGTACTTGTGGGGGAAGTGGCGGGCCCGCTCTGGTCGGACGCGTGCGGCTGGCAGGACCTGGCCCTCCTCTGCGGAGACGGAGATCTCGCGGTCGGCCGGGCGATGCTGAGCCTCGATCGTGGCTGGTCAGTCCGGTGGAGGGCGACGTGGAAGGTCGGCAAGGTGAAGCAGGCCGGCCCAGTCGCGGGGTTGAACTCGATGCCGTTGACCGGCTGCGTTCCCTGGCGGGGCTTCACCTGGCGTCGAGGGCAGTTCCACCGCCCTGGTCTGGAGCCCGTGTTGTCGACCGGGCGGCAGCATGCTTTCGAGTCTCATCGCGAAGATCAGTTCATCGTGATGGCGGATTTCACCGGCGAGGCGGAAGAAATACTGTCGCAGCCTTTCCTGCTGGAATTCGAAGGGGAGGGCGGCTGGCGTGAGCACATTCCCGATTTCCTTCTGGTTTCCGGGCGGGGCCGGTGGCTTGTGGATGTCCGGCCGGCGGGCCGGATGGATGAGGACGACCTGATGAAGTTCGCGGCCTCGTCCGAGGCCGCACTCGCGTTGGGGTGGGGCTACGCGGTGGTCACGGGCTGGAGAACGCTGACCTGGAGGAACGTCGATCTTCTCTACTCACGGCGCCGTTCGATGCAGGACCGGCTGGGCCTGAAGCCGAGACTGCTGCAGACCGCCCGGGCCGCTCAGGCACTGTCGCAGCCGCTCACCTTCCGCGCTCTGGCGGACACCTGCGAGTTCCCGGCCCTGGCCCGGCCGGTGATCTTGCACCTGCTCTGGCACCGGCAGTTGGGTGTCGACCTGGCGGCTCCGTTCGGCGACGGCAGCGTCGTCCGCGTCGCGAGGGAGGCCGTTCGATGAGCGGGCAGGCAGCTGGGCTGCTGGAGCTGGCCGTCGGCGAGAGCCTGATCCTGGACGACGAGGAATGGCGGGTGGATTTCGTCGAACCGCAGTACGGACGGGTGCTGTTGTCGTCGGTCACGGGCACGCGGCAGACCGTATCGTTCCGCATGCTGGCCCACCATCCCCGCTGTCGGCGTTCGACGGTGGCGACCGTGTCGGGACGTCATCTGCAGCCGAGGACCGAGGGCGATCTCACCGACCACCAGCGGATGTTGCTGCGGATCAGGCGGGGGCACCTGCTGGAGGTCGAGACGGGCTTTCGCAGCGGAGATCCGTTGCACCCCGGTCCCGGTGAGCCGCGGCCTGAGTACGACCCGGACTGCACCACCGTGACCCAGCGGCGCCGGGCGAAGGTCGCCGAGCTGCGGGCGCTTGATCCTGAGCACGCGAAGGTGCTCGGCCTATCGAAGGTGAGCTACCGGACGTTGACCCGGTGGGAGTCCAAACGGCGGGTCGACGTCACGATGGGTTGCGCCGATGACCGCTGGACTCCCGCTTCGCGCGGCCACCCGAGCGTCACGGAAGAGGTCCGCAAGGCGATCCTCGCCGTCCGGCAGGAGACCCTGCACCGATCGAAGATCAACATGAGAGCCCGGGTCGGGCTCATCCACCAGTACGTGCTGGAGACCTACGGCGAGGAGGCCGTCGAGAAGATCCCCAGCTACGGCACCCTGCGGGTGGTCTGGCAGGAGTGGTTCGGCACGGGTCGCGCTCGTCAGCGTTACGCCCGATCCGCGCTGCTGGAGACCACGGGCGAGCACGTGATCGTCGAACGGCCTGGTCAGGTCGTTGCCCTGGACACCACGGTGTTGCCGGTGATGCTGCGGGAGACGGTCTTCGACGATCCGGTCACCGTCTATCTCACGCTGGCCATGGACGTCTACACGCACTCGATGGTCGGGTTCCGCCTGACGCTGGTGTCGGACACGTCGACCGACGTCGCGATGCTGCTGCGGGACGTGACGATGCCGCTACCGATGCGGGACGACTGGCGCGAGGAGATGGAATGGCCCTATCCGGGCGTCCCCGCGGCCCTGGTCGCCGAGTTCGCCGGCCACGAAGTGGCCGCGCTGCCGTTCTTCGCACCGGAAACGGTCACGACCGATCACGGCAGCGTCTACCGCAACCATCACCTCGTTCAGGCCCAGCACGTTCTGGGAGTGAGGGTGCTACCGGCGAGGGTTCTGCGGCCGACCGACAAGCAGGCCGTCGAGCGAGCCTTCGGCTCCGCACGCTCGATGCTGTTCGAGTACATTCCCGGCTACACCGGCGTCGATGCGTCCGACCGCGGCGCCGATGTCGAGGGCGACGCCGTCCTCACCGTCGCCGAGATGGAGCATCTGCTGGCGACCTGGATCGTCCGCATCTGGCAGAACCGGCGCATGGGCGAGTACGCCCCCTGCTGGGATCCGGTCGGCGATCACAGCCCGAACACCCTGTTCGCGGCCTCGATGGCCCAGGGCGGATGGGCTCTGGAGATTCCTTCGCCGAGCCTCTACTACCAGCTGCTGCCCCGGCACCAGGTCATCATCCAGGGCAAGAAGGGCGTGAAGATCCGCGGACTTTGGTACGACGGCCGGGCCCTGGACCTCTATCGCGATGACGAAGGATCCGGTCGCGGCGGACGGCACAAAGACCGCTGGACCGTGCACCGCGACCCGCGCGACGCCCGGTTCGCGTTCTTCCAGGACCCCCGCACGCACGACTGGCACGAACTGCGGTGGACGGGCATGCCGCCTGCGGGCGAGATCCCCGCGTTCACCGACGCACGCGTACGCGAACTGCTGACCGCCGCGAAGCAGGCCGGGCTCAAGCCCCGCACGGACAGTGAACTGCTGCCGCTACTGCTGGAGTTGCTGGCCGCCCATGTCAAGGCCGAGCAGTGGTCAGGACAGCTGACCAAGGCCCAGCGCAGTGAACGGGCTCGTGAATCTGCCCAAGTGAAGGCGGCAGCAGCCGACCGGCCGACCCCCGGCACGACCGGCGCCGCTATCGGCAGCCGGCCCATCAGGCCGGTCCGAGTGGACGAGGCGGTGGACGCCGAACGCCGAAGCCGGCGCGAGGCCTCCGTCCTGCAGCCGCCACGGGCTCCCCGCCGACTCGGAGAGGGATCACGTCGCAGGGCAAATGCCCTGCTGGCCACGGACGACACGGATGACGCGGACGCGGACCTTCTCCGCGACGACGAGCTGGGACAAGGAGAAGAAGAGTGAACGACGAGTCCGCTGCTTCGCTGAGGTTCATCCTGCCGGGCGAGGTCCCGGACCGGGAGACCGCCGAGGGCTGGACGACCTGGCGCAAGACACGGCACGAGTTCGTCCCCGCACCCCGCATCTCCCGCGCCGCCTATGACAGCAAGACCAAGCGCGACAAGGCCATCCACGACCTTCACCGCCGGGCCACCCACGCGAACCTGCCGCTACTGGAAACCCCGATGAGCCAGGTCGTCTCCGAGCTGATGAGGAACCGGCTGCTGAGCAACTCGATGAAGCGGAAACCGACCACGCGGCCCGGCCTCATGATCAACGGAGGCGGAAACCAGGGCAAGACGGAAACCGCGGCCGAAGCCGCGGCCGCGTTCGAGGACCTCTGGCTGGGGCTTGAGGAGTTCGTGGACGTCCCCGAACTGCCCGGCACCCGTGATCTTCGGGCCACCATCGCCTATGTCCAGACACCTGTCACCGCGACACCGAAGTCGACCTGCCAGGCCATTTTGGACTTCTTCGGACCCAGCGACCCCAACCTGACCTTGACCCAGATCGTCAGACAGGTCCGTGCATCCCTGCGGGACCATCGCACCCGCGTGCTGATCCTGGACGACATCACCCGTCTGCGCATGCACCGCAAGGACGACCAGGACACGCTCGACCTGATCAGGGCCCTGATGAGCATGCGGGTCACCCTGGTCCTGATCGGTGTCGGCATCCCCGACTCCGGCCTGCTCAAAGGAGGCTGGCAGGACCCCAAGACCGGCCAGTGGGAGTTTCCCGAGCCGGGGCGCGAGGACTTCAAGGACGAGGCTTCCACCCAGACCGCCAGGCGGTTCGACCTCGTCGACCTGCGGCCATTCAGCTATGACACGGCCGACGAAATCGCCGACTTCGTCGACCACCTCACCGGCCTGGAGGACGAGCTCAGGCTGTTCAACGCCCGCAAGGGCATGCTGACCGGCGGCGACATGCCCGAGTACATCTACCGCCGCACCGGCGGCGTCGTCGGCCTGATCGAGCGGCTGATCGAGGACGGCGCCTCGCTGGCCATGGACACGCGCATCGAGGAGATCACCGAAGAACTGCTGGACAGAGTGGTGATCCGCACCCAGCACCCCAAGCGCGACCGGGCCGCCGGGGAAGAAGGCGAGGTCCCGCCAGCTCTGCCGTCGAAGAAGGCGGTCCAGGGCCGCAGGCCCCGCAACACCGTCTTCGACGACAAGGGCGTCCCTCTGACCGCGGGCCGGAGGTGAGCCAGCCTTGCCCCCGTTGCGGCCCCTCGCGCGAAGTCTTCCGCCGCTGCAGGACGAGTCCCTGCCCGGGTTCCTCCTCCGGCTGGCCTTCCGGCTGGACACCTCACCGGTCGAACTGGCCGTCCGCACCGGCCTGGCCGACCGTCCTGCCCAAGCGGCCCTGCCAGTGCCGCATCTCATCGGCCTGCCCACCGAGCGGAGGCAGCACTTCGCCACGATGATCAAGGCCACGGACGCCGAGGTCGCCGCCATGCTGCTGGACAATCACGGCAGCCGCTTCCCGCCCGCGCGGCCCTCCGCGACCGGCCGCAACGGCGCGAACCAGCATCACCGCTGGCTGTTCCTGCACTCCACCCGCTACTGCCCCCAGTGCCTGGCCCGCCAGGACACCCCGCTGGAGCGGGCTTTCGGGGGAGCCTGGAAGATCTCCTGGCGTCTGCCGCCCGTCTTCGCCTGCCTGGAACACGGACGCTTCCTGGAACACGTCTGTCCCGCCTGCAAATCGCTGGTCCTCCACACCGCAACCCGCCACGGAGGCAAACGACTCCCACGCTGGAGGGAAGACGTTCTGCACCCCTCGCAATGCCGGGCCTACATCGATGGACCATGCGGGCACCGCCTGAATGAAGAATCCGCCCCCAATCATAAACTGCCGCGCAAATACCGGACGTTCCAAAAGTATCTGCTGGAAGCTCTCGACCCGCACGGCCCTGAGACGATCAGGGTCATCGGCCACGAGACAAGCCCAGCCCACTACTTCAACGACCTCAGATCGGCCTGCCACCTTCTGCGGACATCCTGGCCGAACTCCCGACACCTGCTGGACGATCCAGAACTCATCGCCTCGCTGGAGGCAGGTGTCCTCGACAGCGCAGGGAACATCTCCCGCTCGAAGTTCTTCCGGACGGTCAGCGACACACCCCAACTGGCGGCGCGACCGCATGCAGCACTTCTTCTGGCCGCAGACCGCCTGCTCAGGTCAACCAACCCGGACGCCTTCGCAAGCCAGCTAAGGATTCTGACGACTGCTGACTGCCGGCCATCCAAGGTCGGATGGATCCGAGCCTTTCTCGAAACCCGCCCCGACTGCTCGGAAGGCTTCCTCCACGCGGTCTCCTCAGTAATCGAGACCTATGCCGGGGAGAACCTCGCAAGAAACCTCAAAAGACCAGTCCGGGCGACACATTTCCGTCCCGAGCACATCCCGCAGTTCCTGGAGGAGGATTGGTACCAGCGATATTTCGCCCACATGGACGGGATCGCAACCGTCCACCTGAGGCGCACCGTCGCCTTGAGGCTCAGCCAGACAGCTTCCGGAGGATCGATCCACAAAGCGGCCAACCGGATGGGGCTCTATCTCGGCAACCCCGCGACCACAGCCCGGATCGCCGACAGTCCCAAACTGGCTCACCGATGGGCACGAACCCGCCCGAACCCTCTCGAATTCGAGGCCGCCATCCGCGACCTTGCAGCCGAACTCGACGCCAGAGACAACCTCATCGACTACGAAAGGCGACGGAAGGCTCTGGCGAACTGGTGCATCGGCACTGAGCCATGGCAGGAGATCAAGGCTAGAATCGCTGTTCCAGGCGGGGGATACGCCCCAGGAGGGGGCTTTCCCAAAGACCTGACCGACCGAAAGAGAAACATCGGATCCGTCATCCTCTGGGCTCTCGTGACCCAGAGCGAGCACGTCTTCGCACCGACCCCCATCTGCGATCAACAAGACCCGCAGACCCAGAAGAAGTGGCGGATGAGCATCGACTCGGTCTGGGCCCGCATGCGACACCGCACTACAAGGCCCACCGACAACATCCTGATCACAGCGCTCCACGAGTACGCTGCCTACCTCACCCCCATCATCGACCGCGGCGAGACTCCGTCTCATGACGCCAACCCCTGGAGCTGAGCCACTCCGGCTCGCATGCATCCCCGGAGCCTTGGGTGATAGCTGAGGGTGGGCGGGCTGATGCAGATTACGGAGCCCATGGAACTTTAGTTACGGAGCCGGCATACTTAACGGGATTTACCGGATCGCGATAACTGCCCTTGAATGATACGCGCCCCAAAACGGACAGGATCAGATATGAGCTGACCAGTTGCCAGCATTCAAGCCATTCCTCTGTGCTGAACTTTGGCTTCTTGCGGGATGGGTGGATCACCCCGTTCCTCATACGTGTAATGATCTCGGGTCCTGATCCGCAAGGAGGATTGACGGAGGAGGCCGCCCCGCTCAAACGTGTGAGCTCCGTCGGGATCGTGTTCGAGATTTTGTAGGAGGCAAGCAATGCCGAGATATTGTCATGTGCCGATCTAGCCTTGTATTGACGAGAAGTGACGGTCTGCTGCTCCTCTACGAGTCTTTCGTATGCCAAGAGCTCAAGGCATGCCTGCCCTGCCGATGTCGCCAAGGGCAACGGGTTCATTTCGTTACATTCGAGGTAGTAGCTGATGGCGTTAGACAGCAACTCGCGCTCGAACGGATCTGACCACAAACTGCCAAAACCGGTGAAAATCTGTTCAAGGTCGGCGAACCCTGTTTCGTCGATGACCTGAGCTCTCGCCGTCCATGGGGTGATGTGGAAAACTCTCCAGTCCACCCACGTAAGCGAGTTGCTGGAGTCGTACCCTGACGCAAGCGCGGGTGAAGTTGCGCGACCAAAGGAGAAGCTGAAGATGCACCGCAGAAGATGAAGGACATTTGAGATCTCACCTTCGGAGATCGGTGCGCCATCTTTGCGTGTGAACTCGCCGACGTGCGTGAATACGTACCCGCCAGACTTGCGCAGTTCTTGACGTACCGGGATCCTGTCGTGGCGCTCGTCGATCGTGAACTGCCAATCACCAGCCTCCAGAGACCAACGGCCATTCCAGCTGCCGCCGTGTCCTCGGATCCAGGCCCCGTTAACCTGCGGTACGTTGGGCAGCAAGAAGGTGACTCGACGCACGTCGGAGCTATTTCCGCGCGTTGTGGGCTTGAGCCAGCCATCTATGGACAGGGCCCATGCGCCGGAGGTGTCCTCAGCTGTGGCGGATTCAGAGTCGCCAGAGAGAAGCGGCTCACTTTCCGGGACTGACACCTGAATATCCCCGCCGATCTCCCAGCCGTTCGTCTTGGGATCATCGGTGGCAAACGTGTAAGTGACTCTCGGTGTGGGGAGCCATTCCCATCTGATAACTCCGTCCACAGCGACGGGCGCATCCCCTTCGGAAGCCGTTAGAGTTCCTGAGTAGAGTTCAAGGGGCTCGTTCGGGGCGTTGAACGGATAGGTAGGCGTCAGAGCGGACGGAGCTGCACCAAGAGTCATGACCTGATTCTGGACCAGCGCTCAACCCGACGTAAGGGCATCCGAAGTATTGACGGAAGTTGGTGAATCGCGTTCTCACCCTTCGGTGAGGAGCCAGGTCGGGGTGGGTGCCAACCATCCCTGACAAGGGTCAGGTGCCGCTGAAATTCTCATTGCTGCGGGGCGGGGAGGCCTCGGGCCCGGTGGACGTCCTCAAGGTGGCCCACCACGGTTCGGCCTTCCAGGACGTCGGGCTGCTCCACACCGTACGGCCGAGGCTGGCGCTCATCTCCTGCGGCGCGGACAACCCGTACGGTCACCCCTCGCCCCGCACGGTGGGCGCCCTCCGGGCCGCGGGGGCCAGGGTCCTGCGTACCGACACCGACGGGCCGATCGCGGTGACGGGCGCCGGGAAGGAGCTGCGGGCGGTGAGCCGGTCGTGACCCCGGCGGGGCGGGGCGGGGCCGGGGGCGGGGCGGGGGCGGAGCGGGCCGGTCCGGGCCGGATGGACGGAAGCCGCGCCGGGACGGCCGGGCCCGGCTCCGGGTCGGACGGAACCCGTGCGGGAACGCCGGGCCCCGGCGGTCCCGGCCCCGGCCCCGGCGGGCCCCACCCCCCTTGCCCCCGTCCCGGGCGGGCCCACCCCCCCTCGCCCCTGGCCCCGGGCGGGCCCGGCCCCCCTCGCCCCTGGTCCCGGGCGGGCCCGGCCCCCTCGCCCCCGGTCCCGGGCGCCCGGGTCAGACGAGCCAGACGCCGTCGGCCATCAGGTCGCGGCCGGGGAGTTCGTTCTCCTCGCGCCAGGCGCGCAGCGTGCGGGGGGTGATGAGCAGGAACACCCAGCGGGATCTCTTGCGCGGATCCCAGCTGAGCTTGGCGGCGAACGCGTCGCCCAACGCCGGGGGCAGATCCTTTCCTTCCACGACCCGTGCGTCGCCCTCGATCAGCACCACGTCGCGGGTGTGGCCGACGGTGACTCGGATCGGGCCGGCGGGGGTGACGTTGACGGCGGTCGGGTTGGTCCGCCGGGTGCACATCACCAGGACGTCGGTGTCGTCGTCCCAGGAGAACGACAGGGGCACCAGAGTGGGGACGCCGTTCCGGGAGGCCGTCCCCACCCACGCGTCGTCGTCCTGCCGCAGACGGGTCAGGACGTCCTGTTTGCGCTGCTCCCGGCTGCGGGCGGGACGGGGCTCGGTCATGCCCGACACGTTAGAGGCGGTGATCACGCGGCGCCTCGGGCCACAGCCCTCGGGCAGGAGACCTAGGCCCGGTGGCTCTCGGGGCGAGGCGAGGCGTTCGCGGTGCGGGGTGTTCGCCGTGCGAGGCGTCGGCCGCCGTCGTGGAACCGGGAAAACGGCATGCCTCATTACACCTCGTCGCATCTCGGCGCAAGACCTGCTGAGCTACTCAGTTTGCTCGAACGCCGCAATAGTGATCGAATGCATGCTCGTCGGCGGGCCGCTGATCCGACAGAGACGTCCAGACGGAGCGACAGAGACGTCCGGCAGAACCGGGAGGGACGTTCACCGGTCGGGGGCCCGGAGTGCGCAGCGCCCCTGGGAGTAGGTAAGAGATGTTCGGCCGTTGGCTGGGAAACAGAGGCCAGGCGGGTGGGCGCGGTGGGGCCCTCGCCGGATTCCAGGTGCCCCGCACCGCGGGGGTGCTCAGCTGCCGGGTGCTGGATCCGGTCAACGAACCGGTTCCACAGGCCGAGTTCGTCGTGACCGACAGTGCGGGTCGCCGGGTGACGGGTGGGGAGACGGACCCCTTCGGCCGTGTTCTCGCCACGGTTCCGGCCGGGGACCACCGCCTCGCGATCACGGCCGAGGGGTTCACCCCCTTCCACGGAGCGGTGACGGTGACCGAGGGGATGCACGCCCATGTGGGCGATGTGACGCTCCAGGTGGCGCAGCTTCCGCCGCTGCCCGACCCCGGCGACTGGGACATCGAGCCGAACCACTCGCAGATCGGCTTCACCGCCCGGCACATCGGGCTCGCCCGCATCCACGGCAGGTTCAACACCTTCGCCGGGGCGGTCCGGATCGCCGACCGCATGGAGGACTCCGCCATGCACGTGGTCATCGACGCCGCGTCGATCGACACCAATGTGCAGATGCGCGACGATCACCTGCGCTCCAGCGACTTCCTCGACGTCGGCCGCTACCCGACGCTGGAGTTCTACAGCGAGCGCTTCGTCCACCGGGGCGGCAGCCGCTGGGGCGTCACGGGGGCGCTCACCCTGCACGGGGTGAGCCGGACCGTGACGTTGGACACCCAGTACCTGGGTATCGGCAACGGTCTGGAGGGCGAGACCCGCGCCGCCTGCCGGGCCACCACCGAACTGCACCGCGAGGACTTCACGCTCACCTGGCAGACCATGCTGGCGCGGGGCATCGCGGTGGTGGGGCCGAGCATCGTCATCGACCTGGACATCCAGATCGTGCCCAAGGGCTGAACCCTCGCGGCCCCGGGGGCGCCGCTCACGGTTTCTCCAGCCAGCCCTCGTACTCCTCGGCGAACGCGTCCAGCGCGCCCGGGTCCAGCCGTCCGGCGGGGTCCTCCACGACCACCAGCCACTGGGCGTCCTCGGCGTCGTCCTCGCCGGCCAGCGCGTCCCGTACGAGCTGAGGCTCCTCGGCGACCCCGAAGCGGTCCGCCAGCTCCTCGGCCACCTCCTGTGCCGCGTCGCGGTCGGGCAGCACCAGCACATGTCTCACATCGCTCACCCGGACATTCTCCGGTACGGGCGTCCGTGCCCGGGATCGTGCCCCATGCGTGCTTCGGAGTCGTGCCCCAGGAGTGCTTCGGGGTCGTGCCCCAGGCGTGCCCCGGAGTCGTGCCCCGGCCGTGCGGGCGGTCGGCTGCGGTGGTTGTCGGTGGGGCGTGGGATCCTGTTCGGCGATGGCCACCAGGAAGAGTTCCACCGACGATCCGCTCGCCCCCCTCACCCTCGCCGTGGGCCAGGAGGACCTCCTCCTGGACCGTGCGGTGCAGCAGGTGGTGGCGGCCGCGCGCGCTGCCGACGCCGATACGGACGTACGAGATCTGGCGTCCGACCAACTGCAGCCCGGCACGCTCGCCGAGCTGACCAGCCCCTCGCTCTTCGCCGAGCGCAAGGTCGTGATCGTGCGCAACGCGCAGGACCTCTCGGCCGACACGGTCAAGGACGTCAAGGCGTATCTCGGCTCGCCGGCCGAGGAGATCACGCTCGTCCTGCTGCACGCCGGCGGGGCCAAGGGCAAGGGGCTGCTGGACGCGGCGCGCAAGGCGGGGGCCCGCGAGGTCGCCTGCCCGAAGACCACCAAGCCGGCCGAGCGGCTCTCGTTCGTGCGGTCGGAGTTCCGGACGCACGGGCGGTCCGCGACGCCGGAGGCGTGCCAGGCGCTGGTCGACTCCATCGGCAGCGACCTGCGGGAGCTGGCGAGCGCGGTGTCCCAGTTGATCGCGGACGTCGAGGGCACGATCGACGAGGCGGTCGTCGGGCGCTACTACACCGGGCGCGCGGAAGCCTCGTCGTTCACCGTCGCCGACCGGGCCGTCGAGGGGCGCGCGGCGGAGGCGCTGGAGGCGCTGCGGTGGTCGCTGTCGACCGGGGTTCCGCCCGTTCTGATCACGAGCGCGCTGGCGCAGGGGGTGCGGGCGATCGGGAAGCTGTCCTCGGCCCGGGGCGGCCGGCCCGCCGACCTGGCCCGGGAGCTGGGCATGCCGCCGTGGAAGATCGACCGGGTGCGTCAGCAGATGCGGGGGTGGACACCGGACGGGGTCGCGGTGGCCCTGCGGGCGGTGGCGGCGGCGGACGCCGGGGTGAAGGGTGGCGGGGACGATCCCGAGTACGCGTTGGAGAAGGCCGTCGTGGTGATCGCCCGCGCCGCTCGGGCGGGGCGGTAACCCTCCCGGGGCGCGGTGGGCGGCTCGTCGCGGTGGCCGCCGCTGCTCGCGCCGCTGTGCGCAGGACCTCGTGAGCACCGCCGGTGCTGCCCTCAAGCTCCGGGCGGGCTCGACGGCACGCCCCCGTACGAGCGGAAGCCACGTACGAGCGGAGGGCCCCTGTACGCACAGGGCTTCCGGGGCGCCGGAGCCCACGTACGAGCGGAAGGACCCGTTTGTGCAGGGCCCCCGGAACGCACGGAAGCCCCGGAACGCACGGGAGCTTCGGAATGTACGGGGCCCCGGAACGCACAGGGCCCCCCGAACGCACGAGAGCCTCGGGACGCACGGAAGCCCCGGTCCTCGATCTGGGGAGATCGGGGCCGGGGCTTCCGGATCATGCTCTGGGTGCGCCGCACCCGCGTGGCGAACGCAGGTTCGGTGTGCGGCGCGGGGGCCGGGCAGGGGCGGGGTAGAGGGCCCGCTGGTCCGTTCCGGCGTTCACATCAGTGAGCTTCGGGAAGAAGCTCAGGCCTGCAGGGAGGCAACCTTGGACGCCAGCGCCGACTTCTTGTTGGCGGCGGCGTTCTTGTGGATGACACCCTTCGAGACAGCCTTGTCGAGCTGACGGGAGGCGTCGCGAGCGGCCGTGGTGGCCTTCTCGACGTCACCGGCGACGACGGCCTCGCGGGCCTTGCGGATCGCGGTCTTGAGCGACGACTTGACGGCCTTGTTGCGCAGGCGCGCCTTCTCGTTGGTCTTGTTCCGCTTGATCTGGGACTTGATGTTCGCCACGAAAAGAGCCTTTTCAGGTTCGTTGGATCTTCCAGGTGAGCCCCGCTGCTCGTGAGAGCCACGGGGCACAGCTGTCCACGGTAGCAGCCACCCTCCGACCGGCCCAAACCGGTCGCAGCACCGCAGGCGTGGGACGATGGAGCCTACGTATCGATCCGACCGACCCGACATCGACCCGAGACACGGCGTTCGGCGTCTCAAGAATCAGGACCCTGCGTGCCCGCGACTCCTTCCAACGTGCCCGAGCCGAGCCGTACCGACCCGGCGCTGATCCGCAACTTCTGCATCATCGCGCACATCGACCACGGCAAGTCGACCCTTGCCGACCGGATGCTCCAGCTGACCGGTGTGGTCGACCAGCGGCAGATGCGTGCTCAGTACCTCGACCGGATGGACATCGAGCGCGAGCGCGGCATCACCATCAAGTCCCAGGCGGTCCGGCTGCCCTGGGCGCCCACCGAGGGTGAGGGCAAGGGGCGGACCCACATCCTCAACATGATCGACACCCCGGGCCACGTGGACTTCACGTACGAGGTGTCCCGCTCGCTCGCCGCCTGCGAGGGCACGATCCTGCTGGTCGACGCCGCGCAGGGCATCGAGGCCCAGACGCTGGCCAACCTCTACCTCGCGATGGAGAACGACCTCACCATCGTCCCGGTGCTCAACAAGATCGACCTTCCCGCCGCGCAGCCGGAGAAGTTCTCCGAGGAGCTGGCCAACCTCATCGGCTGCCAGCCCGAGGACGTGCTCAAGGTCTCCGCCAAGACCGGCGTCGGCGTGGACGCGCTGCTCGACCGGGTCGTGCGGGAGGTGCCGGCGCCGGTCGGCGTCGCGGACGCCCCCGCCCGCGCGATGATCTTCGACTCGGTCTACGACTCGTACCGCGGTGTCGTCACCTACGTCCGTGTCGTGGACGGCCAGCTCAACAAGCGCGAGCGCATCCGGATGATGTCGACCGGCGCCACCCACGAGCTGCTGGAGATCGGGGTGTCCTCCCCGGAGATGACCCCGGCGGACGGCATCGGCGTGGGCGAGGTCGGCTACATCATCACCGGGGTGAAGGACGTCCGGCAGTCCAAGGTCGGTGACACGATCACCTCGCTGAGCAACGGGGCGACCGAGGCGCTGGGCGGGTACAAGGACCCGAAGCCGATGGTGTTCTCGGGGCTCTACCCGCTGGACGGCTCCGACTACCCGGACCTGCGCGAGGCGCTCGACAAGCTCCAGCTCAACGACGCCGCCCTGGTCTACGAGCCGGAGACCTCCGCCGCGCTGGGCTTCGGCTTCCGCGTCGGCTTCCTCGGCCTGCTCCACCTCGACGTGGTCCGTGAGCGGCTGGAGCGCGAGTTCGGGCTCGACCTGATCGCCACCGCCCCCAACGTGGTCTACCGCGTCGAGATGGAGGACGGCACCGAGCACGTCGTCACCAACCCGAGCGAGTTCCCCGAGGGCAAGATCGACAAGGTGCACGAGCCGGTCGTCCGCGCCACGGTGCTGGCCCCGAGCGAGTTCATCGGCGCGATCATGGAGCTGTGCCAGGGCCGTCGCGGCACCCTGCTCGGCATGGACTACCTCTCCGAGGACCGGGTCGAGATCCGCTACACCCTCCCCCTCGCGGAGATCGTCTTCGACTTCTTCGACCAGCTGAAGTCCAAGACCCGCGGGTACGCCTCCCTCGACTACGAGCCCACCGGCGAGCAGACGGCCGCCCTCGTCAAGGTGGACATCCTGCTGCACGGCGACAAGGTGGACGCGTTCTCCGCGGTCACCCACAAGGACAAGGCGTACGCGTACGGCGTCCGGCTCGTCGCCAAGCTGCAGAAGCTCATCCCGCGCCAGAACTTCGAGGTGCCGATCCAGGCGGCCATCGGCGCCCGGGTCATCGCCCGTGAGACCGTCCGCGCCATCCGCAAGGACGTCCTCGCCAAGTGCTACGGCGGTGACATCTCCCGCAAGCGGAAGCTGCTGGAGAAGCAGAAGGAGGGCAAGAAGCGGATGAAGATGGTCGGCAACGTGGAGGTTCCGCAGGACGCCTTCATCTCCGTCCTGTCGACCGACGAGTCCGCGGGGGAGAGCAAGGGCAAGAAGTAGCCCGGCGCGGCGTTTCCGCCGCCGCCCCCGAGGTACCGGCGCCGCCTTCCGGCGGTTCCGAGGGCCCCCGCACCGCAGCGCCGCGCGGAGTGGGGGCCCTTCGCCATCGCCGCCGGGCCGTGGACCGCTCACCTCTTCACCGCCGGCCGTCCGGCTCCTCCGCCGCCGTCCCTCCGGTTCCTCCTTCGCCGCCCGCCCGGCCGGGGGACCCCCTGGGCGTGGTCCCTTTCGTTATGAAGCGGCGGCCCGTTGCCTCTTACGCGGCGGACACGCGCGCTTTACTCTGATCACGCCTTGATGGTTACTGACCAGTTAAACAAGCGGAACACGCAGGTTGAGCAGTAGGACGCAGTAGGACAAGGACAGCGAGAGCAACGAGAAGCAGCGGGCAGCAGGACGACAGCAGCTGGCCGTTGTACCAAAGAAGCCGGTCGTAGCAATGCCGCAGGCCCGGAGGACGTCGTGAGCGACACACAGACCTTGATCGATAACCGGCCGCCCTCCGTGGCGTCCCTCTTCATCGACCGCGTGGCGGCGACCCCCGACAGGGAGGCGTACCGCTATCCGGTGCCGTCGGCCTCGGGCCAGGGGCCCGACGACTGGAAGTCCCTCAGCTGGGGCCAGGCCGCCGAGCGGGTCTTCGCCATCGCCGCAGGTCTCATCGCACTCGGCGTGCGGCCGGAGGAGCGCGTCGCCCTCTCCTCCGCCACCCGGGTGGAGTGGATCCTCGTCGACCTCGGGGTGATGTGCGCGGGCGCCGCGACCACCACGGTCTACCCCTCGACCAACGCCGGGGAGTCCGCGTTCATCCTGTCCGACTCCGAGAGCCGGATCCTCGTCGCGGAGGACGCCGAGCAGCTGGCCAAGGCCCGGGAGAGCCGGGCGGACCTGCCGGACCTCGCCCATGTCGTCGTCATCGACCCGGCCGGCGTGGAGCCCGCCGAGGGCGACCCCGAGGGCTGGATCATCACCCTCGCCGACCTGGAGGCGCGGGGCAACGAGCTGCTGGCCAAGACCCCGGACGCGGTCACCGAGCGGGTCGCCGCGATCACCGCCGACCAGCTCGCCACTCTGATCTACACCTCGGGCACCACCGGCCGCCCCAAGGGCGTACGGCTGCCGCACGACAACTGGTCGTACATGGCCAAGGCCACCGTGGCGACCGGGCTCATCACCGCCGAGGACGTGCAGTACCTCTGGCTGCCGCTCGCCCACGTCTTCGGCAAGGTCCTCACCTCCGGGCAGATCGAGGTCGGCCACGTCACCGCGATCGACGGCCGCATCGACAAGATCATCGAGAATCTGCCGGTCGTCCAGCCGACCTACATGGCCGCCGTGCCCCGGATCTTCGAGAAGGTCTACAACGGGGTCGCCTCCAAGGCCCGCGCGGGCGGCGGCGCCAAGTACAAGATCTTCCAGTGGGCGGCCGGGGTGGCCCGCGAGTACGCCAAGGTCTCCCAGGACAACTTCCGGCGCACCGGCAACGCCTCCGTGCCCTTCGCGCTCGGCGCCAAGCACAAGATCGCCGACGCGCTCGTCTTCTCCAAGATCCGCGAGGCGTTCGGCGGCCGGCTGCGCGCCTGCATCTCCGGCTCCGCCGCCCTCGCCCCGGACATCGGCTACTTCTTCGCGGGCGCGGGTGTCCACATCCTGGAGGGCTACGGCCTCACCGAGTCCAGCGCCGCCTCCTTCGTCAACCCGGGCGAGGCCTACCGCACCGGCACCGTCGGCAAGCCGCTCCCCGGCACCGAGGTGCGGATCGCGGACGACGGCGAGATCCTGCTGCGCGGCCCCGGCATCATGCAGGGCTACCACAAGCTGGCCGACAAGACCGAGGAGGTCCTGGAGTCGGACGGCTGGTTCCACACCGGTGACATCGGCGAGCTGTCGGCCGACGGCTACCTCCGCATCACCGACCGCAAGAAGGACCTGATCAAGACGTCGGGCGGCAAGTACGTCGCCCCGGCGGAGGTCGAGGGCCAGTTCAAGGCGGTCTGCCCGTTCGTCTCCAACATCCTGGTGCACGGCGCGGACCGTAACTTCTGCACCGCGCTCATCGCCCTCGACGAGCCCACCCTCCTCGGCTGGGCCGCCGAGAACGGCATGGAGGGCAAGTCGTACGCGGAGGTCGTCGCGGCCCCGCAGACGGTCGAGCTGATCGACGGGTACGTCAAGCAGCTCAACGAGGGCCTCCAGCGCTGGCAGACCATCAAGAAGTTCCGCCTCCTGCCGCGCGACCTGGACGTCGAGCACGGCGAGCTGACCCCCAGCCTCAAGCTGAAGCGGCCGGTCGTCGAGCGCGAGTACCAGGGGCTCATCGACGAGATGTACGCGGGCACGCGCGAGGCCTAGAGACGTCCGGGGGCTCGGCCCCGGGCGGAGGCGGGCGGGGCGTCGGACCCTTTCGAGGGCCGGAGCCCCGCCCGTCGTGCGTCCCCGCCGCCGGTGCGTCCCCGTCCCGCGTGCGTTCCCGTCTCCGCCCGTCGTGCGTCCCCGCCGCCGGTGCGTCCCCGCCCCGCGTGCGCCCCCGCCCCCGCCTGTGCGTGCGGGGAAGGGCCTCACTCGTCGGGCAGGACGAGGAAGACCTCGGAGAAGGTGAGGCCGTGCCGGTCGGTCGTCACCCCGCAGGGGCAGCCCAGGGTGACCAGGCGCCAGTCGCAGACCACGGTCCACGGCCCGTCCGCCGTCGAGCACCCGGGGCAGCGGAACGTGTCGGCCGTCCACACATGGCGGGCGGGCCGCCCGTAGTGCCGGAACCGGCCCGCGTACCGCGTGCGCAGGGCGACGGCCGGAGGGCGGTACGGGCCGGTCTCGGGCGGGGCCGGGGCCGCCAGTGCGGTGAACACGGCGATCAGGCCGGGCAGGAGGGCTTCCCCGGCCTCGGTCGGCGGCGCCTGTGAGCCGTCCGCCGCCCCCTGAACGGTCGTGCCCCGGGGAGCCGTGCCCCGAGGGGCCGGGTAGCGCGGAGCCGCTGCGGCGGGCGGCGGATTCGGGGTGCCGTACCAGGGGACGAAGGCCCGGGCGACGGCGGCCAGCAGGGACGCGGCCGGTGGGCTGACCGCGCCCGCGTCGAGGTGGTGGACCGCGCTGCGCCAGATCCGCTGGAGCCGTCGGTCCCGGTCCACGGCCCGCGTCCGCACCCACTCGGCCCCGCGCCGGGGGAGCGGGGCGGTCAGGCGGGCCAGGAGCCCGGCCGCCGCTGCGGCGTCCGCCGCGTCCGGACGCCACTCCCCGCCCTCCAGCCACCGCCGGGCGCGGTCCGCCTCGCGGTTCAGCGCCCGGACCGGCAGCCGGGGGACACCGGAAGCCCCCGCCGGAATCTCCATGTCAATGACCTCCGCGTCGGCGCCCCGGCCCGGTCACGGGCGCGCCTGCCCACGGCCCCCGCCGGCCCGGCGCCGTCCGGACGCGCCGCCTCCGGCCCGGTTCTCCGCGATGTTCCGGATCTTCCTCGTGCTGCCCGGCCCGGCGAGCAGGGCGAGGACCGCCGGTGCGTTCGTCCTCTCCGCGAGCACATGCTGCATCCACTCCGTGGCCTGCGCCGGCTCGGCGGGGGACGGCACCCGGCCGTCCTCGACCGACAGGTGGAGCAGCCGGTCCTCGACGCGGCGGCGGGCGAACGCGCGGTGTCCCTCCCCCGTGAGCCGGTCGGTCTCCGGCAGCAGCCCGGCCGCCCACCGCCGGAACTCGGCCGGGCCGCTCGCCCGGGTCGCGACCTCGTCCACGAGGGCGACCACCGCCGACTTGGACACCAGCTCGACCGGGTCGCGCAGGATCGCGGCCACGATCGCCCGGTCCCCATCGCGGTTCCGCGAGGAAGCGGCCGCCGAGACGACGCGCCGGTACACGGACCAGCGCACGTGCTCGTCCGCCACCGCCTCCTCGACGTCCACGCCGAGAACGCCGGCTCCCGCGAGCAGCTCCGCCACATCGGCCCGCAAGGCCACCGCTCCACTCCCTCCCGCCGTACGCTCCGCCGTCCTGCCCCCTCGCCGCGCCGTGTGCGCCCGGCAGGGACGGACGGACGGACTCGGTGAAGGTGGTCGCGGGAGGACGCTACCGCGGCACGCGCCGGGGGCCGCGGGGGTTTCGGCAGGCCGTGCGCGGCCCGCGACGGAGCCCCGTCCGGTCGGGGACGGAGCCGTACGGTCGCCGTGCTCGATTTTCCGCTCACTTCGGTGACTCGGTGCTTATGAGCGCCGCCGGTCTGTCACTCTGTCGGTGTCGTCGGATCGTAGGAGCCGTACCGTGGCGCCCCTTCCCTTGCAGCGGAACCCCGTGCACCGTCCCGGCATCACCCGTACCGGGTACGTGCCCGGCCCGCGCCCGGCCGGCCGTACCAGCCTGCCCGGGACACCTCTCACCCCGTCCGCCGCCCGGCGGTTCGTGCGGGCCGTGCTCGCCGAGTGGGCCGGGCTCGGGACGCCCGCCGCCGCGGGGCTCGGCGACCGGCTCGCCGACGACGCCGTGACCGTCGCCAACGAGCTGGTCACCAACGCCGTCGTGCACGCCGGGACCACCGTCGACCTCGTCCTCACGCTGGAGGAGGAGGGCGGCGACGACCCGTCCGCCGCCCTCGTCCTGGAGGTCACCGACCACCATCCGGCCCGCTCGGTCAGCGGCGACGACCCCGCGCCGGAGCCGGAGCCCGCCGGGGAGGCCCCCGACCCCGCCGAGTACGGACGCGGCCTCCAGCTCGTCGCCACCCTCGCCGACTCCTGGGGCATCACCTACCGCACCGGTCGCAAGACGGTCTGGGCCCGCCTCCCCGTCGAGGACTGGAGCGTCCCGGCCGCCCCGCCCGACGGGGACGCCCTCCGACGCGGTCTGCGCGCCGCCGGACTCCTCGCCCCCGCCGCCCGGCGCACCGAGCGCGACGACACGGTCTGGGACAGCCGGGGCGCCCCCGCCTTCCTCGCCGAGGCGTCCGACCTGCTCGCCGGGCAGCTCGACGAGGACCTGGTGGCCGCCATAGCGGGCCAGCTCCTGGTGCCCCGGCTGGCCGACTGGTGCGCGATCTGGCTGGAGCCCGAGGGCGGGGGCCCGGCCGCCGAACCCCGCCTCGCCCGGGTCTGGCACAGCGACGAGGCCGACGCCGACGCCCTGCGCACCGCCCTGGAGGCGGCTCCCCTCAAACTCCCCCCGGCGGCGGGGCCGGGCCCCGTACCGGTCCCCGTCCCCTGGCCCGTCCCGCCGACGGAGGCGGACGGGACGGGCACCGCCCCCCTGCCCGGCGGGGCCGACGACGCCCCGCACCCCGGTCGCCGCGACGGCGCCGCCCTGGCGTTCCGGATCACCGCCGGGGGCCGGGCGCTCGGCACCGTCCTCGTCGGCCGGGAGGGCGTCGCCCGGGTGCCCGAGGCCGTCGCCTCGCTCATCGAGGACTTCGTCCGCCGGCTCGGCCCCGCCGTGGGGGCCGCCCGCGCCTACACCCGGCAGGCCACCATCAGCCGCATCCTCCAGCGCGGACTGCTCCCCAGCAAGGTCGCCGAGATCCCCGGCGTCACCAGCGCCCTCGTCTACGAGCCGAGCGACGACGGCGTGGTCGGCGGCGACTTCTACGACGTCTTCCCCTGCCCCGGCGACCGCTGGTGCTTCGTCCTCGGCGACGTCCAGGGCTCCGGCCCCGAGGCCGCAGTCGTCACCGGCCTCGCCCGCCCCTGGCTGCGGCTCCTCTCCCGCGAGGGCTTCGGTGTGGGGGAGGTCCTGGACCGGCTCAACCGGCTGCTCCTGGACGACGCGATGGAGGCCGCCGAGGCCGCCGCCCTGATGGTCGCCGCAGCCGGGGGCCGGCAGCTCCACGACGGCGCCCAGCCCCGGTTCCTCTCCCTGCTGTACGGGGAGGTCGTGCCGCTCCCCGGCGGCGGGGCCCGCTGCACGGTGGCCAGCGCCGGGCACCCGCTGCCGCTGCTGCTGCGCCCGGACGGTTCCGTACGCCCGGCCGCCGAACCCCAGGTGCTCCTCGGGGTCGTCGAGGACGTGGCGTACGAGAGCCAGGTCTTCGGCCTCGCGCCGGGGGACACCCTGCTCTGCGTCACGGACGGGGTGACCGAGCGGCGGTCGGGCCCGCTGATGTTCGACGACGGGGACGGGCTGGCCCGGGCGCTCTCCGGCTGCGCCGGGCTGCCCGCCGACGCCACCGCCGAGCGGCTGCGGCGGGCCGTCCACGAGTTCGCCGAGCAGCCCCCGGACGACGACATGGCCCTGCTGGTCCTGCACGCGGAGTGAGCGGAGCACTACGCCCTCGCGACGGGCGACAATGGGCGGTATGCCTTCCGTACTGCCCGATGGTGAACCCGTACCCGACGACGGGGCGCTGCCCCGCCACGCCCTGGAAGGCGCGGCCGACCGCCCGCTCGGCTTCTACCTGCACGTCCCGTACTGCGCCACCCGCTGCGGCTACTGCGACTTCAACACCTACACCGCCACCGAGCTGCGCGGCTCCGGCGGCGCCCTGGCCTCCCGCGACAACTACGCCGCCCACCTGATCGAGGAGGTCCGCCGGGCCCGCAAGGTCCTCGGCGACGACCCCCGCCCGGTCCGCACGGTCTTCGTCGGCGGCGGCACCCCCACCCTGCTGCCCGCCGCCGACCTGGTGAGGATGCTGGCGGCGATCCGCGAGGAGTTCGGCCTCGCCGACGACGCCGAGATCACCACCGAGGCCAACCCCGAGTCCGTCGACCCGGCCTACCTCTCCGCCCTGCGCGAGGGCGGCTTCAACCGGGTCTCCTTCGGCATGCAGAGCGCCAAGCAGCACGTCCTGAAGATCCTGGACCGCACCCACACCCCCGGCCGCCCCGAGGCCTGCGTCGCCGAGGCGCGCGCGGCGGGCTTCGACCACGTCAACCTCGACCTGATCTACGGCACCCCCGGCGAGTCCGACGACGACTGGCGGGCCAGCCTCGACGCCGCGATCGGCGCGGGCCCCGACCACGTCTCCGCGTACGCCCTGATCGTCGAGGAGGGCACCCGGCTCGCCCACCGCATCCGGCGCGGCGAGATCCCGATGACCGACGACGACGCGCACGCCGACCGCTACCTCATCGCGGACGAGGCGTTCGCCGCCGCCGGTTTCCACTGGTACGAGGTCTCCAACTGGGCCACCACCGAGGCCGGCCGCTGCCTGCACAACGAGCTGTACTGGCGCGGCGCCGACTGGTGGGGCGCGGGCCCCGGAGCGCACAGCCACGTCGGGGGCGTGCGCTGGTGGAACGTGAAGCACCCCGGCGCGTACGCCCAGGCGCTCGCCGAGGGCCGTTCGCCCGGCGCGGGCCGCGAGGTGCTGAGCGAGGAGGACCGCCGGGTCGAGCGCATCCTGCTGGAGCTCCGGCTGATCGACGGCTGCCCGCTCGACCTGCTGAAGCCCGACGGCCTCGCCGCCTCCCGCCGCGCCCTGGACGACGGGCTGCTGGAGCCGGAGCCGTACGGGAAGGGCCGCGCGGTCCTCACCCTGCGCGGGCGGCTCCTGGCCGACGCCGTCGTCCGCGACCTGGTCGACTGAGGCGGGCCGGGGCGGGGGCTGCCCGGCGTGCGGCCCTCCGCCCGGCGCGCGGCCCCGGCCCGAGCCGCGAGCCCGGACCTCACGGCTCGCACTCCTCCGCCGTCAGCGGCGGGGCGACCCCGGCTGGCTTGCCGCAGACCAGGGTCCGTTCGGCGCTCGGCCCCGGCCGGACCACCTTGACGATGTTGAGGCCGTGCACGTTGTCCGAGACCGAGGACCGCGCCCGGCTGAACGAGATCGTCCCCGTGGGCATGTTGTTGAGGTCCACCGTGTGCAGCGTCGCCCAGGTCTCCGCCGCGCTCCGCCGCTTGTCGCCGCGCGCCGCCGCGTCGTACAGGGCCGCCGTCGCGCTGTAGGAGATGACGGTCTGCCCGCTGGCGAACAGGTCGTCCTCGTACGCCGGACGCCCCGAGGCCAGCGCCGTGACCTCCCCCTCGGGGTGCAGCCGCCGCAGGGTGCGGTACGCGTCCCCGTAGAAACCGAGGTTCTTCCCCCGGTCCAGCGGGGCGAGCGAGGAGTGGTAGAGCGTGACGTTGGCGGCGATCGAGGTGGAGTCGTCGAACGTGCCCTTCGTCAGATCGTCCCCGGTGAACACCGTCATCCGCCGGTCCGAACACCCGGTGGTCTCCGACAGCCCCCGCATCAGCGTCGGCACGTCCTCGACCCGCCCGGCGAAGTACAGCGCGTCCGGCACCCTCTCGGCCCGGCAGATCGTGGTCAGCGGGGCGTTCAGACTCGCCCCGCCCGCGAGGTCGTACTCCACGTCGTCGCCCAGCGAGAACCCCGACCTGCGCAGCATCTCCTTGCCCGCCGCCCGCTGCTCGGCGGTGTACCGGTCCAGGTCCCCGTTGCGGCCCTCGCGCGACAGCACGACCGCGTGCGGGCGGTCCAGCTCCTTCGCGATCTGCCGGGCGACCAGCCCGAGCACGTGCGTCTGCTCCTCGTCCGTCGCCGCCAGACCGAAGTAGTTGGGGAAGTCGCGGGGCAGGTCGCTGCTGGAGTTCGTCGTGTTCACCACCGGCAGCCCGGCCTCGCGCAACAGGTTCACCGCGTCGTCGCTCTCCTCGGTGTTGCGGCCGAGCCCGACCACGCCGACCACCGTGGGATCCCGCCGGGCCACCTCGATGATCTTCCGTACGGCGGTGAGCTGCCGCAGCATGCCCTCGCCGCCGTTGGCGGTCAGCACCCGCAGCTTCACCGAGCGGCGCACGGTCTTGTTCACCGCCCGCTGCTGGAGGTAGACGCCGGTCAGCTCCTCCAGCCCTTTGCGGGTGGCCTCCCGGTCGTTGCCCGGCGCGGTGAGGGGACCGGCGTACACGACCGTCACATACGCGTCGTCCGCCTCGATGTCGTCGTTCTCCTCACGGATCGCCCGTTCGATCCGCTCGAACGTGATGCCCTTGCCCGCCCCGTTCAGCTCCAGGTCGTTGCCGCCCGCGAACAGCACCTCGGGCACGGTCGCCACCCCCACGCACTCCCGGTCCTCGCCCCGCCCCGCCCAGACCGCGTCCGTGTTGCGGTCGGTCAGCGGACCGTGGCAGTAGGTGTCGCGCCAGTGCCCCGCCCACAGGAACGCCCCCAGCAGCGAGCCCACCACGACCCCCGCGACGGCCGCCCGCGACATCACCCACCACGCCCACGTCCGCCGCACCCGGTAGGTGACGAGCTGGGCGTGCGCGTGCTCATGGGTCAGCTTCTCGGTCGACAGCGGCAGCAGCAGCACCCACGCCAGGGTCGCCGCCGCCACCGGCGACTGGCCCAGGCTCAGGTCGTCCACCCAGCGCTCGTAACGGGCCCGTGCCCCGGAGGAACCGGTCGGCGATCCGGGGCCCGGCCGCTCCGGGGGCAGCGGCGGGGTGTGCCGCATGATCTCGGGGGCCGGCAGCGAGGCGAGCAGCAGCAGCGGATCCACCTCGCTGCGCCGCGACCGCACGTTGTTGATCGCGTTGATCAGCAG
Organism: Streptomyces sp. NPDC017448; assembly: GCF_044330565.1. Lineage (NCBI taxonomy): Bacteria > Bacillati > Actinomycetota > Actinomycetes > Kitasatosporales > Streptomycetaceae > Streptomyces > Streptomyces sp. NPDC017448. The sequence goes on along the minus strand of NZ_JBIRLM010000008.1, from coordinate 119,524 downwards.
GATGCCGCCGTTGTCCTGCGTGGCCCGGGGCAGGAACACCACCGGCGGCACCGTGCGCTTGCTGCGCCGCCAGTCCAGGGAGTGCGGGCGGTAGTTGTGCCGCAGGTCCTCCAGGAGGGCCTGCACCCGCAGCTCCAGGTGGAACTGGCGCGCGTACTCGTCGCCCGCCCCCGCGTCCGCCACCCGCTCCGCGACCGCCGCCGCCCGGGCCCGGATCACCCGCCACGAACCGCTCGGCGAGAACCACGACCAGCCGTCCGATGGGTACCCGGTGCTGGACGCGGCCAGCGAGGAGGTGGTGGCGAACCAGCGGCTCGCCCGGCGCAGCCACAGCAGCGGCGGCGCGGCCCGGCTCGCCAGCCCCACCACGGCGAGCCCGATCAGCGCGGTGGCCGCCACCAGGGCCGTCAGCAGCCAGCCGATCTCCCCGAGCAACACGCTGAGCAGGGCGATGAACAGCGCGCCGACGAACGTCTCGGGCCGCACCGACTGCCGCAGCGCGTCCCACCGGGTCGCCCCGTGCGGCCGACCCGACCGCCAGCGCAACCGGCTCAACTGCTCCAGTATCCGCTCCTCGCGGACCTCGGAGGTGTTCCCGGCGGACTGCTCGACCACGGCCGCGGTGGCCTGTTCGATCGCCCCGAGCAGCCGGGAGCGGGGGAAGGAGAAGTTCTTGTACTGGGTGTTCTCGCGGGTCTCCCACGGCTTCTCGGAGAGCGTGCGCACCATGCCGAGCGCCGCCTCGTACGGGGTCGGCCCCTCGCCGTCCAGCAGCCGCACCGGCACCCGGCGCAACTCGTTGGCCCGGTGCACCTGGTGGACCAGCTGCTCCACCCGCGCGTCGATCTCCGGCCCGGCCGCCGCGTCCGCCGCCTGGACCACCACCAGCGGCATCACCGGCCGGTTGACCCGGTACCGGTCGATCAGCTGCTGCATCAGGTGGAAGACGGCCGACGCCGCCTCGTTGTCCGCACTGTCCCGCCAGACCTCGCGCGCCATCGCCCGTGCCCTTCCCCCGTGAGCCCTCCGGCCCGTGAACCGCCTGCCCGCTCCCACCTCTAACCGATGGTGCGTGTGGGACGCAGGCATTCCTAGGGATCGGCACGTGATCGTCGCGGACGGACCGGGATCAGCCCCCGGACATCAGTCCGGAACAGTGACGAAGTCGATCAATTCCTCCACCCGGCCCAGGAGTTGGGGCTCCAGGTCCTTGTAGCTGCGGACCTTGGACAGGATGTGCTGCCAGGCCGCCCCGGTGTTCTCCGGCCACCCCAGCGCCCGGCACACGCCCGTCTTCCAGTCCTGCCCCTTCGGCACCGCCGGCCAGGCGTCGATCCCCACCGAGGACGGCTTCACCGCCTCCCACACGTCGATGTAGGGGTGGCCCACCACCAGCACGTGGTCCCCGGTCACCTCGGCGGCGATCCGGGACTCCTTGGAGCCGGGCACCAGGTGATCCACCAGCACCCCCAGCCGGGCGTCGGGACCGGGTGCGAACTCCCCGACGATCGCCGGGAGGTCGTCGATCCCCTCCAGGTACTCCACGACCACGCCCTCGATGCGCAGGTCGTCGCCCCACACCCGCTCCACCAGCTCCGCGTCGTGCCGGCCCTCCACGTAGATCCGGCCGGCCCGGGCCACCCGTGCCCGCGCCCCGGGCACCGCCACCGAACCGGAGGCGGTACGGGCGGGGCGCGCGGGGCCGCCCGCCGAAGGGCGTACCAGCGTGACGACCTTGCCCTCCAGCAGGAAGCCGCGCGGCTCCATCGGGAACACCCGGTGCTTGCCGAAGCGGTCCTCCAGGGTCACCGTCGGACCCTGGGCGGTCTTCTCGCAGCGGACCACCGCCCCGCAGAAACCGGTGGCGACCTCCTCCACGACCAGATCGGGTTCGGCGGGCACCTCGGGCACGGGGGCGGACCGCTTCCACGGCGGGGTCAGGTCCGGCTGGTAGCTGCGCATGGCCCGACGATAATCGGCGCGCCGCCGGGGAGCGCGGCCCGCCGCCCCGGAGCGCCGCACGCCCTCGCGCGGTGCTCCCCGGCGGCCCTCACGCCACCGCGAACCGCTCCGCCAGCTCCGCCCGCTGCGCCCGGACGAACGCCGCGTCCACCACCGCCCCGTGTCCCGGCACGTACAGCGCGTCCTCGCCGCCCAGCTCCAGCAGCCGGTCCAGCGCGCCCGGCCAGCGCGAGGGGACCGCGTCGTCGCCCGCCTGCGGCTCGCCCGACTCCTCGACCAGGTCCCCGCAGAACACCACCGGCGGCTCGCCGTCCGAGCCCGGCACCAGGACCGCCAGGTCGTGGCCGCTGTGGCCGGGGCCCACGTTCGCCAGCAGCACCCGGCGGCCGCCGAGGTCCAGCGCCCACTCACCGCTCACCTCGTGGCCCGGGGCCACCAGCGTGTCCGCCGACCGGGCCGCCTCGTCCTCCGCCACCCCGTGGCGCACCGCCGACGCGTACAGGTCCTCCGCCCCGTCGCGCAGCAGGCCGCCCAGGCCCACCGCGCCGTACACCCGGGCCCCGGCGAACGCCGCCGTGCCCAGGACGTGATCGAAATGCGGGTGGCTCAGTGCGATATGCGTCACCCTGCGGCCGAGCAGCGCCTCGGCCTGCCGCCGCAGCTCGACGCCCTCGCGCAGCGTCGAACCCGTGTCGTACAGCAGCACCCCCTCCGCACCGGCGACCAGCCCGGCGGTGGCGTCCCAGCCGGGCAGCCGCCGCCTTCCGGCACCGTGGCCCAACCGCTCCCATCCGAAGTCTTCCCAAGCGACGTCCATGCCGGGACGCTATCGGCATCGGCCCCCGCGGCGGTGACGACCTGCGCGGTCCCGGCGGGCCGGGGCCGGTCGCCCTTGCCCCGGCCCCACCCCACCCCCGTACACTGGCGACGGGATTGCTGGCACTCGCACGCGCCGAGTGCCAGACAGGGACACCGGAGAACCACAGCTGGAGGTGTGCGCGATGCTCAGCGAACGCAGACTCGAAGTGCTGCGCGCCATCGTCCAGGACTATGTCGGCACCGAGGAGCCCGTCGGCTCCAAGGCGCTCACCGAGCGGCACCGGCTGGGGGTCTCCCCGGCCACCGTCCGCAACGACATGGCGGTGCTGGAGGAGGAGGGCTTCATCGCCCAGCCGCACACGAGCGCGGGACGCATCCCGACCGACAAGGGGTACCGCCTCTTCGTCGACAAGCTCGCGGGCGTCAAGCCGCTCTCCTCGCCCGAGCGCCGGGCCATCCAGAACTTCCTCGACGGCGCGGTCGACCTCGACGACGTGGTCGGCCGGACGGTGCGGCTGCTCGCGCAGCTGACCCGGCAGGTCGCCGTCGTGCAGTACCCCTCGCTGACCCGTTCGACGGTGCGGCACGTGGAGCTGCTGTCGCTGGCGCCCGCCCGGCTGATGCTCGTCCTGATCACGGACACCGGCCGGGTCGAACAGCGTATGATCGACTGCCCCGCGCCGTTCGGCGAGGCATCGCTCGCGGATCTGCGGGCCCGGCTCAACAGCCGGGTCGTCGGACGCCGCTTCGCGGATGTCCCGCGCCTGGTGCGGGAGCTGCCGGAATCCTTCGACAGCGAGGACCGGGGGACGGTCTCCACGGTTCTCTCCACCCTCCTCGAAACCCTGGTCGAGGAGACGGAGGAGCGGCTGATGATCGGCGGCACCTCCAACCTCACCCGCTTCGGACACGACTTCCCGGTGATGATCCGGCCGGTGCTGGAAGCACTGGAGGAACAGGTCGTCCTGTTGAAGCTGCTCGGTGAGGCGACGGACTCGGGCATGACCGTACGGATCGGGCACGAGAACGCCCATGAGGGGCTCAACTCCACATCCGTCGTCGCGGTCGGCTACGGTTCGGGCGACGAGGCAGTCGCCAAACTCGGCGTGGTCGGACCGACCCGCATGGACTACCCCGGAACGATGGGAGCGGTACGCGCAGTGGCACGTTACGTCGGACAGATCCTGGCGGAGTCGTAAGTGGCCACGGACTACTACGCCGTACTCGGCGTGCGCCGCGACGCCTCCCAGGACGAGATCAAGAAGGCATTCCGCCGGCTCGCCCGCGAGCTGCACCCGGATGTCAACCCGGACCCGAAGACCCAAGAGCGGTTCAAGGAGATCAACGCCGCTTACGAGGTGCTGTCGGACCCGCAGAAGAAGCAGGTCTACGATCTCGGCGGCGACCCGCTCTCCGCCAACGGCGGCGGCGGTGGCGGGGCGGGCGGTTTCGGAGCCGGCGGCTTCGGCAACTTCTCCGACATCATGGACGCCTTCTTCGGCAACGCGGCGCAGCGCGGGCCCCGTTCGCGGACCCGGCGCGGCCAGGACGCCATGATCCGCCTGGAGATCGACCTCAACGAGGCGGCCTTCGGCACCACCAAGGACATCCAGGTCGACACGGCCGTGGTCTGCACCACCTGCAGCGGCGAGGGCGCGGCCCCCGGCACCTCCGCCCAGACCTGTGACATGTGTCGCGGTCGCGGCGAGGTCTCGCAGGTCACCCGGTCCTTCCTCGGCCAGGTCATGACCTCGCGGCCCTGCCCCCAGTGCCAGGGCTTCGGCACGGTCGTGCCCACCCCGTGCCCGGAGTGCGCCGGCGACGGCCGCATCCGCTCGCGGCGCACGCTCACGGTCAAGATCCCCGCGGGCGTCGACAACGGCACCCGTATCCAGCTCGCCGGCGAGGGCGAGGTCGGCCCCGGCGGCGGCCCGCCCGGCGACCTCTACGTGGAGATCCACGAGCTGGCGCACCCGGTCTTCCAGCGGCGCGGCGACGACCTGCACTGCACGGTCACCATCCCCATGACGGCCGCGGCCCTCGGCACCAAGTGCCCGCTGGAGACGCTGGACGGCGTGGAGGAGATCGACATCCGGCCCGGCACCCAGTCCGGCCAGTCGGTCCCGCTGCACGGGCGGGGGATCACCCACCTGCGCGGCGGCGGCCGGGGCGACCTGATCGTGCACGTCGAGGTGATGACCCCCTCCAAGCTCGACCCGGAGCAGGAGCGGCTGCTGCGGGAGCTGGCCAAGCTCCGCGGCGAGGAACGACCCTTGGGTCAATTCCAGCCAGGCCAGCAGGGCCTCTTCTCCCGGCTGAAGGACGCGTTCAACGGCCGCTGAACCGCTTTCCGCCTTTCACCGCACCGCCCGCCGGTTTCCTACCGGCGGGCGGTGCGGCGTACGGAGGGGAACCGGTCAGGCAGGCGACTGGCTGATTCGGCCCCGTTGTGCGGGACGTGGCACGATGCGGTCATGTCCTCCGAGTTGACCGATCTCTGCCGGTATCCGATCGTGCAGGCCCCGATGGCCGGCGGCGCGTCCGGACCCCGGCTCGCCGGGGCCGTCACCGAGGCCGGCGGGCTCGGATTCCTGGCCGCCGGGTACAAGACGGCGGACGGGATGTACCACGAGGTCAAAGAGGTCCGCAGGCTCACCGCCGGACCGTTCGGCGTCAACCTCTTCATGCCGCAGCCCGTCCTCGCCGACCCCAGCGCCGTCGAGGTCTACCGCCACCAGCTCGCCGGAGAGGCCGCCTGGTACGAGACCCCGCTCGGCGACCCGGACGGCAGCGGCGACGACGGGTACGAGGCGAAGGTCGCGATCCTGCTGGAGGACCCCGTCCCGGTCGTCTCCTTCACCTTCGGCTGCCCCACCCGCGACACCCTCGACGCCTTCGCCCGCGCCGGGACGCACACCATCGTCACCGTCACCTCCGCCGAGGAGGCCCGGAGCGCCCAGTGGGCCGGGGCCGACACCGTCTGCGTCCAGGGCGTCGAGGCAGGCGGCCACCAGTCCACCCACCGCGACGACCCGCAGGTCGACCAGACCGGCACCGGGCTGCTCTCCCTCATCGCCCAGGTCCGTGAGACCGTGCAGCTCCCGATCATCGCCGCCGGCGGGCTGATGCGCGGTTCCCAGATCGCCGCCGCCCTCGCGGCGGGCGCGGACGCCGCCCAGCTCGGCACCGCCTTCCTGGTCTGCCCCGAGTCCGGCGCGCACCCCCTGCACAAGCAGGCCCTGACCAACCCGCTGTTCGTCCGCACCGAGCTGACCCGCGCCTTCTCCGGGCGGCCCGCCCGCGGCCTGGTCAACCGCTTCGTCCGCGAACACGGCCCGTACGCCCCCGCCGCCTACCCCCAGCTCCACTACGTCACCAGCGGACTGCGCCAGGCCGCCGCCAAGGCCGGGGACGCCCAGGGCATGGCCCTGTGGGCCGGACAGGGCCACCGGATGGCCCGCGAACTGCCCGTCGGCGAGCTGATCGAGCTGCTCGCCGCCGAACTGGAGGCCGCCCGGGCGGCCCTGAGCATGAGGAGTCCCCGGTGACCGCACCGGTCTTCGTCGTCGAACGGATGCCCACCGGGCCGGAGTTCGTCCTGGACGGCCCCGAGGGGCGGCACGCCGTCTCCGTCCGCCGCCTCCAGCCCGGTGAGGACGTCGTCCTCACCGACGGGCTCGGCCGCTGGGCGGAGGGCGTCGTCCACGCCGCCGAGGGCAAGGACCGCCTGACCGTCGCCCTGCGCACGGGCGTCCGGGAGGAGCCGGAGCCCGCGCCCCGGATCACCGTCGTCCAGGCCCTGCCCAAGGGCGACCGGGGCGAACTCGCCGTCGAGACGATGACCGAGACCGGCGTCGACGCGATCGTGCCCTGGCAGGCCGCCCGCTGCATCACCCAGTGGAAGGGCGACCGGGGCGCGAAGTCCCTGGCCAAGTGGCGCGCCACGGCACGGGAGGCCGGCAAGCAGTCCCGCCGCGTCCGCTTCCCCGAGGTGGCCGACGCCCTGACGACCAAGCAGGTCGCCGCCCTGCTCGCCGACGCCGACTTCGCCGGGGTCCTCCACGAGGACCGGGACCACGACAGCACCCCCCTCGCCACCGCCGGACTCCCGGCCGCCGGCTCCATCGTGCTCGTCGTCGGCCCCGAGGGCGGCGTCTCCCCGCAGGAGCTGACCGCCTTCGCCGAGGCGGGCGCCCGCCCCTACCGGCTCGGCCGCAGCGTGCTGCGCACCTCCACCGCCGGGACCGCGGCGACCGCGCTGCTGCTGGCCCGCACCGGCCGCTGGGGCTGAGGGGGCCCGACCGGCCGGGGATAGCATGCCCCTGTACCGATCACCCGATCACCCGCACCGACGCACCAGCGACCGAGGAGGCCCGGAGCCATGGCGGGAGCGCCGCAGTCCGACTGCCTGTTCTGCAAGATCGTCTCGGGAGAGATCCCGGCGACCATCGTCCGCGAGAGCGAGACCACCGTCGCCTTCCGTGACATCAACCCGCAGGCGCCAACCCACGTCCTGGTCATCCCCAAGGCCCACTACCCGGACGCCGCCTCCCTCGCCGCCGCCGAGCCGCAGGTCGCCGCCGACGTGCTGACCGAGGCCGGAGCGGTCGCCGCCGACGAGAAGATCGACTCCACCGGCTACCGGATCATCCTCAACACCGGGTCCGGCGCCGGCCAGACCGTCTTCCACGCACACGCCCACGTCCTGGGAGGCCGCGGCCTCCAGTGGCCCCCCGGATAACCCCCGTACCGCAGGAGCGTCCTCCCCATGTCCGTACGCGAGCTGGTGGTGCTCGGCACCGCCAGCCAGGTCCCCACCCGGCACCGCAACCACAACGGCTACCTGCTGCGCTGGGACGGCGAAGGCATCCTCTTCGACCCCGGCGAGGGCACCCAGCGCCAGATGCTCCGGGCCGGGGTCGCCGCGCACGACATCCACCGGATCTGCGTCACCCACTTCCACGGGGACCACTCCCTCGGGCTCGCCGGGGTGATCCAGCGGATCAACCTCGACCAGGTGCCCCACCCGGTGACCGCGCACCACCCGGCGAGCGGGCAGCACTTCTTCGACCGGCTGCGGTACGCCACCGCCTACCGCGAGACCGTCGAACTGGCCCAGGCCCCGGCCACCGGGGACGGCGGCATCCTCGCCGCCACCCCCGCCTACACGCTGGATTGCCGCAGGCTCTCGCACCCCGTCGAGTCGTACGGATACCGCCTCACCGAGCCCGACACCCGGCGCATGCTGCCCGCCCTCCTCGCGGAGCACGGCATCGCCGGACCGGACGTCGGCCGTCTCCAGCGCGAGGGCTCCCTCGGCGGCGTCACCCTGGAGCAGGTCTCCGAGCACCGGCGCGGACAGCGGTTCGCGTTCGTCATGGACACCCGGCTCTGCGACGGGGTGTACGCGCTCGCCGAGGGTTGCGACATGCTCGTCATCGAGTCCACCTTCCTCGATGAGGACGAGGGACTGGCCGTCGACCACGGCCACCTCACCGCCGGACAGGCCGCCCGCGTCGCGAAGGAGGCGGGCGTACGCCACCTGGTGCTGACCCACTTCTCCCAGCGCTACGGCTACCCGGAGCTGTTCGAGGCCCAGGCCCGCGCCGCCGGGTTCGACGGCGGACTCACCGTCGCCGAGGACCTGATCCGCGTCCCGGTCCCCACCCGGCACCACTGACCCCACCAGCACCACCGTTTGCGAGACACCGTGCACCTCCCCAAGGCAGAACTCCACCTCCACATCGAGGGCACCCTCGAACCCGAACTGGCCTTCGCCCTCGCCGAGCGCAACGGGGTGGCCCTTCCGTACGCCACCACGGACGAACTGCGCGCCGCCTACGAGTTCGACGACCTCCAGTCCTTCCTGGACCTCTACTACGCGCTGATGGCCGTCCTGCGCACCGAGGAGGACTTCGCCGAACTCGTCGACGCCTACCTCGCCCGCGCCGCCGCCCAGGGCGTCCGCCACGCCGAGATCTTCTTCGACCCGCAGGCCCACACCGCGCGGGGCGTCCCGATCGGCACGGTCGTGGAGGGGCTCGGCCGGGCGCTGGAGCGCAGCGAGGAGACCCACGGCGTCTCCACCCGGCTCATCATGTGCTTCCTGCGCGACCTGTCCGCCGAATCGGCCCTCGGCACCCTCGACGCGGCCAAGCCGTACCTGCACCGGATCAGCGCGATCGGCCTGGACTCCGCCGAGGTCGGCCACCCGCCCGCCAAGTTCCGCGAGGTGTACGAGGCGGCCACCGCGCTCGGCCTGCGCAAGGTCGCCCACGCGGGGGAGGAGGGCCCGCCGGAGTACATCCGGGAGGCCCTGGACGTCCTCGGCGTCGAGCGCATCGACCACGGGCTGCGCTGCCTGGAGGACCCGGAGCTGGTGGCGCGGCTGGTCGCCGACCGGGTGCCGCTCACGCTCTGCCCGCTCTCCAACGTGCGGCTGCGCGCCGTCGACCGGCTCGCCGACCACCCGCTGCCGGCGATGCTGGCCGCCGGACTCCACTGCACGGTGAACTCCGACGACCCCGCCTACTTCGGCGGTTACGCCGGGGACAACTTCGACGCCGTCCGCGACGCGCTCGCCCTCGGCCCCGAGCAGCTGCGCACCCTGGCCCGCAACTCGTTCGAGGCGGCCTTCCTCGACCACGACGAGGAGCGCCGGGCGCGCTACCTGGCCGAGGTCGAGGCGTACACGTTCGACTGAACAGGGGCGGTCCGAGGAGCGGCGCGTCCGGCCGGGCCCGCCGGGCCCGCCGAGCCCGGCCGGTTCGCGGTCAGCCGTTCCCCTGGCCGGACGCGCCGTCCGGACCGGCCGTCCGGACCGCGCTGCGCACCAGCCGTCCGCGCCGCAGCGCCGGTACCCGCAGCTCCGTGACGGGCTGCTCCGGTGCGCCGAGCTTCGGCACCGCGCCGGGCAGGCTGCCGGTGGCGGTGGCGGCCAGCAGGGCGGCCGGGGCGCCACCGCGGCGGCGCACCGAACCGGGCACCAGCGGACGGCCGCCGGTGTGCAGCGCCACGGCGGTCACCGGGGCGGCGACCAGCAGCGTGGCCGCCCCCAGGATCAGGCCCATCGCCGGATATCCGGCCTCCTCGGAGAGCACGCTGCCCAGCAGCGGGCCGCAGGCCACCCCCACCGAGGAGGCCGAGCCCGCCAGCACCGCCCAGCGACCGCGTACGTCCAGGGAGGCGGCCAGCCCGATCAGGTAGGACAGGACCACCGGGTAGACGGTGTTCCACAGGATCTCGCCGGTCGCGAACGACCCGAGGTCCCGGGCCGAGGAGCTGAGCACGATGCTTCCGGCGATGATCACCGTGCCCAGCCCGATGGGCACCGCCCGCCCGAGCCGCCCGCCGAGCAGCCCGGCCCCCGCCACCCCGAGCAGCCCCGCGCCGAGGGCGGCGGCGAACACCGCGCCGACCGTCACCTCGGACAGCCCCGCCTGGACCGCCCCGATGCGGCCGCTCACGCCCCACAGCGCGTTCTGCGCCATGGACCAGACGAGCATGCCGCCCGCCAGGACGAGCCCGGAGCGGCGGTGCGGCAGCCGGCCGGTGACCGGCGACGCGCTGCCCTGCGCCGCCGTCGCCCCGCCGAGCCGCGAGGTCGCGGGCCAGACGAGCAGGGCCACTGCGGCGATCGCGGCGAACGGGAGCCGGTGGCCGCCGCCGAGGTGGGGGACGGTCAGGTAGAGCACGCCCGCCGTGGCGGAGACGGTGAGCAGCCCGAGCGAGGAGGTCCGGTGCGGATCGGGGCGGGCGGCGGTCCCGGCGGCGGCGACCGCGGTCGCCGTGCCCGATCCGAGGCCGCCGACCACCACGCCGAGCACCACCAGCGGTACGGACCCGGCGAGGGCGGCGAAGCCGTATCCGAGGGCGGCCAGCACCAGTCCGGCGCGGGCGGAGGCGCGGGGACCGTACCGCTCGACCCGGCCCGCCAGGGCGAAGCCGGCTCCGGCCGAGCTGAGCAGCAGGGCGCTGCCGACCAGCCCCGCCTGGGCGGGAGCCAGTCCGAGCTGGGCGCTGAGCCGCCCGACGAGGGTGGGCAGGAGGTAGGAGGCGAGGTAACCGGCGGTGAACACGGCCACCAGGGGCCACACGGCGCCAGGGCGCGAGGACATGGGCGTTCCTGAAGACATGCCTGAGCAGGCAGGGGGAGGGGAGGGGAGAGGTACTGCGGCACGGCACGGCGAAGCAGGGGGTACGGGGAGAAGGCAGGGGGGTGCTGCGGAGGTAAGGCGATATGCCGGGAGATCGCGGCTCTCGTCGGACAAGGCGCCCGAAGGTGCTCGCGGGGCAATTTGTATCAAGCGCTTCCCGCCCCCCGGAAGCCGCCCCGCTGTGATCTGACTCACTTATGTGTTTATGCGGGGTCAGGGTGGGTATTAGCGCATGTTTGTGCAGGTCAGGCGTGCTGCGAACACCTGGGCTCGAACAGCGTGTTCCCCTCGCCGGATCGGGCAGACTGGCCGCACCCCACCCGGTCCGGATCACCTCCCGATCCGCACCTCACACGGTCCGGATCGAGCCGAGATCCGGCGCACGAATCCGGGAGCCCACGGTGAGCACAGAGACTCCGGGCATCGACCCGCTGCTGGCGCTGCGCGCCCCCCGCGACCCCGCCTGCGACGTCTTCCTGACCGGCACGGTCTTCCTCGACATCATCTTCACCGGCCTCGACAGCGCCCCGGTGCGCGGGACCGAGTCCTGGGCCCGGGGGATGGGCTCCAGCCCCGGGGGCGTCGCCAACATGGCCACCGCGCTGGCCCGCCTCGGCCTGCACACCTCCCTCGCCGCCGCCTTCGGGGACGACCACTACGGGACGTACTGCTGGGACGCCCTCGAACAGGGGGAGGGGATCGACCTGTCGATGTCGCACACCGTCCCCGGCTGGCACTCCCCGGTCACCGTCTCCATGGCGTACGAGGGCGAGCGCACGATGGTCTCGCACGGCCACGAGGCGCCCCCTCCCCCCGGGCCCCCGGGCCCCGGCGCCCCGGGGGCCACGGCCCCCGCCGCGACCACGACGGCCGCCGGGCCCGCCGCCGGGCGCCCCCCGGTCTTCCCGCACTGCCCGCCGCGCGCCCGCGCCGCCATCGCCTCGCTCGCGCCGGGCCGCAGCGAGCCCTGGGTGGCCGCCGCCGCCCGCAACGGGGCGCTGATCTTCGCCGACGTCGGCTGGGACGAGACCGGCCGCTGGGACCTGGACGCCCTGCCCGACCTGGCGCACTGCGAGGCGTTCCTGCCCAACGCGGAGGAGGCGATGCGCTACACCCGCACCGACTGCCCGCGCGCCGCCGCCCACGCGCTGGCCGAACGCGTCCCGCTCGCCGTGGTCACCCTGGGCGCCGAGGGCGCGTACGCCGTGGACGGGCGTACCGGGGCCGCCGCCGAGGTGCCCGCCATCGAGGTGGAGGCGCTGGACCCGACCGGCGCGGGGGACGTCTTCGTCGCCGGCTTCGTGACCGGCACCCTCGCCGACTGGCCGCTCGCCGACCGGCTCGCGTTCGCGGGGCTCACCGCCGCCCTCTCCGTCCAGGAGTTCGGCGGCTCGCTCTCCGCACCCGGTTGGGCCGAGATCGCCGCCTGGTGGCAGCTGGTCCGCACCTGCGACCGCCAGAACCCCGCCGCTCTGGAGCGCTACGCCTTCCTGGACGACCTGCTGCCCGCCACGGCCCGCGCCTGGCCGCTGCGGCGCGCGGTCCCCACGATCGGCTTCCGCCAGTGACCGGCCCCGGCCGGCGCCCGCCCGTGGCGTCGGCCGGGCCGCCCGCCCGGAACCCGGCCGGCTCGCACACACGCACGGTAAAAGCGCTCTGCGTTGTCACCGTCAGGTCGTACGCTGGGTAGTCCAGAGGTTGTCGAACGGCGAGAACCCTGCAACGGGAGGTATGCGCAGGCCATAGGGCCGGCCCATGACTCAGTCACCCACACAGCCGCAGGCGCGTGCCCAGATCAGGATCCCGGCCGCACACCCCATGGTGATGCTCCTCGGATCGGGCGACTCGCTGTTGCGCGTGATCGAAGAGGCTTTCCCGGCAGCCGACATCCATGTCCGGGGCAACGAGATCAGTGCCACGGGCGAGGCCGCCGACGTCGCCCTCATCCAACGCCTGTTCGACGAGATGATGCTCGTGCTCCGCACCGGAGCGCCGATGACGGAGGACGCAGTGGAACGGTCGATCGCCATGCTCAGGGCGGCCGGCGACGGACAGGGCGACCCTCAGGGCGAGACGCCCGCCGAGGTGCTCACACAGAACATCCTCTCCAATCGCGGCCGTACCATCCGCCCCAAGACGCTCAACCAGAAGCGGTACGTGGACGCGATCGACCAGCACACGATCGTGTTCGGCATCGGCCCCGCCGGTACGGGCAAGACCTACCTCGCCATGGCCAAGGCCGTCCAGGCCCTCCAGGCCAAGCAGGTCAGCCGGATCATCCTGACCCGGCCGGCGGTCGAGGCGGGGGAGCGGCTCGGCTTCCTGCCGGGCACCCTGTTCGACAAGATCGACCCGTATCTGCGCCCGCTCTACGACGCCCTGCACGACATGCTCGACCCCGACTCGATCCCGCGGCTGATGGCGGCGGGCACGATCGAGGTCGCGCCGCTGGCGTACATGCGGGGCCGGACCCTCAATGACGCCTTCATCATCCTGGACGAGGCGCAGAACACCAGCGCCGAGCAGATGAAGATGTTCCTCACCCGCCTCGGCTTCGACTCCAAGATCGTCATCACCGGCGACGTCACCCAGGTCGACCTGCCGAGCGGCACCAAGAGCGGGCTGCGGCAGGTCCAGGAGATCCTGGAGGACGTGGAGGACGTGCACTTCTCCCGGCTCAGCTCCCAGGATGTCGTCCGGCACAAGCTCGTCGGCCGTATCGTCGACGCGTACGAGAAGTACGACAGCCGCAACGGTCAACGAGACGGTCAGGCGGACGGCCGCGAAGACGGCCGGCGCGACCGCCGAAAAGGGAAGTAGTCGCAGCGCACCATGTCGATCGACGTCAACAACGAGTCCGGAACCGAGGTCGACGAGCAGGCGATCCTCGACATCGCCCGCTACGCACTGGCCCGGATGCGGATCCACCCGCTGTCCGAGCTCTCGGTGATCGTGGTGGACACCGACGCCATGGAGCAGCTGCACATCCAGTGGATGGACCTCCCCGGTCCCACCGATGTCATGTCCTTCCCGATGGACGAGCTGCGTCCGCCGGCCAAGGACGACCAGGAGCCCCCGCAGGGGCTCCTGGGCGACATCGTGCTCTGCCCCGAGGTCGCCAAGAGGCAGGGCGAGGAGGCCCCGACGCAGCACTCCATGGACGAGGAGCTCCAGCTCCTGACCGTCCACGGGGTGCTGCACCTCCTGGGGTACGACCACGAGGAGCCGGACGAGAAGGCCGAGATGTTCGGCCTCCAGGCCGCCATCGTGGACGGCTGGCGCGGCGAGCGGGGCCTCACCGGTCCGTCCCCCGCCCCCACCGTCTCGTGAGCGCGCCCCTGATCGTCGGCGTGGTCCTGCTGGTCGTCGTCGGCTGGCTCGCCGCCTGCGCGGAGGCCGGGATCGCCCGCACCTCCAGCTTCCGGGCGGAGGAGGCCGTCCGCTCCGGCCGGCGCGGCAGCGCGAAGCTGGCGCAGATCGCCGCCGACCCGACCCGCTACCTCAACGTCGCCCTGCTGGTGCGGGTGGCCTGCGAGATGTCGGCCGGGGTCCTCGTCACCTACGCCTGCCTCCAGGCGCTCCCCGAGACCTGGGAGGCGCTGGCCGTCGCGATGGGCGTCATGGTCCTGGTGAGCTACGTCGCCATCGGCGTCTCCCCGCGCACCATCGGCCGCCAGCACCCGCTGAACACGGCCACGGCGGCGGCGTACGTCCTGCTGCCGCTGGCCCGGATCATGGGGCCGATCCCCCAGCTGCTGATCCTCGTCGGCAACGCGCTGACCCCGGGCAAGGGGTTCCGCAAGGGCCCGTTCGCCAGCGAGGCCGAACTGCGGGCCATGGTCGACCTGGCCGAGGCGGAGTCGCTCATCGAGGACGACGAGCGCCGCATGGTGCACTCCGTCTTCGAACTGGGCGACACCCTGGTCCGCGAGGTCATGGTGCCCCGTACCGACCTCGTCTGCATCGAGCGGTTCAAGACGATCCGCCAGGCCCTCACCCTCGCCCTGCGCTCCGGCTTCTCCCGGATACCGGTCACCGGCGAGAACGAGGACGACGTCGTCGGGATCGTCTACCTCAAGGACCTGGTCCGCAAGACGCACATCAACCGCGAGTCCGAGTCCGACCCGGTCTCCACCGCGATGCGTCCCGCCGCCTTCGTCCCCGACACCAAGAACGCCGGCGACCTGCTGCGCGAGATGCAGCAGGACCGCAGCCACGTCGCGGTCGTCATCGACGAGTACGGCGGCACGGCGGGCATCGTCACCATCGAGGACATCCTGGAGGAGATCGTCGGCGAAATCACCGACGAGTACGACCGGGAGCTGCCGCCCGTCCAGGAGCTGGAGAATGGCTGCTACCGGGTCACCGCCCGCCTCGACATCGGGGACCTCGGCGACCTCTTCGGACTCGACGAGTACGACGACGAGGACGTGGAGACCGTCGGCGGACTGCTCGCCAAGGCGCTCGGCCGGGTTCCGATCGCCGGGGCGTCGGCCGCCGTCGAACTCCCCGACGGACGCCGGCTCCGGCTCACCGCGGAGTCCCCGGCCGGCCGCCGCAACAAGATCGTCACGGTGCTCGTGGAGCCCGAGCCCGCCGAGTCCGAGGAGAAGGAAGCGGAATGACGCCGGAGCGGCTGCGGGCCTTCTGCCTGGGGTTCAACGCGAGCGCGGAGGAGTTCCCGTTCGGCCCCGAGACCTCGGTCTTCAAGGTGTGCGGCAAGATGTTCGCCCTCACCGCGCTGGACGCCCGGCCGCTCACGGTCAACCTCAAGTGCGATCCCGACGAGGCGGTCCGGCTGCGCGGGACGCACCCCGCGATCGTCCCCGGCTGGCACATGAACAAGCGCCACTGGAACACCGTCACCGTCTCCGGCGTCCCCGACCGGCTGCTGCGCGAGCTGATCGAGGACTCCTACGACCTGGTGGTCGCCGGCCTCCCGAAGGCGGAACGGCTCCGCCTGGACCGGCCGTAGGGCGCGGACGGGGCTTCGCCGGACCTCCTTGACGCAGGTGTACGGAACGGGCCCGCTCCTCCCCGGGAGGAGCGGGCCCGCCCGCGTGCCGGCGGGTGCTCCGCCGCCGGTACGCGGCCGGGGCGTACGGGCCGCTCCCGGGCCGGGGCGGCCGGTGCGGGCCGCCACCCGCTTCGTATGCTCGTGCCATGACCGACACCACCGGCACCACCGACCTCGACGCCGAGGACCGCAAGATCGTCACGCTGGCGCGCAGCGCCCGGGCCCGCAACGGAGTGCCCGAGGGCGCGGCCGTCCGCGACGAAACGGGACGTACGTACGTCGCGGGCACGGTGGCGCTGGAGTCGTTGAAGCTCAGCGCGCTGCAGACCGCCGTCGCCATGGCGGTGGCGAGCGGCGCCACCTCGCTGGAGGCCGCCGCCGTCGTCTCGGCCGCGGAGCAGCCCTCCGACGACGACCGTGCCGCGGTGCGGGACCTCGGCGGACCGGACACCCCGGTGCTGCTCGCGGGCCCGGACGGAGTGGTGCGAGTCCGCGTGACAGCGGGCTGAAGGGCAGCCGGGGCGGCCGTTCGCCCCGCCCCTTCCGCGCTTCCGGGCCCGCCCCTCCGGCGGGTCGCGTCCCGCCCCTCGACGCGACTCCTTCAGGCTCCCCGGCGCGTCCCGGCGTACCGCTGTGCGAGTGCGTCACCGGGATCGGGGAGAATGGGCGCCATGAGCGCTCGACCGAACCACGAATCCGCTGCCCCGCCGGCGGAGACCACCTCCCCCCACCGGGCCGGCTTCGCCTGCTTCGTGGGCCGCCCCAACGCGGGCAAGTCCACCCTCACGAACGCTCTGGTCGGTCAGAAGGTGGCGATCACCTCCAACCGCCCCCAGACCACCCGGCACACGGTGCGCGGCATCGTGCACCGTGACGACGCGCAGCTGATCCTGGTCGACACCCCCGGCCTCCACAAGCCGCGCACGCTGCTGGGCGAGCGGCTCAACGACGTCGTGCGCACCACCTGGGCCGAGGTCGACGTCATCGGCTTCTGCCTGCCCGCCGACCAGAAGCTCGGCCCCGGCGACAAGTACATCGTCAAGGAGCTGGCGGGGATCAGGAAGACCCCCAAGATCGCCATCATCACCAAGACCGACCTGGTCGACTCCAAGACGCTGGCCGAACAGCTCCTCGCCGTCTCCGCGCTCGCACAGGAGCTGGGCTTCGAGTGGGCCGAGATCGTCCCCGTCTCGGCGGTCGCGGACCAGCAGGTCGGCCTGCTGGCGGACCTCATCGCCCCACTGCTCCCCGAGAGCCCGCCGCTCTACCCGGAGGGCGACCTCACCGACGAGCCGGAGATGGTCATGGTCGCGGAGCTGATCCGCGAGGCGGCGCTGGAGGGCGTACGCGACGAGCTGCCGCACTCGATCGCGGTCGTCGTCGAGGAGATGCTGCCCCGCGAGGACCGTCCGGCGGACAAGCCGCTCCTGGACATCCACGCCAACGTCTACATCGAGCGCCCCAGCCAGAAGGGCATCATCATCGGCCCCAAGGGCAAGCGGCTCAAGGACGTCGGCACCAAGTCCCGCAAGCACATCGAGGCGCTGCTCGGCACCCCGGTCTACCTGGACCTGCACGTGAAGGTGGCCAAGGACTGGCAGCGCGACCCCAAGCAGCTGCGGAAGCTCGGCTTCTAGCGCCGCCGTTCCGCTGCCGGGGCCGGTCTCACGCGCCCTCCTTGAGGACGCGTGAGACCAGCGTGCGCTGCGCCCCGGTCAGATCGGGGTCAGCGCAGTACACGGTGGCGCCGTCGACCGTGATCTCGTACCGGAACCCGTCCGGCGTCCCCGTGGGCGGGGCGTCCCGGGCCGAGGAGAGCGCCTGCTCGACGAGCGACCGCCACGCGGCGGCGTCCGCCCGGCCCTCGGTGTCGAGTTCGCCGCGCCGGGCGATGCCGGCGAAGCCGCCGGTCCGGCTGACCTGAATACGCATGGGGTCCTGTCTATCGGGGGCCGGGCGGCGGTTCAACCCCGCCCGTGGACGCGCTGCCGAACCGGACTGCCGGAACGAGGACGCGGCTCCGCCCGCCGGGCCACGCGCCCCGCCGGGGCGAGCCCGCCGGGGCGGGGCGGATCGACCGGGGCGGACCGGCCGGGAGGGGCCGACCGGGGCGCGCCGCCCCGGACGGACCCGGGGGCCCGCCCGCCCCGGGGGCGGGGTCAGGCCCGGGTGGGGACGCCCACCTCGGACCACGCCTTGAGGACCGCCTCCCGCTCGTCCGCCTCGCCGAAGCGGTCGCCCGCCGCCGCGACCGTCAGCCGGGCGAACTGCGCGAAGTCCGCGTCGGCCGTCAGCTCGCCGCCGGTCAGCACGTCGAACCAGATCTGCCCGGCGCGCTCCCAGGAGTTGCCCCCGAGCGCGGTGGCCGTGAGGTAGAACGCCCGGTTGGGGATGCCGGAGTTGAGGTGGACCCCGCCGTTGTCCTCCTCCGTCTCGATGTAGTCCGCCATGGAGCCGGGCTGCGGGTCCTTGCCGAGGACGTCGTCGTCGTACGCCGTGCCCGGGGCCTTCATCGAGCGCAGCGCCTTCCCCTCGACCCCGGGGGCGAGCAGCCCGGAGCCGATCAGCCAGTCCGCCTGCTCGGCGCTCTGGCCCAGCGAGTGCTGCTTCACCAGCGAGCCGAAGACGTCGGACACGGACTCGTTGAGGGCGCCGGACTGGCCCTCGTAGCGGAGGTTGGCGGTGTACTGCGTGAGGCCGTGGGCCAGTTCGTGGGCGATGACGTCGACCGCGACGGTGAAGTCGAGGAAGACCTCGCCGTCGCCGTCCCCGAAGACCATCTGCTCGCCGTCGAAGAAGGCGTTGTTGTACTCCTGGCCGTAGTGCACGGAGCCGACCAGCGGCAGGCCCCTGCCGTCGATGGAGCTGCGCCCGTACGCCGAGAGCAGCAGTTCGAAGGTGGCCCCGAGACCGGCGTAGGCGCGGTTGACGCTGGCGTCGGAGGTGGCCTTGTCGCCCTCGTCGCGGACCTTGGTGCCCGGCAGCGCGGTGCCGTTCTCGCAGTCGTACAGGGTGCGGTGGGGCTTGGTGGGGACCGCGCCCGCGGTGTGCCGGACCGGTGTCGCGGCGAGCGCCGTGATCCGGCGGCGGTCGCGGCGCAGGGCGTCGGCCTCCAGCGTGCGCCGCGCCGGAACGGCGAGCCGGGGTTCGGCCGAGCGGGACAGGTGGTCGAGTAGGTGGGGCGGAACGATGGTGCAGAAGACGGGGTTGAGCTCGCCGTCGGTTCGAAGGTGCATACAACGACTGTGGCACTCCGTCACCGTCCTGTCACCGGTTGCGACGGTGATTGACGAAATGGAGTGATGAGTCACTGTTTTCCCGTCATGGATGCCCGATCCCGCATACTGATACGGACCGACACCACGGGCCACCCTCGGTTACGCTCGTCGCATCATGCGTTTCGGGCTGCTTCTCCTTAGCTGCCGCGGCGAGGGCCTGTAGTCGTAGGCCGACCCCCTCCCCGCGGAGTCTGGTGCTGCAGCGACACCGTCGGCCGATCCCACGTCGGACCCCCGAGGAGCCCTACGCCATGACCAGCCCCGTGAACCCCGCCGCCGACGCCGTCGGCCGCCCCACCCCGGTCACCAACGCGACGCAGCTGCAGAAGCCGTCCGGGATGCCGGTCCACAAGTACCGCGGTTACGAGGCCGTCGACATCGCCGACCGCACCTGGCCGGACAACCGGATCACCGTGGCGCCCCGTTGGCTCTCCACCGACCTGCGCGACGGCAACCAGGCGCTGATCGACCCGATGTCCCCGGCCCGCAAGCGCGAGATGTTCGACCTGCTGGTGAAGATGGGCTACAAGGAGATCGAGGTCGGCTTCCCGTCCTCCGGCGAGACCGACTTCGCGTTCGTGCGCTCCATCATCGAAGAGGGCGCGATCCCCGAGGACGTGACGATCTCCGTCCTGACCCAGGCCCGCGAGGAGCTGATCGAGCGCACCGTGGAGTCGCTGGTCGGCGCCCGCCGCGCCACCGTGCACCTGTACAACGCCACCGCCCCGACCTTCCGCCGCGTCGTCTTCCGCGGCTCCCGCGAGGAGGTCAAGCAGATCGCGGTGGACGGCACCCGGCTGGTCATGGAGTACGCCGAGAAGATCCTGGGCCCCGAGACGATCTTCGGCTACCAGTACAGCCCGGAGATCTTCACCGACACCGAGCTGGACTTCGCCCTGGAGGTCTGCGAGGCCGTCTGCGACGTGTGGCAGCCGGAGGAAAGGCGCGAGATCATCCTCAACCTGCCCGCCACCGTGGAGCGTTCGACGCCCTCCACGCACGCGGACCGGTTCGAGTGGATGTCCCGCCACCTGACCCGCCGCGAGCACATCTGCCTGTCGGTCCACCCGCACAACGACCGGGGCACCGCCGTCGCCGCCGCCGAACTGGCCATCATGGCCGGCGCCGACCGCATCGAGGGCTGCCTGTTCGGCCAGGGCGAGCGCACCGGCAACGTCGACCTGGTCACCCTGGGCATGAACCTGTTCTCCCAGGGCGTCGACCCGCAGATCGACTTCTCCCAGATCGACGAGATCCGCCGCACCAGCGAGTACTGCAACCAGATGGAGGTCCACCCGCGCCACCCCTACGCGGGCGACCTGGTCTACACCGCCTTCTCCGGCTCCCACCAGGACGCCATCAAGAAGGGGTTCGACGCCATGGAGGCCGACGCCGCCGCCCGGGGGAAGACGGTCGACGACATCGAGTGGGCCGTGCCGTACCTGCCGATCGACCCGAAGGACGTGGGCCGCTCCTACGAGGCCGTCATCCGGGTCAACTCGCAGTCCGGCAAGGGCGGTATCGCCTACGTCCTGAAGAACGACCACAAGCTGGACCTGCCGCGCCGGATGCAGATCGAGTTCTCCCGGATCATTCAGGCCAAGACCGACGCCGAGGGCGGCGAGGTCACCCCGACGCAGATCTGGTCCACCTTCCAGGACGAGTACCTGCCGAACGCGGACAACGCCTGGGGCCGTATCCAGCTGCGCTCCGGCCAGACCACCTCCGACACCGACGGCACCGACACCCTGACCGTCGAGGCGGTCGTGGACGGCGTCGACACCGTCCTGACGGGTTCCGGCAACGGCCCGATCTCCGCGTTCTTCGAGGCGCTGCAGGCCATCGGCATCGACGCCCGGCTGCTGGACTACACCGAGCACACGATGAGCGAGGGCGCCAGCGCCCAGGCCGCCTCGTACATCGAGTGCGCCATCGACGGCAAGGTCCTGTGGGGCATCGGCATCGACGCCAACACCACCCGCGCCTCGCTGAAGGCGGTCGTCTCCGCCGTCAACCGCGCCACCCGCTGACACCGCCACGCACCCGTCGAAACCCCGGCCGCCCGCTTCGGGCGGCCGGGGTTTCGGCCATATCCGGGGGTTGTGACGTCCGAGAGGCTGACGCCGCGTCGCGCATGTGGCTAACATCACGTCCACCACACGGCAATGTTGCCGGAGCGTTACGGAGGTGTGCGACGTGCGGTCAGCCAAAGGACAACGCGCTCTGAGGCCGGTCCTCTGCGGCGTTCGCACCGTCTGGGACACCGTCGGCGACGGCGTCTTCTTCTGCTCCGGCTGCGGGGGAGACCGCAACTACCGCCGGCTCACCGGACGCCGCCGCCTCACCGTCCTCGGCGTCCCCCTGGCCCGCCGGGGCGAGGCCGAGCCCGTCGTCGAGTGCGCCGCCTGCCTCGCCCGCTGCGCCCCCGAGGCCCTGGACCACCCGACCACGGCCCGGTTCTCGACGATGCTGCGCGAGGCCGTCCACACCGTCACCCTGGCCGTCCTCGCCGCCGGGGGCACCACCTCCCGCACGGTCCTGGAGGCCGCCGTCGCCACCGTGCGCGACGCCGGGCTCGACGACTGCACCCAGGAGCAGCTGTACACGGTCGTGGAGGTGCTGGCCGCCGACACCGGGTACGGCTCCGGCGCCGACCCGGCCGCCGAGGCGTGCGGCCCGACCCTCGCCATCGAGCTGCACGAGGTGCTGGCCCCCCTCGCCCCGCACCTGGCCGCCCCCGGCCGCGAGTCCCTCCTCCTCCAGGGCGCCCGGATCGCGCTGGCGGACGGGCCCTACCGCGCCGCCGAGCGCCAGGTCCTCACGACGGTCGGCACCGCCCTCCGGCTCCCCGCCGAGGACGTCGCCCGCCTGCTGGCGGCAGCCGCCCGCACACCCTCGTAACCGCCCCCGTACTGCCGTCCGCACGCCCTCGTCACCGCTCCCCGTACTGCCCGCCCGCCACCGGCTCCCGGTGGGCGACAATGGTCGTATGAGCTTGTTCCGGGACGACGGCATCGTGCTGCGTACGCAGAAACTGGGCGAGGCCGACCGGATCATCACGATCCTGACCCGCGGCCACGGCCGGGTCCGCGCCGTCGCCCGCGGGGTGCGCCGCACCAAGTCCAAGTTCGGCGCCCGCCTGGAGCCGTTCTCCCACGTGGACGTGCAGTTCTTCGCCCGCGGCAGCGAGCTGGTCGGCCGCGGGCTGCCGCTCTGCACCCAGAGCGAGACGATCGCCCCCTACGGCGGCGGGATCGTCGCGGACTACGCCCGCTACACCGCCGGCACCGCGATGCTGGAGACCGCCGAACGGTTCACCGACCACGAGGGCGAACCGGCCGTCCAGCAGTACCTGCTGCTCGTCGGCGGCCTGCGGACCCTCGCCCGGGGCGAGCACGCCCCCCACCTGATCCTGGACGCGTTCCTGCTGCGCTCGCTCGCGGTGAACGGGTACGCGCCCAGCTTCGAGGACTGCGCCAGATGCGGAATGCCCGGCCCGAACCGGTTCTTCTCCGTCGGGGCGGGGGGCGTCGTCTGCGGTGACTGCCGGGTCCCCGGGAGCGTCGTACCCTCGGCACAGGCCCTGGAACTGCTGAGCGCGCTGCTCAGCGGCGACTGGGCGACGGCGGACGCGTGCGAGGCGCGTCATGTCAGGGAGGGGAGCGGGCTGGTGTCCGCCTATCTGCACTGGCATCTGGAGCGCGGCCTGCGCTCGCTGCGGTACGTAGAGAAGTGACACAGGGAGACTGAGAAGCTCATGGCAGTACGCGGGATCCTCGGCGGCCGTAACCGGCGCATGTACAAGACCCCCGAGCCGCACCCCTCGGGCGCGACGCCTCCGAAGATCCCCGGAGAGCTGGTGCCGCAGCACGTCGCCGTCGTGATGGACGGCAACGGCCGCTGGGCCAAGGAGCGGGGGCTGCCCCGCACCGAGGGCCACAAGGTCGGCGAGGGCGTCGTCATGGACGTGCTCAAGGGCTGCATCGAGATGGGCGTGAAGAACCTCTCCCTGTACGCCTTCTCCACCGAGAACTGGAAGCGCTCGCCGGAGGAGGTGAAGTTCCTGATGAACTTCAACCGCGACGTGATCCGCCGCCGCCGCGACGAGATGGACGAACTGGGCATCCGCATCCGCTGGGTGGGCCGCATGCCCAAGCTGTGGAAGTCCGTCGTCCAGGAGCTCCAGGTCGCCCAGGAGCAGACCGAGGGCAACGACGCGATGACGCTGTACTTCTGCGTCAACTACGGCGGCCGCGCCGAGATCGCGGACGCCGCGCAGCGCATCGCGCAGGACGTGGCGGCGGGGAGGCTGGACCCGTCGAAGGTCAACGAGAAGACGTTCCAGAAGTACATCTACTACCCGGACATGCCGGATGTGGACCTCTTCGTGCGCCCCAGCGGGGAGCAGCGCACCTCGAACTACCTGATCTGGCAGAGCGCGTACGCGGAGATGGTCTTCCAGGACGTCCTCTGGCCGGACTTCGACCGCCGGGACCTGTGGCGGGCCTGCCTGGAGTACGCCCAGCGCGACCGCCGCTTCGGCGGGGCGGAGGCGGCGGAGGCCGCGGACTCCCTCAAGAAATGACGCCGGAAGGGGCGGGGGCCCCGCCCCCCCCCCCCCCGCCCCCCGGGGGGGGGGGGGCGGGGGGGGGGGCCCCCCCCGGGCCCCGCCCCTTCTCCGTCCGTTCGGCTACGCCTTGGCCGCGGCGCACTCCGCGCAGGTGCCGAAGATCTCGACGGTGTGCGCGACGTTCACATAGCCGTGCTGGGCGGCGATCGCCTCGGCCCACTGCTCGACGGCCGGGCCCTCGACCTCCACCGCCTTGCCGCAGAGGCGGCAGACCAGATGGTGGTGGTGGTCGCCGGTCGAGCACCGCCGGTAGACGGCCTCGCCCTCGGTGGTGCGCAGGACGTCGACCTCACCCGCGTCGGCGAGGGACTGCAGGGTCCGGTAGACCGTGGTCAGGCCCACGGAGTCACCGCGGTGCTTGAGGACGTCGTGCAGCTCCTGGGCGCTGCGGAATTCGTCGACCTCGTCGAGCGCCGCCGCCACCGCCGCCCGCTGCCGGGTGGACCGGCCGCGTACCGGGGCCGCGTTCGTGCCACTGATCGGCGCCGTGGCCACAGCTGCCTCCTCGTGTCGCCCGTACATGTGTCGGGCCATTGTGCCAGCCCGGCCGGCCGCCCCCGGCGAACGCGTACGGTGCGACCCCGTCCCGGGCGCGCCTCCCGGACCCGTCACAGGCGTCACACCCGTACGTCGTCCCGGTCCCGGCGGGCCGGCGGCACCTCCAGGGTGCACGCGGCGCCCTTGGCCTCGGTCGCCCGCGCCCGGCGCCGCGCGAGCGGGGCGGCGAGGGCGGTCAGCGCGACGAACACCGCGATGGCCAGCAGCACGATCGTCGCTCCCGGCGGAACGTCCTGGTAGTACGAGGTGACGGTGCCGGTGAGGGTGACGGCGGTGCCGATCACCACGGACAGCACGAAGGTGACCTTGAAGGACCGGGTGATCTGCTGGGCGGCCGCCACCGGCACCACCATCAGCGCGCTGACCAGCAGCAGGCCGACGACGCGCATCGCGACGGTCACGGTCACGGCGGCGGTGACGGCGATCAGCAGGTTCAGCACCCGCACCGGCAGCCCGGAGACCCGGGCGAACTCCTCGTCCTGGCTGACCGCGAACAACTGCCGCCGCAGCCCCACGGTGACCAGCACCACGAAGGCCGCCAGGACGCAGATCGCGACGACGTCCGACTCGGAGACGGTGGCGAGCGAGCCGAAGAGGTACGAGGTCAGATTGGCGTTGGAGCCCGAGTCGGAGAGGTTGATCAGCATGACGCCGCCCGCCATGCCGCCGTAGAACAGCATCGCCAGGGCGAGGTCGCCGCGCGTGTGCCCGTACCAGCGGATCAGCTCCATCACGACGGCGCCGGCCACCGCGACGGCGGTCGCCATCCAGACGGGGCTGGTGGAGAGCAGGAAGCCGAGGCCGACGCCGGTCATCGCGATGTGCCCGATGCCGTCGCCCATCAGGGCCTGCCGCCGCTGCACCAGGAAGATGCCGATGGCGGGCGCGGTGACGCCGACCAGCACGGCCGCGATGAGCGCCCGCTGCATGAAGGGGGGGTTGAGGAATTCGAGGAGCATCAGGTCAGCAGTCCCGTCCGTACGGGCTCGGCGGCCGCGTGGGGGTGTACGTGGTCGTGGCCGGGCAGGGCGTGCTGGCCGACCGCCTCGGGCGGCGGCCCGTCGTGCGTCACGCAGCCGTCGCGCAGGACGACCGCCCGGTCGATCAGGGGCTCCAGCGGGCCCAGCTCGTGCAGCACCAGCAGCACGGACGCGCCCTCGGCCACCTGCTGCCGCAGGGTCGAGGCGAGGATCTCCTGGCTGGCGAGGTCCACCCCCGCCATCGGCTCGTCCATGATCAGCACCTCCGGCTCGGAGGCCAGGGCGCGGGCGATCAGGACCCGCTGGTGCTGGCCGCCCGACAGGGCGTTCACGGAGTCCTTGGCGCGGTCGGCCAGCCCCACCAGCTCGATGGCGCGGTCCACGGCCGCCCGGTCCGCCTTCCCCGGCCACCGCAGCCCCGTACGGGACAGCCGACCGGAGGCGACGACCTCGCGGACCGTGGCGGGCACGCCGCCCGCCGCCGTGGTGCGCTGCGGGACGTAGCCGATCCGGTCCCACCGGCGGAAGCGGCGCAGCTCGGTGCCGAACAGCTCCACACCGCCGCCGGTCAGCGGGACCTGCCCGATGACCGACCGTACGGCGGTGGACTTGCCGGAGCCGTTGGCGCCCAGCAGGGCGACGACCTCGCCGCGGTGCACGGCCAGGTCCACGCCGCGCAGCACGGGGCGCGCGCCGAGGGTGGCCGTGGCGCCGCGCAGGGCTATGACGGGCTCCTGGAGGGCCTCGTGGGCCTTCTCGCGGGGGGTGCTCTCACGCTCCGGCACGAGCGCCTCCGATCCGGTGGTGGTGCGGGTGGTGCGGGTCACTTCGCGCCGAGGGCCTTCTTCAGCGCGGTGAGGTTGGACTCCATGACCTCGATGTAGTCAGCGCCCTGGGACCGGTCCGTGATTCCCTCCAGCGGGTCCAGGACGCCGGTCTTCAGGCCGGTGTCCTTCGCGAGGGTCTTCGCAGTCCGGTCGCTGGCCAGCGTCTCGAAGAAGACCGTGGTGGCCTTCTCCTTCTCCGCGATGGTGTGGATCTCCTGGATGCGCGCCGGGCTCGGCTCGGCCTCGGGGTCGATGCCCGCGATGCCCTGCTGGGTGAGTCCGTAGCGCTCGGCGAGGTAGCCGAAGGCGGAGTGGGTGGTGATGAAGGTCTTCGTGGCGGTGCTCTTCAGCCCGGTGGCGTACGCCGTGTTCAGCTCGCCCAGCTCGGCGACCAGGGCGTCGGTGTTCTTCTTGTAGTCGGCGGCGTGGTCGGGGTCGGCCTTCTCCAGGGACTTCCCGACGCCCTTGGCGACCTCGGCGTACTTCACCGGGTCGAGCCAGATGTGCGGGTCGGCGCCGCCCTCCTCGCCGTGGTTGTGTCCGTCGCCCTCGGAGTGCTCCCCGTGGCCTTCCTCGCCCTCGTGGCCGTGCTCGCCCTCGTGGCCGTGCTCGTCCTCGTGGCCGTGCTCGTCGGCGTGCTCGCCGGCGGGCTCCTCCTCGCCCTCGTGGCCGTGGTCGTGGCCGCTGACCTCGGAGCCGTGGTTCTCCAGCGTGGTGAGGGTCGCGGCGTCGACGGTGTTCTTGACACCGGACTGCTTGATCGCGTCGTCCACGACGGGCTGGATGCCCTTGAGGTACAGGACGTAGTCGGACTCGCTGATGGAGCCGATCTGGCGCGGGGTGAGCTCCAGGTCGTGCGGCTCGACGCCCGGCTTGGTGAGGCTGGTGACCGCGACGTGCTCGCCGCCGATCTTCTCGGCCAGGAACTGCATCGGGTAGAACGACGCGGTCACCTTCAGCTTGTCGCCGTCGCCCCCGTCCGCCGCGTCGGAGGTGGAGCAGGCGGAGAGAGCGGTCAGGCCGAGGACGACTGCTCCGGCGACGGCGGTGGTGGGTATGAGGCGGCGTACGTTCATGACAGTCATTTTCAACAAAAGTGGAAACGATTGTCAACAAGGCTGATGAGATGCCCGGAAGATCACGAGGTGGTGGCCGGGAGGCTCCGTATGCCCCCACCGATTTGATCCGGGGGGTGCGGCCGCCGGTAACCTGAGCCATTCGCCGTTCGTCATCGTCGTATGAAGAGAGCACCGTGGCCGCCGACAAGATCGACACCATCGTCAGCCTGAGCAAGCGCCGTGGCTTCGTCTACCCCTGCAGCGAGATCTACGGCGGCCAGAAGGCCGCCTGGGACTACGGGCCGCTGGGCGTCGAGATGAAGGAGAACCTGAAGCGCCAGTGGTGGCGCTACATGGTCACCGCGCGCGAGGACGTGGTCGGCATCGACTCGTCGGTCATCCTCGCCCCCGAGGTCTGGGTCGCCTCCGGCCACGTCGCCACCTTCTCGGACCCGCTGACCGAGTGCACCTCCTGCCACAAGCGCTACCGCGCCGACCACCTGGAGGAGGCGTACGAGGAGAAGCACGGCAAGCCGCCGGTCAACGGCCTCGCCGACCTCAACTGCCCCAACTGCGGCAACAAGGGCACCTTCACCGAGCCCAAGCAGTTCTCGGGCCTGCTCTCCACCCACCTCGGCCCGACCCAGGACTCCGGCTCCGTCGCCTACCTGCGCCCCGAGACCGCCCAGGGCATCTTCACCAACTTCGGCCAGGTGCAGCAGACCTCGCGCAAGAAGCCGCCGTTCGGCATCGCGCAGATGGGCAAGTCCTTCCGGAACGAGATCACTCCGGGCAACTTCATCTTCCGGACCCGTGAGTTCGAGCAGATGGAGATGGAGTTCTTCGTCAAGCCGGGCGAGGACGAGGAGTGGCAGCAGTACTGGATGGACCAGCGCTGGAACTGGTACACGGACCTCGGCATGCGCGAGGAGAACATGCGCTGGTTCGAGCACCCGAAGGAGAAGCTCTCCCACTACTCCAAGCGCACCGCGGACATCGAGTACCGCTTCCGCTTCGGCGGCAGCGAGTGGGGCGAGCTGGAGGGCGTGGCCAACCGCACCGACTACGACCTCAAGGCGCACTCCGAGGCGTCGGGCACCGACCTCGTCTACTACGACCAGGAGGCCAACGAGCGCTGGACGCCGTACGTCATCGAGCCCGCGGCCGGTGTCGGCCGCGCGATGCTGGCGTTCCTGCTCGACGCCTACGTCGAGGACGAGGCCCCCAACGCCAAGGGCGTCATGGAGAAGCGCACCGTGATGCGCCTCGACCACCGCCTGGCCCCGGTCAAGGTCGCGGTCCTGCCGCTCTCGCGCAACCAGCAGCTCTCGCCGAAGGCGAAGGGCCTCGCCGCCGACCTGCGGAAGAACTGGAACATCGAGTTCGACGACGCCGGCGCCATCGGCCGCCGCTACCGCCGTCAGGACGAGATCGGCACCCCGTTCTGCGTCACCGTCGACTTCGACACCCTCGACGACAACGCGGTGACCGTGCGCGAGCGCGACACCATGAAGCAGGAGCGCGTCTCGCTGGACCAGATCCAGGCGTACCTGGGCTCGCGTCTGCTCGGCTGCTGACCCCCGTACGACAGGTGAGGCCCCCGGCTCTCCGGAGCCGGGGGCCTCGTCGTACGTCCGGTCCGTACGCCGGGTCCGTACGCCGGGCCCGGAGCCCGCGGCCGGAAAAATCGGTGCGGCGCGCTCGGGACGCGGGGTACGGTTTCCGCATGTCTTCGTTCTTCCAGATCTACGAGTGAGAGCGCGGCGGGTGCGCACACCCCGCCGCGGCCCGGGACCGGCGTGACCGGACCCGATCACCTGTCCTGACTCACTTCACCTTCCCCACGGGAGAACACCATGGCCAAGAGCCGCAACAACCTCCTCGGCGTCGGCGGACAGCGCAAGAAGCTGTCCCGCGCCGAACAGCAGGGCGCGGGCTCCGTGCGCGAGGCCGACCGCAAGGTCGCCGAGGACAAGAAGCAGGAGCTGGTCCGCAAGATGCGCGAGCGCGCCGAGGCCCAGCCGGCCCCGGCCGCCGAGCCGGCCGACCAGAACGCGTCCCCCGCGCAGAGCTGACGCCCGAGCGGCAGGACCTCGTACGTTCCGTACGACCGTGGGCCCGGATCATCCGTGATCCGGGCCCACGCCCGTACCCGGGGCCACGCCCCCCATGTCATGGCTGGGGACGGAGCCCGTACGCCTTCTCTTCAGAACCGGATGAGAGATTGGGCGGGCGGGTCGGATCGCGCGGAACCGGGAGGTCGGGCGTTGGACACGAACAGGCGGGAAGTCCTGGCAGCGGTGGCGTCGTTGGAATGCCCGTCGTCCCCGGAGGTGATCGCCGAAGCCGTGGACGCGCGACGCGTCCGCGTGCGGGGTCGCCTGACCGAGTTCGACGCCGAGGGGGAGTGCGTCGAGGTGGAGGCAGTGCTCGGCCTGCTGCGGGACCTGGAGGAAGCAGGGCAGGTCAAGGGGTACACACGGGATGTGTGGGTGAGCCTGGGAACCGAACCGGGGACCGCCGCGCACCCGACCGCGCTGCTGTGGTGGCCGTTGACCACGTGGCGGGCGGCGGCAGTGCGTCGCGCCCGGCGGGACCTGGCCGCGATGCGGCGCAGGGATGCCCGCAGGGAGGAAGAACGCGCGAAGCGGGCGAGCCGGGTGTCCGACGCGGTGGACAGGGTCCTGGCGCAGCGGCGACGGGACGCCCAGCACCCCTATGACGGGCTCGATCCCCGGTGACGCCGCTCCTCGGTACGACGGAGCCGGCCGCCGGACCGGCCGGACGGTCAGTCTCGTGCGGGGCGTGTGCGGCGCGCGGTGCGTGCGGGTCGCCCGACTGCGGCGTACCAGACCAGGGCCGCGCATATGAAGGCCGCCGCCGCGGAGGCCGATGACCTGATGAGGGAGTCGTTCCGTGCGCCGGAGGCGAGGGCGACGGCCAGTGCCGGCGTCAGGGCGATGGCGGGCAGCGCACGGGGAGTTCGCGTGGGACCTGGCACGGCGGCCGGTGGCAGCAGCCAGGTCGCGAGGCCGTAACAGGCACAGGCCAGCAGTGCGGCTCCCACCACTTCGCTGGGCCGGTGGCCGCCCATGGCCGAACTGGCGGCGGCGATACAGGCGAGCCACAGCACCCCGACCATGGCGACGTAGGGGCGGACGCGGGGGGAAGCCAGGAGGGCGGCAGCTAGGGTCAGCGCGGCGGGGATGGCCGTGTGCCCGCTGGGAAAACCTTGATCAAGGAGATTCTCCGGTGCGCCCACCAGATCGGGGCGGGGCAGGAGGGTCGATTTGAGCACCTCCTTGCCTCCGGTCGTGAGAATGACGACCCCGAGCGCCGCGCCCCCCTGCCACCAGCACCGCCGCACCAGGGTGAGGACCACGATGACGGCCAGGCCCACCATCAGGGTGGGTTTGGCGCTCAATTCCATCGGCGGCAGGGGCGTCGAGCCGTAGGCCGCTCCTGACAGGGGGTAGATCCATGCTTCTTCGCTCCCCCGCGTACTGAGATGAAACAGGGCGTTCTCAGCCCGTTGCCCCCACGGGGTGCAGATGGCGAGCAGGTACACCGTCAGAAACCCCAGGGTGTACAGCAGAGCCGGCATCCACGGCCGTGTCGTACGCGACGGGCGGGGGGCGCCGGGGGCCTCGGGGGCCCGGGGGGCCGTTCCTGAGGCCACCGGACGGTGCGCGGGCGGGGACGGACGATCGTGCTGAGTCATCGTTTCTGTTTCTTCTGTCGGGGGGTTCGGTCCGGCTCGCCTTCCGGCACGACATGGGCCGCCGGGCCGGGCGGGCGCACCGGGGCCGCGCCTATTCGGCGAACGCCTGCCTCTGTCGGCGCTGGGCGGCGATCGCCAGGGCGGGGAGGGGAGCGATCAGCAGGATGAGGACGACCAGCTCCGGAAAGGACTGCATGAACGCGTCCGGCCGGACGACGATCGCCTGCACGCGGACGAGTGCGAACGCCGCGACGGGGATCAGCCACCGGTGGTCGCCGGTGGCGGCCGTCGCCACCCACGCGGCGATCAGCGCGGTGGCTTCGAGGACGAACAGTCCGCGCTGGAAAGCCGGACTGACGGCGATGATGTGCAGGCCCCCGGCCACGAACATGGCGAGGACGACGGGGGCCAGCCAACGGTACGAGCGGCGTCGCAGACGGCTGGGACGGCCGAACGCCAGCACGGCGCACGCGGCGCACAGCACCCCCGACAGCACCAGGTCACGGGCGGTGATCGGGGCGCCGAGGCCGTAGTAGCCGAGGCCCGCCTTGCCCTCGTCGCCGAAGAGGGTACGGCCGTGGGACGTGGCGCCGGCCCAGATCATGGCTGCCGCCGCCGGCAGCGCGATCCACGGTCTGCCTCGCAGCAGGGCGATCAGGCAGCCCAGCGGGAGCAGCCCGTAGGGCAGCAGCCGTATCTGCGTGGGGCCTGCGGCCCACGGGTACCAGCCGGAGAACTGGAAGGCGATGGCGTGCTCGCCGGGGTCGATGCGCAGGGCCCAGTGCCACACATCCTGCAAGTACGGAACCAGAGCCAGGGCGGCGAGGAACAGGGCGGCCAGATGGATGCCGTCCAGCCACCACGGCCGGGCCGTGTCGTCGGCGACGGCACGGACGCGGGCCTGCACCCCGGCGCCCACCAGGGCGGCGACTTCCCGGGGCGGGGGCCAGGAGCGGCCGGGGTACGCCTCGGACAGGCAGCCCAGCACCTCCTCTCCCTGCCGGGAGCGGTAGGGCTCGGGGAAGGCCGCAAGCAGCAGACGGTTCATGCCGGGGCCGCTCCGGCGCCCCGCGCGTGTCCGATGACGACGGCCGCAGCCCGCTGCATCCGCAACGCCTCCCGGCCGACCGCCTCGGTGCCGTCCTCGGTGAGCCGGTAGTAGCGCCGCGCCCGCCCGTCCACGATCTCTTCATGGTCGGCGGCCACCAGCCCTGCCCGCTCCATCCGCTCCAGCGCGCCGTAGAGCGTTCCGACCGCGATCCGGAGCCGCCCGTCGGTGGACTGCTCGGCCGCCTTGATGATGCCGTAACCGTGCAACGGGCCATCCAGGAGTGCGGCAAGGATGAAGTACTGCGGCTCCGTCAAGGGCGGATTCTGTCTGGTCATGCTTCGAGAATATATCGGGCTACGAGATATATCTGCCAGCCCTGAATGATCGCTGTCGGCGCCCCCACGCCCACGGCGAGCGTCATCCGCCCCGGTCGGCGAGCGCGACGACGTTCTCCTCGACCCGCCCGTGCGGTGCCGACGGACGCTCACCGCGACCTGGTCCGGGCCGAACGGAATGTGCTGCCCACCGTGCCCCCGTGACCCGCCTCGCCTCCGTGGACTGCTCGCCCGGACCGGCCGGGAGACCCGCATGCCGTAATCCGATGCGGCTGCCGGCACCGGCCCGCGCTGCGTTGGCCTTCCGCGACGGTGCCAGGCGCCGTTCCCGCAGCGGCCGGGAAAACATGTTGGCCGGCCGCAGGTGAGCTGCGAAGATGCGTCTGCTTCCCAGCCGGAGGAAATGTGTTCGTCTTCGTGTGTGCGGGATGCGGTGCCGACTTGACCATTCCGCTGTCCCAGGTCTCACTGCCGGTCCACGCCCGTCAGAAGTACGGGAACGGCGCCCAGCTTCCGGTGCTCATGGAGTCAGGGACGTTTGCCGTGGACCCGGACCCCTGGGGCGGGCCGTGGCGGAGGTGGGACGAGACCGACCCGGTCGAGGCCGAGGCGCGCGGCATCTACGCGCCGGTCCCCGCCCCGTCCGACGGCACGTCCGGGGCGAATGTGATCGCGCCCGGTGACATCCGTGGCACCCGGTTGATCCCTGAGAAGCGTGGCGGTGCCTGCTGTGGCCTCGACGGGGCCGACGGGCTCAACATGGCCTGCGAGGCATGCGGCCTTCCCGTGGCGACCAGGGTCGACGACTGCTCACTCTGGCAGATGGTGCGACTCGGCTCCGACGTCGTGCACCGCGTCCCCGTCGACGGTATCCACGCCGCGCCGCTCTCCTGGGCGGAGCTGGCGGAGACGGGGGAGAAGACGCCCCCGTTCGAGCCGATCGCCACGTGGGGAGGACGGCTGGGGCCGAACCACTACTGGTCGTGGAGTCCGCGGTGGGAGGCGGCAGCCGGCCAGGCGCTCGCCCACCTGTTGATCGCTTCCCAGGGGCAGCCGGTGAAGGTTCCGGGCGGCCTGACCGCGGACGTGTTCCAACGCGCGCTCGACGCCTTGCTGCCGGCGGGCGCCCTGACGCGGCGCGCCGTCCTGGCCGGACCGGGACGACCCTCCCCGGACGCGGGCGTCGACATCCTCCTCGTCCCCGTCCACCCCCAGACGGGCCGGACCTGGTCCCCTGCCGACCTGAACGCAGGGGCATACCTGGTGCCCCTGCCGCTGGGGGTGTGGCTGTGGCTGGCCGCTCCCGAACCGAACCTGCCGGTTCCCGCCTCGGGCCGCATGGCCCAGGACGTCCTCCGCGACGACCCGCTCCCGCTGCTCCCCAACCGCCTTTTCCGGGCCGACCGGGAAATCTTCCAACACACCTTGGCCCGGCTGCCGGCCGTGCGCAACCCGTGGCTGAGCACCATCCTCGAGAACCTCACGCAGAGCACCTCGGCCGGCCTTTTCTGACCGTCCGGCCATCGAACAGCGCCGGGTCCGCGTGCCTCCCGAAGTGGTCGACACCTACTGTCCCCTTTCCTCTGCTGTCCCCTTTCGGGTTCTGGCCCGACTTCTGTGGAACCGTCACGCTGAGCTGTCCGTCCGTCCTCGAATATTCGAGGCGGCGGGGTGCCGAGGCTTGTAAGGTCCCGAACGGGATGGGGCTCGTAGCGCAGCGGTTGTCGCGCCTTCACCGCATGTGGGAGGACGCCGGTTCGAATCCGGCCGGCCTCATCCTGTTCCTCCTCCAGCAGCTTCCTGTGACGCCCGGGGGCCCCGGACCGCGGCTCGGAGTGCCCAGTCGCAGAAGTTGTGCCAGAGGCCCCGTTTCGTGCACGAAGTCACGAGCACGGCCTGCCGTGCGCGACCTGGGGTCCGCTCAAGCCGGCCGGCCCTCATGGAACGGCCTCCCGTCCCTGCCCTCCGGGAGACTGGCCGCCATGGACAAGGTCGAAGTCGTCGTCGCCCATGCCGAGCGGGCGACCCTGCGCGTCGGTGACGTGTTCCTGAAGGTGGACGCCGACCGGGCGCGGATCGACGCCGAGGTCGAGGCGATGTCCCTCGCCCCGGTCCCGACCCCGGCGGTCCTGTGGCGCAAGCCGCCTGTTCTCGCCCTCGCCGCGGTTCCGGGGGCGACGCTCGGACGTCTCGGCGGGCGGGCGACCGGGTCGGCGGCCAGGTGGGCGGCGGCGGGGGCCGCCATCCGGAAGCTGCACGACGCACCGCCGCCGCCCCGGACCGGCCGGGCCGGCCGGAGCGCCGCCGCGCTGGAGGCGGAACTCGACGCCGAGTGCGCCCTCCTCGTGGCGAACGGCGTCCTGCCCGCCGACCTGGTCGCCCGCAACCGCCGGGTCGCCGAGGCCGCGCTGCGGCCCTGGACCCCGGCCTTCACCCACGGCGACCTCCAGATCGCCCACGTCTTCCTCGACGGCGACGAGGTCACGGGAATCATCGACTGGTCCGAGGCGGGCCGGGGGGACGCCCTCTACGACCTCGCCACCTTCACGCTGGGCCACGAGGGCCACCTCGACGACGTCCTCGCGGGCTACGGCGACGACGTCGACCTCGACGTGATCCACGCCTGGTGGTCGGCGCGCAGCCTGCTGGCGGTGCGCTGGCTGGTCGAGCACGGCTTCGACCCGTTCGCGCCGGGCTGCGAGGTGGACGTACTGAGATCCCGCATGTGAGGACGTACAGGACCTTGGTGAGGGAGAGTCAGCGAAACAGGTGCGGGTGGTGTCGTGCCAACTCCCGGGTGATCGCCTCGTGGGTGGGGTCCGTGATCTCCCAGTCGTGCGCGGCCGGGTGCCCGGCGAACAGGCCGCATGCGGTGTCCGCGCCACGGGGGTCGAGCACGCCGCACCAGGAGAGCGGCGCGAGCCGGGCGGCCCCCACGCCCCACCGGGCCCAGACGGCGCTTCCGGACCGCCCGTCCTGGTGGTGGTCCCACAGCATCGCGGCGTGGGCCTCCTCGTGGTCCTCTCCGAGTTCGCAGAGGACGTGTCCGGGCTCGGGGCTCTGCCCGGGGGCCGCGAGGGCGACCGCGTACGTCGGGGGCGGCAGCAAGGCGACGGCGGTGCACTGGTTCACGGGTACGGGTCGCCCTTCGGGGAGTCTCCGAAGACGAGCCGTTCCGCGACCAGGTCGCCGAGCGGGTCGGCCACGTCCCAGGAGTGGGCCGCGCTGTGCCCCTCGTGCAGCGTGCACCGCCGTACGATCCCCGTCGCGACCTGGCGGAGGATGACGGGGCACCAGGGGACGTACGCGGTCCGGTGGGCGCGCTCCGGCTCGCTGCCGATCCAGAAGAACCACAGGGCAGGGGAGTCGGGCGTACGCCCCGGTACGAGGTAGGCGGCGTGTTCGGAGCCCTGGTCGTCGTGCGCGCCGAGTTCACACAGCACGTACGGCTCGGGGTCCTCGGGGCCGTCCTCGTCGGCGGCGACGAGACGCAGCACGTCCTCGGGTGGGAGGGCGGTCACGGCGGTGCACTGGAGCACGGCGTTCAACTCCTGGTCGAGTGGCGGGATGCCCGGCCCCGCAACCGGACGACGGGGCCTCACAGGACCTCGCCCCGGCTACGGGCGTTGAGCCGTGCGGTACGGGCACGGAGCTGCTCTATGAGGACGGCGGGCCGCACATGGCGGGGCTCGACCTCCCACTCGACACCGCCACCGACTGGCCGCAGCGACCAGTAGGGGCCGGCCACGCCACGGAACTCGCCCACGCGGTCGGCGCGGCTGGTGTCGACCACGAGGGTTCCGGGGGCGGGCACCGGGGTGAGGGCCGGCGCGGGGGTGTCGAAGGGCGTGGGGGTAATCGGGCGTACGTTCTCGCCGTCCATCGATCGCTCCTCTCCGTAGCCGTTTGGCTACCGGGGCGATTCAGGGTGACCTAGGGTCGAGATGTCTTCAACGTGGGGATCTGGGAGGGCACGTTGGCAAACATCAAGCAGTTGAACCCCGAGGCGAGCCCGCAGGCGGCCTTCGGTGCGCGTTTGCGCAGGATGCGCGAGGAGCGGGGCTGGATCCAGGACCAACTGGCCGACATGCTCGGCTGCTCGGGCAGGCACATCTCGGCGATCGAAACTGGCCGCAAACCGGCGACTCTGCCTTTTGCGAGGAAAGCGGACCGGTTATTCGATCTCATCGGGTCGGACCAGTCGTTCGAGCGTCAGTGGCAGGAGATGAAGCACGGGAACCTGCTGGAAGGCTTCCCGGAGTACGTGGGGTACGAGGGCCGGGCCGTCGAGATCAGACTGTTCCAAGTTGGGCTTATTCCTGGCCTGTTGCAGACGTCGGAGTATGCGCGGGCGGTGGCATTCGGAGACGTGGAGCGCGGATCCATCACCGTGGAACAGGCCAATGAGCGCGTCGCGTTCCTGGCGGAGCGGCAGACTGCGCTCGTGCGGTCGCGGCCTCCCATGGTGTTCGTCGTCATGGATGAGAGCTGCCTGCATCAGGCGGTCGGCGGACCGGACGTCATGGACGCACAGCTCCAACGGCTGATCGAGATGTCCGCACGGCCCAACTGGATCATCCAGGTAGCGCCGTTCAGTCTGGGGGCGCGCAGGGCGTTCAACCTGCCGGTCAATCTACTGACCATGGCAGACCGGTCCATCGTCGCGTACGCCGAATCGCAGACGCAGGGGAGCGTCGAGCGCGAAACCTCGTTCGGGGTGCCCATGCTCACGGCCTACCATCAGTTCCAGAGCGAGGCGCTGTCGAAGGCGGCGTCTGTGGCCAAGATCAGCGAGTTGCGAAAGGGCGCCCCGTGACGACCGAATCCCCCAAGTGGTTCAAGTCCTCGTACAGCTCGAACGGCGGCGACTGCGTCGAGGTGGCGGCCAACCTCGTCACCGCTCGCGGCATTGTTCCGGTCCGTGACTCCAAGGTGGCGGACGGACCCGTGGTCACCGTTCCCGTCACGGCGTTCGTGGCGTTCGTCGCGGGCGTGCAGGGCGGCACGTTCGACTCCGTCTGAGGAACCGAGCAGTGTGATCGCCCCACCGTGCCGCGCAGGGTGGGGTGTTCGCGTGTGCGGGGCCCTCTGGTGCCCCACCGGCCGCATCCTGCATGGTGGAGGCACCTGCGGCGAAAGGCACCTTGTGAAGATCGAATCCCCCCGATGGTTCACGTCCTCGTACAGCGCGAACGGCGGCAACTGCGTCGAGGTGGCGGCCAACTTCGCCGCCTCGCGCGGCATCGTCCCCGTCCGTGACTCGAAGGTGGTGGACGGACCCGTGGTCGCCGTTCCCGCCAGGGCGTTCGCGGTGTTCGTCGCGGGGGTTCAAGGTGGGACGTTCGGCACGGTCTGATGGGGCGAGCAGTCCGGACAGCGGCTCGGCCAGGTACCCGGCCGGGCCGTCGTGTCGGTCGTTCCCGCCGGGTGCCCCGGGTCCGCTCGCAGCTGTCTCGGCTGTGGTTTCGCAGGCGTCCGAAGGATGATGGACTCACGCCGTGACGACCTTGCTGCCCCGCGTCCTGCACGCACTTGAGCGGTTCCATGCCACCCGCCCCTGGGATCACAACGCCCACTACCACCGGTGGATTCTGCGCTGCCTCCCCAGCCGTTTCAGCAGGGCTCTGGATGTCGGATCGGGCAGCGGCGACCTCGCCCGACTCCTGGCCTCACGGGCCGGAGCAGTGCGCGGTATCGACATCGACCCCACGATCGTCGAGCGTGCGCGGGAGCTCACGGACGCCGCCGCCCCGGTGACCTTCACGGTCGGGGACGTACTGAAGGAAGTGCCGCCTGGCCCCTACGACGTCATCACCTGTGTCGCCGCCGTTCACCACATGCCGCTCCGCTCCGCCCTCACCCGCTTCCGCCGGCACCTGGCGCCCGGTGGAACCCTGGTCATCGTCGGCGTCTATCGCCCGCAGTCCCCGAGCGACCACCTGATCGACGCCGTGGCGATTCCGGCGAACGTCGCCCTGGCCTGGATCAAGAACAAAGGACGCAAGGTGCCACGCCCGGCCTCGATGATCGCCCCGACCCGGCCGGCGGCCATGACCTTTGCGGACATCGTTCTCGACGCCCATCAGGTGCTGCCCGGTGCCCGCCTGCGCCGCCGCCTGTTCTGGCGCTACACGCTGGTCTGGCACCACCCCTGACGAGGTCGTCCTTTCGGATTCCGTGCGGTCACCCCTCGGGCGTCGACGTATCCAGCTCCGTCCCCCCCTCATCTCGGCGGAACCGGATCATGACAGCGGAGATCCGGTGCCGCCGTAGCCCGGCGCGGCCGGCTCGGTGCACGTATGCCGTCCATGCCCGCGATGATCCGGTCCGGCCGCGACCGGGGCGCCAAGGGCCGGGCCCCGGCGTCGCGGCCGGTCGGTTGCCGTCGCCCGATCCTTTTCAGGCGGCTCGGCTGAGGTCCAGCCGCTCGGCCGACGGCTTGTATCCGGCCGCCGTGTAGGCGGCTACGGCGGCAGCGTTCGAGGTCGGGGTGGTGACGAGTGCGCTTGACGCACCCAGTTCGCGCAGCGCCGCAGCGGCGGCGACACTGATCGCCGTCCCGTAGCCGCGACCGCGATGGCCGGCGTGCACGCCCACCGGCTCCAGCAGGCCGGGCCTGCCGGGTCCGGCCGACCAGACCGTCGCCGCGGCCACCGCGTCGTCCTGGTCGTCGTAGCCGATCAGGCAGCGGGCGTCGGCGTAGACCGGCCCGGCCGCGAGAACGTGCCAGACCTCCTCGGTGAACGTCGGACTGCCGAACGCCGAGCGGTGCACCGCGGTCCGCACCCCCGCCGTCTCCGGACCGGCCACCTCGATCCGCAGCCCGGAGTCCTGTACCGGCTCGGCGAGGTCGCGGCGCAGGGGCGTCCACGGCTCGTCCGGGTTCCAGCCCGCCTCCAGGAGGACCTCGTGGAGCAGGGCGCCGTTGGGGATTTCGATGCTCACCTTCCCGGGCGGCAGGACCCCGCGCTCCGGATCATCGAGGTCCGCCAGCAGGCGGCGTGCCAGATCACCGTCCTGCCGCAGCTCCGGGGCGGTCGTCAGGCGCAGCACATCGGGGCCGTCCAGGTATCCGACGGCGACGATCCGTCCGCCCGTGCTCCAGGTGCGGACGGCCGAGCCCAGTCTCTCCGCACCCAGCGCCCAGGCCCAGCCGAGGTCTCCCGGATGGAGTTGCAGCGGGGTGCGGTCGTCCTGCCATGCGCGGAGGGCATCCACGGCCCCGGCCAGCCCGTCGACGCCGGGCTCGTTCAGAACAATCGTCATGTCCCGCATCCCACACCATCGCGGCCACCGAACGCTCCTGGTTTTCCTTCCTGCGTACCGTAGTTGGCGTTGCGGTCATGGCACGGGACGTACGGCGCCCGGCTCCCCGTTCCCCTTGGCCGGGACTCGCGGGCCGCCGGGGCGACCACCGTCCGCGTAGGGGTTTCCGGGGAGGGGTTCGGAAGGGGAGAGCGCCTACTCGCCGAGCGCGGCGCGTACGGCGGCCAGGCGGCGTCGGGCGTCGGCTCTCCACCCGTAGTCCAGGTCGAGCGGGACGGAGACGACGAGCCCCGTGTCGGGCCCGTCGCGCGCCTCCACCACGTACGGGTGCCCGGCGTACGGGTGCCCGGCGAAGAAGCGGAGGTGGGCCGAGCCGCCCGAGAGGGGCCAGTCGGCCGAGAAGGGGTCGTCCGGGTCGGCGTCGGGGTCGTCCACGGCCTCGTCCATCGCGTCCAGCAGCCGTCCCCAGTCCGCGAGTTCGTCGGAGGTGAACCCGAGGTGGGTGGAGCCGTTCACGAAGCCGCTCGTGACGGTGGCGACGGCGTAGTAGTACTTCAGTCCCCGAGGGTTCACCAGGGCCGGTGCGGTCGAGGTCAGCCGGACGCTGACGCTCTGAACGGCGTCGGCCAGGTGGATCAGCTCCAGCGCGTCGGACGGTGGCGTCCTGTCCGGGGCCGCCGTGTCCGGGTCCGTCGGGGCCGAGGGCGTCGTGTCCGGGGTCTCTGCGTCCATGGCGGGAACCTACGCCAGGCGCGCGGTCCCGGTCCCGTCAGGGGATGGGCGGCGAGGGAACCGGGCTGACCTCGGGCGGCGGACGTACGCGCCGAGGGGCTTCGGCGGGGTGAGAGGGCCGGTCCTGGGGGGACAGCGCGCCCTCGGCGTCCGGGGGCGGAGAGGTGAGGGGCGGGACCGGGGCGCGCCAGAGGTGTGCCGTAGTGGTCGGTGAGCGCCGGTCAGCGCGCGGCGGGATCCGGACGGGCCGGGTCCTCCGTCACGGGCAGGCACTCGGAGAGCAGGTCGAGGACGTCGCGCCAGGCTCGCTGCGCGTGCCGCGGGTGGTGGCCGACGCCGGGGGGCGCGGGGTGGTCGACCGGCGGGTGGTGGAAGGCGTGCAAGGCGCCGCCGTAGACCGTGAGGCGCCAGTCGACGCCGCCGGCCTGCATCTCGGCGGCGAACGCGTCCCGCTGCGCGGGCGGCATGATCGGGTCCTCCGACCCGACCCCGGCCCACACCGGGCAGCGAATGCGCGCCGCCTCGCCCGGTCGGCCCGTCGTCAGCGCGTTGACCGTCCCGATCGCACGCAGGCCGACGCCGTCGCGCCCGAGTTCCAGGCCGACGGCGCCCCCGGTGCCGTAGCCGACGACGGCGATCCGGTCGGGGTCGGTCCGCGGTTCGGCGCGCACCACGTCGAGCGCCGCGTGGCCGATGCCCCGCATCCGGTCGGGATCGGCGAGCAGCGGCATGCAACGGGCCAGCATCTCCTCGGGGTCGGCCAGGTAGCGCCCGCCGTGGAGGTCGAAGGCCAGCGCCACGTATCCCAGCTCGGCGAGAGCATCGGCCCGGCGGCGCTCGACGTCGCTGAGCCCCACGCCCTCCGGCCCGATCAGCACGGCGGGGCCACGGCCGGTACCGGAGGGGAGCGCGAGGTGGCCGATCATCGTCAGGCCGTCGGCCGGGTACTCGACCGCACGCGTCTTCGTCGTCGTCATGGTCGGGACTGTAGTGATCGTCGCGCCCGGTCCGGCGGGAGTTCTGCCGCCGGCAGAAGACCCCGGGCGTCCCGGACAGGGCGAAGGCTTCACGGCTGTTCCGCAGTCCCCAGTCCCTCCGAACTCCCTCCGAACTCCCTCCGACGCGCATCCCGGTCGGACCTCTTCGGCGGGCCCACGCCTCAAGGCGGCTGCGGGCGGCGGGGGGCTTCGGCGGTGTACGTCGTGGGGAGCGGTCCTTGTGAGGAAGGGGTGGCAGCGGTGGTGCGGGCGCCGGGTGCGTACCGGTGGGCGCCGGTCAGTAGCCACCGGGAGGCGGGGCTCCCGGACCGTGGCTCCGCCCACGTCGGCCCGGCCGGGACCTCTCCGCGGCCCGGCCGGAACCCCCCACGGCCGCCCGAGCCCGGTCGGCGGCGTAACACTGCCGCGGGGAGCGGTCACCCCACGAGATCGCGCCAGAACGGTACCGTCGCCCGCGGCGGTGAGGCGTCGTTCCAGCGAGGAGCGCCGTGGGACTCCTGGTCGATGTAGTCCGCCAGATCCGTACCGTAGAAGATGACGTCGGTCTGGTGGATCGACAGCACCGGGTGCCCGTACGTGCCGCCGCCGGCCGGGAGGTAGCGGTGGGAGCGGATCGGGACCATCTGCGGGACGGCGGCCAGCTCCGCACGGGCGCTCTCCAGGGCTTCGGCGGGGTCATCCGGCCTGGCGCCCCACGCCGGTGGCCAGAAGGCGTTGTGCTCCACGTCGAACAGGACGCCGTCCACCGGCCCCGCCAGGCTCGCACGCAAGCCGTCGCGGTCACCGCCGCGCCAGTTCGGCCAGGGCTGCCGCCCACGTGTCGTGGAGGGGCGGCCGACGGGCAGTCCGGCCGCCAGGAACGCCCGGTGGTCATCGGCGAACGTGAACCCGAACTCGGCCTCCACGCGCGCGAATTCGGCGTCCGTCAGGCCGGGGAGGATCTCGGTCCGCCCCAGTCGCGCCAGCCGCCGCGCGGCCTCCTCGCCCAGTCGGGCCCCCGCGTCCGTGGTCATCCCACCATGGTAGGCGCGCGCTCCGAGGCCCCGGGGCCCGCACGGTTTTGAACCCTTTCCCGCGGGCAACCGGCCGCCATGGACACCAATGCGCACACGGAAGAACCGGCGCCCACCCAGGGCGACGAGCACCACCTCCTCCTCAGCGCCGACACCAACGGTGACGGCAAGCCGGACGTGTGGATGACGGACACGACCGGCGACGGCAGAGCGGACCTCTACCAGTTCGACACCACCGGCGACGGCACCGTCGACGTGACGGTGGTCGAGGGCGCGGAGGAGCCCGGCACCGACCGCCTCGTCGTCGAGGGCGACGGCGGCCACCCCCAGGAGGTCTGAGGCTCCCCCTCCGGACCCCGGGCGGGAGAGGCCGGAGGGGGAGGAGGGGACGGAGAGGCCGGAGGGGGAGGAGAGGACGGAGAGGCCGGACGGTGAGGGTGGAGCGGCCGGGGGCGCGGCCGATTCCAGGCGTCCCTCTGCGTACGGGCTGAGGCGGGCCCGAGGCGGCCCCCGCCCCTCGTACGGAACGCCGGGCGGCAGGCGTTTTGGCCGCTCCCCGTGGGCGGGTCAGACTGAGGACGCCTCCCGCCCGCCGGGCCCCGCTCCTCTTCCCCTCAGGAACCGCCGTGTCCCACCCCTCCGCCGCCCCCGGGGCGAGCACCGCCGCCCCGCCGCGCCCCGACGGGCACCGCTTCGGCGCCGTCCTCCGCCGCATAGCCGAGGAGATGGCCGCCCGCGACGACCACGGCGCCCCCGCCGACTACATCCCGATGCTGGCCGGCGCCGACCCCCGGCGCTTCGGCATGGCCGTCGCGGAGCCGGACGGGACCGTGTACGGGGTGGGGGAGTGGCGGCAGCCGTTCTCGACGCAGTCCATCTCCAAGGTGTTCGCCCTCGCCCTGGCGCTCTCCCTGGACGGCG
The DNA here is from genome assembly GCF_044330565.1 of Streptomyces sp. NPDC017448. Taxonomy (NCBI): domain Bacteria; kingdom Bacillati; phylum Actinomycetota; class Actinomycetes; order Kitasatosporales; family Streptomycetaceae; genus Streptomyces; species Streptomyces sp. NPDC017448. The sequence continues at coordinate 76,202 of NZ_JBIRLM010000008.1, read as the reverse complement.
AGCGGATCTGGCGGGGGGTGGGCCGCGAGCCCTCCGGCAACCCCTTCAACTCCCTGGTGCAGCTGGAGTACGAGAACGGCATCCCCCGCAACCCGTTCATCAACGCCGGGGCCCTGGTGGTCACCGACCGGTTGCAGGCGCTGACGGGGGACGCCGCCGGGCAGGTGCGGGAGCTGCTGCGCAGGGAGAGCGGCAACCCCGCCATCGACTTCGTGCCGGAGGTCGCCGCGTCCGAAGCGGCCCACGGCGACCGCAACGCCGCGCTGGCCCACTTCATGGCCTCCTACGGCAACGTCACGCACCCGGTCCCCGACCTGCTCACCGCCTACTTCCGGCAGTGCTCGATCGAGGCTTCCTGCGCGGACCTGGCCCTCTCCGCGGGCTTCCTCGCCCGGCACGGGGTCCGCGCCGACGGTTCCGCACTGCTGACCGGCAGCCAGGCGAAGCAGGTCAACGCGGTCATGCTCACCTGCGGGACCTACGACGCGGCGGGGGAGTTCGCCTACCGGGTGGGGCTGCCGGGCAAGAGCGGCGTCGGCGGGGGCATCATCGCCATCGTGCCGGGGGAGTGCACCCTGTGCGTCTGGAGCCCGGGCCTCGATCGGCGCGGCAACTCGGTGGCGGGCGTGGCGGCCCTCGACCGCTTCACCACCCTCACCGGGCTGTCCGTCTTCTGACCCCGTACGCCGACGGGGCGGGCGAACGGCGCAGCCGGGTGCTCGGATGGCAAGGAGCTGTGTAGGCAAGGGAGTTGGGGGCATCCGGTCGATAGGCCGGTCCGCTTCGGGACCGGATCCGGAGCGACCGACCCGAAGGAGCGAGAAGATGGCTACGCAGTACAGCAACCAGTCGACCGGCCAGCAGCATCACCACGCGCCGAAGGGCGGGGCCGGAGGGAACGTCTTCAGCATCATCGCCATGGTCCTGGGCGTGATCGGGCTCGTCTTCGTACCGATCGTCTTCGCCCTCGGCGGCCTGATCATGGCCATCATCGCCAAGGTGGTGCGGCACGAACGGCTCGCCACGGTGGCCATCGTGGTCAGCGCCGTCGGCCTGGTCGGCGGAATGGTCCTCGGCGCAGTCCTCGCCACCGGGTGACCCGCGGCCTCTCCCGTACGGTTCGCACGACCCGCGGTCCGAGCCCCCCACGTCCGCAGTGGTGGGGCTCGGACCGTTTCCCGTACCGGTGGCGGTGCGTCCGGACCCTGCCCCCCCCGCGCCCTCGGTCTCCTGAGGCCGGTCTCCTGAGGCGCCGGGAGGCCGCAGGCCCTCCCGCCGTCTTCACGGCACCCCGACACATCCTCGACAGCACGTACGCAAATGAGCCCGATTCGGTCGAGTTGTATAGGCCGTTTCCTCCGCCATGGGCCTTTATGCGGCCTCATTTCCCCTGGTGTACCTGTTTCGTCGTCAGCCGAACGCGGCCGGAAATCGACCCTGCCCGTCACACGTTCTCGTCTTCGAACGCATGAACCATCAGGGTCGGGCAGAGAACGGGCATGACGAAACGGGGGATCATGGAACAGGACGGGCCGAGAGCGGCATCCGGCTTGCGGGGGCCGGGCGGAGCGGGCGGAACGGACCGCGCCACCGACCGGGTGGGCGCTCTTCTCTGCTGGACACACGGGCTCGCCATGGTGCTCACCGCCGCCGCAGCCGTGCTCCGGCCGCCGGCCGGCTGGTGGTCGGCGGCGTGGATCGGCGCCTGGGTGCTGACCGGCGTACTGCTGGTCGTCTGGGCGCTGCTGCGGGCCGACCGGAAGCGCCGGTACCGGAAGGGCGGACGGCCCAGCGGCGACGGCGTCCCCGATCCGGAGACGTGCGACGGCTGCTGCGAAGGCGCCCCGGAGGAGTACGGCACGGCGGCTTAGGGCGTACGGGCCGGGGACGGCAGGTCCCGGGCGGGGCCGGGGCGCCACCCGCGCCGGGGCGCCCCGTGCTCCGGTGTGTACACCCCGACGCGCGACAGTCGCGGGGCGTACGCGCCGGGGCGGTGGGGCCCGGTCGCGCACGGGTCGACGGGCCACCCGTCCGGCGTACGCGACAATGGGGCCATGACCACGCTCGCCCCCGCCCTCCCGCAGCTCCGCATCGGCCCGCACACCGTGCAGCCGCCGGTCGTGCTGGCTCCCATGGCCGGCATCACCAACGCCCCCTTCCGGACGCTGTGCCGGGAGTTCTCCGGGGGCAAGGGGCTGTTCGTCAGCGAGATGATCACCACGCGGGCGCTGGTCGAGCGCAACGAGAAGACCATGCAGCTCATCCACTTCGACGCGGCCGAGACGCCGCGTTCGATCCAGCTGTACGGAGTGGACCCGGCCACCGTCGGCAAGGCCGTCCGCATGATCGTGGACGAGGACCTGGCCGACCACATCGACCTGAACTTCGGCTGCCCGGTCCCCAAGGTCACCCGCAAGGGCGGCGGCTCCGCGCTCCCGTACAAGCGCCCCCTGCTGCGGGCCATCCTCCGGGAGGCCGTCTCGGGCGCCGGGGACCTCCCCGTCACCATCAAGATGCGCAAGGGCATCGACGACGACCACCTCACCTTCCTCGACGCGGGCCGCATCGCCGTCGAGGAGGGCGTCACCGCCGTCGCCCTGCACGGGCGCACCACCGCCCAGCACTACGGCGGCACCGCCGACTGGGACGCCATCGCCCGGCTCAAGGAGCACGTCCCGGAGATCCCGGTCCTCGGCAACGGCGACATCTGGTGCGCCGACGACGCCCTGCGGATGATGCGCGAGACCGGCTGCGACGGCGTCGTCGTGGGCCGCGGCTGCCTCGGGCGGCCCTGGCTCTTCGCCGACCTGGTGAGCGCGATGGAGGGGCGCGCGACCCGGCACGCGCCCGCCCTGCGCGAGGTCGCGGACGTCATGGTGCGCCACGCGACGCTGCTGGGGGAGTGGATCGGCGACGAGGCGCGGGGCGTGATCGACTTCCGCAAGCACGTCGCCTGGTACCTCAAGGGCTTCGCGGTCGGCTCCGAGATGCGCAAGAAGCTGGCCGTCACCTCCTCGCTGGAGGAGCTGTCCTCCCAGCTGCACGAGCTGGATCTCGACCAGCCCTGGCCGGACGGTGCGGACGGCCCGCGCGGGCGGACCTCGGGCAACAACCGGGTCGTCCTGCCGGACGGCTGGCTCAAGGACCCGTACGACTGCGCGGGCGTCGGCGCCGACGCCGAGCTGGACACCCCCGGCGGCTGAGCGCCCGGGGGCCCGGTCCCGTCCGCTCCTCCGCGGCGCCCGGGCCGGGTAGGGCCTCAGCCCGCGACGTCCGGGCCGAGTGCAGCCTTCAGGCCGCGACGTCCGGGCCCGCGCGGCGTTCCAGCGGGGGCTGGGCGTAGCGGGCTGAGGCCGTCACGGTGAAGGCGACGGGCCGTCACGGTGAAGGCGACGTCGCCCGCCCGGCGCGGTCGCCCGCCCGCTCGCCGGCGCCGCCGGGTGCTGCCGCCGGACGAACCGCTTCGGCACTCGATGCCACGGCGCGGCTCTCGCTCCGCGAAGAGATCCGCCGCCTTCGGCTCTCGCTCGGGATCGCCCCCGCCTTCGGACCTCGCTCGGGATCACCCCCGTCTTCGTTCGTCGCCCACGGCCGGAGGGAAACCCCTCGACGGCCGACCGGGCCCTGCTCGGCCTCCCGGACGGCGCCGTGGGCCCCCCCCCCCCCCCCCCCCCCCCGGGGGGGCCGGGGGGGGGGGCGGGGGGGGGGGGGGGGGCGGGGGCCCGGCCGCCCCCGGCCCCCGGGCGGCG
>NZ_JBIRLM010000008.1:0-72443 GCF_044330565.1 Streptomyces sp. NPDC017448 | reverse complement strand
TGTGATTCCTCGCCGTGGCCCGGCGCCCCCGGCGGGGCGTAGCCCGCCCGCGCGGCCGCGGCCCCCGCGCCCGCCCCGCGCGGGCGCCCCCCACGGCGGGGTGCGCGGTGCTGGTCGTGCCCTCGCTGCTGCCGGCGCAGCCCGCGCGGGGGAGGGCCTTCGCCCGTAGCCTGGAAGAGGTCGGTCCCGGGGCGCTCGGCGACTGGCTGAGGCGTTCCGAGGCGTCCGGATCCTGAAATACCGAGCCCGAATCGAGCGTGATTCACGCCACCCCTGATCGGGGTTGCGCTCAGATGAGCGAAATGGAGGCGGCTGCACTTCTGAAAGACGTGGCACTCAGTGCCACCTTGATGTGTTCGAGAAGTGGACTCACCTGCCCCCGGATTCGCTCAGATGAGTGGGTCGAGTCAAGTTTCGGCCATGTCGTCTTCGGGAGGTGAAGCCAAGGATTTCCGTGCTCCGGCCGGACGACCCTTTAGATCTGCTGGCGGACGGGTGGTTGCGGCCATATGACGACCAGGTGGACGTACCCATACGCCTTCGATCTGGGTATGTTCCTCGCCGTCAGGGCAGCCACCGCGTCCTCGAGGAGTCGAGACCCGTGTCGGAAAACAAAGATCCCCAGAAGTTCGTCTACGACTTCACCGAGGGCAACAAGGATCTGAAGGATCTTCTGGGCGGCAAGGGCGCCAACCTCGCCGAGATGACCAACCTCGGGTTGCCCGTCCCTCCGGGCTTCACCATCACCACCGAGGCGTGCAAGGTCTACCTCGACAGCGGCGAGGCGCCGACCGAGCTGCGCGACGAGGTGAGCGCGCACCTCACGGCGCTGGAAGAGCGCATGGGCAAGCGGCTCGGCCAGGCCGACGACCCGCTGTTGGTCTCCGTACGCTCCGGTGCCAAGTTCTCCATGCCGGGCATGATGGACACGGTCCTCAACATCGGCCTCTCCGACGCCTCGGTGGCCGGTCTCGCCACCCAGTCCGGCGACGAGCGCTTCGCCTGGGACTCCTACCGCCGCCTCATCCAGATGTTCGGCAAGACCGTCCTCGGCGTCGACGGCGACCTCTTCGAGGAGGCCCTGGAGGCCGCCAAGCACGCGAAGAACGTCACGGTCGACACCGACCTCGCCGCGGCGGACCTCAAGAAGCTGGTCAAGCAGTTCAAGAAGATCGTCGAGTCCGAGGCCGGGCGCGCGTTCCCGCAGGACGCCCGTGAGCAGATGGACCTCGCCATAAACGCGGTCTTCGACTCGTGGAACACCGACCGCGCCAAGCTCTACCGCCGCCAGGAGCGCATCCCCGGCGACCTGGGCACGGCCGTCAACGTCTGCTCGATGGTCTTCGGCAACCTCGGCCCCGACTCCGGCACCGGCGTCGCCTTCACCCGCGACCCGGCCAGCGGCCACCAGGGCGTCTACGGCGACTACCTCCAGAACGCGCAGGGCGAGGACGTCGTCGCCGGCATCCGCAACACCGTGCCGCTCGCCGACCTGGAGTCGATCGACAAGAAGTCGTACGACCAGCTTATGCAGATCATGGAGACCTTGGAGAACCACTACAAGGACCTCTGCGACATCGAGTTCACCATCGAGCGCGGCCAGTTGTGGATGCTCCAGACCCGGGTCGGCAAGCGCACCGCGGGCGCCGCCTTCCGGATCGCCACCCAGCTCGTGGACCAGGGGCTGATCGACGAGGCCGAGGCGCTCCAGCGGGTCAACGGCGCCCAGCTCGCCCAGCTGATGTTCCCGCGCTTCGACGAGAGCGCCAAGGCCGAACTGCTCGGCCGGGGCATCGCCGCCTCGCCCGGCGCGGCGGTCGGCAAGGCCGTCTTCGACTCGTACACCGCGATCAAGTGGTCCCGCTCCGGTGAGAAGGTCATCCTCATCCGCCGCGAGACCAACCCCGACGACCTCGAAGGCATGATCGCCGCCGAGGGCATCCTGACCTCGCGCGGCGGCAAGACCTCGCACGCGGCGGTCGTGGCGCGCGGCATGGGCAAGACCTGCGTCTGCGGCGCCGAGGACCTGGAGGTCGACACCAAGCGCCGCCGGATGACGGTCGGCGGCATCGTGATCGAGGAGGGCGACCTCGTCTCGATCGACGGCTCCACCGGCAAGGTCTACCGGGGCGAGGTGCCCGTCGTGCCGTCCCCGGTCGTCGAGTACTTCGAGGGCCGGATGCACGCCGGGGCCGACGACGCCGACGAACTGGTCGCCGCCGTGCACCGGATCATGGCGTACGCGGACCGGGTGCGCCGGCTGCGCGTACGGGCCAACGCCGACAACGCCGAGGACGCCCTGCGCGCCCGCCGCTTCGGCGCCCAGGGCATCGGCCTGTGCCGTACCGAGCACATGTTCCTCGGCGAGCGCCGCGAGATGGTCGAGAAGCTGATCCTCGCGGACACCGACGACGAGCGCGAGAGCGCGCTGGCCGCCCTCCTCCCGCTTCAGAAGGCCGACTTCATCGAGCTGTTCGAGTCGATGGACGGGCTGCCCGTCACCGTCCGGCTGCTGGACCCGCCGCTGCACGAGTTCCTGCCCGACATCACCGAGCTGTCGGTCCGCGTCGCGCTCGCGGAGTCCCGCAAGGACGCCAACGAGAACGACCTGCGCCTCCTCCAGGCCGTCCACAAGCTGCACGAGCAGAACCCGATGCTGGGTCTGCGCGGTGTGCGCCTCGGCCTGGTCATCCCCGGCCTCTTCGCCATGCAGGTACGGGCGATCGCCGAGGCCGCCGCCCAGCGCAAGAACGCCAAGGGCGATCCGCGCGCCGAGATCATGATCCCGCTCGTCGGCACGGTCCAGGAGCTGGAGATCGTCCGCGAGGAGGCCGACCGCGTCATCGCGGAGGTCCAGGCCGCCACCGGCACCGACCTCAAGCTGACCATCGGCACCATGATCGAGCTGCCGCGCGCCGCGCTGACGGCGGGCCAGATCGCCGAGGCCGCGCAGTTCTTCTCGTTCGGCACGAACGACCTGACCCAGACGGTGTGGGGCTTCTCCCGCGACGACGTGGAGGCCTCGTTCTTCACCGCGTACCTGGAGAAGGGCATCTTCGGGGTCTCCCCGTTCGAGACGATCGACAAGGACGGCGTCGGCGCGCTGGTCCGCAGCGCCGTCGAGGCCGGCCGGGCCACCCGCCCGGACCTCAAGCTCGGCGTCTGCGGCGAGCACGGCGGCGACCCGGAGTCGGTGCACTTCTTCCACGAGGTGGGTCTGGACTACGTCTCCTGCTCGCCCTTCCGCATCCCGGTAGCCCGCCTGGAGGCGGGCCGGGCCGCAGCCGAGTCCAAGGGCAGTGACAGCCGCTGACCCGGACTCACCGGTCCGGGGTGCACGAACACCCCGGACCTCCTGGGCAGGGCTGCACGAACAGCCCTGCCCACCGACCACGGCCGCATCGACGGCCTGCCCCTCCGGGGCCGTAGCGGGAAGCCGAAGCCCGGCCCTCACCGGGCGCACCGGCCCCGCGGCGGTCCCGGAGAACCCCGAAGCGGCGGCGCCCTGTGCGGGGGCGCCGCCGCTTCGCCGTGCGCGGAAATGACCGGCGGCGGCGAGAAGCGGTCAGGAGCGCGCACCGAATACGGGGCGGGGAATGTGGCGCAGAGCACATTGCGCCGTTGCGTCGTTTAATACGCAAAGAAATTCGGGTGTCCGGCGGGAGACCGGGGTGCGGTCCATGGATCCCCACCCATGGACCGCACCCGGCTTACCCCCGTCGGGTACGGAGCCGCACCGTCGCCCACCGCCGCCGAACGCGCAAAGCCCCCCACGGCCTTCACGTGCTCATCCGGTGGTCGCCGGATGCGTACCCGACGCCGTACAGCCTTTCGGGTGAAGCGAGGTGGGGCGAGACCTTTCACTTCTGGCCGAAACCCCGTGGTGACCTCCTGTGACGACCCGCATACCCTTTGGTGGGGGTAATTGCGGATGCAACAGGTGGGGGAGCGGTGCTGCGTATCCATGTGTCCCGGCTGGACCTTTCGCGGGTGCGGATGGCCACGAGGCCGGACGCGCTGTGGGAAACCGTTCTGAGTTTCCACCGGCTCAGGGACCGGCGCGCTTCGACGGTGTTCGGAAAATGGCGTTCGGAATCCCGGGCGCGGTTGAGTGGTGAAGCGCAGTTGCTGGCGGCGGTCGTCCCGCCCCGCGGATATTTCCCGGATTTCCTGACGCCCTCCCAGGGGGGTGCGGAGCCATTCGGTTTCGCCGCCGGAATGGAGGCGCTGCGCGACACCCCCGTCGACCGCGTCCACGCCGAGCTGGAGCTGATGGCCGCCGGACGCGTACGGCAGCGGGCAGACCGGCCGGTCGGTCAGTGCGGTCCGAGCGCCCGGGCGGGCGCGGCGGGCGCGGCGCTGCCCGCCGCGCTCATGGACGGCCGCGCCGGGCCGCCCGCCCGGCTCGTCGGCGCCCTCCGCAGCTACCACCGCGCGGCCGTCGAGCCCTACTGGCCGCACATCCGGGCCAGCGTCGAGGCGGACCGCGCCGTACGCGGCCGGGCCCTGCTGGACGGCGGCACGGACGGGCTGCTGGCCGCCCTCCCGCCGATGATCCGGTGGCGCGCCCCCGTGCTGGAGGCGGACTACCCGGTCGACCGCGATCTCCATCTGGACGGGCGCGGGCTGCTGCTCCAGCCCTCGTTCTTCTGCCGGGGCACCCCGGTCGTCTACCGCGATCCCTCGCTCCCGCCGGTGCTCGTCTACCCGGTGGCCCACCCCGGCGCCCCGGTCTTCGCCGAACCGGGCCCCTGGCTCGGCCGGCTCGTCGGGCACACCCGGTCGGCCGTCCTGTCCTCCATAGGCACCGGCTGCACCACCAGCGAACTGGCCCGCCGGGCCGGGGTGTCGCTCGCCTCCGCCAGCCAGCACGCCTCCGTACTGCGCGAGGCGGGCCTGGTCCTGACCCTGCGTCACGGCAGCTCGGTGCTGCACACGTTGACCCCGCTGGGCAGTTCCCTGCTGCGCGGCGGAGCCCCGCACGCGCTGCCGGAGGGGGCCTGAGGGGCGGGCGAGGGGGGCCTGGGGGGCGGGGCTGGGCCCGGGCGGGCCGGCGGGGGCCCTGAGCTGGCCTGGGTGGGCCGCCGGCCGGCGCCGTCCGCAGGCGCCGTCCGCGAGCGTTGTCAGGGGCGTTGTCAGTGGGCCGTGCCAATCTTCTGCCCGTGCACCGATGAGTTCCGCGCGGCTTCGCCGTCTACCCATCGACAGCGCCGGACGGAGCACCGCGGGCGCCGAGGGACCGAGAGAAGAGGAAACGACCATGGCTCAGATGATCTTCGTGAACCTGCCGGTGAAGGACCTGGAGACCACCAAGGGCTTCTTCGAGAAGCTCGGCTACGGCTTCAACCCGGCGTTCAGCGACGACAAGACCGCCTGTCTGGTCATCAGCGACACGATCTTCGCCATGCTGATGACCGAGCCGCGCTTCAAGGACTTCACGCAGAAGGACGTCGCCGACGCCTCGAAGACCACCGAGGTCATCCTGGCGCTGAGCTGCGACAGCCGGGAGGAGGTCGACCGCCTCGCGGACGCGGCCCTGGCCTCCGGCGGGTTCCCGGCGGGCGAGACGCAGGACCTGGGCTTCATGTACGGCCGCTCGTTCCAGGACCCCGACCACCACGTCTGGGAGGTCATCTGGATGGACCCGGCCACCGCCGCCGGTGAGCAGGGCTGAGCAGGGCTGAACGGGGGCGTGCGCCGAGCCGGGGGGGCGTGCGCCGGGGCCGCCGAGGGCCACCGGCGCACGCGGGCGCGGTCTCAGCTGCGGAACGGCCCCTTCACCTCGTACGTGATGCCGCCGGAGGAGCTTCCGCTCGTCCCGCGCTGCGAGGAGAAGTAGAGCCGGCTGCCGTCCGGCGAGAACGCGGGCCCGGTGATCTCGGAACCGGACTGGCCGGTGATCCGCAGGAACGGGGCCACCGTGTCGTCCGGCGTGATCAGGCAGATCTCCATGTTCCCGCCGTCCTCCGCGACGTAGAGGTCGCCGGAGCCGGACCGGGTGACGTTGTCCACGCCGGTCAGCGGGGCCGAGCCGCCCGTCACCAGCGAGTCGTCGTAGGCGAGCGAGATCGACGAGGTGTTCGCGTCGTACGCCCACACCCGGTTGTCGCCCTTGGTGGTGAACCAGCAGGTGCCCGCCGCGTAGAAGCAGCCCTCGCCGCCGTTGAACACCTTCGCCCCGGACACCTGGTACCGCGTCTGGGTGGAGGAGGCGGCCGGGTCGGGCACGTTGGCCCAGGTCACCGAACCAGAGGTGGCGGAGCCCGCCACCAGCACCTGGAGCGTGCCCTTCGACAGGTCGCCCCAGACCGTGGGCCGGAAGCGGTAGAAGCGGCCGTCGCTCTCGTCCTCGGTGAGGTAGACGTACCCGTGGTCCGGGTCGGCGGCGGCGGCCTCGTGCTTGAAGCGCCCCATCGCCGGACGCCGCACCGCCGCGTTCACGCCCCAGGGGTCGGTCTCGTACACGTACCCCCGGGTGACCTCCTCGCAGGACAGCCAGGTCTTCCACGGGGTGGCGCCGCCCGCGCAGTTGTTGTTCGTGTTGCCCAGGATGCGGTACGCGGCGGTCACCGTCCCCGAGGAGTCGAACCGCACGGCGCTCGCCCCGCCCCCGCTGCTCGGGGAGACCTCGGCGTTGGAGACGTAGATCCAGCCCGACCCGTCGGCGTACGTCGCGCCGCCGTCGGGGGCGCTGTGCCAGCGGTAGGAGGTGCCCGGCACGGTCTGCCCGGAGCGGGCGACGACCCGGCTGGTGAAGCCGCGCGGCAGCAGGATGCCGTCGCTGTTGGCCGCTTGGAGCGCGCCGTACGGGCCGGTGGCCGGCTGGGCCGGGTCGGCGAAGGCGGCGCCCCGCCACAGGGTGCCGCCGAAGGCCGCCGCCGAGCTGCCGATCACCGCGGTGCGCAAGAAGTTCCGACGTTCCACGATCACTCCACGCATGAGTGAGGGCCCACCGCTCCGGTCGGACCGGTGGGTCGCGCGTCAGGACTGTAGGAGCGCGAAGTTGACGAAGCGTCACGTTCAGGTGAACGGGCGGCGGAGGAGTTGCGCAGGCCGCGTCCCCCTCGGCACGGTCCGGGGCGCCCGCCTGCCCGCACGGCCCGCGGCGCCCGCCCGCACGGCTTGAGCCGCCTGCCCGCCCGCCCGCACGGCCCGCCCCGCTTCGTCGTCTCCCCCGGCCGTTCCCCCTCCGCCGGGTCAGTCCACGCGTACGCCGAACACCGGGACCGACGCCTCCTCGTCGTCCAGGCATGCGCCCGTCGTCAGGTCGAACCGCTGTTTCAGCAGCGGCGAGGCGACGAAGGGCCGCCCGCCGGCCGAGCCGAGCAGCCCGCGCGCGAGGACGTACGCCCCGGTGAACGGATCCCGGTTGCCGATCGCGTACACCCCGCCCGCCCGGTCCGTGAAGACGGCCGCCTGATCCCCGTCCGGCAGCAGCACGGCGACGCCCCGCCCGGGGGTCAGGAGCGCCCGGTCGCAGACCGCCGCCCAGCCTCCCCCGTGGGCGAGCCGGACGGTCCCGGCGGTGGGCGCGGGGGCGGGCGCGGCGGTGGACGCGGTCTCCCGCGCGGTCGTGGTCGTCGCGGTGGTCATCAGGATGCGGTCCCTTCGAGGGTGCGGACGGCGAGCACGGGCCCCGCGAGCAGCTCCAGGTCGGGTTTGACCTGGTCCCGCTCCGGAACGAACCCCACCGAGGGGTCGGGGGTGCCGGGGGCGTTGACGAAGGTGACGAACCGTCGCAGCCGCTCGGGGTCGTCGAGGGTCTCGGCCCACTCGTCGCGGTAGTTCGCCACGTGGTCGGCCATCAGGCGCTCCAGCTCCGCGCAGAGCCCCAGCGCATCGTGGACGACCACGTCCCGGACGTGGTCCAGGCCGCCGTCGATCCGCTCCAGCCAGGCCGAGGTGCGCTCCAGGCGGTCGGCGGTACGGATGTAGAACATCAGGAACCGGTCGATCAGCCGCACCAGTTCGGCGTCCGACAGGTCCTGGGCCAGCAGGTCGGCGTGGCGCGGGGAGGCCCCGCCGTTGCCGCCGACGTACAGGTTCCAGCCCTGGGCGGTGGCGATGACCCCGAAGTCCTTGCCCCGGGCCTCCGCGCACTCGCGGGCGCAGCCGGAGACCGCCGACTTCAGCTTGTGCGGCGCGCGCAGTCCCCGGTAGCGCAGCTCCAGGTCGATCGCCATCCGCACGGAGTCCTGCACCCCGTAGCGGCACCAGCTCTGCCCCACGCACGACTTCACCGTACGCAGCGATTTCCCGTACGCGTGGCCCGACTCGAAGCCCGCGTCCACCAGCCGGGCCCAGATCAGGGGGAGTTGGTCGACCCGGGCGCCGAAGAGGTCGATGCGCTGACCGCCGGTGATCTTCGTGTAGAGGCCGAAGTCGCGGGCCACCTCACCGATGACGACGAGCTTCTCCGGGGAGATCTCACCGCCCGGGATGCGGGGCACGACCGAGTACGAGCCGTTGCGCTGGAGGTTGGCCAGGAAGTGGTCGTTGGTGTCCTGGAGCGCCGCCTGCTCGCCGTCCAGCACATAGCCGCTCGCGCCGACCGTGGGGGCGAGCGAGGCGATGACCGAGCCGACGGCCGGCTTGCACACCTCGCAGCCGTCCCCGCCCCGCACCTCCTCGCGGCCGTGCGAGTCGAGCAGCGCGGCGAACGAGGTGACGCGCAGGGTGCGGACGATCTCGTACAACTCGCCGCGGCTGTAGGGGAAGCAGCCGCACAGCCCCGCCTCCTCGGGCGGCGGCATCAGCTGCCCGATCACCTTGACGCAACTTCCGCACCCCGTACCGGCCTTGGTGCACCTCTTCACCTCGGACAGCGTGGTGTGCCCGCGGATCTCGCCCTTGGTCACGTTGTGGCAGGAGCAGACCACCGCCTCGTCCGGCAGCGCGGCGGGGCCCAGCGCCGCCGGACCGCCGCCCGCCCCGGCCGGCAGCACCAACTGCTCGGGGGCGAGGGGCGGCACCGTGCCGGTCATCGGCCGCAGCGTGCCGTACTGCTCCGCGTCCCCGACCAGCACCCCGCCCAGCAGGGTTCCGTCCGCACCGACCACCAGCTTCTTGTAGACCCCCGACCGGGCGTCGGAGTAGACCACGTCGAGCGCCCCCTCGGCCGTCCCGTGCGCGTCCCCGAACGAGGCCACGTCCACCCCGAGCAGCTTCAGCTTCGTCGACAGGTCCGCCCCGGTGAACGCGGACCGCCCGCCCGCGATGACCTCGGCCGCCGTCCGGGCCATCTCGTACCCCGGCGCGACCAGCCCGTACACCCGGCCGTCGGCGGCCAGCGCGCACTCGCCGATCGCGAACACCGCCGGGTCCGACGTCCGGCACTCCTCGTCCACGACGATCCCGCCGCGCTCCCCGACCGCGAGGCCGCACTCCCGGGCCAGCCCGTCCCGGGGCCGCACGCCCGCCGAGAAGACGACGAGGTCGACGGCGAGCGAGGACCCGTCGGAGAGGGCCATCCCGGTCACCGCACCGGCCTCGTCCGCGACGATCTCCCGCGTGCCGACCCCTGTGTGCACGGTCAGCCCCATCTCCTGAACCGTCCGCAGCAGCGCCGCGCCGCCGCCCCCGTCCACCTGGACCGGCATCAGCCGGGGCGCGAACTCCACGACGTGGGTGGCGAGTCCGAGCCCCTTCAGCGCCCCGGCGGCCTCCAGCCCCAACAGCCCGCCGCCGACCACGGCGCCGGTGGCCGCGCCCTTCGCGTACTCCTCGATCGCGAGCACGTCCTCGATGGTCCGGTACACGAAGCAGCCCCGGGCGTCCTTCCCCGGCACCGGCGGCACGAAGGGGTACGAGCCCGTCGCCAGCACCAGCGTGTCGTACGGGAAGACCGCCCCGGACCGCGCGGTCACCGTCCGCCCGGCCCGGTCGACGCCCGTCGCCGGGTCGCCCACGTGCAGCTCGAAGCCGTGCCGGGCCAGGAAGTCCGGCTCCACCAGGGAGAGGTCGTCGGGGCTGCGGCCCTCGAAGTACGAGGTGAGCCGCACCCGGTCGTAGGCGGGACGGGGCTCCTCGCAGAGCACGACGACCCGGGCGCCGCCGGCCGCCGGGGACAGGCCGCGCTCGGCCAGGGCCTCCAGGAACCGCTGGCCGACCATGCCGTGCCCCACCACCACGATGGTCGGGAGGCGGGCGGGCGCGGCCGGGGCGGCCGAGGGGGCGGCGGCGCCCGGGCCGCCTCGCGGCGCGGCGGCGGTGGCGCTCGGGTCGAAGGTGGGCTCCGGCATCTCAGTGGCCTCCGTCGGTTGTCCTCATGCCCCGAGCGTGGGCGGCAGGTGTTACCCGGCGGCATCCCGGCTGTTTCCCGGGCGGAACCTTGCGCTCAGCGGAGGGGGCGGAGCCCTGTGAGGGAGGCGCCCGGGGGTGGGGGAGGGGCCCGGGGCCGGGAGGCGTGGGGTCGGGGAGGGGTGCGGCCGGTGCGGGACGCGGGGCGGTGAGGGGCGGCGGCAGGCGTGCGGGCGTCACGTCCGGGTCGGCCCGAGGGGACCGGAACGCGAGGCCCTAAGGTCGGGGCGTGCCTGACATATCCCTGACCACGCTGATCCTCCTCTGTCTCGCCGCGGCCGCCGCCGGCTGGATCGACGCGGTGGTGGGCGGCGGCGGACTGCTGCTCCTGCCCGCCCTGCTGCTCGGCCTGCCGCACGTCCCCGCGGCCCACGTCCTCGGCACCAACAAGGCCGTCGCCATCGTCGGCACCTCGGGCGCGGCGGTGACCTATCTGCGCAGGGCCCCGATACGGGTGGGGCTCGCGGTACGGGTCGGGCTGACGGCGCTCGCGGGGTCGATGACGGGGGCCTTCTTCGCGGCCGGGATCAGCAGTGACGTGCTCCGCCCGGTGATCATGGTGGTGCTGCTCGGGGTCGCGGCCTTCGTGATGCTGCGCCCGGCCTTCGGCACGGCCGCGGCGGGCGACGGCACGGACCGGCCGGTGACGCGGGCCCGGATCATCACGGCGATCGTGCTGGTCGGCGGCGGTATCGGCTTCTACGACGGGCTGTTCGGACCGGGCACCGGCACCTTCCTCGTGCTGGCCCTGACCGCCGTGCTGCATCTGGACCTGGTGACCGCGTCGGCCACGGCGAAGATCGTCAACGTGTGCACCAACGCGGGGGCGCTGGCGATGTTCGCGTACCAGGGCACCGTGCTGTGGCAGCTCGCCGCCGTGATGGCGGTCTTCAACCTGGCGGGCGGGACGGTCGGGGCGAGGATGGCGCTGAGCCGGGGGAGCGGCTTCGTCCGGGCGGTGCTGCTGACGGTGGTGTTCTCGCTGGTGGCCAAGTTGGGCTTCGACCAGTGGAACGCGTGAGGGCCGCCCGCCCGCCCGGCGCGCGCCGCGGAGGGGCCGGTCCTCTCAGCGCACGCCGGTGAGGTGCGCGTACGCCACCACGTTGCCCTGGTACCCGGTCTCCTCGGAGAAGCCGCCGCCGCAGGTGATCAGCCGCAGCGCGGCGTGCGGCACGTCGCCGTAGACGCGCTGGTCGGGGAAGTCGTCGTTGTCGTAGACCTCGATCGCGTCGATCGAGAACACGGCCGTGCGCCCGTCCTCGCGCTCTACCTCGACGGTGTTCCCCTTGGCCAGGGAGCCCAGGGCGTAGAAGACGGCCGGCCCCTCCGCGTTGTCCACGTGCCCCGCGACGATCGCGGTGCCCCGCGCCCCGGGCGGGACGCCGCCCCCGTACCAGCCGGCGAGGTTGCGGTCCTCGTCCGGCGGTACGTCGAGGCTGCCGTCGGCGGCCAGCCCCAGCGGGGTCATCGGGGCGTCCACCGCGATGGCCGGGATGCGGATGCGGACCGGCTCGGAGCGGTCCATCGGTTCGGCGACCGGCGAGCCGGGCCGGAGCTGCGGCCCGGCGGCGAACGCCTGGGCGCTGGAGGGCTGCGGCGGGGTCGACTGGCCGCCGGGGCCGTTCTGGACGAGCCAGATACCGCACAGCACGGCGATGCCCACCAGCCAGCCCTTGGCCTTCTGCGCGCTTGGGGACACGGCGTCGTCCTCGGTCGGTGGTACGGGGCGGACGGGGCGCGCTCGGGGACGCGCCCCGTCCGGTCGGAGGGAGGAAGCGGCGGTTCGGCTTCCGCGCCGTCGGTTCAGTCGCTCCCGTCGCCCCGGGCCGGGCCCCCGCGGGGTTCTGCGGCCCGGGTGGCCTCTGCGGCCCGGGCGGCCCGGCGCCGCGCCTCAGCTGCCTTCGGCGCCCTCGGAGCGGCGGCGCAGCAGCCACAGACCGCCGACGGCGGCCAGGCCGATCACGCCGACGCCGAGCGCGACCTGCGTGGAGTTCGGTTCGACGCTGCCGCCGACCCCGGTCCGCACATGACCGGACGGGCGGTCGTGGATCGGCTTGTCGGGCTTGCCC
This sequence comes from Streptomyces sp. NPDC017448, assembly GCF_044330565.1. Lineage (NCBI taxonomy): Bacteria > Bacillati > Actinomycetota > Actinomycetes > Kitasatosporales > Streptomycetaceae > Streptomyces > Streptomyces sp. NPDC017448. The sequence continues at coordinate 60,075 of NZ_JBIRLM010000008.1, read as the reverse complement.
CCGCCGATCACCTTGAGGTCGCCCACCGCGTCCTTGCCGTTGTCGCAGGAGACGACGATCTCGTAGACCCCGGGGCGGGTGTCGTGCGGCACGGTGAACTGGCCGACCAGGACCTCCTTGTGGGTGCCGGGGCGCATCTCGAAGTCTCCGGCGTCCAGTTCGTTGGCGTCGCCGATGCCGGAGCCCTTGGGGCCGCAGGCGGTGGTGTTCACGGTGACGGTGGCGCCGGGGGCCGCGGTGGACGGGGTGATCTCCAGACGGCCGAAGTCACCCGCGTACGCGGACGGAGCGGCGGCGGTGAGACCGAACGCGATGACGGTGAACGCGGCACCGACGGTGCCGGTCACGAGGCGGGCAGGACTGCGCATGGGGATCCTCCGGGCAGACGGCGCGAGCGGGTGGTCCTGAACCCGAGCCAACGGCGGCACGGCCGCCCACGCCTCCTGACACCGGATCAGCTTTCACCCGAACGGACCGGCGCGGCACCCTTGCCGCAGGGATCACCGCAGGTCGTGGCGGTGCGACTGGGTCGTTCGGCCCGTACGGGCGACCCGGGTGCCGATCGGGTGAGGCGGCGCGTGAAGTGTGACACAGGTCACATGTATGACTTCGCGGGTGCCGGGCACACGCAAGACACCCCCCACGGGACGGAACACCCGCCCCCCCAACGGCACCGCCCCACCGGTCCACCCCCCCCCAGGACCGGTGGGGCCGGTGCCGGTTCCCCGGCCCCATCCCCCCCGGGCCGGGCGGGGCGTCCGATCCGCCCGTGGGGCTTTCCCGCACATGACGGCCGGCCGCGCACGTGACGGCCGGCCGCGCACCCAGGGCGGGGGTCAGCTCCCGTCCGTGGCGCTCCCGTCCGTGGCGCTCCAGACGATCCGCGGCGGACGCACCCGGCCGCACAGCGGCCGGCCCCCCGCGTCGGTGAGCCCGAGCCGCCCGGTGAGGTGGCCGGTGCGCACGGCGGACTCCAGGACGCCCGGCTCGATGTCGGCGAACATCAGTTTGGCGCGCCGGAACATGGTGAAGACCCCGCCCTCGTCCACCGTGCCCCAGGACAGGTAGACGAACCGGCCGCCCAGCCGGTTCTGGACGTAGGGCCCCGACACCTCGACGCCGTCCGCCGCGGGGACCGCCGTGCAGTCGAGGACCCACGAGGCGCGGGGGGCGTCCCCGGGGCGCGGGCCGAGCAGTTCGCCCGGCCGGTCCTTGCGCTGGACGCCGACGTGGACGTTCTCGTACCCCGGGAAGTCGCCGTCCGGACCGCAGTCGCGGCCGGGGAGGTCCGATGCCTCGATATGGATCTGCATGGCCCCCATGGTCCGGCACGGCCCGGCCCGGCGGCCTTCGCCCCCTCCGGACGGGCCCCTTCCGTACGAGCCCTTCCGTAAGGCCCCTTCCGTACGAGCCCCTTGCGTACGGCCTCCCGCGGAACGTCACACGGCGTCGGCCGGGACGGCCTCGTACACCGCGCGCAACTCCCGCGTCAGCTCCTCGTCGACCGCGAACACGGTGTCGTCGATCCGGTGCACGGGGGCGATCCCCTGCGCGTTGCAGACGAAGGCGGCGGGGAAACGGCCCACCCCGTCCGGGCCCTCCAGCGTCACGGGGCGGCGCACCGGGGGCCGTCCGGCCCGTTCGAGCCCCCGTTCCAGCAGCGTCATCGTGGTACCGGCGAGCGCGGGGGCGTCCGGCCACACCACCGAAGTCCCGTCCCAGAACCCGATATTGGTGGTCGCGCCCTCGGTCACCACGCCACCGGGCAGGGTCAGCAGCGCCTCGTCGTAGCCCGCCCGTCCGGCCAGCATCGCGTAGTACATCTGCCCGAACTCGCCCGGCCGTTTGATGTGCGGGGCCGTGCGCGCGTACGGGACCGACATCAGGCTCCGCGCCCCGGCCGGCGGAGCGGCGGGCCCCCGGACCGTCACCATCAGGGACGTCGCCACCGCACCCGGCGGCAGATAGGCGTGGACGCGCACCGAGGCGTCCGTCCGCCCCGCCCCGGCCAGGGCGTGCCGGACCAGCTCCCGCACCCGGTCGCCGTCCAACGGCAGCTCGAACAGCTCCCGGTTCGCGGAGTCCAACCGGTCCAGGTGCACGGCCAGACCGCGCACCGCGCCGGACCGCACCTGGAGGGCGGTGAAGTGGCCGAAACCGTGCAGGGCGGGAACCCTCAGCTCCTCCCCGGTGGCCGGACGGCCGTCGAACTCGATGTAGGGCACGGGTGCGTCCAGCGTTTCCGGGGCCTTGGACGGGCGCGTCGTCATGCGGCCACCGTACGCCGGGCGCGCCTCCGGAGGAGGGGCTTGACCTCAACCGCGGTTGAGGCGGAAAGGTCGTCCCCATGACCACCACAGCCGCGTCCACGCAGCCCACCGCCTCCACCGAGCCGGCCGCCCCGCTCAAGGTCGCCGTCATCCTCGGCAGCAACCGCGACGGCCGCTTCGGCCCCGTCGTCGCCGCCTGGTTCCTGGCCCGGGCGGCGGGCCACCCCGGCATCGAGACCGACCTGATCGACGTCGTCGAGGCCGACCTGCCCACCGCCATCACCTTCAGCCCCCGACCCGAGGAGGCGGCCCGCCTCGGCGCGGTCTCCGCCCGGCTCGCCGCCGCCGACGCCTTCGTCGTCCTCACGCCCGAGTACAACCACTCGTTCCCCGCGCCGCTCAAGAACCTCATCGACTGGCACAACGCCGAATGGCAGGCCAAACCGGTCGCCTTCGTCGGCTACGGCGGCATCTCCGGCGGACTGCGCGCCATCGAACACCTCCGGCAGGTCTTCGCCGAGCTGCACACCGTGACCATCCGCGACACCGTGTCCTTCCACAACGCCGGGGCCCTCTTCGACGACCAGGGACGCCATCTGGAACCCGAGCCCGCCGACGCGGCCGCCAAAACGCTGCTGGACCAGCTGGTGTGGTGGGGCACCGCGCTGCGCGACGCCAGGAGCCTCCGCCCGTACGGCGCCTGAACCACCCGCTTGCACGGCGCCCGACCCGCCGTGGGCCGACAATCGCATCGAGGGCCCGCGGACAGGGAGCCCGCCGTACTCCGAGGAGATGGACGATGACAGCGCCGCCCGCATGGCTGACCGTACTGACCACGACCGACAGCGAGGCCAAGGCCCACGCCCTGGCGCGGTCGGCGGTGGAGGCCAGGCTGGCGGCCTGCGCGCAGATCTCCGCCCCCGTCACCTCCGTCTACCGCTGGCAGAACGCCGTCGAGACGAGCGAGGAGTGGCAGATCTTCCTCAAGACGACGGCGGAACGCTACGAGGAGCTGGAGGAACACATCCAGCGGGAGCACGACTACGACACGCCGGAGGTCATCGCCCTGCCGGTGGTCCGGGGCAGCGCCCGCTACCTCGGCTGGGTGACGGCGGAGACGGCGCCCCCGGCACCCCTGTGACGGCGGCGACCCCGTCCGTGCTGGGCGACCGCCCCACCGGCGCCGAGCCGCCCTCCTCCGGGGCCGGGACGCTGCTTCCGGGCGGGGCCCCACCGCGCCCCGGCCCTCCGGGGCGTGGCGGGGCCCGCGTGACGCCGGGCCCCACCGCGCCCCGGAGGGCGCGGCAGCGGGGCGTGGGCGGAGGCCGGCCACGGGGCCGGGGCGGGGAGCGGCCACCGGGTCGGCCCTGCGCCCCTCCACCGGGGGGCGGACCTGCGCGCTCCTCCGCCGGGGGCGGTCCTGCGCCCCTCCACCCGGGGGGCCGGACCTGCGCCCCTCCACCGGGCCGGTCCTGCCCTCTCCTCCACCGCCGGGCTGGTCCCGCCTCCCTCCACCGGGCGGTCCGTCACCGCGCCCCGGTCGCCAGGGCCTCCGCCACCCCCGGCTCCCGCGGCCCCAGGAAGCGCGGGTCGGGCCGGAGCAGGGCGTCCAGGGCCGCCTTGCCCGAGGCCGCCAGTTCCCGGGCCCCGCCGTAATACCAGGTGGCGTCCCGCGGTTCGTCGACGCCCACGCCGTACGCGTCGATCCCGGCGGACCGGCACAGCGCGACCGCCCGGTGGATGTGGAAACCCTGGCTCACCAGTACCGCCCGGTCGACCCCGAAGATCTTCTTGGCCCGGACGCAGGAGTCCCAGCTGTCGAACCCGGCGTAGTCGCTCACGATCCGCCCGTCCGGTACCCCGTGCCCGGTGAGGTACGCGCGCATCGCGTCCGGCTCGTCGTACTCGACGCGGCTGTTGTCCCCGGTGACCAGCACGACCCGCACCTTCCCGGCGCGGTACAGCTCGGCCGCCGCGTCCAGCCGGTGGGCGAGGTACGGGGTCGGCCGGCCCTCCCACAGCCCCGCGCCGAAGACCACGGCGACCTCCCGCGCCGGGGCGTCGGCCACCGAGCCCACCCGGCCCCCGGCCTCCAGACGCATCCAGGTGGCGGGCACGAGGGCCAGCACGCAGGCGGCCACCACGCCCTGCACCAGCCGTCGCCGCCCCCGCCGGGTACGCGGCAGCCGCAGGGCCGCGAGCCGCCGCAGCCCCCGCACGCCCGCCGCCCGCACAGCCGCGAACCGCACAGCCGCGAACGGCCCCCGCAGGCCCGGGGCGCCGAACCGCCGCCGCAGCCCCGCGCCCGGCGACGCCGACCGCTCCCGCGGCGTCACGGACCGCCGCCCGAGCCGCTTCCGACCCTCCTCGCGCGTCCCGCCCGTCCCCCGCGCGCCCCTCGTTCCCCGCACCGCGACCCCCGCCCCTCGATCCGTCCGTCGCGCCGTGCGCGCCCGGTGCCCCCACACCCCCTGACGACCGGAGCACCGCAAAGGTTCGCCCCCCGCCCCGGTTGTGGCGTCCGACACCGCCGGCGAACCGGGCGGCCCAGCCCCCTACACCGCCCCCGCCCCCACCGCGGGAGGTCCGCGAACCGGGCGGAGAAGCCCCCGCACACCGCCCCCGCCCCCGCCGTGAGGTGGAGGCAACCCCCCGTGACCCCGGCGCAACGGCCGGGCAACCTCCGCCCGGCACCATCGCCCCATGACGGAGCACGCCCCGCGACACCCCGCCCCCGCCCTGGTCGCCGTGGCGCACGGCAGCCGCGACCCGGAAGCCCTGCGCACCGTGCTGGCCCTCCTGGACCGGGTGCGCGAGCTGCGCCCCGGACTCGACGTCCGGCTCGGCCACATCGAACTGAACGCGCCCCTGCTCCCGGCCACCCTGGACGGCCTGCGCGGGGCCGACGCCGTCCTCGTACCGCTGCTCCTGGGGCGCGGCCACCACGTCAAGCGCGACCTGCCCGCCACGGCCGCCGCCGCCCCCGCCGTACGCACCAGGACCGCCGCGCCCCTCGGCCCGCACCCCCTGCTCGCGGAGGCGCTGTACGGGCGGCTCCTCGACGCCGGCTGGAACCCCGCCGACCGGGGCGGCCGGCGCGCCGCCGTGGTCCTCGCCGCCGCCGGCTCCCGCGACCCCGAATCCGCCCAGGACACCCGGAGCACCGCCCGCCTGCTCGCCGAACGCCTCGGCGTCCCCGTCGTCCCCGCCTACGCCTCCGCCGCCGCGCCCACCGTCCCCGCCGCCCTGCGCGCGCTCGCCGCCCGAGGACGCCACCGGGCCTTCGTCGCCTCGTACTTCACCGCCCCCGGCCGCTTCGCGACCGCCTGCGCCGCCGCCCTGCCGCACCGGGCCGCGGCCCCGCTCGGCGCCCACCCGGCGATGGCCCGCCTCGTCCTGCACCGCTACGACCGGGCGCTCTCCGCGAGCCCCCCGGACCAGGCGGCCGTCCCGCTCGCTTCCGCCTGACACCCCGGCCCGCGCACGCCGCCCTGTCCGTCCCGGTCGCTACTGTCGGGAGCATGGAAGGCACACAGGACACACAGGGAGCACCCGGGACGGACCGGGCGACCGGCGCTCACGGCGTACACGGCGCTCACGGCGCACCGGCCGTACGGCACGCGCCGGGCGGCCGGGGGGCGAGCCCCTACGGGCCCGCCGACACCGAGCGGTTCGACACCGAGGAGGACAAGCGCCCCGGCCGTACCGCCTTCCAGCGCGACCGCGCCCGGGTCCTGCACTCCGCCGCCCTGCGCCGCCTCGCAGGCAAGACCCAGGTCGTCACGCCCGGCACCCGCTCCCCCCTGTGGGACGCCAGCCCCCGCACCCGGCTCACCCACTCCCTGGAGTGCGCCCAGGTCGGCCGCGAGCTGGGCGCGGCCCTCGGCTGCGACCCGGACCTGGTGGAGACGGCGTGCCTCGCCCACGACCTGGGCCACCCGCCCTTCGGCCACAACGGCGAACAGGCGCTCAACGACTTCGCCTCCGACTGCGGCGGCTTCGAGGGCAACGCCCAGTCGCTGCGCCTGCTGACCCGGCTGGAGCCCAAGCGGTTCGTCCACGACCCCCGCAGCGGCGACCTGGTCAGCGTCGGCCTCAACCTCACCCGGGCCGCCCTGGACGCCGCCACCAAGTACCCCTGGCCGCGCGGCGCGCACCCCACCGACCCGCACGCGGTGAAGTTCGGCGTGTACGCCGACGACCTCCCGGTCTTCACCTGGGCCCGCGAGGACGCGCCCGAGGACCGCACCTGCTTCGAGGCCCAGGTCATGGACTGGTCCGACGACGTGGCGTACTCCGTGCACGACTTCGAGGACGGGCTGCACGCCGGGCACATCGACCCCAACTGCCTCTACGCCGAGCCGGAGCGCGAGGAGATCTGGGCGGTCGCCGTCGGCCGCTACGTCCCCGCCGGCACCGACCCGCAGGAGCTGGCCGACGCCCTGGACCGGCTGATCGCCCAGGAGTGGTGGCCGCACGGCTACGACGGCTCCGCCGTGGCCCAGGCCCGGCTCAAGGACGCCACCAGCCAGCTCATCGGCCGGTTCTGCCTGCAGGCCGAGACCGCCACCCGGGCGGTGTACGGCCCCGGCCGCCTCGGCCGGTACGCCGCCGAGCTGGTCGTCCCGCGCGAGGTGCGCCACGAGTGCGCGGTGCTCAAGGCGGTGGCCGACCGGTACGTGATGCAGCGCGCCGAACAGGAGACCCTCCGCGCCGACCAGCGCGTCGTGATCGCCGAGCTGGCCGCCGCCCTCACCGCCCGCGCCCCCGAGGGGCTGGAGCCGCACTTCCGCGCCCTGTTCGACCAGGCGGCCGACGACCACGCCCGCAAGCGCGTCCTGGTCGACCAGATCGCCGCCCTGACCGACGCCTCCGCACGGTCCCTGCACGCCGCGCTCACCGACCGTCGCGGCTGACCGGCAGACTGGAAGGGGCCGGACACCCGACCACCGGGTGTGACCTGTCCGGGGCACACCCTCTTTCGCCACCACGCCGCGTGCGGGACGCTCGCAGCAGTGGGGGCGCCGCGCAGCACAGCACTGAGGAGGCATCACGTGGTCGACGCACACCAGACGTTCGTCATCGTCGGAGCGGGGCTCGCAGGAGCGAAGGCGGCCGAAACACTGCGCGCCGAAGGGTTCACCGGCCGCGTGATCCTCATCGGCGACGAGCGCGACCACCCCTACGAACGGCCGCCGCTCTCCAAAGGGTTCCTGGAGGGCAAGGCCGAACGCGACACCGTCTTCACCCATGAACGGCCCTGGTACGCCGGGGCCGACGTCGAGCTGCACCTCGGCCAGCCGGTCACCGCGCTCGACCGGTACGCGAAGACCGTCCAGCTCGGCGACAACACCGTCATCCACTACGACAAGCTGCTGCTGGCCACCGGCTCCGAACCGCGCCGCCTGGACGTCCCCGGCACCGACCTGGCCGGCGTCCACCACCTGCGCCGCCTCGCCCACGCCGACCGGCTGCGCAACGTGCTCGCCGCCCTCGGCCGCGACAACGGCCACCTGGTCATCGCCGGGGCGGGCTGGATCGGCCTGGAGGTCGCCGCCGCCGCCCGCGGCTACGGGGCCGAGGTCACCGTCGTCGAGCCCGAGCCCACCCCGCTCCACCAGGTCATCGGCCCCGAGCTGGGCCAGATCTTCACCGAGCTGCACAGCGCGCACGGCGTCCGCTTCCACTTCGGGGCCCGCCTCACCGAGATCATCGGCCAGGACGGCATGGTGCTCGCCGCCCGCACCGACGACGGCGAGGAGCACCCCGCCCACGACGTGCTCGCCGCGATCGGCGCCGCCCCCCGTACCGCCCTCGCCGAGGCCGCCGGGCTGGAGACGGCCGACCGCGCCCACGGCGGCGGCATCGCCGTGGACGCCTCGCTGCGCACCTCCGACCCGCACATCTACGCCGCCGGCGACGTCGCCGCCGTCCTCCACCCGCGGCTCGGCACCCGACTGCGCGTCGAACACTGGGCCAACGCACTGAACGGCGGACCGGCCGCCGCCCGCGCCATGCTCGGCCAGGACGTGACGTACGACCGCGTGCCGTACTTCTTCTCCGACCAGTACGACCTGGGCCTCGAGTACAGCGGCTGGGCCCCGCCCGGCTCCTACGACGAGGTGATCATCCGGGGCGACGCCGGGAAGCGGGAGTTCATCGCGTTCTGGCTCAAGGACCGCCGCGTCCTCGCCGGGATGAACGTCAACGTGTGGGATGTCACCGAAACGGTCCAGGAGCTGATCCGGGCCCGTCAGCAGCACGACCCGGAAGCCCTCGCGGACCCGTCCGTCCCCCTGGAATCCCTGCTCTGAGGCCCCGGCCGGGGCGCGGACCCCGCCGCCCGCGCCCCCAAGGAGCCGCCTGCCGTGCGTCCGGCCGTCCGCGCCCACCCGTAGACTTCACCCGTGGCGGGCAGGATCAACGACGACGACGTGAAGGCGGTACGGGACGCCGTCCCGATCGACTCCGTCGTGTCCGAATACCTCCAGCTGCGCAACGCGGGCGGCGGAAACCTCAAGGGCCTCTGCCCCTTCCATGACGAGAAGTCCCCCTCCTTCCAGGTCAGCCCCGCCAAGGGCCTCTTCCACTGCTTCGGCTGCCAGGAGGGCGGCGACACGATCGCCTTCGTGATGAAGATCGACCACCTCTCCTTCTCGGAGACGGTCGAGCGCCTCGCCGCCAAGGCGGGCATCACCCTGCGGTACGAGGAGGGCGGCTACAACCCCTCCCACCAGCGCGGCGAACGCATCCGGCTGATCGAGGCCCACCAGGCCGCCGCCGAGTTCTACGTCCGCGCCCTGGAGAGCCCCGAGGCCGAGATCGGCCGGAAGTTCCTCGCCGAACGCGGCTTCGACCAGGACGCCGCCGCCCGCTTCCGGGTCGGCTACAGCCCGGCGGGCTGGGACCACCTCACCCGCTATCTGCGCGGCAAGGGGTTCAGCGACAAGGAGCTGATCACCTCCGGCCTCTCCCAGGACGGCCGGCGCGGCCCCATCGACCGCTTCCGCGGCCGGCTCATGTGGCCGATCAGCGACACCGCCGGCGACATCGTCGGCTTCGGCGCCCGCAAGCTCCGCGACGACGACAACGGCCCCAAGTACCTGAACACCCCCGAGACCCCGGTCTACAAGAAGTCCCAGGTGCTGTACGGCATCGACCTGGCCAAGAAGGACATCGCCAAGGCCAGCCGCGCCGTCGTCGTCGAGGGCTACACCGACGTCATGGCCTGCCACCTCGCCGGGGTCACCACCGCCATCGCCACCTGCGGCACCGCCTTCGGCAACGACCACATCAAGATCCTGCGCCGCCTCCTCATGGACAACGGCAGCGCCCGGGTGATCTTCACCTTCGACGGCGACGCGGCCGGGCAGAAGGCCGCCCTGCGCGCCTTCGAGGACGACCAGAAGTTCGCCGCCGAGACGTACATCGCCATCGCCCCGGACGGTATGGACCCCTGCGACCTGCGCCTCGTCAAGGGCGACGACGCCGTGCGCGACCTCGTCGAGCCGCGCACCCCCCTCTTCGAGTTCGCGCTGCGCCAGATCGTCGGCCGCTACGACCTGGAGACCCCGGCCGGGCGCGCCGCCGCCCTGGACGAGGCCGCCGCCGTCGTCGCCAAGATCAAGACGAGCAGCGTGCAGCGCGAGGTCGCCGTCCAGCTCGCCGGCCTCGTCGGCATCCTCGACCAGGAGTTCGTCGTCCGCCGCGTCGCCCAGCTCGCCCGCTGGGCCCGCGACAAGGGCGGCGACCACGGTGAGCGCGGCGGTCGCGGCGGCCCCCCGGACGCCCGCGGCCCGCGCGGCGGCGCCCCCCAGCGGAGCGCCCCCGCCCCCGCCCCCGGCTTCTCCGGCCCCGCGCTCAACCTCCGCAGCCCCGCCCACCGCACCGAGCGCGAACTGCTCAAGCTCGCCCTCCAGAGACCCGCCCTGGTCTCCCCGGCCTTCGACGCCTACGGCGTGGACGAGTTCACCGCCCCGCCCTACGCCGCCGTACGCCGGTGCATCGAGGAGGCGGGCGGCGCCGAGCAGGGCGTCGTCGACGACCGGGCGTACCTGGGCGCGGTCCTGGACGCCGCACCCGACAACACCGTCCGCAGCCTCGTCACCGAGCTGGCCGTCGAGGTCTTCCACGGCAAGTCCATCGACGAGACCTACGCGGGCATGCACCTCGTCCACGTACGGCTGCGCGCCGTCGACCGCCGGATCGCCGACGTCCAGAGCAGCCTCGCCCGTCTCGGCACCAACGTCGCCCCCCAGGACCTGGCCGCCGCGCAGAACGAGGTCTGGGTGCTCCAGCAGTACGCCCAGTCCCTGCGCGCCCACGGCGCCGCCGCGCTCTGAGCCCCCACGGCCGGTGCGGGTAACCGGCCGGTGACGGACCGGAACCAGAAAGTCCCCGCACGCCCCTCGTGACAGCCGTGTGCCGTACCCCACACTGGGGAATGTCTGAGGCAACGGAGCACGCCGGTCCGCAGGGGAACACCCGCGCCCGGACGGACCTCCACCCCGTCATCCGGCCGCGATCACCTGGAGGTCGCCCCCGTGCAGACCCGGACCGTGACGACCACGACCGAGCCCATCGCGGCCATCCCGGCGCAGCACAGGGCCCGGCACCACCCGGAGGCCGCGGTCGGCCCGTCCGGATACGCCCCCGAGGCAGTCATGGTCGAAGCGACGCACCTCCCCGAACCTCCGGATCCCCGGAGCCGCGCGGACTCCGGCGGTCCCACCTCCGACCTGTTCCGGCAGTACCTGCGCGAGATCGGCCGCATCCCGCTGCTCACCGCCGCCGAGGAGGTCGAGCTGGCCCGCCGAGTCGAGGCCGGACTCTTCGCCGAGGAACGCCTCGCGGGCACCCCCGACCTCGACTCCCGCCTCGCCGGAGACCTGGACCGGCTCGTGGTGATGGGCCGCACCGCCAAGCGCCGCCTCATCGAGGCCAACCTCCGCCTCGTCGTCTCCGTCGCCAAACGCTACGTGGGCCGCGGGCTGACCATGCTCGACCTGGTCCAGGAGGGGAACCTCGGGCTGATCCGGGCCGTGGAGAAGTTCGACTACGCGCGGGGCTACAAGTTCTCCACGTACGCGACCTGGTGGATCCGCCAGGCCATGTCCCGCGCCCTCGCCGACCAGGCCCGCACCATCCGCGTCCCGGTCCACGTCGTGGAGCTGATCAACCGCGTGGTGCGCGTCCAGCGCCGCCTCCTCCAGGAACGCGGCGTCGAGCCGGGCGCCCAGGACATCGCCGCCGAGCTGGACCTGACGCCCGAACGGGTCACCGAAGTCCTGCGCCTGGCCCAGGAGCCGGTCTCCCTGCACGCCCCCGTCGGCGAGGAGGACGACGTCTCCTTCGGCGACCTCATCGAGGACGGCGACGCCCCCTCGCCCGTGGAGTCCGCCGCCTTCCTGCTGCTGCGCGAACACCTGGAGGCGGTGCTCTCCACCCTCGGGGAGCGCGAACGCAAGGTGGTCCAGCTGCGGTACGGCCTGGAGGACGGGCGGCCCCGCACCCTGGAGGAGATCGGACGGATCTTCGGCGTGACGCGTGAACGCATCCGCCAGATCGAATCCAAGACCCTCATCAGGCTGCGGGACCACGCCTACGCCGACCAACTCCGCGGCTACCTCGACTGATCCGCGCGCGGTGAGTCAGTCGACCTCGGCCAGCGCCTGGGCGAACTGCGCCGCGTACAACCGCGCATAGGCGCCGCCGGCCGCCAACAGCTCGTCGTGCGTGCCCTGCTCCACGATCGACCCGTTCTCCATCACCAGGATCACGTCCGCGTCCCGGATCGTGGAGAGCCGGTGCGCGATCACGAACGACGTACGCCCGTGGGCCAGGCGCGCCATCGCCTTCTGGATCAGCACCTCGGTCCGGGTGTCCACCGAACTGGTCGCCTCGTCCAGCACCAGGATCACCGGATCGGACAGGAACGCCCGCGCGATCGTGATCAGCTGCTTCTCGCCCGCGCTGACCCCGCTCCCCTCGTCGTCGATCACCGAGTCGTACCCGTCGGGCAGCGTCCGGATGAACCGGTCCGCGTGCGCCGCCCTCGCCGCCTCCTCGATCTCCTCCCGGGTGACCTCGCGCGAAGCGCCGTACGCGATGTTCTCCGCGATCGTCCCGCCGAACAGCCAGGTGTCCTGGAGCACCATGCCGATCGAGGACCGCAGTTCGGCCCGGGACATCCGCGCCACGTCGACCCCGTCGAGCGCGATCCGCCCGCCGGTCACCTCGTAGAACCGCATCAGCAGATTGACCAGCGTCGTCTTGCCCGCACCGGTCGGACCGACGATCGCGACGGTCTGCCCCGGCTCCACGCTCAGCGACAACTCCTCGATCAGCGGCTTGTCCGGCTCGTAGCGGAACGACACCTTCTCCAGCGAGACACGGCCCTCCAGCGCCTCCGGGCGCTCCCCGTGCTCCGGGTCCGCCTCCTGCTCCTCGGCGTCCAGCAGCTCGAAGACCCGCTCCGCCGACGCGATGCCGGACTGGATGAGGTTGGCCATCGAGGCGACCTGCGTCAGCGGCATCGAGAACTGCCGCGAGTACTGGATGAACGCCTGGACGTCACCGATCGACAGTGCCCCCGAGGCGACCCGGAGCCCGCCGACCACCGCGACCAGCACGTAGTTGATGTTGGAGATGAAGAACATCAGCGGCTGCATGAGCCCGCTGGCGAACTGGGCCTTGAACCCCGCCTCGTACAGCGCCTCGTTCTGCTCGGCGAAGTCCCGCGCGGACTCCTCCTGCCGGCCGAACACCTTCACCAGGGCGTGGCCGGTGTACATCTCCTCGACGTGGGCGTTCAGCGTGCCCGTCACCCGCCACTGCCGCACGAACTGCGGCTGCGACCGCTTGCCGACCTGGGTCGCCACGACCACCGACAGCGGGACCGTCACCAGCGCGACCAGCGCCAGCAGCGGCGAGATCCAGAACATCATCACCAGCACGCCGACGATCGTCAGCACCGAGTTGATGAGCTGCCCCATCGTCTGCTGGAGCGTCTGGGAGATGTTGTCGATGTCGTTCGTCGCCCGGCTCAGCACCTCACCGCGCTTGGCCCGGTCGAAGTACGACAGCGGCAGCCGCGCCAGCTTCGTCTGGAGGTCCTCCCGCAGCTGGAACACGATGCGGTTGATCACCCGGATCGAGGTCCGCGTCGCCACCAGCATCAGCAACCCGGCCCCGACGTAGATCACCAGGGCCACCAGCAGGACGTTCCCCACCGCACCGAAGTCGATGCCCTCGCCGGGGGTGAAGTCCACGCCCGACAGCATCTCGGCCATCGACCCCCGGCCGTCCTCCCGCAGCGCCTCGATCGCCTGCGCCTTCGTCGTGCCGTCGGGCATCCCGCGCCCGACCACACCGGCGAAGATCAGGTCGGTCGCCATGCCGAGGATCTTCGGCCCGGCCACCGCCAGCGCGACGCTCACCGTCACCGCGGCCAGCATCAGGTACAGCGACGCCTTCTCCCGGCCGAACCGCTTCAGCAGCCGCTTGCCCGACCCCTTGAAGTCCATCGACCGGTCGGTGGGAGCGCCGCCGGCCATCATCCGTCCGCCCGGACCGGCCATTACGCGGCCTCCGCTTCCGTCAGCTGGGAGAGCACGATCTCCCGGTACGTTTCATTGCCGTCCATCAGCTCGTGATGGGTTCCGGACCCCACGAGCCGGCCCTCGTCCAGCACCAGGATGCGGTCCGCGTCACGGATGGTGGACACCCGCTGCGCCACGATCACTACGGTCGCCCCGGCCGTTTCCCGCCCCAGCGCCGCCCGCAGCGCCGCGTCGGTTGCGTAGTCCAGCGCCGAGAACGAGTCGTCGAACAGGTAGATCTCCGGGCGCTGCACCAGCGTCCGGGCGATCGCGAGCCGCTGCCGCTGACCGCCGGACACGTTGGTGCCGCCCTGCGCGATCGGAGCGTCGAGGCCGTGCTCCAGCGCCTCGACGAACTCCTTGGCCTGCGCCACCTCCAGCGCGTGCCACAGCTCCTCGTCGGTGGCGTCCGGGTTCCCGTACCGCAGGTTCGTCGCCACCGTCCCCGAGAACAGGTACGGCTTCTGCGGCACCAGGGAGACCGTCTTCGCCAGCAGCGCCGGGTCGAGCGTCCGCACGTCCTCGCCGTCGACCAGCACCTCGCCCGCCGTCACGTCGAACAGCCGGGGCACGAGCCCGAGCAGCGTGGACTTCCCGCTGCCCGTCGACCCGATGACCGCGGTCGTCTCGCCGGGCCGGGCCACCAGGTCCACGTTCCGCAGCACCGGCTCCTCGGCGCCCGGGTAGCGGAACTCCGCCCCGCGCACCTCCAGATGACCGTGGCGCCGCAGTTCGGTGACGGGCGCGAGCGGCGGCACGACGCTCGTCTCGGTCCTCAGGACCTCCTCGACGCGCTCGGCGCACACCTCGGCGCGCGGCACCATCATGAACATGAAGGTGGCCATCATCACGGCCATCACGATCTGCATCAGGTAGGCGAGGAACGCGGTCAGCGCGCCGATCTGCATTCCGCCGCCGTCGATGCGGTGCGCCCCGAACCACACCACCGCGATCGACGACAGGTTCACCACCGTCATCACGGTCGGGAACATCAGCGCCATCAGCCGCCCGGTCGCCACCGACACGTCGGTCAGCTCCGTGTTCGCGCCCCGGAACCGCTCCTCCTCGTACGCGTCGCGGACGAAGGCGCGGATGACGCGGTTGCCGGTGATCTGCTCGCGCAGCACCCGGTTCACGCCGTCCAGCCGCTCCTGCATGGTGCGGAACAGGGGGCCCATCCGCTTCACGATCAGGCCGACCGAGACGCCGAGCACCGGCACGACCGCCAGCAGCACCGCGGAGAGCGGCACGTCCTGCCCGAGCGCCATGATGATGCCGCCGACGCACATGATCGGGGCCGACACCATCAGGGTGAACGCCAGCAGCACCAGCATCTGGATCTGCTGGACGTCGTTGGTGGTGCGGGTGATCAGCGAGGGGGCCCCGAACCGCCCCAGCTCACGGGCGGAGAAGGACTGCACCCGGTCGAAGACGGCGGCCCGCACATCGCGGCCGAGCGCGGAGGCCGTGCGGGCGCCGTAGTACACGGCCCCCACGTTGCAGACGATCTGGAGGACGCTCACGGCGATCATGAGACCGCCGAACTCCAGGATGTAGCCGGTGTCGCCCGTCACGACACCGTTGTCGATGATGTCGGCGTTCAGGCTGGGCAGGTACAGGGTGGCGCAGGTCTGGAGCAGCTGGAGGAGCACCAGCAGCGCGATGGGTTTCTTGTACGGGCCCAGATGGACCCGCAGGAGTTTTATGAGCACGCGTGTCTCTCGGAATCGGCGGCAGGCAGAGGCCGACCCAGTTTCGCGTACGCCGTACTCCGGGAGCCAACCCTTTTCCCCAAACCCGGGTCAAACCTGGAGCGCGCGGGAAGGGGACCGCGCGCTCCGACCACGGGGGCGCACCGGTTCGCCCGGGGCTCCCCTCCCGGGCGCGGGCGGGCGCGGGCGGTCGAACGGCCCCGGGCTCACTCCGGGTGGACGCCTCCGAAGGCCCCGGGGTGGATCTGCTCCCGGGTCGCGGTGTACTGCTGACGCACCGCACCGCCCACCGCCAGCTCGTCGCCCGGCTCCAGCACCTGGGCCGCCGCACCCTGCCAGGCCGGGGGAGTGCGCGGGTCGAGCGAGCCCTGCGAGACCCCGAGCGCCCACGCCGCCTGCCGGGCCGCGCCGATCGCCGCGTACTGGGCGGGCTGCGGCACCACGACCTGGGTGCCGAACACCGCTGGAGCCAGCGCCTGTACGGCGGGCAGCTCGGCGGCGGCCCCCAGCAGGAACACCCGCCGCACCTCCACCCCCCGCCCGCGCAGGACGTCCAGCGCGTCGGCGAGCGAGCACAGCATGCCCTCGAACGAGGCCCGCGCCAGGTGCTCGGGCTTCATCGACTCGCGCCGCAGCCCGCAGAGCGTGCCGGCGGCGTGCGGGAGCTGCGGGGTGCGCTCACCCTCCAGGTACGGAAGCAGGACGAGGCCCGAGGCGCCGGGCGTCGACTTGAGCGCCAGCGCGGACAGCTCCTCCAGCCCCTCCACGCCCAGCATCTCGGCGGTCCCGCGCAGCGCGCGTACGGCGTTGGAGAGGTGGACGACCGGCAGGTGCATCCCGGTGGCGTCGGCGAACGAGGTGATCATCCCGCTCGGCTCGGCGAGCGCCTCGTGGTGCACGGCCATCACGGAACCGGAGGCCCCCAACGACACCACCGCGTCGCCCACCGAGACCCCGAGCCCGAAGGCGGCGGCCATGGTCTCGCCGGTGCCCGCGGAGATCAGCAGCCCCTCCGGCGTCATCCCGGCGGAATCGGCGGGCCCGAGGACCTCGGGCAGCGCGGCGGAGTGCCCGAGGGCGAGCTCCACCAGGTCGGGCCGGTAGGAGGCGGACCCGGCCGACCAGTACCCGGTGCCCGAGGCCGCGCCCCGGTCCGTGGTCCGCCGGGCGGGCCGGCCCAGCAACTGCCACACGAGCCAGTCGTGCGGCTGGAGCACGGACGCCACCCGCTGGGCGTTCTCCGGCTCGCTCCGCGTCAGCCACCGCAGCTTCGCGACCGGCTGCGCGGCGCTCGGCACGGCCCCGACGGCCTCCGCCCACGCCTGCCGCCCGCCGAGCGCGTCGATCAGGTCGGCGGCGGCGACCTGCGCGCGCCGGTCGTTGCCGAGCAGGGCCGGGCGTACGAGATTGCCCTGCCGGTCCAGGGCGACGAGACCGTGCTGCTGCGCGGAGACCCCGATGGCCTGCACGCCTTCGAGCAGGCCGCCGGAGGCCGCCTCGCCGAGCGAGAGCAGCCACGCCTGCGGATCGACCTCGGCGGCCTTGGCCTCGACCGGATGGGCGGCGTACCCCTCGCGGAGCACGGCGCCCGACTCCGTGTCGCAGACGACGATGTGAGTGAATGCGGACGAACTGTCCAGCCCCGCGACTATGCCCATACGGTGATTCTGCCGCACCGGGGGACGTTCCCGTAACTCGCCTCGCACCCCCCGGAGCCGCCGGGCGCGGGCCCCGCGGGGCCGCTAGGTGTTCGTCGTCCCCCAGTCGTCCTCCAGCCCGTTCCGGCTGCTGCGCTCCCGCAGGGAGCGGACCCGCTCCGCGACGGAGGCGGGCACCCGGTCCCCGACCTTGTCGCCGACCGATTGGTACGCCTTGCCCGCGAAGTCCCGCCCGCTGTGCGCGGCGGTCTCGGCGGCGTTGCGGACGGCGGGGTTCTCCGCCAACCGCCGGGCCGACTTCTTCAGCTGCTCGTAACGCTCGCGCCCGGCTCGCGTGCCGAGCACGTAACCGAGGGCCACTCCGGCGATGAACGTGAGCCGGTACCGCATGGCTGCCACCCTTCCTACGCTTGGTGCGACGTGTGCAGCCCGCCTACCCGCAGGCACCCGAGATCACCCCGGGCGATACCGATTGGCGGAGCACCCCCCTGCTTGCGCTAATGTATGTGTCGCAGCGAACGCGCGCCGCCCGGCAGCCGCCAGGCAGGTACGATTTCGAGGCAACGCAGCAATCCCCTGTAGCTCAATTGGCAGAGCAGCCGGCTGTTAACCGGCAGGTTACTGGTTCGAGTCCAGTCGGGGGAGCGCGATCCCCTGTAGCTCAATTGGCAGAGCATTCGGCTGTTAACCGGAGGGTTACTGGTTCGAGTCCAGTCGGGGGAGCGGAACGGGAGAGGACCCTTCGGGGTCCTCTTTCGCGTCTGGCCGGGAGACTCCTCCAGGCCCGGTCGGAACGGCCCCGCGATCACCCTTTGGGGTCTCCTTCGCCCCGACCGCAACCGGGCAGCACGCAGCGCCGTCCTCAAGATCAGGCGAAGTCGACCATCCGAAGCAAGAGATCGTATGACCGGCTATGCTGCGGCAGACGGGGCGCACACGTGTACGCGCCACGCCGAGACGGGGCGGTAGCTCAGCCGGTTAGAGCAGCGGACTCATAATCCGTCGGCCGTGGGTTCGAGTCCCACCCGCCCCACCGAGCGTCCCCAGGCAGAATCGTTCTGACCTGGGGAAACGTGCATTCTGCGGCGGTTTTCCGTGCGGTACTAGCCGCGCGCCGTGCGGTACTGACCTGCTGCTGCAGCGTGTAAGCGCACTTCAGATGCGTCTGACCTGGCCTTTTACGGCGACCACCGGGGAGAGCGTCGTGGTGCGGCCCCACGGCCGATGACGGAAACCCGCACTCCGCCGACCTCACCGCACCGAAGGTTCTGAACTCGACCCGGCGCCCGGTCGGCGGGGTGGACGCGCTGCGGGTGCGGTCAAGGCAGCCGTAGTTGTCGAGATGACTTCGGGACGTGCTCCCGCGTGGTCATAGCTCGGGTATCTGAGTCGGGTCGGGGCTGACGCGTTCGCCTCTTTCATCGAAGATGAGCAGGTTGCGTACGTCGACGAGGAGGGGGATGTGTTGGCCCCTCCGATGACGTGCGCCCGGTTCAGCGCGTATGACGAGTTCTCCGATGCCTTTGCGGGCAGGGGACTGCGGCGGAGGCTGTAGGTCGCCAGGGAGTGTGGGGTGGCGGTCGAAGAGTCTGGTGCGGCGGCGGAACTGCCGCAGGTGGTCGGCGGCGCCTCTGCGGGCAGGGTTGTGAGTTGCGTGGTCGGGGAGTCGGGCCGGTACGTCGGCTCGTTGTCCGCCGAGTGATAGGTGGAGCAGCGCTTCGTGACCTTGGAACTCGGTGTGCTCGACAACTCCGGTCATGGCTCGCTCGAAGGCCGTGGCGTGGGCCTTGTCGGCGATACGGATGGCTTCGGGGCGCAGGCCGATGAGGAGCGGCTGTCCCTGGACGACGCGGAGCATCTGGTGGTCATGGGTGAGGGGGTACGACAGGGTGATTTTCTGGGCCCCGAGGTCGAGTGCCATGACGCCGTCGACGGGGGCGTACACGGTGCCGCGCAGCAGGTTGATCCTCGGGGTGCCGACGAAGGCGGCGACGAAGGCGTTGGCGGGCAGCGCGTAGAGGGTGCGGGGGGTGTCGATCTGCTGGAGGGCCCCGTCACGCATGACTGCCACCCGGTCGCCGAGTGCCATGGCTTCGGCCTGGTCGTGGGTGACGTAGATGGTCGTGGCCCCGGTGCTGCGGGTGACCGCGAGCATTTCGGTGCGCAGGCGGGTGCGCAGTCGGGTGTCGAGGCTGGAGAGCGGCTCGTCCATCAGGAAGACCGAGGGGCGGCGGACCACGGCGCGGCCCATGGCGACGCGCTGGCGCTCTCCGCCGGAGAGCCGGCCGGGGATCTGGTCCAGGAGGTGGTCGATGCCCAGCATCCGGGCGACGGACTGCACGCGGGCACTCACCTGGTCGTGGTCCTGCTTCTGGACCGCGAGGGGGAATCCGATGTTCTGCGCGGTGGTCATATTGGGGTAGAGCGCGAAGCTCTGGAAGATCATCGCGATGTCGCGTTCGCTGGGCTGGAGGTCGTTGGCGATCTCTCCGTCGAGGTGCAGCTGGCCCCCGCTGATCGTTTCCAGGCCGGCGATCATGCGCAGCAGGGTGGACTTGCCGCATCCGGAGGGGCCGAGAAGGACGAGGAACTCGCCGTCCTCGACGGACAGAGAGACCTGGCGCACGGCCCTCTGCCCGTTGGGGTAGGTCTTGGCGAGGTCGCGAAGGGTGATGGTGCTGCCCACGGGTGCTCCTGGTACGAGTCGCGCTTGGCGGGAAGTAAGTCGGGCCGGTCAGGGGGTGAGTTCGTCGGCGGCGATGTGGAGGCAGGCGGCGACCAGGACGATGTTCTTGATGACGTACTGGCCTTCGAGGGTGGGAACAGCCGCGGCGTGCCAGGCGGCGTCCGGCAGCACGAGCAGGGAGAGGAAGACTCCGGCCATGTGAAGGAAGAGCACTGCCAGGGCCCCGCGGAGCAGGAAGCCGGTCAGGAGCGCGAGTCCGATGCCCGTCTCCAGGACCGCGAGCAGGAGCAGGCAGACCGGGGCGGGCATGAGCCCCAGGGTCATCTCGGTCATGGCCCTGATGGCGAAGCCCTCGGCCGCGCTCGCTCCGGGGAAGAACTTCAGAACGCCGAACCAGCAGAAGATCAGGCCGATGCAGACGCGCAGAACGGTGGGGCTGATCCGCTTGTAGCGGTGTGCGCGGGGTGCGAGACGGCTTCGCAGGGACTGCTGCGGGCTCGGCCGCGGGGCGGGTGCCCGGTCGGTGGGGGCAGGGATTTCGGCGGGGTGGCGGCGGTGGGAAGTGCTGGTCATCGTCGATCCTCCGCTGGAGACGATCACGGGTACAGACTGCTGGGCACCTGACGAGGGCGGTCGTTCGCCGATCCGGGCCCTGTGGGTTCGGAAGGGGAAGGGCCCCGGGGGAGGCAGTGCCTTCCCCGGGGCCCCGGTCAGCTGGCTGTCAGCTGAAGTTGACGTCGCTGCACAGGAAGTACTTCTGGTCCATGTGCGATGCCTTCCAGACGGTCACCACAACGTGGCGTCCGCTGTAGCCGGAGGTGCTGACGTCCGTGACGTAGTGCGGCTGGTAGGGGTACCTGCCGGTCTTCTTCACCAGTTCGAGGTCGTCCCACCCGATCAGCTGGTACTCCGGGTTGAAGCCCTGCTTGGTGACGTAGACCTCGAGCCAGTCCGCGCCGTGTCGGGCCTCGTCGTAGATGTCGACGGTGAAGTCGGAGCCGATGTTGGTCATCTTCCACGGGCCCGGGCGGTCGAGGGGCCGGTAGTTCGTCTCGCCCTGGCCGCCGGCGCTGCAGATCTCACCGTTGGCGATGACCTGCTTGTAGTTGTCGCCGGTGTTGTTGGCGTAGACGGCCTTCCACGCGCCGATGGCGTTCGCGTTCTCGTGGTAGGTCCGGTAGCACATGGGGTCCTGGGACTCGCTGGGCTCGGTGTAGCCCCAGCGCTGCAGGCAGCCGTAGTTGCGGGTCTCGGGAGTGATGACGGTGCCGTGTGCGGAGGCCGCCGGCGCCTGGATGACGCCGAGGAGGGCGGTGGCCAGTACGGCGGAGCTCAGCGCGACGACGCGCGACAGCGTTGCGGGTATGCGGTGCATGGTGCTTCCTCCGTGTGTGTGGAGATCACAGGCCGATTCCGGCCAGTGATTTAGGTGCACATGACAGCCTGGGGTGCGTTCAGGCGTTGCTCGGGTGGGTGCTCGTGCTCACCTCCTCTCGTCGGCGCGCGGGCCGGTTCAGCAGAGTGGTCAGGGACCACTGGCCGGGACCGAGGGCGGCGATGAGCAGGAAGGCCCAGCAGAACAGCGCGGCGCTCTCCCCGCCGTTCTGTAGCGGGAACAGTCCGTCGCCCTGGTGGTGGACGAAGTAGGCATAGGCCATGGACCCGGAGCACAGCAGAGCTGCCGGGCGGGTGCCGAGCCCGATCAGCACGAGCGCTCCGCCGGCCAGCTGGATTACGGCAGCCCACCAGCTGGGCCACTGCCCGGCGCTGGGCACCTCGCCGTGCGGGCCGCCCAGGACGTCGAAGAGAGTGGCGGCTCCGTGGCAGGCGAAGAGCAGGCCGGTCACGATGCGAAAGAGGCTCAGGACGGGCTGTTCGAACCTTGCTGATGGCATGGGGAGCATGCCTTTCTGGGGGTGGCGGGGGAGGGCGGTGCTGCTGGGTCCGGTGGCCGGTGGCCGCTGCGGTGGCGGCCACCGGCGACCGGTGTGGCTAGGCGGTGAGGTTGAACTTCTGGCTGGCCCAGGTGCTGCAGTCCCACAGGTGGAGGCGGGCTCCGTCGGCCGTGCTCTGGCCCTCGACGTCGAGGCAGCGGCCGGACGTGAGGTGCTTCAGCGTGCCGTTGGCCTGGAAGGCCCACTTCTGGCTGTCCCAGCCGCCGCAGTCCCACAGGTGTGCCTTGGTGCCGTTGGCGGTGGCGCCGCCGTCGACGTCCAGGCACTTGCCGCCGGACTTGAGCTGCTGGCCGTCCAGCGTCCAGGTCATCGAGGCGGTGTTCGCGCAGGACCACTGCTGGATCGCGGTGCCGTTGGCCGTGCCGGCTCCGGCGCGGTCGACGCACTTGGCGTTGCCGCCGTTGACGATCTGACCGGAACCCGTACCCGGGTCAGGGTCGGGACCCGGGTCGGGATTGCCGCCGCCGGGGCCCCAGGCGTTCCAGTTGTCCCAGTTCTCGGCGTCGAAGCCGATGCGGCCGGGTTGTTCCGCGCCCCAGTTGGTGCCGGACTTGTTGATGACGGTGCCGCCGACGGTGTAGTTCTCGAGCTTGAGGCCCTTGCTCTGGGTCGTCTCGTTCCCCAGGGCGACCTTCTGGCCGGCGGCGTTGGAGTGGCGCTTGAGCAGGCTGACCTGGCTACTCGGGTCGAGGCCGTTCCAGCTGTCGATCTTGAGGTTCTTGACGTGGATGTTCTCGGTGCTGGAGAGGGCGAAGACACGGATCGCGCAGTTGGTCTGGCCTTCGACGGTGATGTTCTCGAAGGTCATGTTCTTGACCCAGGTGTTGGGGTCGCCCTTGGTGGTGGACCCCATGTCCTCCCAGTGGGAGGAGGAGTTGAGGATGCAGGTGTTGTACTTGACGTCCTTCCAGTACATCCGGTTGTGGATGACATGGGTGTTGGTCACCCGGACGTTGTCGATGTTGCGGGGGGTCCAGCCCCACTGGATGACGGGGCCGTTCTCGTTCTTCCAGATGACGGTGTTATCGATGCTGACGTCACTGTGGTACATCTTCAGCACGTCGTCGTTGGCGTTGAAGAACGTGTTCTTCATGGTGCTGCCGCGGTAGAGCTCGATGCCGTCGGTCTGCCAGTACCAGGAGCCGACCTGCTTGTAGTTGTCGACGCGCATCCGGAAGGTCTGCTCGTTGCCGTAGACGACGAACGAGTGGTAGGGCGGTTCGTTGATGGTCACGCCCTGCAGGTCGAGGTACTGCTGGGCGTCGGCGGACTGGAACTGGAGCATCTTCACGCAGGAGTCGTGGCAGTTCGACGCCCCGTTGAGGTGGTCGTAGTTGTTCTTGGTGTCCGCCTCGTAGACGTACTGCTCACCGGAGAGCACCCCGTACCCGGTGACCTTGTACAGGCTCTGGTTGTCGTGGAAGAAGCGGAAGGCTCCCTTCACGTAGGCGCCGGGGGCGAGGTAGACCCACTTGACGTTCGGCGGGAGCACCGCGTGGTACTTCGAGCCCATGGTGTAGGTGCCGGGGCGGAAGTAGATGATTTCCTTGTCGATGGTGTTCAGGTTGGTGACCTGGCCGGGCTCGGGGTAGTGGATGCTTCCCGACGCGGCGGTGGGGATCAGCCGGTCCTTCTCCGCGCCGGTCGGCGTCGGCTCGGCGAAGATCATCATCGAGTTGCGTGGTTCGGTGTGGATGGCCCGGTTGTTGCCGCCGCCGCTGGTGGTCAGCTTGCCGGCGTCGTTGGCCGGCCCGGACATGTCGTTGTAGGCCGTGTAGAGCTGCGGGTCGAACTCGACCGAGAACCGGTAGCCCTTGTTGCTGTAGGGCACCTTGATCCGGATGGTCTTGCTGTTGACGAGCTCCTTGTCGAAGTTCAGGCTGCTCGGCTTGAGCTTGACCTGGTCGGCCGAGGAGATGCTCTGGTCGGTGCGCAGCGACACGTCGACCCAGGTGTCGGCCGTGTACTGGAAGGAGGACCAGCTCATGGTGAGGTTCGCCGAGGCGGAGAACTCCGCGCCGTCCTCCTTGGTGTAGCCGATCTTCCCCTTGCCGCTGCGGGGGATGCTCATGTAGGCGAACGAGTCGTACTTCGTGGTCGGCGCCGCTGCCGTGGCGACCTTCACGTCGTAGAAGGAGGACCGTCGAATCTTGTCGCCGCCCACCGGGCTGCTGGTGTTGAACTCGTGGTTGTCGTGCCACCAGGTCTGCAGCTGCTCGTTGTTGGCGGTGTCGCCCGCCGCTCCCGCTGCCGGTGCCGCGAGCACGGCGGCTGCGGGGACGAGCTGTCCTGCCGGAGCGGGGGCGGCTGAGGCCAGGGTGCTGGCGGGTACGACGGCTCCGGCGAGCGCCAGGGCCAGGCCGGCGGCGATGGCGGCCAGCGGGTTGAGCCGTCGCAGTCTTCCTGCGGGCATGGTGATGTCCTCTCCTTGGTGAATCGGGGCACGGCCCCAGGGCGCCCGCCCGGGGGCGGGCACGGACACCGCTAGGACAGCTGGGACAGCTGTGTGGCGGAGTCATAGGTGCATGCGGTCGCCCGTTTCCGGGGGCTTGACCGGGGTGCGGAGTGCGGCACTCGTCGTGTCCGGCGGTGCATCTCTCTTCGGGGGAGCCGGCTGAGGGAGTCACGCGGGGATCATTCGCAGGGCCAGGAGCACAGGACACCGGTCCTGCGAGCGGAACGAACCGGTCCTGCCCGCCCCGAAGGGTGAGGGGGCCGCAGGTGTGACGGCGGCCTGTGGCCCAACAGGCCCTGGCTCCGCCCCGGTTGCCGGTTAACTTCCCGTCATTTCTTCCCTGTGTCAATGAAATGAACACGATTCTTCGAACTGCGGGACCGGCGCGTGTCTAACAAGAAGCGCAAAAGGCGCAAGTCGACCACATGTGTTCGGCAGGAGTGCGCTATCACGGTTGCGTAACGCGATGTTTTCTTCCTTGACGCACTTAAAGGCTGCGGGACACACTCCCGTCATGAGCAGCGACGCCGACGCGTGCAGGTCGACGGCGTCCCAGCCGCAGGAGGCGCGATGACGATCTCTGCAACGCTTGGCAGCTCCGGCCCCGCGCATAAGGGAAGCCCTCGCCGCCCGCATCGGGTTCGATGGCGCTGAACCCGATGCAACGGCCCTGACAGACCACTACCTGGAGGCACCGCGTGATGAGCCCGTCCAAGATCCGGTTCTCGGAGCTTGTCAGTGAGCAGACCCGGGCGGAGATCTTCGCGACCGTGCTCACCGCAGGACCCATCTCGCGCACTCAGCTCGCCCAGCGCCTGGGTCTGGTGCCCTCCTCCGTCACCCGCATGCTGCCGCCGCTGCTCGAGCACGACTACCTGCGCGAGAGCGACCCGGTTGCGCAGGGACGGGGCAGGCCGCAGAAGATGCTGCACGTCAATCCCGACAAGCACGTCGTCGTCGGCATGAAGATCGGTCCCGGACGGGTCTTTGGCGTCGTCACCGACATGGCGGCCAACGTCCTGGCCCGGGACGAGGAGCCCCTGGCCGACTGCACCCCCCGGACCGCCCTTTCCGCCGCGGCCTCCCTGACCGGCAGGCTCCTCGAAGAGGCGCCCCAAGCGGCGGACAGGGTGCTCGGCCTCGGCGTCGGTGTCAGCGGCCACGTCGACTCGGCAGCCGGGATCTGCCGCTACTCCGCCCTGCTCGACTGGAACAAGGTGGACGTGGCCGGGCCCCTGCGGGAGGCGACCGGGCTGTCGGTGGTCGTCAACAACGACGTCAACACCCTGGTCGTCGCCGAACGCTGGTTCGGTGAAGGCCGCGACCTCGACTCCTTCGCCGTGGTCACCGTCGGCCCCGGCATCGGCTGCGGCCTGCTCCTGGACGGCGCCCTGTTCTCCGGCGCCACCGGACTGGCGGGCGAACTCGGCCACCTGCCCCTGGACCCCTCCGGCCCCATGTGCAGCTGCGGCCGGCGAGGGTGCCTGGAGGCCCTGGCGGGCGACCGCGCCATCCTGCGCCACCTCGCAGACGGCGGGTTCCCCTGCGGCACGATCACCGAAGCCATCGACCTCGCGCGAGGCGAAGCCGGGGCGGCCCGCACCGTGGCCCGTTCCGCCTTCGCTGAAGCCGGCACCGCCCTCGGCAGAGGCGTGGCCGGCATGTGCAACCTGCTCAACCTGCAGAAAGTCATCATCGCCGGCGAAGGCGCCGTCGCCTACGACCTGTTCGGCCCGCACATGAACGAGGCGATGGAAGCCCAGGCGTTCTCCACGGCGGCCACCGACTGCGACATCCACGTCGACCCCGCCCGCCACGACCTCTGGGCCCGGGGCGCCGCCTGCCTCGTCATCCGCGACACCGTGGGCGCGGCCATTTCCTGACCCACAGCGCCCGTCGGTGCTGCGGCAACCCGCATCCAGAATAGTAACTAAAAGTAATCATGCAGACACGATGAGGTTTGACGTGCCCGAAATCGAAGCCAATCCCGCCGACGCCTGGTGGAGCGAAGCGGTGGTCTACCAGATCTACCCCCGCAGCTTCGCCGACTCGAACGCGGACGGCATCGGCGACCTGCAAGGCATCATCGAACGGCTGGACTACCTGGCCCAGCTCGGCGTCGACGTCCTGTGGCTGTCCCCTGTCTATCCGTCCCCGCACGACGACAACGGGTACGACATCAGCGACTACCAGGACATCGACCCGCTCTTCGGAACCCTCGCCGACTTCGACCGGCTCCTGGCCGCCGTCCACGAGCGCGGCATGAAGCTCGTCATGGACCTGGTGGTCAACCACACCTCCGACGAGCACCCCTGGTTCACCGCCTCCCGCGACGAAGGCCCCCAGGGCAACAAACGGGACTGGTACATCTGGCGCCCCGCCCGCGAAGGCATGGAACCGGGCACACCGGGCGCGGAACCCAACAACTGGGGCTCCTTCTTCTCCGGACCCACCTGGACCTACGACGAGAAGAGCGGCGAGTACTACCTGCACCTGTTCTCCCGCAAGCAGCCCGACCTCAACTGGGAGAACCCCGACCTGCGCCAGGCGGTCTACGCCATGATGCGCTGGTGGCTTGACCGGGGCGTCGACGGCTTCCGCATGGACGTCATCAACCTCATCTCCAAGACCCCCGGCCTTCCCGACGGCATCGTCCACGAGGGCGCCCTCCACGGGGACGGCAGCCCCCACTACATCTGCGGCCCCCGCATCCACGAGTACCTGGCGGAGATGCACCGCGAGGTCTTCGAAGGCCACCCGCGCCGCCTGCTCACCGTCGGCGAAATGCCCGGGGTCACCGTCGAGGACGCCAAGCTCTTCACCGACCCCTCCCGCCGCGAGCTCGACATGGTGTTCCAGTTCGAGCACGTCGGCCTCGACCAGGGCCCCGGCGGGAAGTTCGATGTCCGCCCGCTCAAGCTGACCGACCTCAAAGCCAGCCTCGGCCGCTGGCAGACCGGCCTCGGCGAGACCGGCTGGAACAGTCTGTACTGGAACAACCACGACCAGCCCCGTGCCGTCTCCCGCTTCGGCGACGACAGCCCCGCCCACCGCGACCGCTCCGCGAAACTTCTCGCCACCGTGCTCCACCTGCACCGCGGCACGCCTTACGTGTACCAGGGCGAAGAGCTGGCCATGGCCAACACCCGCTTCACCTCCATCGATGACTTCCGCGACATCGAATCCCTCAACTACCACCGCGAGCAGACCGCCCACGGTGTCGACGAGGAACAGGTCCTGGCCGGGCTCCGTCACCGCAGCCGGGACAACGCCCGCACCCCCATGCAGTGGGACACCTCCCAGCACGCCGGCTTCACCGCCGGAACCCCGTGGATCGCGGTGAACCCCGACCACACCCATACCAACGCCAAGGCCCAGCTCGCCGACCCCGACTCCGTCTTCCACTACTACCGCCGCCTGATCGCCCTGCGGCACACCGAGCCCGCCCTCACCCACGGCGACTTCCACATGCTCCATCCCGACCACGAACAGCTCTACGCCTTCACCCGTCATGACGCGGCCTCCGGCACCGAACTGCTCGTCCTCGCGAACTTCGGACCGGGCGACCTCACTGTCGACCTGCCCGACGGCTGGGAACACAGCGAGACGCTGATCGCCAACGTTCCCGCCACCACCCACCTCAGCGCCTCGCACACCCTGCTGCCCTGGGAAGCCCGCGTCCACCGCCGCAACGCCTGACCGCCCCCACGGCCCCTCCGGCACCGTCTCCCCCCGCACCGCCCCGATCCGCGCACACCCAAGGAATCCTCATGACGACCATGCGCTTCCGTGCCACACGACACACCACACGCCGAGCCCTGCTCGCGATGTCCGCCCTGGCACTCGTCGCACCGCTCGCCGCGTGCGGCGGCGGCTCCGACACGGCAGAGGGAGACGGCAAGACACTGCGCCTGTGGCACTACGAGCAGGAGGATGGCGCCCTCAGCAATGCCTGGGACGCGGCCATAGCCGAGTTCAAGAAGACCCACCCCGACGTGAAGGTCGTCTTCGAACGCAAGACGTTCGAGCAGATCCAGCAGAACGCGGGCATGATCCTCAACTCCGACAAGGCGCCCGACGTCATGGAGTACAACAAGGGCAACGCCACTACCGGCCTGCTCGCCAAGCAGGGGTTGCTCACCGATCTGACCGCCACCGCGAAGGAGCGCGGCTGGGACAAGAAGATCAGCGAGAGCGCCTCCGTCACCGCCCGATACGACGCCAACGGCGAAATGGGCGGCGACAAGTGGTACGGCGTCCCCAACTACGGCGAGTTCGTCCTGGGGTACTACAACGACGACCTCTTCAAGAAGCACAACATCACCAAGCCCACCGACCTCCAGAGCTTCGAGGCGGCCCTGGCCGACTTCAAGGCCGCGGGGATCACCCCGCTCGCCAACGCCGGCAACGACCACCCCGCCGGCCACTGGCTCTACCTCCTGGCCCTGGCCGAGGCGAATGACGCATGGGTCGACAACTACCAGCTCTACAAGGGCAAGGTCGACTTCCACGGCCCGGAGTGGACCTACGCGGTCGAGACCTACAAGGACTGGCTCGACAAGGGCTACTTCGAGAAGAAGGACGTCGGCCTCAAGGGCAGCGACATGACCGAACAGTTCGTCTCCCAGAAGCGTCCGATCATGGTCGGCGGCAACTGGTGGTTCGGCGGCCTGACCACGGACATCACCGGCTTCTCCTGGTCCACCGCTCCCTACCCCGGCAGCAAGAAGACCCTCGGCTCCGGCGGCAACCACTGGGTCGTGCCCACCAAGGCGAAGAACAAGGAACTCGCCGAGGACTTCATCGACATCACCATGTCGGACAAGATCCAAAAGATCCTCGGCGAAGAGGGCAACGTCCCGCTCGCCGCGAAGCCGGACTCCATCGAGAACCCCAAGTCCCGCGAGCTCATCACCGCCTTCAACACCTACCAGGACGGCAACGGGCTCGCCTTCTACCCCGACTGGCCGGCACCCGGCTACTACGACACCTGGATGGGCGCAACCCAGAACCTCATGAACGGTGGCAGGCCCCACGCCGTCCTCGACGAGCTCAAGGCCCCCTACGAGAAGTACACCGCCTCGCGGCGCTGAGGCTGACCCGCCCGAACCCGCGCGTTAGCCCTTCTTCCCGGGGACGGCGGCCCGCCCGCACCGGTCCGCCGTCCCGCCCCTCTTGGAGCAACAGTGAAAACCACACGTCGCCCGCGGCCCACGGGGTACGCCGTCTTCCTGGCCCCCGGCCTGCTGCTGAGCCTGCTCTTCCTCGTCGTCCCGCTGGTGATGACCTTCTACTACAGCCTCACCCAGTGGCAGGGCGTCGGAGAACCCACCTGGATCGGCTTCGACAACTACACCCGCCTCTTCAGCGACGCCGACTTCTGGGCCTCGTTCCGCAACATCGCCTTCGTCATTATCGGCATCGCCGTCGTCCCCACCCTGCTCGGGCTGTTCCTCGCCGCCCTGCTCTTCGACTACATCGGCAAGAAGCACGGAGACGGGTTCGTCAGCCTCTTCCGCTCCGGCCTCTACCTGCCCCAGGTCATCCCGGTCGCCGTCACCGGGCTGATGTGGGGCTGGATCCTCGCCCCCGAAGGCGCCGTCAACAGCGTCCTCGAAAAGATCGGCCTCACCTCCCTGGCCCAGAACTGGCTCGGAGACCCCGACCTCGCCCTGTGGATGGTCCTCGCCGTCCTCGTCTGGATGCAGCTCGGCTACCCCCTCGTCCTGTTCCTCTCCGGACTCCAGCGCATCGACCCCGAACTGTACGAAGCCGCCTCCCTCGACGGAGCCACCTGGTGGCAGCGCTTCACCCGCATCACCGTGCCCGTCCTGCGGCCCGAGGTCTACGTCGTACTCGTCACCACCACCATCGCCGGCCTGAAGGTCTTCGCCCAGATCTTCGTCCTCACCGGCGGCGGACCCGGCAACTCGACCCTCGTCCCCGCGTACTTCGCCTACCAGAACTTCTTCGAGCGCGCCGACGTCGGATACGGCTCCGCCATCTCCAGCACGATCACCCTGCTCGTGCTGATCATCGCCGGAACGATGCTCACCCGCCAGGCCCGCGAGGACGGATGACCATGACCACGCACACCACTCTTACGGCACCCCCCGGCCACCGGCGCAAGCCGGTCAAGGTCAGAGCGGGCAAGGCCAAAGCCACCGGCAAGCGCCGCACCCCCGGCTCCTACGCCGTCCTGGCCGCCGTCGCCGTATTCGTCCTCGCGTTCCTCGCACCCTTCATCGTCATCCTGCTCAACTCGTTCAAAACCAGCGCGGACTTCCGCACCAACGGATCGCTCTCCCTACCCGCCCAGTGGAACTGGAGCATCATCGCCGAAGTCTGGGAACGCGTCGGCTTCACCCAGAAACTCTTCAACAGCATCCAGATCAGCCTCGGCGTCGTCCTCATCGCCGTCCTGCTCGCCCTCTTCAACGCCTACGCCATCGGCATCGGCCGCATCCGCTGGCGCACCCCCTTCCTCATCTTCTTCCTCGGCGTCAACGTCCTCCCGCAGGAGGGCCTCGTCTACCCCATCTACTACCTCTTCAAGGAGATGGGCCTCTACGACGGGAAACTCGGGTACACCATCCTCGTCGGCATCACCTACAGCGCCTTCGGCACCTACCTCCTCTCCTCCGTCTTCGCCGGCTTCCCCCGTGAACTGATCGAAGCCGCCTCCATGGACGGAGCCGGCCGCTGGACCATCCTGTGGCGCATCGTCCTGCCCATGAGCTGGCCCACCCTGTCGGTGATGTGCGTCTTCTTCTTCGTCTGGAGCTGGAACGAGTTCCTCTACCCCCTCGTCCTGCTCATCTCCAACGACAACCAGACCGTCCCCCTCGGCCTGTCCGTGATGCAGGGCCAATACACCAGCGACCCCACCGCCATGAGCGCCGCAGCCCTCCTCGGCATCGTCCCCATGGTCATCTTCTTCCTCATCTTCCAACGCTCCCTCACCCGTGGCATGACCGCCGGAGCGGTCAAATAGCCCACCCGCAACACCCAAAGCCACCCCGGATCCGGCACGCACCGCCCCGCCGCCGGATCCGGGGTCATCCTCGCTCAGGGCGTGTACGCGCTGGACAGCCTCGGCACCCGCATGAGCTGCCGGGGCGTTGTGCGGTTCACCCGCGTTGATCACCTCTACGTGCAGCACCGGGGCCTCCTATAGCCGTGCGGTACGTACCGCACGGCAGTGCCGTTGACGGGGATCGAGCCGGATGCAGCGGGTTCCAGCAGGATACGAATGTCCGCCTCTGTGGTGTTTCCGCAGATGAGACGCGTCACCGTTTTGGGTTCGAGTCCCACCCGCCCCACCGAGCGTCCCCTGGCAGAACCGTTCTGACCTGGGGAAACGTGTTTTCCGGGGTCATACTGCGTCAGGTGTTCGCCTCACGGTGGTGGGGCGGACGCGGGTCTTCACGTGTCGAGGGCGCTTCCTGCGCGGCTGCGACCTGGACCTTTCCGGTCCCGGCGCCGTGGGATGGGTCACCGTGGGTCCACTGCCGTGGCGCAGGGAGGTGACGGCGCCGGAACCCGGTCGCACCGTGGGTGAAATCTGCGTCCTCCATGGCGTTGGCGGCAACCACGCGGAGGTCCCGGGGCCGGGGCCGGCGCGGGGCCGGGGCGGCGGGCACCGCACGACCTGCCCGCTGATCCGCGAGGCGGCGGCGTTCTGACGGTGTACGCGTACGAGGACGGGCCCCGTACCCCGTACGAGCCGGCGCCCGGCCGCCGCGCGGGGTCAGGCCGCGCAGTGGGGCAGGCCGCCGTGGAAGTCGACCATCTCGGAGAACAGTTCGCCGATGTCCAGGGGGTGGCCCGGTGCCGCGCCGGCGGCCTCGGCGAAGGCGCGGTGCAGGTTGGGTACCAGCCGTTCGCTGTCGAGGAGGTGGTCGAACGGGGTCGGGCCCGCCTCGCGTGCGGTCCCGAGCGGGGTGAGCCCCTCGGCGATGCCGTCGGCGGCCAGGCGCTGGACGTGGCGCAGGTAGGACTCGGTGGTGTCGAGGAGTTCGGGGCCGCCGACCGGGCCGTGGCCCGGCACCACGATCTCCGGGGACAGGCCCCGCAGCCGCTCGACGACGGAGATCGACCCCGAGACGGAACCGGTCAGGCAGAACGGTGTGGCTCCCGACATCACCACATCGCCGGTGAACAGAACGCGCTGGTCCGGCAGCCAGACCACGGTGTCGTTGGTGGTGTGGGCGGTGCCCAGGTGCATCAACTCCGCCCGGACGTCGCCGAGGTGGAGGGTGATGGGTTCGCGGAAGGTGAGGGTGGGCAGCTCCACCGAGAGATCGCCCCAGCAGACGCCGGGCCACAGGCCGGTCAGATGCAGTCCGGCCAGCTCCATCTCGGCGCGGGTCGCCTCGTGGGCGATGATCACCGCCTCGTCCGCGAAGAAGCGGTTGCCGAAGGTGTGGTCGCCGTGCGGGTGCGTGTTGACGACATAGCGAGGAGCGCGCGGGGCGACGTCGCCGACCGCCTTCCGCAGCTCCAAGGCGCGGGCCTCGGTCGCCGCCGTGTCGATGAGCGCGGGGCTGCCCCCCGCGGTGATGAGGCCGGCGTTGTTGAGGCACCAGCCGCCGTCCGGCTGAACGTACGCGTAGACGTCCTCGGCGATCTCCTGGAGCCGCGTTGCGGACGGGGAACCGGTCATGTCTCTCTCCTCGTTGTCTCGGTACGGTCGGCCCGCGGCCGCGACGATCCGCCCACGGCTGCTCTCATGAGCCGCTGGTCGACCATGTCCGCCGCGCGCCGGATCCCGGTGGGCGCGAAGACCGAAGGACCGATGGCGGCACTGAGCGTGCAGCCGCCCTCCAGCGCGTGCGTCTCGAACCGCCAGCCCTCGGTGCCGGAGGGCCGGCCGTCCGCCCTCAGCAGCCGCGGGGCGACACTGCCGCCGTCCGGGGCGGTGAACCCGAAGGACCGGAACGGGAGCCGGGCGCCGAGACCGAGGGCCTTGCTGTAAGCCTCCTTGAGGGTCCACAGCCGGATCAGCGCCGCGTTGCGGTCCCGGGCAGGAAGCCGATCGAGGGCGGCACGTTCGCCGGGGGTGCAGACGTTCTCCGCCAGGCCGGCGGCGTAGGCCGGACGACCGGGTTGTTCGACGTCCACCCCGATGGGGCCGAGTCCGCTCAGCCCCACCGCCACCGTGCGGCCGGTATGGCTCAAGGTGATCTCGAAGCGGCCGAAACCCCTGAGGTACGGGCGGCCGTTGGGGTGGCGGGCCAGCTCCAGATCGACCGGTTCGGCGTCGAGCAGCGCCCCTGCCGCGTACTTGACCAGCAGCCGGGAGACGGTGAAGCGGTCGCGCACCCCGGCTGCCGCGATCGTCTCCAGCCGCCCGGCTTCGTGCCCCAGCAGCCGCTGCACGCCCCGGGCCCCCCCGGCGGCGGGACGCCAGTCCTCCACCTGGGCGTGGACGAGCACGTACCCCCTGTCCCGGAACGCGTCGCGCACCGCGGTCCAGGGCCCCGACGGGCCGGCGACGCGGGTGGGGGCCGGGCCGGGCGGCCCCGGGCGCGACGGGGACACGGTCAGCCCCTCCGGGGACCGGGCGCCGGGGAGCCCAGCACCGTTTCGTACAGGTCCAGGCTGCGGTTCTCCCGGCAGCGGAGCACCGCCTCGGCGAACAGCGCCTCCTGCGCCTCCTGCTCGTGGCCGGGCGCCGGAGCCGTGCCGGGGCGGCCCAGCCGCAGCGAGATCCTGCCCAGGGCGACCGTCAGCCAGCGGGGGTCGGCGAGGAAACCGGCGTCCGGCCGCCGTCGCGCCGACCGCCATACGCCGAGGCAGGCGGCGGCCGCCACGAGCAGCGTGTAGCGCTCCGCGTGGGCATAGCCGCGGGCGTTGGCCACGGCGGCGGGATCGTGTTCCGGCAGCCGTCGGCACTGCTCGGCCAACTCGGCCAGCCGAAGGCCAAGTTCGCGCAGCCGGTGGCGGAGTGCGGCCGGTACCGGCCCGCTGTCCGCATCGGCCCGGTCAGCCGCGTCGGCCAGCATGCTGGTCAGCGGGTCCGCACCGATCGCGCCGTCCAGGCGGCCGGGGTCCAGCGGGGGCAGCGGCCCGTCGCGCAGGAACAGTTCGTCGATGTCTCCCGTGTCCGCCGCGGTCCACGACCGCCGGGCAAGGGTCGCCAGGTGCGGCAGGAGGGTGGACAGCGCACGCGTGTCCACGGCGGATCCCGGCGGCAGTTCGGCGAGGTCGCGCAGATGCTTGTGGAAGGTCCCGTAACCGCCGTCCTTCCGCAGGAGATGGACGCCCAGTACGGCACGGAGGTCTCCCGTGCTCTCCTGGAGGAGGCGCGGGGCGAGGAAGCGGGCCGCCGCCGTCCAGATGCTCGACAGGGCGGGCCGCAGATACAGGGAGCGGGTCGCGACGAGGAGGAGGCAGTCCGCCGCCAGCAGGTCGGCGAACTGGGCGACGACGGCCTGCCGGGTGGAGCGGGAGGTGATGCGGCGGGCCCCGCCCCCGAGGGCGGCGCGCAGTACGGCGCGCAGGGCGGTGTCGGCGCAGCCCAGCGCCATCCAGGGGCCCAGCGTGCGCGTGGTCTGCAGCACTCGCACGGTCAGGGGGAGGCCCTGGCCCGGTCGGCCGACGAAAGACCGTTCGGGCACCGGCCAGCCACGGAAGTCCAGGGCGCCGGAGGGGATCCGGCGGAGGGCGGGAGCCTCGTCGGGGGAACAGGCCCGGACCGTGCCGGGGGGCAGATCCTCCCGGTGGATCAGCAGGACCGACTCGCCGCCGTCCGCCGGGTGACGCGCCGCCGTGACGAACCCCGCCGCTCTCGGGGCGTTGGCCAGGGCGGGCAGCGACCCTTCGAGCCGCCAGCACGCGGTGCCGGCGCGAGCCACGACCGCCAGGCCGTGGCCGCTGTAGGCGCCGGTGGCGAGCCGGCCTCCGGCCAGCAGGAGGCGGGCGGTGCCGCGTTGCTGCTCGGGGGTGCCGTAGGCCCAGACGAACTGTGCCGCAACCAGGCTGGCGGAGCCGTATCCGCGGGCCAGCGCCAGATCTCTGCGGCTGATCGCACGCAGCATTCCGGCGACGGCGGCGATGCCGGTCAGCCGACCGCCCAGGGGGACCGGCACGAACTCGGCGTCGAGACCGAAGGTCCTGAGCGACGACTCGGCCCCCGGGGGGAGTTCGCCGCGCCGGTCCGCCGCGAGCACGGCTTCGTCGCCGAGGGGGTTGAGCCGTTCCGCGGGGTCCGCGAGCAGACTCTCCAGCGCCGCGATCCGGTCCTCGGCGGCGGGTGGGGGCGTGGTCATCAGCGGGCCGGGGTGAGAGCCGGGTCCGCCGGCCGGGTGAAGCGACGGTTGTAGTGGACGAGCGGCTCCCGGTCTCCCGTCGCGACGGACTCGACCCGGCCGACCAGGATGCTGTGGTCGCCGCCGTCGAGCACCGCGTGGAGCGTGCACGCGATCCGGGCGGTGGCGGTGGTGAGGCCGGGCAGGCCGAATTCGCAGGGTGTCATCACGCCGCCGGCGAACTTGTCGTGGCCGGACCGGGCGAAGTCGGCGGCGATCGCCGCCTGGTCGGCGGAGAGCACGTTGACGAGAAACCGGTCCGCGGAGACGAAGGCCCCGTGGCAGGATGCCGACCTGGCCGGGCAGACGAGTATCAGCGGCGGGTCGAGCGAGAGCGAGTTGAAGGTGCCGGCGGTGAATCCCCACCGCCTGCCGGCAGCGTCCACGGTGGTGACCACGGTCACCGGGGTGGGCACCCGTCCCATGGCGCGGACGAATTCCGAGGGGTCGACGATGGGCAACGGTCCTCCTGGCGGGGCGATGCTGAGGCGGCCCCGCCGCCCCGTGGCACCGCGTGGAGCACGCGGACCACGAGGACGGCTCGGAGCCTCGGGCGGTGGGGTGCCGGGTCAGTTCTTCACCGAGAGCGCCTCGTTGACGAGGGCGAGGTACTGGCGGGGCGTCTCGGCCTCCGCGACCGCGTCCTCGTCGATGGTCACCCCGTGGTCGCGCTCGATGCATCCGGTGGTCTGGAGCAGGGCGAGCGAGTCGTAGCCGAGGTCCGCGAAGGCGGTGTCGAGCACATCGCCGTCGAGGTCGACCGTGTCGTCCTCGCCCGCGGCCTCGCGCAGCAGACCGGTCAGCTGGGTGATCGTGAAAGCAGTCATCGTTGCCCTCTCAAGGTCTTCGTCGGATCAGGTCGGGATCGGATCGGTCGGGTCGGGCCGGTCCGGGTCGGGGCCGGTTGGGGTCGGGACCGGTTCGGGCCGGGTTCGCGGTGTTCTGCGGTGCTCCTGGCGCGGTCAGTCCGTGGACCGGACGACCATGGCGGCGTTGAAGCCGCCCCGGCCGCGTGCCAGGACGAGCGCCGTACGCAGCCGAGCCGGGCGCCCCGTGCCGGTGACGAGGTCGAGGGGGCAGTCGGGGGCCACCTCCCCGACGTTGACGGTCGGCGGGATCAGCTGGTCGCGCAGGGCCAGGAAGGCCGCGGCCAGGTCCAGGGAAGCGGCGCCGGCGCCGAGCCGTCCGGTCATGGTCTTGGGCGCGGTGACGGGTACGCCGTACTCCCCGAAGACGCCGCTGATCGCCTCGGCCTCCTGCCGGTCGGCCTCGCGCCGGCCCGCCGCGTCCGCGAACACCACGTCCACGTCCGCGGCGGTCAGCCCGGCGTCGCGCAGGGCCAGTTCGGCGGCGGCGCGCAGCCGCGGTGCGCCACCGGCGCCGGGGGGCGGGTCGAAGGTCGCCGCGTATCCGTCGACCGTGCCGTAGATCCGGGCCCCGCGCTCGCGGGCATGGGCCGCGTCCTCCAGGACGAGGAGCGCGCCGCCCTCGCCCGCGACATGGCCGCAGGCGTCGGCGGAGAACGGCAGGTAGGCCTGGTTCGGTCTGTCCCGGGTGCTCAGTTCGCCG
The DNA here is from genome assembly GCF_044330565.1 of Streptomyces sp. NPDC017448. NCBI lineage: Bacteria > Bacillati > Actinomycetota > Actinomycetes > Kitasatosporales > Streptomycetaceae > Streptomyces > Streptomyces sp. NPDC017448. The sequence goes on along the minus strand of NZ_JBIRLM010000008.1, from coordinate 22,858 downwards.
CCCGCCAGGTGGGCCGCCCACCCCCAGGGGCAGAGTGAGGAGTCGACCCCGCCGGTGACCAGCAGCCGGGTGCCCTTGCGGAGCTGCCGGCGGGCCTGCGCGACCGCGTCGAGACCGCCGGCCTGTTCGGTGACCAGTACGCCGCTGGGTCCGCGCAGGCCGTGCCGAATGGAGATCTGTCCGGTGTTGACCGCGTAGAACCAGGCGAAGGACTGGTAGGCGCTGACGTGCCGGCCGCCCTTGCTCCACAGCGCCTGCAGCTCGCGCTGGCCGAACTCGAAGCCGCCGGCGGAACTGGCGGTGACGGCCCCGGCCGCGTAGTCGGGGAGCTCGGAGGTGTCCAGCCCCGCGTCGGCGAGGGCCTCCTCGGCGGCGGTCAGCGCCAGCCGGGTCATGTGGTCGGTCTGCGGCATCAGCCTGCTGGGGATGTGCGCGGCCGGGTCGAATCCCGGCACCTCCCCCGCGAGCCTGGCGGGGTACTGCCCGGGTTCGAAGCGGGTGATCGGGCGGATGCCGGTCTCGCCGCACAGGACGGCCTGCCACCACGCCCCGGTGCCGAGGCCGTTGGGCGCCGCGGTGCCGATGCCGGTGACGACGGGCGGCTCGGGGGCGGGTGCGACGCCGGAGCCGTGCCATCGGTGGGTCTGGGTCTGGGTGGTCATGCGGTCTCTCCCGGGCGCGGGCCGGTCAGGATCATGGCGCTCTGGAAGCCGCCGAAGCCGCTGCCGACGCTGAGCACGGTGTCCGTGCGCTGCTCGCGCGCGGTCAGGGGGGTGTAGTCGAGGTCGCAGGCCGGGTCGGGCGTGTGCAGATTGGCGGTGGGCGGCACGGTGTTGTGCTCGATGGCCAGCGCGCTGGCCGCCACTTCCAGGGATCCGATGGCGCCGAGCGAGTGCCCGATCATCGATTTGATGGAGCTGACCGGTACGTCGTAGGCATGGCTGCCGAGGCTGCGCTTGAACGCGGCGGTCTCGTGCCGGTCGTTCTGCTTCGTACCGGAACCGTGGGCGTTGATGTAGTCGACGGCGGTGGCGTCGAGGCGTGCCTCGTCCAGGGCGACCCGGATGGCTTCGGCCATCTCCTTGCCGTCCGGTTTCAGGCCGGTCATGTGGTAGGCGTTGCAGCGGGTGGCGAAGCCGGAGATCTCGGCGTAGACGTGCGCGCCCCGGCGGCGCGCGTGCGAGAGTTCCTCCAAGGTGAAGACGGCCGAGCCCTCGCCCAGGACGAATCCGTTGCGGGTCGCGTCGAAGGGGCGCGAGGCGGTCTCGGGTTCGTCGTTGCGCGGCGAGGTCGCCTTGATGGCGTCGAAGCAGGCGACGGTGATCGGGGAGATCGGGGCCTCGGTGGCGCCGGCGATCATGACATCGGCGCTTCCCTCGCGGATGAGCTCCACCGCGTGGCCGATCGAGTCGAGCCCCGACGTGCATCCGGTGGAGATCAGGGAGACGGGGCCCTGCGCGCCGGTCCGCCAGGCCACCTCGGCCGCCATCGAGCTGGGCACGAAGTAGTCGAACAGATGGGGCACGGCCAGTTCGTGGTCGACCTGCCAGGCGCGGCCGCCCTCGCTCACGGTGTTGTACTCACGGTCCAGTCCCATGGTGCAGCCCACCGCGCTGCCCAGGGTGACTCCCGTGCGCAGCGGGTCGAGCGTGCCGGTCAGCCCGCTGTCCTCAAGGGCCTCGGCCGCGCTGACGATCGCGAACTGGGCGGCACGGTCCAGCCGTTCGGCCTCCTCGGCCGTGAAGCCGTGCTGGAGCGGGTCGAAGTCGGCCTCGGCGGCGATGCGCGAGCGGAAGGGCGAGGCGTCGAACAGAGTGATGCCCCGCGTCGCTGTCCGGCCGGCGGTCAGCTGTGACCAGAACTCTTTGGTGCCCACTCCACCGGGGGCGACGACCCCGATGCCGGTGATGACGACTCGGCGTTTCATCGGCGGTCCTCCACGTCTGTCCTCCTGTTGACCTGATGCGCCAGTGGCTGGGTGCGCTGTGCGACGCGGCAGGCCCGCCCCAGCAGCCGGGGCAGTTCCCTTCCGCGTACGAAGAAGTGGTCGCCGGGAAGCGTGCGCTCGACGACGGTCCGGGTGCCCCAGTCGCGCCAGCCGGCCATGACGTCGGGCCCGGCAAGCGGGTCGTCGCGGCCGGAGAGCACGAGCAGCGGCACATCGAGCGGTCCGTCCGCGTCCGCGCGCAGCGCCCGGGCGAGTCTCAGGTCGTCCCGGATGACGTCCAGCGCGACCCGCTGCCACACGCCTCCCCGAGGCGCGTCCGGCGGCAGGGCGCCGAACCCGGCGAGTACGTCCAGCAGTTCGTCGTCGGGCAGCTCGCAGGCGTCGGTGAGCCGCGCGCCGACGTCGGGCGGCGGGCACGCTCCGACCGCGACGAAGGCGGGGCGGGGCAGCCCCGCCCGGTGCGCCGCGCGGGCGACGGTGTAGGCGATCAGCCCGCCGAGGCTGTGGCCGTAGATCCCGTACGGCTCCTCGGTCGGCCTGCCGTACCTGCGGAGCAGGTCGGCGAGCAGCACTCTGCGGTCGACGATGCGCTTCTCGCGGCGTCTGCCGTCCCGGCCCGGCAGCAGCACCGGGGTGGACGAGGCCGCGGAGCCGATCGCCGAGGGCCAGCGGCCGAAGGACGAGACGCCGGCTCCCGCGTGGGGGAAGCAGTACAGCTTTATCGGCCCCCGATCAGACATGGGTACTCCTCTTCACGTCGGCCGGTCCATGAGGGGGTGGTACGCGGTTCGAGAGTCGAGGACGCACCTGGAGACCGGCTCGAAGCGGGGATGGAACCGGCTCGTGGGGTGTCCGGACCGGCAGGAGGCGGCAGGTCATGCCTCGACCAGCGGCTTCCACCAGTCGGGGTGGTCCCGGTACCAGCCGACGACCTGGGCCAGGCCCTCGTCCAGGGGGATGCGGGGGGCGTAGCCGAGTTCGGTCCTGATCCTGGTGTCGTCGACGGCGTACCGCAGGTCGTGCCCCTTGCGGTCGGCCACGAACCGGACCGCGCTCCAGTCCGCGGCGCAGAGCTCCAGCAGCCGCTCGGTCATCTGGCGGTTCGTCAGCGGCGTGGCGCCGCCGATGTTGTACACGGCTCCGGGGCGCCCGCCGGTGAGCACCAGATGGAGGGCCCGGCAGTGGTCGTCGACGTGCAGCCATTCGCGGATGTTGCCGCCGTCGCCGTAGAGCGGCACCTGCAGCCCGCGCAGCAGCCGCGTCACGAAGTTGGGGATCAGCTTCTCCACGTGCTGGTGGGTGCCGTAGTTGTTCGAGCAGCGGGTGACGCGGACGTCCAGGCCGTGCGTGCGGTGGTACGCCCGGGCCAGGAGGTCGCTGCCCGCTTTGGAGGCGGAGTAGGGGGAGTTGGCCAGCAGCGGCGCGCTCTCGGTCCAGCTGCCGGAGTCGATGGAACCGTAGACCTCGTCGGTGGAGACGTGGACGACCGGCCCGGTCCCGGTGCGCACCGCGGCGTCCAGCAGGTTCTGGGTGCCCAGCACGTTGGCGCGCACGAACGCCGCCGCGCCGTCCACGGACCGGTCCACATGGGATTCGGCGGCGAAGTGGACGATCGCGTCGTGGCCGGGCAGGAGATGGAGCAGGAGTTCCTGATTGCCGATGTCCCCGCGTACGAACGTCAGGCGCGGGTCCTCCAACGGCAGGTTGGCGGGGTTGCCGGCGTAACTGAGCTTGTCCAGCACGGTGACGCGGGCGTCCTCGTAGCCGGCGTAGCCGCCTGACAGCAGCGTCCGGACGTAGTGCGAGCCGATGAAGCCGGCTCCGCCTGTGACGAGGATGTTGGACATTGAGGCCTCCCAGGGCTTCGCATCGGCAGCAGATTCCGCGAGTCCCCTCGATGGCGCTTCGAGGCCGGATCGGGGTCGGGTCGCCACGAGACCGCTTCGAGTGGCACTCCAGTCAGGCATGAGTCCGGCCTGTGAACGTCGGTGGGCGACGCAACCCGACTTCTCTAGGAGAGCTCATGCCGGATCAGGCCCAGCGGGTCGCCCTCGTCACCGGTGCGACGAGCGGGATCGGTCTCGCGGTGACCCGGTTGCTGGCCGGCCAGGGACATCAGGTGTTCATCTGCGCCCGCAGCGAGGACAACGTGGCCGCGACGGTCAAGGAACTGCGCGACGAGGGACTGGACGTGGACGGGGCCGCCTGCGACGTGCGGGACGCCGGTGACGTCGAGCGGCTGGTGCGCGGGGCGGTGGACCGCTTCGGCCCGGTGGACGTGCTGGTGAACAACGCCGGCCGCAGTGGCGGCGGACCCACCTCGGGCATCACGGACGAGTTGTGGTCCGACGTCATCGACACCAATCTCAACAGCGTCTTCCGCGTGACCCGGGAGGTCCTCACCACGGGCGGGATGGAGGCGCGCGGGAGCGGCCGGATCATCAACATCGCCTCCACCGCGGGGAAGCAGGGCGTGGTGCTCGGCGCCCCGTACTCGGCCTCCAAGCACGGCGTGGTCGGCTTCACCAAGGCGCTCGGCAACGAGCTGGCTCCCACCGGCATCACCGTGAACGCCGTGTGCCCGGGGTATGTGGAGACGCCCATGGCCCAGCGGGTACGGCAGGGCTACGCGGCCGCGTACGACGCCTCCGAGGAGCAGATCCTGGAGAAGTTCCAGGCCAAGATCCCGCTCGGCCGTTACTCCACTCCCGAGGAGGTGGCCGGTCTGGTCGGCTACCTGGCCACGGACACGGCGGCCTCCATCACCTCGCAGGCACTCAACGTCTGCGGCGGTCTCGGCAACTTCTGAGCACGAAGGAGACATGAGCATGCCCCGGGAAGTCGAGCACGAAATCACGGTCGACGCGGCCGCCGAGGACATCTACCGACTGATAGCCGAGGTCGAGAACTGGCCGCGGATCTTCCCCCCGACCGTCCATGTGGAGCAGGTCGAGCGAGGCGAGCACACCGAGCGCATCCGGATCTGGGCCACCGCCAACGGCGAGGCCAAACACTGGACTTCACGCCGCGACCTGGACCCGGAAGGGCTGCGCATCACGTTCCGGCAGGAGGTGTCCGCTCCGCCGGTCGCCACCATGGGCGGCACCTGGATCATCGAGCCGCTCGGCGGGAGCAGTGCGCGCGTACGGCTGCTGCACGACTACCGGGCGGTCGACGACGACCCCGAGAGCCTGGAGTGGATCGACCGGGCCGTGGACCGCAACAGCCGCTCCGAGCTGGCGGCCCTGAAGGCCAACGTCGAGCTGGCCACCGGAGCGGCGGAGCTGACCCTCTCCTTCGAGGACAGCGTGCGCGTCGAGGGGTCGGCGAAGGACGTCTACGCGTTCATCGACGAGGCCGACCAGTGGAAGTCCCGGCTGCCGCACGTGGCCGAGGTCGATCTGCGGGAGGACGAGCCGGGCCTGCAGGTGCTGCGGATGGACACGTTGACCAAGGACGGCTCCTCCCACACCACCGAGTCGGTCCGGGTGTGCTTCCCCCACCACAGGATCGTCTACAAGCAGACCACTCTGCCGGCGCTCATGAAGCTCCACACCGGCTACTGGCGGCTGACCGACAACGGTGACGGGAGCACGACGGCCACCTCTCAGCACACCGTGGTCGTCAACACCGAGAACATCGCCCGGATCCTCGGTGCGGACGCGGGCGTCGCGGAGGCCCGGACGTACCTCCGCAACGCCCTGGGCGCCAACAGCCGGGCCACCCTCGACCACGCCAAGCGGTACGCCGAGCGGGGCGGGCGGTGAGCCGGGAGGCCCCGCGGACCTGGTTCGTCACCGGCGCCTCACGCGGTCTCGGGCGGGCGATCACCGAGGTCGCTCTGGAGGCGGGGGAGACGGTCGTCGCCACCGCCCGCGATGCGCGGTCGCTCGACGACCTGCGGGAGCGCCACGGCGACCGCGTCGTTCCGCTCGCGCTGGACGTCACCGATCGCCGGGCCGTCCTGGCGGCCGTGGGGCGCGCGGTCGACCTCGCCGGCCGGATCGACGTCCTGCTGAACAACGCCGGTTACGGTCTGGCCGGGGGCGTCGAGGAGGTCAGCGAACAGCAGGTGCGCGACCAGATGGAGGTGAACTTCTTCGGCGCGCTCTGGATGACGCAGGCCGTGCTGCCGGTGATGCGCCGCCAGGAGAGCGGTCACATCCTGCAGATGTCCTCCATCGCCGGGATCGCCTCCTACCCCAACCTCGGCATGTACCAGGCCGGGAAGTGGGCGCTGGAGGGGCTGAGCGAGTCGCTCGCCAAGGAGGTGTCCGGGTTCGGCATCCGTGTCACGCTGGTGGAGCCGGGCGAGTTCCGTACGGAGTGGAGTGCGGGCAGCATGGCCCGGGCCACGCCGATGCCGGAGTACGACGCCGTGCTCGCCGCCCGGCGGCACGGGCTCTCCGGGGCCTACGCGGACGTGCAGCCCGGCGATCCCCGCAAGGCGGGGCAGGCGCTGCTCAAGCTGCTGGACGAGAAGAACCCGCCGTTGCGGCTGCTGCTCGGCAACAGCGCGGCCGACCTCGCCCCCCGTGTCTACCGGGAGCGTCTGGCGGAGTGGGCCGACTGGGACCACCTGGCCCGCACCACGGACTTCGAGCAGTGAGCGGCCGGGACCGCGGCGGGGCGGCGTCCGCGCGGCGGTTCACCGCCGCGGTCCCGCGCCCCGCCGTGCTCGGTGTCTTCGCCTTCGTACCGGCCTTTCTGATCGCCTGGGTGGCGTACGAGCGGACGCTCCCCACCCGTGACACGGCGATGATGCGGTGGTGGCACGAGGGCGGCGGGCATGCCCACGGCTCCTCGGGTTCCGGCGGCCTCGGGACGTATCTCGCCCTGTCGGCCGCCGCCCTGTACGTGCTGCTGCCCCTGCTCGTCCTGGCCTCGCGTGCGGCCCGCGCCTTCGTGACGGCACGGGGCGGCACCGCTTTCACGGCCCGGGCCGTCTTCGCCGCGCTCACCGCGACCGCCGCGGCCCTCATCTGCGTTCCGGTCACCGCGCTGGCCCTCGGGCTGAGCCCGCAGGACGGGACCGGTCTGTGGCAGGCGGTGCGGGCGGACGCGGTGACCGTCCTGCGCTCCTGCCTCCCGATGGTTCTCCTGCTGTCCGTCGCCTTCGGCGTGCCGTGGAACGACGCCGGCCCGTCCACCCGATCATCCGAGAAGGAAACGCCTCCATGCTGAACCGCAGAAACCTGTTGAAGGCCGCCGCCGGCGCCGGGGCCGTCGCTCTGTTCCCCTGGGAGCGGGTGACGGCGGCCGCGTCCGGGAGCGCGGTGGCCATGGGCGACGCGGCCCCGACGACGCCGTTCGCCCACGCCATGCCGCTGCCTCCCGTGCTGCGGCCCTCGTTCTCGACCCCGACCGCCGACGTCTACCGCCTGCGCATGGCCGAGAGCAGCCTGGAGATCGTGAAGGGTCTCCGCTCCACGGTGCGCACCTACGGCGGCAGCCTTCCGGGCCCGACGATCAAGGCGGTCAGAGGCCGCAAAGCGATCGTCCACCAGACGAACGGCCTGGCCGTGGACACGGCGGTCCATCTGCACGGCGGTCATGTCCGCTCCGAGGACGACGGCCTCCCGATGGACACCATCGCGCCGGGCGCCACCCGTACGTACACCTATCCCAACCAGCAGCGCGCGGCGCTGCTCTGGTACCACGACCACGCCCACCACCTGGAGGCCGAGAACGTCCACATGGGCCTGCACGGCCAGTACCTGATCACCGACGAGCAGGAGCGGAGTCTTCCGCTGCCGAAGGGGCGGTACGACGTGCCGCTGGTCATCCGGGACGCCCGGGTCGAGGCCGACGGCACGTTCGTGTACACCCGGCCGTCCGACTGCCCCCACCTGCTGGTCAACGGCAAGGAGCGGCCGTACTTCACGGTCGAGGCGCGCAAGTACCGGCTGCGCGTCCTCAGCGCCTGCGTCAACCGCTACCTCGGTCTGCGGTTCGCCGACGGAGCGGAGTTCACCCAGATCGGCGCCGACGGCGGCCTGCTCGACGCACCGGTCGCCCGGGACTCGATGACCGTCATGGGCGGGGAGCGGGTCGACATCGTCGTCGACTTCTCCCGCTACCGGGCCGGTTCGTCGGTGGTGCTGGAGAACACCCTGGCAGGGAGCGGGGAGCGCACCGAGGTCCTGCGCTTCGACGTCGTCGGCGCGGCCGAGGACCCCAGCTCGGTGCCGAGCCGGCTGTCCGCCCTGCCGCCGGTGCCCCGGGCGGACGTGGAGCGAGAGTTCGTCCTGCGGACCTACCCGCAGATGACGATCAACGACAAGCTGTACGACCCGGCCCGCGTCGATGTGCGGACCACGCTGGGCAGCAACGAGGTCTGGACGGTCACCAACGCCGAACCCCCCATCGCCCGGCCCGACTTCCATATCTGGCACAGCTTCCACACCCACCTGGTCCCCTTCCGGGTGCTGGATCGCAACGGTCGGGGTCCGGGCCCCGACGACGCCGGGCTGAAGGACACCGTGACACTGGCGCCGGGCGACACGGTCCGGCTCGCCATGACCTGGAGCGGTTACGCCGGTTCGTACCTCTACCACTGCCATCAGCTCGGCCACTCGTCCAGCGGGCAGATGGGCCGCATCGACGTCGTCGCCCCCTGAGGCCGCGCGGCGGCACGAGCGCCCCACCGGAGCCGGTGGGGCGCTCGTGGGCGTTCCGGCTCAGGACCGGAGGCGGGTCACTCCGCGGCCGCGATCTTCTCGCCCGCCTCGTCGCTCTCCTCGTCCGGCTCCTTCGGCCCCTTCTTCTCCTTGATGGTGAGCGAGACGAGCACCGCGAGGAGGCCGAGGGCCCCCAGGGCGAGGAAGACGGTGTTGATACTGCTCCCCAGGCCCTCCAGGATCGGGCGCGCGACTCTGGGGTCGAGAGTGCCGAGCACCGACGTGTTGTCGAGGTCGATGCCCTCGGTGCCGTCGAGCAGCCCGTCGAGGACCTTCTGGTCGGCGGCGCTGGCCTGCACGGCCGGGTCGTTGACCGCGGCCCGCACCTCGGGCGAGTTCCGTACCGAGGCGAAGGAGTCGATGATCCGGCCGGCGGCGATGCCGAACATGATCGAGAGGAAGATCGCCGTGCCGGAGATGGCGCCGAGCTGCCGCGAGAAGCTGTACAGCCCGCTGGCGACGCCCATGTCCTTGCGGGGAACGCTGTTCTGCAGGGCGGTGAGGACCGTCTGCATGAAGACGCCGAGCCCCAGGCCCATCGCGACGGCCAGGGCGCCCATGATCCAGAGCGAGGTGTCCACGCCGACCGTGCTGAGGACCAGATAGGTGACGCTGAGCATGGTCAACCCGCCGGCCAGCATGAACTTGTAGCGCTCGGTCCTGGCGACGACGGGTCCGGCGAACTTGGCTCCCACGGTGGTCGCGAGCGACTGCGGCAGCAGCAGCAGGCCCGCGGTGGTGGGCGAGAGGCCCTGCACGATCTGGAGGTAGAGCGGCAGGAACGTCATGGAGGTGAAGGCGCCGATGCCTCCGATGAAGTTCACCACGTTCACCCGCGTGAACGCGCTGTTCCTGAAGAGCCGGGGCGGCATCAGCGCCTCGTCGCCCATCCTGCGCTCCACGAGCAGGAACCAGACCGCGCCGGCCGCGCCCAGCGCGAACAGCGTCAGCGAGAGCGGCGAGGCCCAGCCCCATTCCTTGCCCTGTTCGGCGACCAGCAACAACGGCACCAGTGCGATGACCAGCGAGGTGGCTCCCCAGTAGTCGACGCGCTGGGGGACCCGGACGCTCTTCAGGGTGAACAGCTTGCCGACGACGACCAGGGTGATCAGGCCGATCGGCAGGTTGATGAGGAAGATCCAACGCCATCCCTCGATGCCCAGGAAGCTGTCCAGGCCGGCGAAGAGCCCGCCCACGGCCGGGCCCAGGACGCTCGCGACGCCGTAGACCGCGCCGAAGTTCGCCTGGTAGCGCACCCGCTGGTCCGGCGGCAGCATGTCGGCCAGCACGGCCAGGGCGACCGACGCCAGTCCGCCGCCGCCCAGCCCCTGGACGGCTCGGTACAGGGCGAGTTCGTACATCGACTGGGATGTCGCGCAGAGCAACGACCCCAGCAGGAAGAGCGCGATGGCGACCATGTACAGCCGCTTGCGGCCGAAGATGTCGGAGAGCTTCCCGTAGAGCGGCAGCGAAATGGTCGCGGTGATCAGATAGCCGGTGGTGGCCCAGGCCTGCAGGGTCTGTCCGTGCAGGCTGTCGGCGACCGTCCGCATCGCGGTGGCCATGATCATGCCGTCGAGCGCGGACATGAAGACCGCGAGCAGCAGCCCGGTCACCACCAGGGTGACGGTCCGCCGGCTCAGCTCGGGGTACTGCGGTTCCTCGTCCGCCGCGACTGCCTCAGCCATGGCTGGTACGTCCCTTCTCGCTTCGAGCCATGATGGTCAGAACACCAGCCGCGGCTGCGGCACCGTACGGTCGCCGACGACCTTCAGCTCTCCGGCCAGCTCCTCGCCCGCCACCAGCCGGACGCCGTCCCACAGCCGCCCCGCCCGTTCACCGGCCGGAATCGCGCTCAGTACGGGGCCGAACCAGCCGTTGCCGCCGTTGACGGAGATCACCGGGACGCCGATCAGGTCGATCCGCCGCCCGTCGAGCGGGATCGAGGCGTGGGAGGCGGCGAGGAAGTCGTCCCATCGCGTGGAACGGATCTCTTCCGACAGGCCCGGCTCCAGGCCCACCTCGGCGAGTGCGGCGGCGAGTGCGCCCTCGGCCTTCTCCAGCAGTTCCAGCTGGACCAGCCTGCGCTCCTCGGGCGACAGGTCGCGCGCCCGCCCGAACACGCCCTCCAGGAGGCCGCCCGGTCCGTGCAGACGCGCACCGATCGCGTCGTAGAGCGGAGCGAGGATCTCCTCGCCACGCTGCGCGTGGGCCGCCGCGATCACCCGTGCCGGGCCCTGCGCGAGCTCGTGGTACCGCGCGTTCACGTCCACCTGGCCGGTGCGGGCGCGCATCAGCGCGAGCCCGGTGGGACGCAGGCGCAGCGACACCTCGCGCACGGTCTCCACCTGGCGTAACCACTGGTACGCGAGCCAGGTCCAGCCGCACAGGGGGTCGAACCAGAAGTCCACCCGGTCGCGGTCGGTGTGGTCGGTCGTCATAGTGCTCTCCTCCGGTTGGTCGGCCATGGGCCTGCAGCCGGTGTCCATTGGGCCACCTCAACCGGACTTGAGGTCAAGTCGCGGTGCGGGGCCGGGGCGCGCTGTGTCACCGCGCAGGATCCCGGGCCGTGGTGGGAGTCCTCTCGAAGCGCTCTCGAACCGGAACGGGCGGGAAACGGAGCCGTCCGGGCGGCCGGTCCGTGTCGCGGCATCCTCGACCGGGCTTCGAGCCCGTCTCGCGACGATCGCCGCGACCGCGTCCACCCACGCATCGAAGGTGTGCACATGAAGCTTCTGTTCGTCGCCGGGGGCAGTGGTGGCGTCGTCTTCGCCATCACGCCGCTCGCCGTCGCCGCGCGCGTCGCGGGGCATGAGGTCTACGTCGCCGGGCCCGAGAACGTCGCGTCCACCGTGACGAGCGCCGGGCTGCCCTTCGTCGCGGTCACCGACCGGACCATGCCCGACTTCCTCGCCGACCGGCAGGGAAACAAGGTCGAAGTGCCCAAGGACCTGCACGAGCGGTTCATCTTCAACGGGCGCATCATGGGCCGGTTCGCCGCCGCCTGTGTACCCGGCCTGCTGGAACTGGTCGAACGCTGGCGGCCCGACGTGGTCGTCGGCGGGGCCCTCTCCTTCGCCGCACCCGTCATCGCCGGACACCTCGGCGTCCCGTTCGTACGGCACGCTGTCGACATGGGCGAGCCGCGCACCATCGACCTGGCCGCCGCCGCCGAACTCGGCGTCGAACTGGAGCAGCTGGGTCTGCACGACATGCCCCGGCCGGACCTCTTCATCGACATCTGCCCGCCCACCATGCGGCGGGCCGACGCCCCGGCGGCGCAGCTCATGCGGTACGTGCCGTTCGTCACGCAACGGCAGGTCGAGCCCTGGATGTACACCAAGGGCGACAAGCCCCGGGTGCTGGTGACGGCCGGCAGCCGGGTGACCAAGGAGTTCGACTTCGACATCCTCGTCCAGCTCGGCAACGGCGTCGCCGAGCTGGACGTGGAGCTGCTGATCGCGGCGCCGGAGGCGATCTCGGAGGAGCTCCGCCCGCTCCTGCCCGAGCGGGTGCGGGTCGGCTGGATGCCGCTGGACGTGGTGGGGCGCACGTGTGACCTCTTCGTCCACCACGCGGGCGGCAACACCATGCTGGCCGGTATGGCGTACGGCGTACCGCAGGTGCTCATCCCGTATCTGCCGTACGTGGTCGACTACACCAGCCGGCTCGCCGAGTTCGGCGCGGCGAAGATGCTCACCCCTGAGCAGGACTCGACGGAGAACATCGTGGCCGCCTCCCGCGAGGTGCTGGGCGACCCCTCCTACGCCGAGCGCGCGCGCGAGCTCTCCCGGGAGATGGCCGCGCAGCCCGGCCCTTCGGAGGTCGTGGGCGCCCTGGAGAAGCTCGCGGCATGAAGATCACCGAGCTGGACGTGCCCGGTGCGCTGCTGATCGCCCCCATACCCCATGTCGACGAACGGGGCAGCTTCTACGAGGGGTTCAGGTCCGACGCGCTGCGCGAGGTCACCGGGCGGACGTTCACCGTCGAACAGATCAACTACTCGGTCTCCAGGAACCGCACGCTGCGGGGCATCCACGGCGTGACCATTCCGCCGGGGCAGGCGAAGTACGTCACCTGTGTGAGCGGGGCGCTCCTGGACATGGTCGTCGATCTGAGGGTCGGCTCGCCGACGTTCGGCCGGCACGCGGCCAACGTCCTGGACGCCCGCACGGGGAACGCCGTGTACGTGCCGGAAGGCCTCGGCCACGGCTTTCTGGCGCTCAGCGACGACGCCTGCATCTGCTACGTCCTGTCCAGCCGGTACGTCCCCGGCACCCAGTTCGAGATCGATCCGCTCGACCCCGAGCTCGCGCTGCCCTGGGGGCTCACCGACGCGCCCCTGCTCTCCCCGAAGGACGCGGCTGCTCCCACGCTGGCCCGGGCGAGGGCCGCCGGGACGCTGCCGGTCTGGCAGGAAGACATCTTCGACGTGTACGGAGGAATGCGATGATCAACGTTTTCCAGCCGCAACTGGGCGAGGAGGAGCTCGCCGCGGTCAAGGAGGTGTTCGAGAGCAACTGGCTCGGACACGGCCCCCGGACCAAGGAGTTCGAGGCGGGGTTCGCCGAGCACATCGGCGTCGGCGCCGAGCACACCCTCTTCATCAACTCCTGCACCGCGGGGCTGTTCCTCGCCATGGAGCTGCTGGGCCTCGGCGAGGGCGACGAGGTCGTCCTGCCGTCGGTCAGCTTCGTGGCCGCGGCCAACGCCGTCGCCGGTTCGGGCGCCCGGCCCGTCTTCTGCGACGTCGAGCCGCGCACCCTCAACCCGACCGTCGAGCAGATCGAGGGCGCGATCACCGAGCGGACCCGGGCGGTGATCGTGCTGCACTACGGCGGCTACCCCGGCGACATCGAGCGCATCGCCGCGCTCTGCCGCGCCCGTGGCATCCCGCTGGTCGAGGACGCGGCGTGCGCGGTCGCCTCCCGGGTCGGCGGGCGGGCCGTCGGCACCTTCGGCGACATCGCCCTGTGGAGCTTCGACGCGATGAAGATCCTGGTCACCGGGGACGGCGGCATGCTGTACGTCAAGGACCCGGAGCTGGCGCACCGGGCCCGCCGACTGGCGTACCACGGCCTGGAGCAGTCCAGCGGTTTCGCCGGGGCCAAGGTCTCCCACCGGTGGTGGGAGCTGGACGTCCGGGACTTCGCCCGGCGGGTGATCGGCAACGACCTGACCGCGGCGATCGGCACCGTACAGCTCGGCAAACTGCCGGAGTTCGTCCGGCGCCGCGCCCGGGCGGTGGAGCTGTACAACAGCGAACTGGCGGGCGTGCCGGGGCTCGTGCTGCCGCCCGCCCTGCCGGAGGGGCACGAGACCTCGCACTACTTCTACTGGGTGCAGATGAGCGCCGCCATCCGCGACGAGGTGGCCGCCGAGCTCTACGCCTCCGGCATCTACACGACCTTCCGGTACCCGCCGCTGCACAAGGTTCCCGCCTACGGCGCCGACCTCCGACTCCCGGACGCCGAGCAGGCGGCGGAGCGCACGCTCTGCCTGCCGCTGCACCACGGCCTCCAGGACGCCGAGGTGCGCGAGGTGGCCACCGCGCTCCGCAAGGCCGTCGCCTCCCGGAGCTGACCGCCCGGCCGGCGCTCCGCACCACTGATTCCCTCTGTTCCCTTCACCGGAAAGGCAGTTCAGATGACCCAGCCGCAGAATTTCGCCGCCGACTCCTTCGTCTCCCCCGAGCTCTACACGGAGATCCAGCAGTTCTACGTCCGCCAGCTGGGGCTGCTCGACCAGACCCGGATCGCGGAGTGGGCCGAACTGTTCACCGAGGACGCCGTGTTCGACCAGATCACCGGGGTCGCGCTGCAGGGGCGTGACGTCATCCGCAAGCAGGTGCTCGACCGGGCCGACGAGGTCGTGGAGAAAGGCCTGGACTACTTCCGGCACTGGCTCGGCATGCTCGACGTACGGCCCCAGGACGACGGCAGCCTGCGGGTGCGCGCCTACTCGCTGGCGATGCACACGCCCACCGGCGGCGCGCTGAACATCCACGCGAGCGTGGTCATGGAGGACGTGCTGGTGCGGCAGGACGGCGGATGGAAGGTGTCCCACCGCAATCTCACGCTGGACGGCCGCCCGGCCTGACCCGCCCCGCGGGCACGGAAGAGGGGATGGCTCCCGCGGGAGCCATCCCCTCACTCGTGCACCGTCCCCTCACGCGTCGTCACGCGTCGAGTGGGCTCAGCCGATGGAGATGACGACCTTCCCCCTGCCGTGACCGCTCTCGACGTCACGGTGTGCGTCGGCCGCCCGGTCCAGCGGGTAGACGTGGCGCAGGTGGACCGTGAGCTCGCCACGGTCGTAGCGCTCCACCATGCCCGCCAGCCGCTCCGCGGTCCGCTCACCGCGCACCACCTGGACACCGAGCTCCTCGTGGAGGTGGTAGGCGACCATGGTGCCGATCCGCTTCCGGTCCGCCACCAGCTCGACCGAGGCGCGCAGGGCCTCCTCGCCGGCCAGGTCGAGGGCGGCGTCCACGCCCTGGGGCGCCGCGGCCCGCACCCGGTCGACGACGCCTTCCCCGTACGCCACCGGGATGGCGCCGAGGGACCGCAGGTACTCGTGGTTGGGCTCGCTCGCGGTGGCGATGACCGCCGCCGCGCCCAACTGCTTCGCCAGCTGGATGGTCAGGGTGCCGAGGCCGCCGGAGGCGCCGTGGATCAGCAGGGTGTCGCCCTTTCCGACCTCCAGTACCTCCAGGGCGAGCGCGGCGCCCTGCGCGTTGCCCGGGAAGCCTCCCGCGGTCTCCCAGGACATGCTCGCGGGCTTGCGGACGATCTGGTCGGCGTTGACGGCCAGGTATTCGGCGTAGCACTTGAGCATGCTGAAGCCGAGCACCTCGTCGCCCACGGCGAATCCGGTCACGCCCTCGCCGATCTCGTCGATGACGCCGGCGAACTCGTTGCCGGGGATCTCCGGGAAGGTCATCGTGTAACCGGCCGGGGTCCATCCGGCACGCACCGCCGGGTCGTACGGCATGACGCCGGCGGCCTTGACATTCACCCGCACCTGACCGGGACCGGCCTGCGGCGCGTCCAGTTCGGTCGTACGCAGGACGTCTGCGGGCCCGAACTCGGCGAACGCTGCGGCTTTCATCTTCATGAAGTACTCCTCCACCTTGTATCCGGCCACGGGGCCGGGTGTTTCTTGATATCTGCCCCGGTCAGGGAGCGGGGCGCCGTCGGTTCACTTCGTGTGCGAATCGACGAGCGGAAGCCGCTGGTCCGTCGCGTCGGGCGACCGGCGCGGACGGGACCAGCGGAGCATGGCGGGGACCTCGACGAGCCGGTACATCAGCCAGGCGAGGACGAGGGCGATGGCGAAGGACAGGGCCACGATGCCGAGCGCCGGGAACAGCTCCCACTGGCGGCCGGTGCCGAACTTCATGGGGCCGTAGTAGAGGACCAGCATGTGCACCATGTAGAAGGCGAAGGAGATCTCTCCGAGCCACACCATCGGGCGGGAGGCGAAGAAGCGCGACCGGCCGGCCACGTCGGCCGAGGCGGCGCTGGCCACCACCAGCGCGAGCGGGACGGTGCAGGGCAGCACCATGTTGAACGGGCTGGGCAGCCACAGGGTGATCAGGTATCCGGGCACCACGGTGAGAAGGGCGAGCGGCAGCGGCAGTCGGAGGTACCGGCCGGTCATCACGATCCGCGCCATCACGATACCGATCATGAACTCGAAGACGCGGGCCGGCGGGAGGAAGTTGACGAACCAGTACTTCCACCAGGAGACGTCGTAGAGGTCCACCCGGGGGTTGTCGGGCAGCACGGTCGCGAGGAACGGGATCGCCACGATCGCGGCGAAGAGCATTCCGGCCCACAGCCACAGCCTCTCCGGCCGGATCCGGTTGGCCAGCACGAGCAGCCAGGGGAAGGAGAAATAGAAGAGCAGTTCCACGGCGATCGACCAGCTCGGCCCGTTGATGCCCACGACGACGGTGAAGTCGGGGAACCAGGGCTTGATGAGCAGCAGGCTGGGGAGTGCCGCCTTGGAGGTGACCGCCACTCCGGCCGCGGCCATCAGGATCAGGCCGGCCAGCCAGGTGACGAAGTGGTTGGGGAAGATCTTCACCACGCGGCGGCGCCAGAACCCGCGCCAGTGGTCCCCCGGGCGGGCGGACCAGGTGAGGACGAAGCCGCTGAGGATGAAGAAGAACTGGACGCCGATGAAGCCGAGTGTCGAGATGTACTTCGCCAGCGCCTCGTTGACGCCCTCGCCGGGGAAGATCCACGACAGGGAGACATGGGTGGCGAACACCATCATGGCCGCCACCCACCGCATGCCGGTGAGCGAAGGCAGCGTGACGGGTCTCGCCGGGGCCGTTCCGTTCCGGTCGTGGTCTGCCATGCCGAAATCCTTCTGCTCGCGGTGGGGTTCGGATCGGTCGCGGCCCTGCGGGGCGGCGTCGGGAAGGCTCATCCGGCCAGCGCCCCGATGCCGTACTCGGAGACGGGTTCCCGCTGCCCGCCGCCCTCGGCACGCACCGCCTCGGCGACGGACACGATGTAGCGGCCGTATCCGGACTTGGCGAGGCGGGTGCCGAGCCGGTGGCACTGTTCCGCGTCGATGAATCCCATGCGCAGCGCGACTTCCTCGATGCAGGCGATGCGCAGTCCCTGCCGGCGTTCCAGGATCTGGATGTACTGGGACGCCTCCAGGAGCGAGTCGTGCGTCCCGGTGTCCAGCCAGGCGAACCCCCGGCCGAGGTCGACCAGGCCCGCCTTGCCCCGGTCCAGGTAGTGGCGGTTCACATCGGTGATCTCCAGCTCCCCGCGTGCCGAGGGGCGCAGATCCGCGGCGATGGAGACCACGTCGTTGTCGTAGAAGTACAGCCCGGTGACGGCGCGGTTGGACACCGGCTGCCGCGGCTTCTCCTCGATGGAGAGGAGCCGGCCGTACGCGTCGGCCTCGGCGATGCCGTACCGCTCGGGGTCCTTGACCGGATAGCCGAACAGGAGACACCCGTCGGTGTGCGGCAGGTGGCTGTGCAGCAGCCGGGAGAAGCCGGGGCCGTGGAAGATGTTGTCGCCCAGCACGAGGGCGACCGGGCCCGAGCCGATGTGCCGTGCCCCGATGACGAAGGCATCGGCCAGGCCCCGCGGCTCCGGCTGCGGCGCGTAACTCAGTTCGATGCCGAGGGAGTTGCCGTCACCGAGCAGACGCCGGAAGTGCGGCAGGTCTTCGGGGGTGCTGATGATGAGGATGTCCCGGATGCCGGCCAGCATGAGGACCGACAGCGGGTAGTAGATCATCGGTTTGTCATACACGGGCAGCAGTTGCTTCGAGAGGCCGAGAGTGATCGGGTGGAGTCGCGTCCCGCTACCGCCGGCCAGGATGATTCCCTTCAAACTGGCACCTCGCTCACCTGGCGCGTCCCCCGCGTCGGAAGGGCGCGCTCCTTGACTCATGACCGCCCGAGACTGCGGTACGGCGGTGGAGCCTTCCTCGAACCGGCATCGCGCTCGAACCGACATCGCGGACTCCGTTCTCCGCGTTCGGGGTGCGGCGCCGCGGGACGGCGACCGTCGAAGATTCTCGCGGCGCACTCGAGGCCCACTCGAAGATCACTCGTGGCGCCGCCCGAGCCGTCCTCCACCGGTGCTCGATTCCGACGGACGAGAGTCGCCCCGCGCGCGGTCGGGCCGTACCCCCAGCCGGTCGCGCCTCCTTCCCTGCCCTCTGATGCCGGAGTCGATCATGGATCTCTCGAACCAGACAGCGTTGGTGACCGGAGGGGGGCGCGGCATCGGAAGGGAGATCGCCGTGGCTCTCGCCTCCGCCGGAGCCCGGGTGACGGTGATCGCCCGTGACCGCGCCCAGCTCGCGGAGACGGCCGCCCTCGCCGACCCCGGCGGCGCGCGGGTGCACACCGCCGTCGCGGACGTCACCGACGAGCAGGCCGTCGGCCGCGCGGTCGCCGAGGCCCACCGGCGCTTCGGCCCCGCGACCCTCCTGGTGAACAACGCGGGCGGCTACGCCCCCGACGAGCCCCCCCTGTGGGAGGCGGATCTCGGGAAGTGGTGGCGGACGGTGGAGGTCAACCTCTTCGGGACGCTGGTGTGCAGCAGGGCCGTACTGCCCGCGATGCTCGCCGCCGGCCGCGGCCGGATCGTCAGTGTCGGCAGCGACGGCGGGGTGATCCCCATGCCGCTGAACTCCTACTCCCTGAGCAAGAACGCCGTGGTGCGCTTCACGGAGGCGCTCTCCATCGCCCTGGCCGAGCAGGGCGGCGGCACCGTCCGGACCTTCGCCGTCAACCCCGGACTGGTCCGCACCGCGATGACCGAGCAGTTCGTCGACCGGTACCCGGACACCTCCTGGACACCCGTCGAACTCAGCGGACGTCTGGTCGCCAAGCTGGCCTCCGGGGCCTACGACGCGCTCGCGGGCCGCTATCTCGCCGCCGAGGACGACCTGGACCTGCTGATGGAGCGGATCGAGGACGTCGAGCGGGAGGAGCTCTACGTACAGCGGTTGCGCAGGTTCGCACCCGACGGCGGCATCGAGTCGATCCACTGGCCGGAGTGAGACGGGCGCCGCTCCGGGCCCGGCGGCCGGGAGCGGCATCCGTGCGCGGAGCGGCTAGCCGCCGTGCGGGAGGGCGGACTCGCGCTCGGCACGTCCGCCGTCCCGCGGCGCGGCCTTCGGCCCGCCGCCTCCGGCGGGCGGTGTGCGCTCCTTGCGCGCGGGACTGCCGAACCGGCGCATGACGGGCTCCTCCACCAGACGGTGCAGCAGCCACGCCAGGAGCAGCGTCACCAGCAGCGACAGCGCCACGACCGCCGTCGCCGCCGCGGTGCTCCAGCCGTCCGTACCGAACGCCCCGGTGATCCGGGTCAGCACCATGTGGTGCCAGAGGTAGAAGGCGAAGGAGATCTCGCCCAGCCGGACCATCACCCTGCCGCGCAGAGGTGAGCGGGTGCCGCGGATATCGGCCGTCGCGCCCGCCGCGATCAGCAGGGCCAGGGGCACGACGGTCGCCGCCGCGAACACGAACAGGACGGGGACGTAGAGCGAGATCGCGTAGCCCACCGCCAGCGCCGCCGTCGCGCCGACGAGGCCCGGGCCGGCCCAGCGGCCCTCCCGCACGATGCGCGCCATGAGGACGCCGAGGACGAACTCCATCATGCGGGTCAGCGGAAACACGTAGACGAACCAGAACTGCCAGGCCGGGTTGGGCGCCCACGGCAGATACGGGCGCTCCGGCAGCAGCCCCGCCGCGAACGGCAGGCAGATCACCACGGCCGCCAGCCCGGCCGCCCAGTACCACAGGTGCTCCGGCGCGATCCGGGCGATCAGTCTCCGCCACAGCGGGAAGGTGGCGTAGAACACCAGCTCACAGGAGATCGACCAGCTCACCGGGTTGCCGCCCATCGAGATCGACGGGTCGTGCCACCACGACTGGATCAGCAGCGCCCCCGGCAGGACTCCGGTGACCTGCGCCCCCGCCCACAGCGCCAGCAGGAGGGCCGCCGTCAGCGTGACCAGATGGTTGGGGTAGATCTTCAGGAGCCGGCGGCGCCAGAACCGGCGCACCGTGTCCCCGGGCTTGGCCGACCAGGCGAGGACGAACCCGCTGAGCACGAAGAAGAACGAGACACCGACCCAGCCGAGGTTGCTCGCGAGGCGGCCCCCCGTCTCCCCGAAGAGTTCGGCCGGAAAGGTCTCCCAGACGGCGTGGTAGACGAAGACGGAGAGGGCGGCCAGCCACCGCATCCCCGTCAGTGTGGGCAGGCGTTCTCCCGCGGACCGGATCTCTCCCGTGCTCATAACGACCTTTTCCATGCGGTGGGACGACTCCGTGACGGGCCCGGTGGGGGACGGAAACCCGTCGTCCGGAGGGGACGCGGCCAGCCTCGCCGCCGTGGCTCGATCCCGACTCGTTTCCGCCCTCAAACCTCTGTCCACCGGCTCTCAAGTCCCCGTCCAGTGCGCTTAGAGCCACCGTGTGCAGGGTGTGCACCGCAGGCCAGGGCGGCCGGCCGGCATCGGCCGGAACACCGCCTCGATTTCGTCAACGGGGGCGTGTCATGAGGCTGTTGTTTCTCGCGGCCGTGGTCAAGGAGCATCACGAGGCGACCGTCGGCGTCGACCTCGCCAACCAGCTCCGTGGCGCCGGCGTACAGAGCCACTTCGTCATCGACACCTACAACGAGCAGCAGGTGGCGGCGGCGGGCCACCCCGCCACGGTCGTCTCGCCGGCGATGGACGACGACATCCGTGACGTCCTGCGCCGGGTCGTGGGCACGTTCCGGCCGGACGCGATCGTGCTGAGCGACTACGTCGCGCACTGGGTCGCGTTCACCTACGCCTACCGGACCGACCCGTGGTGCGTCGAGGAGTTCGGCCTGCCGATCATTCCGATGGATCTGTACGAGCTCGCGAACACCGACTTCGACCTGGAGATCCTGGGCCGCACGGTCCGGGCGGACGACCGGATCCTGTCCATGCCCGCCCACCTGCGGCCCGTCCCCGTGGCCCGGCCGGAGCCCGGCCCCGGCCCCGGCGACGCCCAGGCCCTTCCCTACCGGCTGAGCCGGACGATCGGGCCCGCTTCGGCCGCCGAGCGGAACCGGATCCGCGGGCCGCTCGGCCTGTCGGACGACGAACGCCTTCTCGTGGTCCCCACCATGGACTGGCAGCAGCTCATCTCGGCCAAGGGCGACCGGATCACCCGAGAGCTGGGCGCCCGGGTACCGGAGCTGATCGCCGGTTACCTCGGCCGGCTGCCCGAACGCACCCGCTTCCTGCTGCTCGGCCCGGACTGGGAGGCGTTCCGGCGGCTGCCCCCGGAGCGCACCCACCTGGTGTCCTCCTACACCCCCGCGGAACACGACGACTGGGTCCGTGCCGCGGACGGGGTGATGGCCTTCCACCTCCCTTCCCCCGCGCTCGAACGGTCCGTCTTCGCCGACGTCCCGGGGCTCTACGCGGTCAACGGGATCGAGGTGGAGCCCGGCGCCGGGCGCGCGGTGCTCACGGACGCCCTCGGCGGGGTGTCCCCGCGGGTGGCCGCATGGCTGGACGCCTTCCCGCTGACCCTGCCCGAATTCCACCTGTGGCCGCTGCGGTGGAACTCCATCTACCGGCCGCTGTACGCCGGGAACCCTTTCGCGGAAGCGGTCGCGCACGCCGAGATCCTCGATGAGCCATCGGTCGTCGGCCAACTGGAGGAACTGCTGTACGACGGCGCCGCGCAGGACCGCCTGGCGGCGGCGCGCGACGGATACCGGCGGCAGATCGACGCACTGCCCGACACCGTCGAGGTCTTCTCCGAAGCCGCCCGGCGCTTGGGGCTGAAAGGCCCGTCCTGATCGCTGCGTCCACCGCGCGCAGCCTTTCTGACCGCATTCCTTTTCCTTATTCCTTTTCCGCTTCCCCTTTCCGCTTTCCCTTTCCTCTCATCCGGACCAGCACTCGAACGGGAGTCCACCATGTCCTTTTCCCTGACCGCCAAGAGCACGTGGAAGCGCAGAGTTCTCGCCACCGCCGCCATATCCACCGCCCTGTGGACGATGTCGACGTCCATCGCGAGCGCCGATTCGCTGACCGTCCCCTATTTCTGCCGCAGCGCCGAGGGCTCCGGGGAGTGGGAGCCCTACACCGGCCCCCGCGGCTACGAGGTGACCGCCCCGGCCACCGTCTCCCCGTACCAGACGTTCACCATCGTCTTCGACACCTCCGCCAACCTGGCGAACCCGGCCTACGCCTCGGAGGTGCGGGACGTGAAGCTGGTGTACCGGCTTCCGCAGAACGCCCTCATCCGCGGCTACAGACTGACCGGCGGCCACGGTCTCGGCGACGCGAAGGTGAAGGTGCAGGCCTCGGGGCACGAACTCTCCGTGGTGACCGCAGGACCGCTGACCACCAGCACCACGCTCGATCTGCCCAACCTGGAGGTCAAGCTGACCGCTCTCGGCTCCGGCACGCTCGTCAGCACGGCGGGCGGCACGTCGTTCGACGACCCGGGGTACAAGTTCCGTTTCCGCGGTGTGCCGAGCAACGAGTGGGGCCAGGCCCAGTGCTACCCCGACCCCGCCGGGCCGATGACGCTGAGCACGATCCCCATCGTCTGACCGGCGCCGGGCGAAGGGGGCCCGGGGGGGGGGGGCCCCCCGCCGCGCGGCGCCCGGCCCCCCGCGCCCGGGCCCCCCCCCCCCGCCCCCCCCCCCCCCCCCCCCCCCCCCCCCGCCCCGGCGGCCACCCGCCC
>NZ_JBIRLM010000007.1:300467-334801 GCF_044330565.1 Streptomyces sp. NPDC017448 | reverse complement strand
TCTACAATCCTATCTCCCTCTCGTCTAGGTTGCTATTCTGTATGTGTGTCTTCTTGTTGTGTTTGTAGATCTGCTTTTGGGTCGTTGCCACCGACCCCCCCCCCCGCGGCTCTTGGCATGCCCCCAGCCCGGGCTTCCGGACGGCGTGCGGCGGCCCCCGGCGGGGCCGCCGCGTCCCGTCTCAGGGGGTGAGGGGCGGCCGGGGCCCTCGGGGGTCGTCGTCCGGCCCGGAGGGCGGCCGGGGGCCGTCCTCGCGGATGACCTCGCCCTGGACCACCTTTCCGTCCGGCCGGTGGATCCTCGCCTGCTGGAAGGCGTCCGAGAAGGCGCCCGGCGCCGCGGCCCGCATCCGGCGTTCCAGGGAGCGCTCCGTGGAGCGGCTGATCAGGGTGCGCACCGGGGGCACCAGCAGGATCAGGCCGACCGCGTCCGAGATCAGGCCCGGGATCAGGAGCAGCAGCCCGCCCAGCATCAGCAGTCCGTTGCCCCGGGAGCCCTTGCCGCCCGCGATCGCGCCCGCGGGCTCGGCGGAGGCGCCGGGCTGCCCCGGCATCCGCTGGAGGGTCTCGGTGAGGTTCTTGAAGGCGCGCCGGCCGGCGCTCTTGATGACCACGGAGCCGAGCGCGGCTCCGGCCACCAGGATCAGCAGGACGGTGAGGCCGCCCGCGGCCGAGGCGACCAGGGTCAGCAGCCACACTTCCAGGACCAGCCAGGCGACCAGCGCCGGCGGGAGGAATCTGCGGATGCGCGAGCGTCGGGGACGGGTCGGGGGCGGGGTGCCGGTCGTCATGCTCCCAGTGTGCCCGTACCGGGGTGCGGGCCGCGTAAGGGGGTGATCATGGAACGGTCCCGGACCCGGCCTTCTCCGGCCCGCGGTCCGCGCCTGCCGTCCCCGGCCGCCGTGCCCGGCGGCCCGGCCCGCGGCCCCGCACCCAGGGCGTCAGAGGTTCTTGCGGCCCAGGACCTTGTTGGTGCGGGAGGCGATGCCCCAGCCGGTGACCCGCCACAACGCCTCGACGAGGATGTCCCGGCTCATCTTCGAGTCGCCGATCTCCCGGTCGACGAAGGTGATGGGGACCTCGACCACGTGGTAGCCGGCCTCGACCGCGCGGCGGGCGAGGTCCACCTGGAAGCAGTAGCCCTGCGAAGCGACCTCGCCCAGCCCGAGGCCGTCGAGCGTCCCGGTGCGGAAGGCGCGGTAGCCGCCGGTGACGTCCCGGACGGAGAGGCCGAGGGCGAGCCGGGAGTAGAGGCTGCCGCCGCGCGAGATGACCTCGCGGCTCTTGGGCCAGTTGACCACGCGGCCGCCGGGCACCCAGCGGGAGCCGAGGACCAGGTCGGCGCCCTTGAGCGCGGTGAGCAGCCGGGGCAGCTCCTCGGGCTGGTGGGAGCCGTCGGCGTCCATCTCGACGAGGACGCCGTAGCCGTTCTCGCGCCCCCAGGCGAAACCGGCGAGGTAGGCGGCGCCGAGCCCTTCCTTGCCATTGCGGTGCAGGACGTGGACCTGGCCGTCGGCGGCCGCGATCTCGTCGGCCGCCTTGCCGGTGCCGTCGGGGCTGTTGTCGTCGGCCACCAGGATGTCGGCGTCCGGGACGGCGGTGCGCACCCGGGCGACGATCGGTCCGATGTTCTCGGCCTCGTTGTAGGTCGGAATGATCACCAGGACCTTGCCGAGCGGGCCGAACCGCCTCTGACCGCCGTCGTTCACTACTGCCCCTTAGAGTCCGTACACAGGGGGACACCATATCCAGCGCGCGGGCCGCCGGGAGCCGCGCCCACCGCGGAACCCGCCGCGACTGCGGGTTCCGCCGGGTGGCTGCGGGTCGGGGCCCGGCGCCCTTCGGGCCGGCCCGGGGCCCGCTGGCTGCGGGTCGCCCGAAAGCCGTTGTCTACTGAGCGTCCGGGCCCCACCCGGATCCCACCCTCCGTCCGGCCGAGACCTTCTCTCGCCCCCGAGGCGCGGGCGCTGAACCTGGCTGTCAGTGGCGGCGGGCCGGTGCGGCACGCCACCTCATGACCCAGCGGCGTTCGACGACTGCGTGGAGGTTCGACCGGTCGGACGTCCTGTGGTGGACCCGCCGAACCTACCGGCCTCCGGCCGCTTTCTGTCAACACCCGTGCGACCTGCGCATTCTCGGGGAACCGCCTGGTCAGCGCCGCAGGGGCGCAGGTCGCGGACCGGCGGTCGGGCCGTCGGCCGGCGGCGCGACATGCCCTGACGTCACTCGTTCGGTCGCACGTAGACCGTTTGTCCGAGGACCACGGTCCGCAGGCAGACCGGGAGGTCGGCCCCGGGCGTCAGATCGGGCAGGCCGGGCGTCCCGGACCGGGGGTCGGTGGACCACCGCGCGACCCGGTCGTCGGGGGCCTGGACCAGGAGTTCCGCGGTGCGCCAGACGGCGTAGTCGGCCGGGGCGCCCGGTACCAGCAGGCCCCCGTCGTCACGGCCGACGGCCCGCCAGCCGCCCCGGGTGTGGGCGGTGAAGGCGGCGCGGACGGAGACGCGGTGCTCCGGGGTGCGGTGGTGGGCGGCGGCCCGCACGGTGCCCCACGGGTCGAGCGGGGTGACCGGGCTGTCGGAGCCGAAGGCGAGCGGCACCCCGGCGCGCAGCAGCGCCGCGTACGGGTTGAGCCCGGCGGCCCGCTCCGCGCCGAGGCGCTCGGCGTACATGCCCCCCGGGCCGCCCCACGCGGCGTCGAAGGCGGGTTGGACGGAGGCGGTGAGACCCAGCTCCGCGAAGGCGGCGATCGTCTCGGGGGTGAGCATCTCGGCGTGCTCGACGCGGTGCCGGGCGGCCCGGATCCGGTCGAGGCCGAGCTTCTCGGCGGCGGACCTGACCCCGTCCACGACCGCGGTGACCGCGGCGTCGCCGATGGCGTGGAAACCGGCCTGGAGGCCCGCCTCGGTGCAGGCGGCGACATGGGCGGCGATCCGCGCGGCGTCCAGGTGGGCGGCGCCGGTGTGCGGGGCGTCGGCGTAGGGCTGGTGCAGGCAGGCGGTGTGCGAGCCGAGGGAGCCGTCGACGAAGAGGTCGCCGGCCGCGCCGATCGCGCCGAGTTCGCGGATGCGCCGGGCGTCCTTCTCGTTCCCGACCTCCTCGGCCCAGAGTCCGAGGACGCGCGGTCCCGGCCGGTCGGCGGCGAGCGCGAGCAGGGCGGTGAAGTCCTCCTCGTCGGAGATCTCGGGCCCGCCGCACTCGTGCACGCTGCCGATGCCGAGGGAGGCGGCGTGGTCGAGGGCGGCGCGCTGGGCGGCGGTCCGCTGGGCGGCGGAGAGCGCGCCGTGGGCGGCGGCCCGGACCGCGTGGTGGGCGTCGTCGGTCAGCGGCCCGTCCGGGTGGTAACCGCGCATCGCGGTGACGCCGGGGACGAGGTCCAGCAGGGCCGTGGTGACGACGGCGGAGTGGACGTCGATCCGCGGCAGGTAGAGGGCCCGGCCGCCGGCCGCCTCGTCGAGTTCGGCGCGCGAGGGGTGGCGCCGCTCGGGCCAGCGGGCGGCGTCCCAGCCGTGCCCGAGCAGGACGTCCCCGGCAGGACGGGCGGCGGCGAACGCGCGGACGAGGCCGAGGGCCTCGGGGAGGGTGCGGGCGCCGGAGAGGTCGAGTCCGGTCAGGGCCAGGCCGGTGGCGGTGGTGTGCACATGGGCGTCGGTGAACGCCGGGGTGACCAGGGCGCCTTCGAGGTCGACCACCTCGTCCACCCCGCTCGCGAAGGCGTCCGCCGCCCCCTCGGACCCCACCCAGGCGATATGCCCCCGTTCGACGACCATCGCGGTGGCGAACGGGTCGGCGGGGCTGTGGACGTCGCCGCCGCGCAGCAGCATGGTGCGGTGGTCGGGGGCGCTCTGGGGGGCGGTGCTCTGGCTCATGGGACCAGTCTCGCGCCTGCCGCCCGCCGTCCGGCCCCCGGCCCCCCTCCGGCGGAGGGGTCGTCCGGTGCTCAGATCCGCGGGGGGCGGGCCTCGTAGGGGGTGGACAGGACGACCGTGGTCCGGGTCGAGACGCCCGCCAGGGTGCGGATGCGGGTGAGCAGGTGCTCCAGCTCCAGCGGGGTCGCCACCCGCACCTTGAGGATGTAGTTCTCGTCCCCGGCGACGCTGTGGCACGCCTCCAGTTCGGGCACTCCGGAGAGCCGCTCGGCGATGTCGTCGGGGGCGCTCGGGTCGAACGGCTTCACCGAGATGAACGCGGTGAGCGGCAGCCCGACCGCCTCGGGGTCGACGACCGCGGCATAGCCGCGGATCACCCCGCGCTGCTCCAGTCGGCGGACGCGCTGATGAACCGCCGAGGTGGACAGGCCCGTGGCCTTGCCCAGGTCGGTGTAGCTCATCCGCCCGTCCTTGACGAGCAAATCGACGATCTGACGGTCCAGCTCCTCCATATGGATCAACCTAGGGCCCCGGGGGCCGGTCGGCACAGTCGTACGGGCCGCGGGAGGGCACCTGCGGGCGGCATGTGACGAATGCCACATGTCTACGGGTCGGTAGCGGGCCGCCTCGCGGTTATCGGCCACGCGCCGCGGGCAGTGCTTGCTGTGGTCGAGGCCACGGCGCCTCGCCGGCCCACCCGAGGGGGAATTCATGCAGAGCCTGAAGCTCACCGGACGTACCGAACCGGAGCCTGTCGAACCGGACGACGACGGGGACGCCGACGCGTACGACATGTTCGAGATGGTCCGGGTGATCTGCCCGGACTGCGCCCAGCCCATCGCGCTGCTGGCCGACGAGGACGCCCTGCCGGAACACGCCCGGTGCCCCTCGCCGTGGAACCCCTTCGTCCTCACCGTCTGCGCCGGGACCGGCCGCGGGGTGGCCGACGCCAGGCCCGCGGACGAGACGCTGGAGCTCCAGGAGCAGGAGACCGGGCTGCTGCTGACGCTCCCCCAGGGCCTCGACTGGCGGATGCAGCCCTTCTCGCACGCCGGCGGGCCCGGCTCCCGTCCGCTGCGCGTGCCGCGGATGCGGCGCGACGCCGCCTGACCCGTACGCCCTGGAGACGCCCCGCACCGCGCCGGCCCGGCCGCCGTGGTGCCGGAGGCCCCCTCTCCCGGTCACCGGCGCGCGGCGGGGACGCCCACGAACGGGCGGTCGAATCGGCGCGGCAGTGACCCCGGTGCGCCCCGCCGCGTTGGCCCGGTATGACCACGCTGCCTTCGTCCGTCGGTTCGGGTCGCCGCCGACTCGCCTCTCCCGCCCCCGAAGAATCGGTTCCGCAGCCGGGAGCGCCCGCTCAGCCGCTGCCCCGGGCCACCGGGGCCTCCCCCATGGGCTCCCCCGTGGACCCGCCGATCTACAGCGCGCTGCTCAGCCAGTGGGAGAGCGCCGGGCGTACGGTGCCGGGCCGCCGCGACGCGGAGTGGAACCAGGCCGCGGCGCTCCCCTCCTGGTCCGAGGGGTCGCCCCGGTTCAGCGCGTTTCGGGACCTGCGAGGTGGCGCGCGATGACCATGCGCTGGATCTGGTTGGTGCCCTCCACGATCTGGAGCACCTTCGCCTCGCGCATCAGCCGTTCGACCGGGAAGTCGAGCGTGTAGCCGTATCCGCCGAGCACCTGGACGGCGTCGGTGGTGACCCGCATGGCCGCGTCGGTGCAGAACAGCTTCGCCATGGCGGCCTGCCGGGAGAACGGCTCCCCCGCGTCCCGCAGCCGCGCCGCCTCCAGGTAGAGCGCCCGGCCGGCCTCGATCTGGGTGGCCATGTCGGCGAGCATGAACCTCAGCCCCTGGAAGTCCGCGATGGGACGGCCGAACTGCCGCCGGTCGGTGGCGTACCGCACGGCCTCGTCCAGGGCCGCCTGGGCGACGCCGACGGCACACGCGGCGATGCCGAGCCGGCCGGAGTCGAGGGCGGACAGGGCGATGGCGAAGCCCTGGCCCTCCTCGCCGATGCGCCGGTCGTCGCCGACCCGTACGCCGTCGAAGTGGAGCTGGGCGGTGGGCGAGCCCTTCATCCCCATCTTCTTCTCGGGGAGCGCGGCGCTCAGCCCCTCGGCGTCGCCGGGGACGAGGAAGGCCGTGATGCCGCGGGGGCCCTCGACGCCGGTCCTGGCCAGCACGGTGCAGAAGTCCGCGACGCCGCCGTGGGTGATCCACGCCTTGGTGCCGGTGACGATCCAGTCGTCCCCGTCCCGCACGGCCTTGGTGCGCAGCGAGGCCGCGTCGGAGCCGGAGGCGGGTTCGGAGAGGCAGTAGGCGCCCAGCAGGCCGCCGGAGAGCATGTCCGGGAGGTGGGCGGCCCGCTGCTCGTCGGTTCCGTAGCCCGCGAGGGCGTGGCAGGCCAGGGAGTGGACGCTGACGCCGAGTCCGACGGTGAGCCGGGCGGCGGCCAGTTCCTCCAGGACCTGGAGGTAGACCTCGTAGGGCTGGTCGCCGCCGCCGTGGGCGGAGTCGTACGGCAGACCCAGGAGTCCGGACTCGGACAGGAGGGAGAAGACCTCCCGGGGGAAGACGCCCGCTTCCTCCTCCTCGGCCGCCCGGGGAGCGATCTCCTTCGACACGATGTCGCGGACGAGCTCGACGAGCTGCCGGGACTCCTCGGTGGGCAGACGGCGTTCCACCGGCTGCGGGGCACGGTCGGTCATGACGGCGCTCTCCTCCCTGTCGGGCGTTGCGACGGTCGCGCGCTCGGGGTGGGAGAGGCGCCGCCGGGTGATCCCCCGGAAGTGACCCGGGAAAAACAGACTGCCCCGCCGATCCTGCCCGTCCGGATCACGGGGGCACGGCCATCGGCTGTGGCGCGTTGAGTATGCCCGATCGGACGGCTCCCGTCACGGGGTGACGGAGCAGGTCACGGGCCCGACGAGCCCTGCGGGGCCGATGAATTGGTCCGCACCATTGCCCCCTGCGGGACCGGTCCTTCCCCGGCTTCCCCGAAGGCCGATCGCGTCCGTGCCGACCGGGCGCCGTCCGCCCGGAGTCCGGCCGGCGCCTCCGCGCCCCCGATCCGGACCGCGCGGGCCCGGTCCCTCGGTGCGGACGGGCGCCGGGGGGGGCGGATGCCGGGCCGGCGCCCGCCCCTTCGTGCGCGGTCGCCCCGGCCGGGCACGTGCCCCGGGTGCGCCCCCTGGCCCCCGCCGTGCCGTATCCCCCGTACGGCGGCCTCCGTTCGCCGCCCGGCGGCCCCGGGCCGAAACTGATCCGGCAGCCGACGCACGGCAGCGGCATCCGTACGAGAAAAGGCGCACCCATGTCCTTCACGCTTCCCGGGAACATCGAGGAACGGCCGGTCGCGGTCATCGGCGCGGGCACCCTCGGGCGCCGGATCGCGCTGATGTTCGCCGACCGCGGCGGGCTGGTCCGCATCCACGACAAGTCCGGCGAGGCGGGCGCCGCCGCACGCGGCTACGTCGAGGAGCAGCTTCCCGACCTCGTCAAGCGCATCGACGGCGGCAGGGCGGGCCGGGTGGTCGTCACCGACGACCTGGCCGAGGCCCTGTCGGACGCCTGGCTCGTGGTCGAGGCCGTGCCCGAGCGCCTCGACCTGAAGAAGGAGATCTTCGGTGAGCTCGACCGCACGGCGGCCTCCGACGCGATCCTGGCGAGCAACTCCTCCTCGTACGCGTCGAGCGAGTTCATCGACCGGGTCAGCCGTCCCGAGCGGGTGCTGAACATGCACTTCTACATGCCGCCCCGGCAGAACGCCGTCGACATCATGTCGGACGGCGCGACCGCCCCCGCCGTCATGGAGTTGCTGAAGAAGGAGCTGCCCAAGTACGGGGTGTTCCCGTTCGAGGCGCACAAGGAGTCGACCGGCTTCATCTTCAACCGCATCTGGGCCGCCATCAAACGCGAGGCGCTCTCGGTGGTGGCGGAGGGGGTCTCCACCCCGCAGGACGTCGACGAGATGTGGAAGATCAACATGGGTCTGGAGGCCGGTCCCTTCCGCATGATGGACCAGGTGGGACTCGACGTGGTCCTGGACATCGAGAACCACTACGCCGACGAGAACCCCCACCTCTCCTCCGGCCCCCGGGAGCTGCTCGGGAAGTACGTGGACGCGGGCCACCTCGGCGTCAAGACGGGCCAGGGCTTCTACACGTACGACCGGCCCGACGCGACCGCATGACCTCCGAACGCCACCGGACGGCCGTCGACGCCGGGAGGCTCCGGGCACTGCTCGGACGCCCGAAGCTGTGGCTCGTCCCCGGACTGCTCACCGCCCTGGTCGCCCTGGTGCTGTCCCTGCTCTACATGGGGGGCATCCTCAATCCGGAGGACCGCCTGCACAAGTTCCCGGTCGCCCTGGTGAACGAGGACGCGGGCAGGCCGCTGCCGGGGGCCGACCGGAACCTGGGCGCCCTGATCAGCGCTCAGGTCATCGACGCGTCCTCGTCCGACGAGGTGCGGTGGCGGCAGCTGGACACCGCGGAACTCGAGGACGAGCTCGCCTCCGGGAAGGTCTACGGAGCCCTCGTCATCCCGAAGGGCTTCACGGACGACGTCCGGTCGCTCGGCGGGCGCGACGCCACCCGGCCCACCCTGACCGTGCTCACCAACCCCGGCATGGGCAGCTTCGGTTCGTCCTTCGCGTCCCGGATCGCCCAGCAGGCCGCGCAGAAGGCGTCGACGGGGATCGGCAAGCAGCTCAGCTCCTCACCGGCCTTCGCCGACGCCGGCGCTGCGGAGAACCTGCTGCTCGACGACCCGGTCGCGGTGGTCACCAGGACCGGGCATCCGATCGGCGACCACAGCGGGCTGGGGCTCAGCGCGTTCTACTACACGCTGCTGCTCGTCCTGGCGGGGTTCCTGGGCGGCAACATCATCCACAACGGCGTCGACACCGCCCTGGGGTACGCGGACGCGGAGATCGGGCCGTGGCACACGCGCCACCGCACCGTTCCCGTCAACCGCACGGAGACCCTGCTGCTGAAGTCGGCCATGACGGCGGTGCTGTGCCTGCCGATGACCGCCCTGGTGATGCTCGCGTGCATCACCGTGCTGGGGATGGACGCCTCGCACGTGCCGCTGCTCGCGCTGTTCTCGTACTGCTCGTGCCTGAGCGTGGGGCTGGGCGTCCAGGCGATCAACGCGGCCTTCGGCAGCATCGGCCAGATCGTGTCGATGTTCGTGTTCATCGCCCTGGCCCTGCCGTCCTCCGGGGCCACGATCCCGCTGGAGGCCGTACCCGGCTTCTACCGGTTCCTCGGCGCGTTCGAGCCCATGCGCCAGCTCGTCTCCGGCGTCCGGGCCATCCTGTACTTCGACGCCCGCGCCGACGCCGGTCTGGCCCGCGCCTGGATCATGCTCGCGGTCGGGTTCGTCCTCGCGCTCGTCTTCGGCTTCCTGATGACCCGCTACTACGACCGCAAGGGCCTGCACCGCATGGTGCCGCAGCCGAGCTGACGGGAGGTCCGTCAGGACCCCCCGGGCAGGAGGCAGAGTCCGGTCAGCGGGTGGCCCGGCGCGGCGAGCGTGTACGGGGCCCGGCCTGCGGCGCGGCCGTCGGGCAGGGGCACCGCGCGGAGGGAGCCGCCCAGGTCGGAGACGTAGGCGATGCCCTCTTCCCGGTCGACGGCGAGGCCGATCGCCTCGGCGAACCCGTCCGCGAGGATCTCGGGGTCCTGTCCTCGCCCGCCGGGTTCCGGGACGGGCGCGCGGTTGAGCGTATTGCCGGAGGGCGGTGCGCCGCGGTCGGTCCAGTGCAGCCGATCGCCGTCGAGGTGGAGGTCGATGGGCTCGGGCAGCCCGTCCCAGAGCACCTCGACGTCCGAACGGTCCGCGGCGGTCTCACCGGGCGGGAGCTCCAGCCCCGCACGCAGGATGCGGCCCCGACCCCCCTTGGCGGGGCCCTTCTGGGTCCAGTACAGAAAGCCCCGGGCCGGGTCGACCGCCACCCCGACGCACTCGGCCATGATGCCGTCGGCGGCGGGGTTCACCACGAGGTCGGCCAGGCCGCCGCCGTCCACCCGGACCCGGCTGACCCGGCGGCCCTCCCGGTCCCCCCAGTAGAGCGTGCCGGCTCCGTCGCCGGTGAGCTGCTTGCCGGTCGTGACCGCTCCCGGCGGGACCACGTCGCGCCGGGCGCCGCCGTCCAGGCCCACGGCGTGGACGCCGCCGTTGCGGCGGGAGAAGTCCTGCCCCTCCTCGCCGGAGGCGCCTGGGTCCGTCAGCGGCTCGCCCATGGTGGTCCAGTAGGCGGTACGGGAGTCCACGACGATGCCGTCGGGCGCGTCGCCCGCCTCCTCGACGAAGGTGTCCACCCGGCCGTCGGAGGCGCTGATCCGCAGCACCTTCGCGGGTATCACCTGCAGTGCCAGCAGTTCTCGCGCCATGATGACCGTCCCTCTTCCGGAGCGGCCGGGCCCTCGGTTCCCCGGCCGGGGGGCGTGGCACCGCGCTCGGGGGCGCGGTGAGGTCCGCACCGACGATCGCCGCGGCGGCCACCGAGACCGCTGCCCGCCGCGGAGAGGCGGCCCCGCTCGGTGCCCCCGTGCGGCGGCCCCTGTTCCAGGGAACGGGACCGGCCTGGTCCCGGCAACTCGGGGGGGGGACGGGGCAGACCGGGGTCAGCCGCGGACGACGCCCCAGCCGCCCGTGTACGACTCCCCCGGGGCGAGCGTGATCAGGTCGGTGCCGGTGGCCAGGGCGTTCGGCGGGCCCGTCATCGGTTCGACGCCGATGCCACGGCGGTGGGAGGCGGGCGGCACCCGGTCCGCCGTGTAGACCTCCAGCCACGGCTGGGCCTCGTCCAGCCAGAAGCGGGTGGCGCGGCGCGAGCCCTCCAGGCGGACCCAGGCGCGCCCGTCCGCGTCGCGGTCGAGATCGGTGAAAGCGACGTCGAGGGTCTGCGCACCGATGCGGCGCGGGGCGGTGAAGTCGTACTTCGTGCCCGTGGCGTCGGCCGTCGGGCCGGAGGGGAGCATCCGCTCGCCGACCGGCTGGTAGCGGCGGCCGGGCAGCGTCAGCACGCAGTCGTCGAGCGGTTCGCCGACCGTCAGGTAGGGGTGCGCGCCGTGGGCGTACGGGGCGGGGCGGGTGCCGGCGTTGCGGGCCACGACCCGGACGGTGAGGCCGCTGCCGGCGTCCAGGGTGTACGTGACGGCGAGGTCGAGGCGGAACGGGTAGCCCGTCGACCCGTGCAGGGCGTAGGCGAGGGTGACGGCGTGCGGGTCCTGCCGGACGGGCCGCCAGGTCGTCCACCGGACGAGGCCGTGGATCGCGCAGTCCAGCTCGGGTTCGGACACGTCGAGTCGGTACTCCGTGCCGTCGAAGGTGTAGCGGCCGCGGTCGACCCGGTTGGGCCAGGGGATCAGCAACTGGCCGAAGGCCGCCGGGGCCGGTTCGTCGGGGCCGTACGAGAGCAGGAGCGGTTCGCCGCGGTGGCTCAGCTCCCGGAGGCCCGCGCCCGTCTCCGTGACCGTCGCCGCGTAGTCGCCCGCCGCCAGCCGGTACTGCTCTCCTGTGGTGTTCTCGCTCATGGGTTCATCACTGTCCGCCGGGGTCAAGGCGGTACCGGCCGCGGCCCGGTGTCGGCCGATCGGGCGGGCTTCCTGCTCCGTACGGCTCCGCCGCGGCATGCTCCGGGCGCCGCTCAGCCCTTCTCGTCCCGGCCGGCTCCCCGGCGGCGGGCCCCGGGCGTTTCGCGGGCGATGACCAGGCGGTCGTCGGCGCGGACGGCTCCGACGCGGGGGTCGCTGTAGCGCAGGGGCTCGCCGTCGCGGACCACGGCCAGCACGGGCTCGGAGACCTGCCGGGGGTCGCGGCCGACCTCCGCCGGGTCCGGAGAGCGTTCCGCGACCTCCAGCCCGAGTCCGGCGGAGAGCAGCTCCTCCAGCACGGTGCCGACCGAAGGGCTCAGCGACGCGACGCCGAGCAGGTGTCCGGCCGTCTCGGAGGAGGTGATGACGTTGTCCGCGCCGCCTTCGCGCAGCAGCGCGACGTTCTCGGCGCGGGCCACGGAGGCGGTGATGACGGCGGTGGCGTTCATCCGGCGGGCGGTCAGGGCCGCGAGGACGGCGGTTTCGTCGCTCGCGGTGGCGATCAGCACGTGCCCCGCCTTGCCGAGTTCCGCCCGGGCCAGCACCTCGGAGCGGGTGCCGTCCCCGACGATGCCGACGATGCCGTGGCGGTTCGCCTCTCCGACGGCGCCCGCGCCGACGTCGACCACGACGATCTCCCCCGGCCGCGTGCCCCGCTCCCGCAGCGTGGCCACCGCCGCCCGGCCCTTGGTGCCGTAGCCGACCACCACGGTGTGCTGTCGCACCTTGCTCCTCCAGCTCTGCTCGCGCCACTCGGCCCGGGTCCGCTCCGTCAGGGCGCTGATCGTGGTGCCGACCAGGACCAGCAGGAAGCCGAGGCGCAGGGGTGTGATCACCAAGGTGTTCACGACGCGCGCCGAGTCGCTGGCCGGGACGACGTCCCCGTACCCGATGGTGGTCAGGGTGACGGCCGAGTAGTAGAAGCTCGTCAGCAGACCGAGGGGGTGCCCGGTGGAGTCCCGGTAGCCGCTGCGGCCGAGGAAGACCACCACCGTGCCGAGGACGATGAACCCGAAGGCGATCGCGAGCCGCGACACGATGATCGAGAACGGTCCGCGTACCCGGCGGGGGAACCCGAACCGGGGCTGCCGATCGGCCTGGTCCTCGCCCTGAACGTCCACAGGGCCGAGTCTCCGGCACGACCGGAGCGGCGACCACCGGAGGATGCGGGCCCGGGGGGGGCGGACCGGACCGGGCAGGTCGTACGCGCGTGGCCGCCCCCGCCGGGGGCCCGGCGGGGCGGCCGTGCCGGGAGGGCGCCGGTCAGCCGTCGCGGCTGCCCGGGTCCGGCGGGAGGTCCGCTTCCTCGCGGTCCTCCGCCAGGCGCTCCTCCAGCTTCCTCTCGTCGGGGCGGCGGGGCATCCCGCCTCCGTGACCGGTGTCGGGATCGCCCTCGACCTCTTCGTTCGGCTTGTGGTGGTGGGCCATCAGTCGCTCCTTGTCCTCGGAGGCGGCGGACCGGACGCATCGAGCGTCGCACGAGCGCCCGCGCCGCACGACCGGGGGAGCCCTCCCGGCCGGTGCGGTCAGCCGATGCCGAGGGAGGCCAGCACGCGCCGCCGGGACGGCGAGACGTCCGTGGGCCAGTAGAGGTAGCAGACCCCGCCCGTGCCGCTTCTGACGTTGCCGTTGGCGTCGTAGCGCTTCGTCCGCAGCCAGATGTTCTCCCACTCGCGCCGTCGGTAGACCCGGCGGACCGCCTCGTTGTCGGGTGAGGCGGGGTCGTTGGCGATGACGTCGCCCTCAGGGGTGAACCCGACGACCGTCATCAGGTGGCCGGCCGTTCCGTATCCGGCGCCGGTCAGCTCCTCCTTCAGGAAGGACTGGGAGGTGATGACGGGGATGCCGACGCGGACCAGCCGTTCCACGTCGGTCAGCGAGCCGAGCCGGGTGACGACGGCGTTCAGGTCGCGGTACGTCGCGGCGTACGCGGCGTTGAACGGCCAGTTCCCGCAGCCCTCGTACTGGTAGTCGTAGGTGTGCCGGGCGGCGTGGCAGACCTGGGGGTCGGGCAGACCGGGCTTGACCCAGGCGAGGTCCCGGGCGGTGGGGCGGCGGCCCCAGTACTCGATGATCATCTGCGAGGAGGTGGGGCTGCACCAGGCCTCGCCGCCGTTGTCGTACTCGGGGTACTGCCCGATGTGGACGTTCTGCGAGTAGCGGGGCACGGGCAGTTCACGGGCGAGTGCCGGGGTGCTGGCGGGCACGGTGAAGCGGTCCGGTACGTCGGAGGCCATCGCGCCGACCCGCCACACGGTCGGGGTGAGGCGGCTGCCCGGGGCGCGGTACAGCGTGAGCCGCAGCCGGTAGGAGACCAGCCGCACCCCGCTCGCCGGGTCGTCCACCGAGAAGGTGTCCGTCCACACGGAGCTGTGCGGGTCGCCCTGGCCGTCCACGGAGGTCCGGCGGACGTCTCCGTCGCCCGACGCCCAGCGGCCCATCACGAACCAGGGGGTCGCGGCGCCGTCCGCGTACCGGCCGCTCAGCTCGATCTGGATCCAGGTGCCGGCCGGGGTACGGGCGTTCCAGGAGGCGATCACCTCGGTGGCGGGGACGGCGGAGCGGTGCACGGGAGAGGTCCAGGTGGCGTACTCCCACGCGGTCGTCGTACCGGTGTGCGGATCGGTGTAGTCGGTGCGGCCCGCCGGGGCCGCGATCACCAGGCCGGGCCGGGGGCCGGGGAGCACCCGGGCTCCGTCGCCCTCGCCGCAGCGCCAGTCGGTGTACGTGTGCCAGAAGCGGTTGTCCACGGAGGTCTTCGGAGCGGCGGAGGGGACGTGGGGTGCGGAGGGGACGTGGGGCGCCGGTGGGGCGGCGGAGGCGAAGGCCCCGGACGCGGCGGAGGCCACCGTGCCGGCGCCGGTCGCGGCGGCGATCGCGGCGGTCAGAACGGTTCTGCGCGAAGTCGGACTGGTCATGGGCGTGACCCCCGGTCGGATGCGGAAGGTGGTCTGCGGGTGCCGTGCGAAGGGGTGCGGTGCAAGGCGGTGCGGTGCGGTGCGGTGCGGTGCGCCAACTATCCCGGGTGGCGGCCGGGTCGGGCCAGCGGTTCGGCGGGGGCCACCGGACCAATATGGGTCTGGACCACTGGCGGACCGGTCCCTCAAGCCCAGGGGGCGGCCTGCGCAGGCTCCCGGGAACCCGCGTGCCGGAACGTACCCTGGGGCCATGGACGACCTGGCCCGCCACGCCGATGACCTCGCTGCACTGCCCCCCTCCTGCGGGCCGGTCCGGCTGGTCGCAGTGGACGGCCACGCCGGGTCGGGCAAGAGCACCTTCGCCGCCCGCCTCGCCGCGGCGCTGGGCGGTGCGCCGGTCCTCCATCTGGACGATCTCGCCACGCACGAGGAGCTGTTCGGCTGGACGGGACGGCTGCGGGACCAGGTGCTCCTGCCGCTCTCGCGCGGCGAGTGCGCGCGCTACGCCCCCTACGACTGGACGGAGCGCCGCTTCGGACCGGCGCGGACCCTGGGGCCGGCCCCCGTCGTGCTGGTGGAGGGGGTCGGCGCGGGGCGCCGGGAGGTGCGGCCGTGGCTGGCGGCGCTGTGCTGGATGGAGTGGGGGCGCGAGGCGTCCTGGGAGCGGGGACGGCGGCGGGACGGCGCCGCGCTCACCCGGTTCTGGGACGGGTGGACGCGTGCCGAGGACCGGCATTTCGCCGAAGACCCCTCACGTCCCCATGCCGACGTACTGGTACGCCAGTTGCCGGAGGGATACGCGTGGCTGCCGGGGCCGGGCGCGACAGCGGGAGCGAACCGCTCCATCACGGACGGTAGCCGGGGCGGACCGCCCCGATGAGCCGTCGGATTTCGGCTCCGAAGGCCCCAACTCTGCTTGACCGAGGGCCCTTACTGGTCTTACGTTCTCATTGTGCGGCTTTTCGGAGCCCCCGCAGACGCGAAGCCCCCGGTTGTTCCCCCGTGATCGGGGGCTTCGCCCTGCGCTCCCCGCACCGTTCCGGCGACCACGCAGAGCGACTCACTCACTCACGGTCACCGACCCGGCGCTCGATCATCGGGCGGACGCTCCCCCCTGCGCGGGTACGATGCACCTCGGTGTGGTCAATTCCCTTCCCCCGCGCCGTGATTCAGCACGCTCCGGTGGGCATGCTGTGCGGGCGGGACATCCTGGGGGCACGGTTTGTGGGGGACCTGATGAACATCGGCACACAGGGCGCCGGCGCCCCTGCCGACCTCGCCTGGCTGCGTGGCATGGACGCCTACACGATGGGCGCCTACCCGCAGGCCGAGGAGGAGTTCCGAGCCGCGGTGCGCATCGATCCGGGCATGGCGGACGGCTGGCTCGGCCTCCACGCGCTGCGCGTCGACACCACCACGGCCCTGCTGCGCATGTACCAGCACCGCGACCGCTTCGGCGAGCAGCGCGCACGCCACCGCCGTACGCTCAACTCCTGGTACTGGCTGGGATGGTGGGTGCAGCCGGTGCTGGAGAGCGGCCGGGACCTGCTGCTGGCGCACGCCTCGCACTGGCTGGACGGCCGCCATGTACCCGAGCTGGACCGGGCGTTGGCCGGGCTGCCGCCGGTGGACGCGGACCCGCAGGTACGGTTCCTGCACGCCTGCCGCTCCTACCTGGTCAAGGACTGGGAGCAGTTGGTGCGGTGCACCGAGCAGCTGGTCGACGACCCCGTGCTGGGCATCGAGGCGGGCCTGTTCGGCGGAATGGCCCGGGTGCGGCTGGAGATGTTCGGGCAGGCGGAACCGCTGCTGTCGGCCGCGCTGATGCGGTGCCGCAGCGAGCAGCCGCAGCGCAAGGAGTTGCGCTACTGGCTGGCACGGGCCCATGAGGGCACCGGGCGCAGCGCGGCCGCGCTGCCGCTGTACCGGGCGGTGCACCGGGTCGATCCGGCCTTCATGGACACCTCCGCCCGGCTCGCGGCGCTCGTGGAGGGCGACGGCTTCGACGAGTCGGTGGATCTGGCCCCGGTGTCCCTGTCGGGTTTCGGAGCGGGGGCCCCGGGCGGGGAGGCGCTGCCGGAGGGGGACGCGCTGCTCGGGGCCGATCCGGGGGACGGGCGCGAGCCCTGGCCGCTGGTCGACGCGGGGCTGCTCGGGGACGAGCCCGTGCCGGGCCCGTCCGTCCCCGTCGAGGGCGCCCGCCGCACCAGGACCCGCAGGCCACCGTCCTTCCCGGCCGGGCCCAGCGATCCCGCCCTGCTGGCCGAGGCGCTGGCGCAGCTGGAGCGGATGGTCGGGCTGGAGCCGGTGAAACGGCAGGTCAAGGCAGTCTCGGCCCAGTTGAACATGGCCCGGCTGCGGGCCGAGCAAGGGCTCCCCGTGCAGCCGCCGAAGCGCCACTTCGTCTTCTCCGGCCCCTCGGGCACCGGCAAGACCACGGTGGCGCGCATCCTGGGCCGGGTCTTCTACGCCCTCGGACTGCTCGGCGGCGATCACCTGGTCGAGGCGCAACGGTCCGATCTGGTCGGGGAGTTCCTCGGCCAGACGGCGGTGAAGGCCAATGAGCTGATCGACTCGGCGCTGGGCGGGGTGCTCTTCGTCGACGAGGCGTACAGCCTGGCCAACTCCGGTTACAGCAAGGGCGACGCGTACGGCGACGAGGCGCTGCAGGTGCTCCTCAAGCGGGCCGAGGACAACCGGGACCACCTCGTCGTCATCCTCGCGGGGTACCCGGAGGGCATGGACCGGCTGCTCGCCACCAACCCGGGCCTCTCCTCCCGGTTCACCACCCGGGTCGACTTCCCCAGCTACCGGCCGCTCGAACTCACCGCGATCGGCGGCGTCCTGGCCGCCGAGAACGACGACGTGTGGGACGAGGAGGCGGCCGAGGAGCTGCGGTCCATCAGCGGTCACGTGGTGGACCAGGGGTGGATCGACGAGCTGGGCAACGGCCGCTTCCTGCGGACGCTGTACGAGAAGAGCTGCGCCTACCGCGATCTGCGGCTCTCCGGCTACCCGGGCGCGCCGACCCGGGAGGACCTGTCGACGCTGCGGCTCCCGGACCTGATGCAGGCGTACGGCGAGGTGCTGTCGGGGCGCGGCCCGGCGGGCCGGGGCAAACAGGAGCCGGGCGCGGTGTGAGGCCGCGCCGGGGGCGGACCCCCGGCGCGGCCCCGGCGCCGGTGCGCGAGAAGCGTCCGTGCACGGGCGGCGCCCGTGCTCAGGAGACCCCCGCCGCTCAGGAGACCCCCGCCGGGCGTCCGTGCACGAGGGGCCCGGGCCCCGGCAGCACCGTCCCCTTCGGCACGTCCACCGTGCGGCGGGGCACCGAGACCGCCCGGTGGGAGGGGTCGCGCACCTCCCCCACCAGCGTCTCCAGGACGTCCTCCATGGCGACCAGGCCGAGGACCCGGCCCGAGGCGTCGGCCACCTGCGCCAGGTGCGTCGCGGCGCGGCGCATCACGGTCAGGGCGTCGTCCAGCGGGAGCTCGGCCCGTACGGTCGTCATCGGACGCCAGGTCTGCTGCGGGACCGCGCGGTCGGCGTCCTCCAGCTCCAGGACGTCCTTGACGTGCAGGTAGCCCATGAAGGGGCCGCCGCCCTCCGCGCAGACCGGGAAGCGGGAGAACCCGGTGCGTACCGTCAGCTCCTCGATCCCGCGCGGGGTCACCGACGGGTCGACGGTGACCAGGGACGCCCGCTCCAGCAGGACGTCGAGGACGGGTCTGCTGCCGAGTTCGAGGGCGTCCTCCAGCCGTTCGGCCGCGGCCGGGGCGAGGAGGCCGGCCTGGCCGGAGTCCTCCACGAGCCGGTTGAGCTGCTCGCTGGTGAAGACGGCCTCCACCTCGTCCTTCGGCTCCACGCCGAACAGCCTCAGCACCAGGTCGGCGCAGGCGCCGAGGGCACGGGTGACCGGGCGGCAGAGCCGGGCGAAGGCGACCAGACCGGGGCTGAGCCACAGGGCGGTCCGCTCGGGCGCCGCCATCGCGAGGTTCTTGGGGACCATCTCGCCGATGACCAGGTGCAGCACCACCACGGACAGCAGGGCGAGGGCGAAGCCGAGGGGGTGGACGAGCCCCTCGGGGAGGTGCGCCGCGTGGAAGACCGGCTCCAGGAGACGGGCGACGGTCGGCTCCGCGACGGCTCCGAGGGTGAGGGAGCAGACGGTGATGCCGAACTGGGCGGCGGCCATCATCTGCGGCAGGTTCTCCAGGCCGTGCAGGACCGTGCGGGCCCGGCCGGAGCCCTGGGCGGCCAGCGGTTCGATCTGGCTGCGGCGGACCGAGACGAGGGCGAACTCGGCGCCGACGAAGAAGCCGTTGGCCACCACCAGGAGTACGGCGAGCAGGAGGTGGAGCATGCTCATCGCGCGGCCTCCAGCAGGGTCCGGGCGGCCGGGTCCGGTCGCGGGCCGGGCGTCCGGGTGAACCGGACCCGTTCGGCGCGGTTGCGGCCGACCCGGCGGACGGAGATCCGCCAGCCGGGGAGTTCGGCCACGTCGCCGGGGGCGGGGATGCGGCCCAGCAGCCCGGCGACGAGCCCGGCGACGGTCTCGTAGGGCCCCTCGGGGACGTCCAGCCCGCCGCGGCGCAGGGTGTGCACCCGGCAGCTGCCCTCGGCGTCCCAGGCCGGGCGCCCGTCCTCGGCGGTGGTGGCGGTCAGCTCGGGGCTGCCCGCGCCCTCGGCGTCGTGCTCGTCGCGGACCTCGCCGACGAGCTCCTCGATGATGTCCTCCAGGGTGACGACGCCGGCGGTGCCGCCGTACTCGTCGACGACCACGGCTATCGGCTGCTCGCGGCGCAGCCGCCGCAGCAGGTGCTCCACCGGGAGCGTCCCGGGCACCATGAGCGGGGCGACGGCGATCAGCCCCGCCGGGGTGCGCAGGCGTTCGGCGGCGGGGACGGCGAGGGCGTCCTTGAGATGGACCATGCCGACGACCTCGTCGATGCGGTCCCGGTAGACCGGGAAGCGGGAGAGGCCGGTGGCACGGGTGAGGTTGAGGACGTCCTCGGCGGTGGCGGAGGAGTGCAGGGCGCTGACCCTCACCCGGGGGGTCATGACGTGCTGGGCGGTGAGACCGGCCAGCGAGAGCGACCGGACGAAGAGGTCGGCGGTGTCCTGTTCCAGGGCTCCGGCGCGGGCGGAGTGCCGGGCCAGGGAGACCAGCTCGCCCGGGGTACGGGCGGAGGCCAGCTCATCGGTGGGCTCGACGCCCAGGAGCCGCACCAGCCGGTTGGCCAACGTGTTGAGCAGGGTGATCACCGGGCGCAGGAGGGCCGCGAACCGGGCTTGCGGTCCGGCGACGAAGCGGGCCACCTGGAGCGGCCGGGAGACCGCCCAGTTCTTGGGCACGAGTTCACCGACGACCATCTGGACCGCCGAGGCGAGCAGCATGCCGATGACGACGCCGACGCCGGGGACGGCCCCTTCGGGCAGTCCGGCGGCGGTGAGGGGTCCGGCGAGCAGCCGGGCGAGGGCCGGCTCGGCGAGCATGCCCACCACCAGGGAGGTGAGGGTGATGCCGAGCTGGGTGCCGGAGAGCTGGAAGGAGAGTTCGCGCAGGGCGCGGACGACGGCACGGGCCCGTCGGTCGCCCTCGGCGGCGGCGCGCTCCGCGTCGGGCCTGTCCACGGTGACGAGCCCGAATTCGGCCGCCACGAAGAATCCGTTGGCGAGGATGAGGAGGAAGGCGGCCGCGAGGAGCAGCAGAGGGGTGGTCATGAGGCCGCCGCCTCCGGGGAAGGGGCGGCGCAGGTACTACCGGACGATCCGTCCATTGCTGGAAGGAGTCACTCCTTGGGTCGCAGGGGGAACCCCGCGGGCCCCGGTCGGGGCCGTGGTACGGGCGGGGCGGGGCGCACGGGGCGCCGCCGCCCACCAGAGTAGACAACAGGGCCCCGTGGCGGGCGGGGGATCAGCCCGCGGCGGGGGTGTCGTCGCTTCCGGCGCCGCGCGTCTCGGCCAGGGCGCGCAGGGCGCGGGCGTCGCGGATGGCCTGCTGCTTGGCGAGGCCGGGCTGGATGCCGAGGGCGGGCAGGCTGGTGCCGTCGCTGAGGTCGAGGAAGACCCAGGGGTCGCCGGAGCGCAGGTTGACGCGGAGGATCTCCTGCCACGCCAGCCTGCGGGTCCGGGTGAGGTTGACGACGGTGACCCCGGCCTCGTCGGCGGAGACCCGGGGCCTGCTGAGCAGGGCCAGGACGCCGAAGAAGAGCGCCGCGACGAAGATGAAGCTGGCCCGCTCCCCCGGGTTGAGCCGTTCCAGCATCAGGGCGACGACCGTGATGACGAGGAACATCGCCAGGCCCACGCTCAGCAGGACCACCCGGGTGAGGGTGGGCCGGAAGGTGACCGGCAGGGTGGGGAGTTCGGGCCTGGGCGCGGACATCGGATCTTCTCTCGGGGGGGTGCGGGCGGCCGGGGCCGTCAGAGGCGGCAGGCGTGGATGGCCGTGGTGAGGATGGCGCGGGCGCCGAGCTCGTACAGGTCGTCCATGATCCGCTGCGCCTCCTTGGCGGCGACCATGGAGCGGACGGCGACCCAGCCCTCGTGGTGCAGCGGGGAGATGGTCGGGGACTCCAGGCCGGGGGTGAGGGCGACGGCGCGCTCCAGGTGCTCGACGCGGCAGTCGTAGTCCATCATCACGTAGGACCGGGCGACCAGGACGCCCTGGAGGCGGCGGAGGAACTGCTGCACCTTGGGGTCGTCGGCGGGGGCGCCGTGGCGGCGGATGACGACGGCCTCGGAGGTCATGATCGGCTCGCCGATCACCTCCAGACCGGCGTTGCGCAGGCTGGTGCCGGTCTCGACCACATCGGCGATGATCTGGGCGACGCCCAGCTCGATGGCGGTCTCGACCGCCCCGTCGAGATGGACGACGGACGCCTTCACCCCGGCCTCGGCGAGGTGGGCGGCGACGATGCCCTCGTAGGAGGTGGCGATCGTCATGCCGTCGAAGTCCTGCGGGCCGGCCGCGGTGCCGGGCTTGGTGGCGTAGCGGAAGGTGGAGCGGGCGAAGCCGAGCTGGAGGATCTCCTCGGAGTCGGCCCCGGAGTCCAGCAGCAGGTCGCGGCCGGTGATGCCGATGTCGAGCTTGCCGGAGCTGACGTAGATCGCGATGTCGCGGGGGCGGAGGTAGAAGAACTCGACCTCGTTCCCGGGGTCGACCAGGACCAGCTCTTTCGACTCCTTGCGCTGCTGGTAGCCGGCCTCATGGAGCATCGCCATCGCAGGCCCGGAGAGTGAACCCTTGTTGGGAACGGCGATGCGCAGCATGAGGTCGGCTTCCTTCGTGCGGAGGGAGGGTGCGGGTGGTGTCGCGCTGGTGTCGCCCGGGCCGGGCGGGGCCGGCGGGGAGGCCGGCTCAGAGATGGGCGTAGACGTCGTCGAGCGAGATCCCGCGGGCGACCATCATCACCTGGACGTGGTACAGCAGCTGGGAGATCTCCTCGGCGGCGGCCTCCTTGCCCTCGTACTCGGCGGCCATCCAGACCTCGGCGGCCTCCTCGACGACCTTCTTGCCGATGGCGTGCACGCCCTTGCCCACCAGTTCGGCAGTGCGGGAGGTGGCGGGGTCGCCCTCGGCGGC
This sequence comes from Streptomyces sp. NPDC017448, assembly GCF_044330565.1. Classification (NCBI taxonomy): domain Bacteria; kingdom Bacillati; phylum Actinomycetota; class Actinomycetes; order Kitasatosporales; family Streptomycetaceae; genus Streptomyces; species Streptomyces sp. NPDC017448. Next base: position 312,825 of record NZ_JBIRLM010000007.1, on the reverse strand, counting down.
CTTGAGCTGGAGCTCGGTGAAGAGCTCTTCGAAGGTTTTCTGTCCCATGATGGTCCTCAGAATACGGGGTCGTACGGGGGCACTCAGCGCCAGGGTTCGCTGACGGTGCGCAAGGTGGCCGCGGTGGCGACGGCGGCGGTGACCGCTTCGTGCCCCTTGTCCTCGTTGGACCCTTCGAGTCCGGCCCGGTCGAGCGCCTGCTCCTCGGTGTCGCAGGTCAGTACGCCGAAGCCGACGGGAACACCGGTGTCGACGGTGACCTGGGTGAGGCCGAGGGTGACGCCCTGGGAGACGTACTCGAAATGGGGGGTGCCGCCCCGGATGACCACGCCGAGGGCGACGATCGCGTCGTAGCCGCGTCCGGCGAGCACCTTGGCGACGACGGGCAGCTCGAAGGAGCCGGGGACGCGCAGGAGGGTCGGCTCGTCGATGCCCAGCTCGTGCAGGGCGCGCAGGGCGCCGTCGACGAGTCCGTCCATGACCTTCTCGTGCCACTGGGCCGCGATCACGGCCACGCGGAGGTCGCCGCAGTTGCGTACGGACAGTTCGGGTGCGCCCTTGCCGCTCATGTCTCTCCTGATGGTGATGGGGTGGTGGTGGTGGTGGTCACTGGTCGGCGCAGGTCGACGGCGGGACGCCGTCGAGCCAGGGCAGATCGTGGCCCATGCGGTCGCGCTTGGTGCGCAGGTAGCTCAGGTTGTGCTCGCCGGCCTGGACGGGCATGGGCTCGCGGCCGGTGACGGCGAGGCCGTGGCGGACGAGGGCCTCGGTCTTCTCGGGGTTGTTGGTCATCAGCCGCAGACCGGTGACGCCGAGGTCCTTCAGGATCTGCGCGCCGGCCGCGTAGTCGCGGGCGTCGGCGGGCAGGCCCAGCTCCAGGTTGGCGTCGAGGGTGTCCACGCCGCGCTCCTGGAGTTCGTACGCGCGCAGCTTGGAGAGCAGGCCGATGCCGCGTCCCTCGTGGCCGCGCAGGTAGACGACGATGCCCCGGCCGGCTTCCGTGATGCGCCGCATGGAGGCGTGCAGCTGGGGGCCGCAGTCGCAGCGCTGGGACTGGAAGACGTCGCCGGTCAGGCACTCGGAGTGGAGGCGGACGAGGACGTCCTCGCCGTCGCCGATCTCGCCGTGGACCAGGGCGACGTGCTCGACGCCGTCGACGATGGAACGGTAGCCGTACGCGGTGAAGTCGCCGAACGCGGTGGGCAGCCGGGTCGCGGCCTCGCGGCGGACGACCGGCTCGTTGCTGCGGCGGTAGGCGATCAGCTCCTCGATGGAGATGATCGTCAGGCCGTGCTTGCGGGCGAACGGGATCAGCTCGGGCAGCCGCAGCATGACGCCGTCCTCGCCGGCGATCTCGACGATGGCCCCGGCGGGGCGCAGCCCGGCGAGCCGGGCGAGGTCGACGGCCGCCTCGGTGTGACCGTTGCGGACGAGGACGCCGCCGGGGCGGGCGCGCAGCGGGAAGACGTGGCCGGGGCGGACGAAGTCGCCGGGGCCCGCGGTGCCGCCGGCGAGCATGCGCAGGGTGGTGGCGCGGTCGGCGGCGGAGATGCCGGTGGTGACGCCGTGGGCGGCGGAGGCGTCGACGGAGACCGTGAACGCGGTCTGCATCGACTCGGTGTTCTCCGCGACCATCTGCGGGAGTTCGAGCCGTTCCAGCTCGTCGCCCTCCAGGGGGGCGCAGATCAGCCCGCGGCACTCGCTCATCATGAAGGCGACGATCTCCGGGGTGGCCTTCTCGGCGGCGATGACGAGGTCGCCCTCGTTCTCACGGTCCTCGTCGTCCACCACGACGACGGGCCGGCCGGCGGCGATGTCGCGGACGGCCTGCTCGACCGGGTCCAGGGAGAACGTCTCGGGCAGCGGGTCGTGGCCGGGGTGCGGCCAGAGGGGCCGGTCGGTCATGCCGTGGCTCCTTTCAGGGCGGGGGTCCGCGAACGCAGCCACCAGTCGCGCATCCCCCACAGGACGAGGGCGCCGTAGATGACGTAGACGAAACCGGAGAAGGCGAAACCGTTGGCGAAGTTCAGCGGGACGCCGACCAGGTCGACCAGCAGCCAGGCGAACCAGAACTCGACCATGCCGCGGGCCTGGGCGTACATCGCGACGACGGTGCCGACGAAGATGTACGCGTCCGGCCACGGATCCCAGGACAGCGACGGGAACGCGGTGAACAGGCCGCCCACGGCGAGGGTGCCCAGGGCGGCGGCGCCGATCAGCACGCCGCGCTCGCGCCAGGTGGCGAAGCGGACGGCGATGGAGCCGTCCTGGGCCTGCCGCCTGCCGCGGTTCCAGGACCACCACCCCCACAGGGCGACCACGATGACGACGAGCTGCTTGCCCGCGCTGCCGGAGAGGTGGGCGGAGGCGAAGGCGACGAGCAGGATCACGCCGGAGAGCAGCTGGGCGGGCCAGGTCCAGATGGAGCGCCGCCAGCCGAGGGCCAGGGCGATCAGTCCGACGAGGTTGCCGATCATGTCCGACCACTTGATGTGCTGGCCGAAGACGGTGAAGGCCTCGGAGTTGAGCCAGTTCGCGAGGTTCATCGCGGGTCCTGTCCGGTCCGGTCGCCGAGCATCCGCTCGACGTACTTGGCGATCACGTCGACTTCCAGGTTGACCGGGTCGCCGGGCTGTTTGCGGCCGAGCGTGGTCAGGGCGAGCGTGGTGGGGATGAGGCTGACGGTGAAGTGGCCGGCCGCCGCGTCGACGACGGTGAGGCTGACGCCGTCGACGGTGATGGAGCCCTTCTCCACGACGTACCGGGTCAGCTCGGGCGGCAGGGAGACCTTGACGATCTCCCAGTGCTCGGAGGGGGTGCGCTCCACGATGGCGCCGGTGCCGTCCACATGGCCCTGGACGAGGTGTCCGCCGAGCCGGCCGCCGAGCGCCATCGGCCGCTCCAGGTTGACGCGGGAGCCGGGGACGAGCGCTCCGAGGCTGGAGCGCTCCAGGGTCTCGGCCATCACGTCGGCGGTGAACTCGCCGTCCGCGGTCTCCACGACGGTGAGGCAGACGCCGTTGACCGCGATGGAGTCGCCGTGCTTCGCGCCCTCGGTGACGAGGGGGCCGCGCAGCCGGAAGCGGGAGGCGTCGGCCAGCGGCTCGACGGCGGTGACCTCACCGAGTTCTTCGATGATTCCGGTGAACACTCAGTTTCCCTTCCGAGCAGGGGCGGGGACGGCGGTGACGCGCAGATCGGGGCCGATCGCCGCGGTCTCCGTCACTTCGAGGCGCAACGCCTGGGAGATGGTGGTGATTCCGGCGTCGGCGAGGGCGGCGGGGCCCGCGCCGAGCAGGACCGGGGCGAGGTAGCCGACGACCTTGTCGACCTTCCCGGCGGCGACGAAGGCGCCCGCGAGGGTGGGGCCGCCTTCGAGGAGTACGGAGCGGACGCCGCGGACGTGCAGGGCGTCGAGGAGGGCGTCGAGGTCCAGTCCGGGGCCGGCGGCGGCGCGGGGCAGGCGCAGGACGGACGCGGCCGGAAGGTGGTCGGTCGGGGCGTCGTCGGCGACGGCGATCAGGGTGGGAGCGGCGCCGTCCAGGACCCGGGCGCCGGGTTTCACGGCGGTGGCGTCCGTGTCGAGGACGACCCGCAGCGGCTGGGTGGCGCCGTCGACGCCGCGTACGCCCAGCTGGGGGTCGTCGGTGCGGGCGGTGCCGGAGCCGACGAGTACGGCGTCGGCCTCGGCGCGCAGCCGGTGGACGTCGGCGCGCGCCTCGGGCGAGGTGATCCAGCGGCTGGTGGCGTCGGCGGCGGCGATCCGGCCGTCGAGGGTGGCGGCGTACTTCCACAGGACGTACGGGCGGCCGAGGCGCACCGAGGTCAGCCAGGCGGCGTTGACGGCCTCGGCCTCGTCGGCGAGGAGCCCCCGCTCGGTTCGGACCCCGGCCGCGCGCAGGGTGCCGCCCCCGCCGGTGGCCCGCGGGTCCGGGTCGCCGACCGCGTACACGACCCGGCTGACGCCGGCGGCCAGGAGGGCCTGGGAGCAGGGGCCGGTGCGGCCGGTGTGGTCGCAGGGTTCGAGGGTGACGTAGGCGGTGCCGCCGCGGGCCCGCCCGCCGGCCGCGCGCAGGGCGTGGACCTCGGCGTGCGGCCCTCCGGCGCGTTGGTGGAAGCCTTCGCCGACCACGGTCCCGGAGGCGTCGGTGATCACACAGCCGACGACCGGGTTGGGGCTGGTGGAGCCGAGACCGCGCGCGGCGAGCGTGACGGCTCGGCGCATGGCGGTGGTGTCGGCTGCGGTGTCCACCGGGTCCTCCTGCCTCTTCGGGCACGGACTCCGGGGCCTGTCGATGACGACAGAGAAAGCGGTCATCCGCGGAGACGCCGGACACCCCGCGAGCGGGGAACGCCGGGAACGCACGGGCCACGGGGGAACCCCGGCCACGCGTCCGCCGACGGCGGCGTACCGATGACAGACCGCCGCGCACTGCCTCCCATCCGGACTTTAACCGTCGGTCCAGGAATTTCACCTGGTCAACCGGCCGCTGGCTGCGGACGGGTCGCGGACTGTAACCGCCGGTTCGGAATTGCACCGACCCCGGAGTGCGCTGCTACTGGTACGCAACCAGTCTGCCACGGACGCCGCACGGCCATGCGGGTGACCGGTGTGGCCTGGGTCACAGGAAGGTCGGCGCGTTCCCTTCGGCGCGAATGCGACAACGTCGTCATGCGGAAAGTTGACCCTTAAAGGTCCAGACCTATTGACGCTCTGGTCTAGTCCTCTTAATCTCTGCGTCACCTCCGAGGTTCGGTCCCACGGTGCGCGCACACCGGGACCCCGCCAGACCCGCCCCCTCACCGCCCCTCGTGCCGTGCTCTGCCGACCTCCCCAGGAGGAACGACCCCATGCCGTCCCCCACCCGAGCGAGAGCCACGCTTCTCGCCGCCGGCGCCGCCGTCGCCGGACTGCTGCTGAGCTCTCTCGCCGCAGGCCCCTCGGCCGCCGCCGACCAGAACTCCTGTCGCCCCGACGGGCTTTACCAGACCCCCGGCGTCGCCGTCCCCTACTGCTCCGTCTACGACGCGGACGGACGCGAGAAGATGGGCGCCGACCACCAGCGGCGCGTCATCGGCTACTTCACCAACTGGCGCACCGGCAAGGACGGCAAGGACGCCTACCTCGTCCCCGACATCCCGTGGGACAAGGTCACGCACCTCAACTACGCCTTCGCGCACGTCGACGGCTCCAACAAGCTCTCGGTCGGCCCCGACAGCGCCGACAACGCCTCCACCGGCATGACCTGGCCCGGTGTCGCGGGCGCGGAGATGGACCCGGCGCTCCCCTACAAGGGGCACTTCAACCTGCTGACGAAGTACAAGAAGAAGTACCCGGACGTGAAGACCCTGGTCTCCGTGGGCGGCTGGGCCGAGACGGGCGGCTACTTCGGTCCCGACGGCAAGCGGGTGGACTCCGGCGGCTTCTACTCGATGGCCACCAACGCCGACGGCTCGGTCAACCAGGCCGGCATCGACACCTTCGCGGACTCCGCCGTCGACTTCATCAAGAAGTACGGCTTCAACGGCGTCGACATCGACTACGAGTACGCGACCACGATGAAGGACGCGGGCAACCCGCTGGACCACACGCTGTCCAACGGCCGCCGCGCGGGTCTGGTCAAGGGCTACGACGCCCTGATGAAGACGCTCCGCGAGAAGCTCGACCGCGCGGGCGCCGCCGACGGCAAGCACTACCTGCTGACGGTCGCCGCCCCCTCCTCCGGCTACCTGCTGCGGGGCATGGAGACGTACCAGATGCAGAAGTACCTGGACTACGTCAACATCATGTCCTACGACCTGCACGGCGCCTGGAACGAGTACGTCGGCCCGAACGCCTCCCTGTTCGACGACGGCAAGGACGCCGAACTGGCGCAGGCCGGCGTGTACTCCACCTCGCAGTACGGCGGCACCGGCTACCTCAACACCGACTGGGCCTACCACTACTTCCGCGGCTCGATGCCGGCCGGCCGGATCAACATCGGCCTGCCGTACTACACCCGCGGCTTCAAGAACGTGCAGGGCGGCACCGACGGACTGTGGGGCAAGGCGGCCACGACCGACTGCCCGGCGGGCGCGGGGCTGACCAAGTGCGGCGACGGCGCGGTCGGGATCGACAACCTCTGGCACGACAAGGACACGAACGGCAAGGAGTCGCCCGCCGGCTCCAACCCGATGTGGCACGCGAAGAACCTGGAGAAGGGCATCGTCGGCGACTACGTCACCGACTACGGCTTCCCGGCGACCACCCGGCTGACCGGCACGTACGCCCGCAAGTACGACTCCACGCTGGTCGCCCCGTGGCTGTGGAACGCCGAGAAGAAGGTGTTCCTCTCCACCGAGGACGAGCAGTCGGTGAAGGCCAAGGCCGACTACGTCGTGGACAAGGGCATCGGCGGCACGATGATCTGGGAGCTGGCGGGCGACTACCGGTGGAACGCGGCCAAGGGCCAGTACGAGACCGGCTCCACGCTGACGACCGCGATGTACGACGCGTTCAAGTCGGCCTCCCCGTACGGCGCGAAGCGCTCCACGATCGACCTGCCGGCCCAGGCCGTGAACATCGACGTCTCCTTCGGCCAGTTCCCGCTGGGCGACTCCAACTACCCGATCAGCCCCAAGCTGAAGATCACCAACCGGACCAAGGCCACCCTGCCCGGCGGTACGGAGTTCCAGTTCGACTACTCCACCTCCGCCCCGGCCAACGCCAAGGACCAGTCCGGCTTCGGCACGACGATCGTCCGCAGCGACCACAAGGCGGTCAACAACGTCGGCGGCCTCAAGGGCGACTACAACCGCGTCTCGCTGAAGCTCCCGGCCTGGCAGACGCTGGCCCCCGGCGCCTCGGTGGAGCTGGACTTCGTCTACTACCTGCCCACCTCCACGCCGTCGAACTGGACCGTGACCTTCGGCGGGAAGTCCTACTCCCTCGCCGGTGACCTGGCCCGCGGCACCACCGTGGTCGAGCCCGGTACCGGGACCGGCCCCACGCCGACGCCGGACCCGACCGGCCCGACCCCGAGCCCGTCCCCGACCCAGTCGGGCGGCAGCTGCACGGCCCCCGCCTGGAGCGCGGCCACCGAGTACACCGGCGGCGCCACCGTCAGCCACGGCGGCCACCAGTGGAAGGCGTCCTGGTGGACGAAGGGCGAGACGCCCGGATCGACCGGGCAGTGGGGCGTCTGGAAGGACCTCGGCGCCTGCTGACCCCCTTTCCGCCGCCGGGCTCCGGCCCACCCGGACGTCCGGCGGCCGGCGGTCCCGCCCCCGCCCACCGCCGGGCGTCCGGCCCGGTACGAAAGCTTCGGTCCGCGGCCACGCCCCGTACGAGCCCCGGGGCGTGGCCGCGGTTTGTACGGAAGGCCCCGGCGCATCGCCGCCGGGGCCTTTCCGCGTGCCCCCGCCGGGAGGCGGGCGCCCCACGGGGCGCTCTGCCGCTCAGCCCTCCGGGGCGAAGATCGCGTCCTGCGCGGCGTCCCGGGCGGTGATCAGCGCCCCCCGCAGCACGGCCCCGTCGCCCAGCGAACCGGCGCGGACCTCCGTGCGCAGGGGCGACATCGCGGCCAGCCGCTCCTCGACCCGGGCGGCGAGCGCGGCCCCGCCCGCGTGGCCGACGGCCCCCGCGAGCAGGACGCAGCCGGGATCCAGCACCGAGACGACGGCGGCGGCCCCGAGGGCAAGGCGGTCGGCCAGCTCCTTCAGGAAGGGCTCACCCGGCTCCCCCGCCTCCAGGGCGGCCCGCACCGCGTCCACGGCGGCCGCCTCCTCACCGCCCTCCGCCACCGCATCGGTCTCCAACAGTCCGTGGGTGGAAGCGAGTTCGCACAGAGCGACCGAGCCGGCCAGGGAGTGGAAGCCGCCCGCGCAGTCGGCCGCCGAGGGCAGCCCGCCCACCCCGGGGACGGGCAGGAAGCCGATCTCCCCCGCGCCGCCGGACGCCCCCTGGCGCAGTCGGCCGTCCAGCACCACGGCGGCCCCGACCCCCAGGCCGAGCCAGAACAGGACGAAGGTGTCCCGGCCCCGGGCCGCGCCTTCCCGGAGCTCGGCCACGGCCGCGAGGTTGGTCTCGTTCTCCACCAGGACGGTGGCGGGCAGCCGCCGCTGGAGCTCCCGGACCAGACCCCGGTGCCAGGCCGGCAGGCCGGTGCTGTCGCGCAGTTCACCGGTGGCGGGATCGATCAGCCCCGGCGCCCCGATCCCGACGCTGTGCAGGGGGACCGGCCCGGCGGCACGGGCGGCGCGCTCCAGCAGGGCGGCGGCCCGCTCGACGGCGGGCTCGGTGCCGGTGCCGCTGCCGATGGGCAGCGCGTCCTCGGCCAGGGTGGCCCCCAGCAGATCGGTGACGACCACGCTGACGCTGCCCAGCCGCACGTCGAGCGCCGCGAGATGGGCCCGGTCGGCGACGATCCCGTAGAGCTTGGCGTTGGGGCCCCGGCGGACGGCCCCGGACTCCCCCACGACCTCGATCAGCCCGGCGGCCCGGAGCCGTTCGACGAGGTCGGCGACGGTGGGCCGGGACAGGCCGGTCTCCGTCTTGAGCTGGGCGGCCGTCAGCGGACCGTCCCGCTGGAGCAACCGCAGGGCCAGCCGGTCGTTGATGGCCCGAGCCGTGCTCGGAGATGCGCGCATACCGGGAATCCTTCCAGATCGCCGACCGCCCTCTTCCGGTCCGCTCCCCCCGGCCGCGGCGGAGCGACTATTTATCAGGCAGGCTTCCTGATAGTTTACGCCACGCATCGTCGGGCGGAAGCGCCCGGGCCGCCGGGACCGCCGGCGTCAGAGGATTCCCAGGGGAGGGGCACGACGGCATGACGAACGACTCGACCGTCACGGACTACAGCGCACAGCAGGTGAGGCGGGCCCGCTACGCCGTCGCCGCGGTCTTCACCGTGCACGGCGCGGTGACCGGCAGCTTCGCGACGCGGGTGCCGTGGATCCAGGACCACGCCGGGGTGAGCGCGGGGCAGCTCGGGCTGGCGCTGGCCTTCCCGGCGATCGGCGCCTCGATCGCGATGCCGCTCGCCGGGAGGATCAGCCACCGGTTCGGCGCGCGGAACGCCCTGCGCGGGCTGCTGGCGCTCTGGACGCTGGCGCTGGTCCTGCCCGCGCTCGCACCGAGCCTGGTCGCCCTGTGCGCGGCGCTGTTCGTCTACGGGGCGACGGCGGGGATGTCCGACGTGGCGATGAACGCCCTGGGCATCGAGGTGGAGAACCGCCTCGACCGGTCGATCATGTCGGGCCTGCACGGCATGTGGAGCGTGGGCGCGCTGATCGGTTCGGCGGCGGGCACCGTCGCCGCCCACACCGCGACCGACGCCCGGCTGCACCACGCCGTCGCCGCCGTGGCGCTCACGGTGCTGGGGCTCATCGCCTGCCGGAACGTCCTCGACCTCCAGAGCGGCCCGGACGAGGAGCCGCCGCCGCGCTTCACGCTGCCGCCCAGGTCGGCCCTGATCATCGGGGCGATCGGGTTCTGCGCGGTGTTCGCGGAGGGTGCCAGCCTGGACTGGTCGGCGGTCTACCTGCGGGACGTCCTGGACAGCTCGGACGGTCTCGCCGCCGCGTCCACCACGGCGTTCACCCTGACGATGGCGCTGGCCCGGATCGCCGGGGACCGGATCGTGGACCGGTTCGGCGCGGTGCGCACGGTACGGACCGGCGGGCTGCTGGCCACCGCGGGCGGGCTGCTGGTCGTCCTCTCGCCCTCCCCCGCGGCCGCGATGGGCGGCTTCGCGCTGCTCGGCCTCGGCGTGGCGGTCGTGGTCCCGCTGGCCTTCGCCGCCGCGGGACGCAGTGGGCCGAACCCGAGCCAGGCCATCGCGGGCGTCGCCACCATCACGTACACCTCCAGCCTCATCGCCCCGTCCGCGATCGGCTCGCTGGCCGAGGCGACCTCGCTGATGGTCTCGTTCGGCGTGGTGACGGCGCTCTCCTTCGGCCTGGTGCTGGGCGCCGGGGTGCTGCGGTCGGCCGACCGCAAGGTGGCCGGCTCGGCGGTCGGCGACGGTACGCCGGCCAAGAGCGGCGCCGGCGGCTGAGGGGCCCGCGGCATCCGGCGGCGGGCAGGGCGGTGCGGGCGTGCGAGAGCGTGGCGGCGCGCGGGGCGGCCCACCTCCCCGCGACCTCCGCGCGCCGCACCACTACCATGGCGCTGATCTTTTCCGCAGGTGAACACCGAACGTCGGGTCGCGCAGCGTCGCAGACCGGCCGGCACACCGAGCAGACCTTCAGGGAGCAACCATGAGCCTCGGCGTGCGCTGGACCTTGCACGGCGACGGGAAGACCCCCGCGCCCGGGGCGGTGGTCCGCCCCGAGGAACGGCTCTCCTGGCCCCGTACGTTCGGACTCGGCGCCCAGCACGTGGTCGCGATGTTCGGGGCGTCGTTCGTCGCCCCGGTCCTGATGGGCCTGGACCCGAACCTCGCGATCATGATGTCGGGCGTCGCGACCGCGATCTTCCTGCTGGCGACCAAGGGCCGGGTGCCCAGCTACCTGGGCTGCTCGCTCTCCTTCGTCGGCGTCGCGGCCACGATCCGGGCGGGCGGCGGCGACGTCGCCACCATCACGGGCGCGGTGTTCGCGGTCGCGGTGGCCCTCTTCCTGGTGGGTCTCGCCGTGCAGCGGTTCGGCGCGCGGATCATCCACGCGGCGATGCCGCCGGTGGTGACGGGCGCGGTCGTGATGCTGATCGGCTTCAACCTGGCGCCGGTGACCGCCTCCACGTACTGGCCGCAGGACCAGTGGACGGCGCTCGCGGTGATGCTGTTCACCGGGCTCGCGGTGGTGTGCCTGCGCGGCTTCCTCTCCCGTATCGCGATCTTCCTGGGGCTGGTCTTCGGATACGTGCTGTCCTGGGTCCTGGACCTGGTGTTCGGGAAGATCCACTCCCCTGCGGGCGGCGCGGAGGCCGTGGACCACTGGCGTCTGGACCTCTCCGCCGTCGGGCAGGCCGACTGGATCGGACTGCCGACCTTCCACGCCCCGAGCTTCGAGTGGTCCGCGATCCTGGTGGCGCTGCCCGTGGTGATCGCGCTGGTCGCGGAGAACGCCGGGCACGTGAAGGCCGTGGGCGAGATGACGGGCGACCCGCTGGACGACAAGCTCGGCACCGCCATCGCGGCGGACGGCGCGGCGTCGATGCTCTCCACCGCGGTGGGCGGACCGCCCAACACCACGTACTCCGAGAACATCGGCGTGATGGCCGCGACCCGGGTCTACTCCACCGCCGCGTACTGGGCGGCGGCCTGCTTCGCCCTGCTCTTCGGCCTGTGCCCCAAGTTCGGCGCGGTCGTCGCCGCGATCCCGGGCGGGGTGCTGGGCGGGATCACCGTGATCCTGTACGGGATGATCGGCCTGCTCGGCGCGCAGATCTGGCTCAACGGCCGGGTGGACCTGCGCAATCCGCTCAACCTCGTCCCGGCCGCCGCGGGCATCATCATCGGCGTCGGCGGGGTCAGCCTGAAGATCACCGACAACTTCGAACTGGGCGGCATCGCGCTCGGCACCCTCGTCGTGATCACCGGCTACCACGTGCTGCGCGCCTTCGCCCCGGCCCACCTCAAGACCCAGGAACCCCTGCTGGACTCCGGCACTTCGACCTACGACGCAGGCACGGACGCCGACCGGAGCACGGACGCCGACCGGGGCACGGGCGACCGGAGCACCGGCGGCGGCCACGGCACGGAGCCCGGGAAGTCCTGACCCCGGCCCGGTGGAGCGGGCCCGCACCCGCACGCCCGTGCGGGGCCCCGAGGAGCGGCGCGGCGTTTGATCCCCCGCGGTCCGAGGTACGCGCCCCTCACACCACCGAGGAGGACCCATGGGTTTCGCCGCACTCCAGCTCACCGCCATCGACTGCCCGCAGCCGCTGCGGCTCGCCGAGTTCTACGCCGCCGTGCTCGGCGGCCGCATCGAGGGCGGCGAGGACGACGACTGGGTGAACCTGCGCCTGGACGACGGTCAGCGGCTCGCATTCCAGCGGGCCGAGGACCTCACTCCCCCGGAGTGGCCGCGCGCCGACCGCAACTCCCAGCAGCTCCACCTGGACCTCACCGTCACCGACATGGAGGCCGCCCACGCCAGGGTGCTGGAGCTGGGCGCGCGCGAACTGGACGTGGACGAGGAGGCCCACGCGGGCTTCCGCGCCTACGCCGACCCCGCGGGCCACCCGTTCTGCCTCTGCCGGGCCTGACCGGCCGGGTGACGGCCCGGCTCCACGGCACCCGGCCGGGGGAGGCGGGATCGGCGACGGTTCGGCGGGGGGGGGCGGGGGGGCGGCGCCCCCCGCCCCCCCCCCCCCCCCCCCCCCCCCGCCCCCCCCCCCCCCCCCCCCCCAGGGGTTGTGGGCTAGACCAAAAAG
>NZ_JBIRLM010000007.1:100511-300457 GCF_044330565.1 Streptomyces sp. NPDC017448 | reverse complement strand
GGCGCGGGGGGGGGGGGGGCGGGCGCCGCCCCGCCCCGCGCCCGGGGGGGGGGGGGGGGGGGGGGGGGGGGGGGGGGGGGGGGCGGGCGGGGGCGCCCCCCCCCCCCCCCCCCGCCGCTCCACCGCACGAGGCGTCAGCGCACCAGCCTGACCAGCTTGTGGTTGGCGAACTCCTCCATGCCGAACCGGCCCAGCTCCCGGCCGAAACCGGATCGCTTGACCCCGCCGAACGGCAGCTCCGCCGCGGTGCCGGAGGGCGCGCCGATGAACACCATGCCCGTCTGCAGCCGCTGGGCCACCCGCTCGGCCTGGGCGTCGTCGTCGGTCTGGACGGAGGCGCTCAGGCCGTAGGGCGAGTCGTTGGCGAAGTCGACCGCCTCCTCCTCGGAGCCGACCTTGAACAACAGGGCCACCGGGCCGAACAGCTCCTCCTTGTAGGCCCGCATGTCGGGGGTGATCCCCGCCAGCACGGTGGGCTCGTACCAGGCGCCGGGGCGGTCGATGCGCTTGCCGCCGGCCAGCACCGTGGCCCCCTTGGAGATCGCGTCCTGAACCTGTTCGTCCAGGGTTTCGAGCGCCTTCTCGGAGGAGAGCGGCCCCATGAAGGTGCCGGGGTCGGCGGGGTCGCCGACGGCGATGGAGCGGACCGCTTCGGTGAAGGCGGTCGAGAACCCTTCGTAGTGCTCGTCCAGGGCGATGATGCGCTTGGCGGCGTTGCACGCCTGGCCGGCGTTGCCCATCCGGCCGATCAGCGCGTTCTTCACCACCTGCTCCATGTTCGACGCGCCGAGGATCAGGTACGGGTCGGAGCCGCCGAGCTCCAGCACCACCTTCTTCAGGTTGCGGCCCGCGATCTCGGCGACGGCCGCTCCGGCCCGCTCCGAGCCCGTCAGCGAGACGCCCTGGATCCGGTCGTCCCCGATCACCGTCTCGATCTGCTCGTTGGTGGCGAAGATGTTGACGTAGGCGCCCTCGGGCAGGCCCGCGTCCCGGAACAGCCGCTCCATCGCCAGCGCCGACTCCGGGCACTGCGGGGCGTGCTTGAGCAGGACGGCGTTGCCCAGCATCAGGTTCGGCGCGGCGAACCGGGCCACCTGGTAGTACGGGAAGTTCCACGGCATGATCCCCAGCAGGGTGCCGACCGCCTCCTTGCGGACGACGGCCCGGCCGCCGGAGGCGACGTCGAGCTCCTCCGCCTCCAGGAAGCCCTCGCCCCGTTCGGCGTAGTAGCGGTAGATCGAGGCGACGGTGGCCAGCTCCCCGAGGGCCTGCTTGACGGGCTTGCCCATCTCGCGGGTGATGATGGCGGCGAGCCCGTCCTTGCGCTCCTCGTAGAGGTCGGCGACGCGTCGCAGGACGGCGGCCCGTTCCGCGGGCGCCCGGCCGGCCCAGGCGCGCTGCGCTTCGTCGGCCAGGGCGAGAGCCTCCCGCAGCTCCCCGTCGGTGGCGGTGGGGTACTCCTTCTCGGTCTCGCCGGTGGCGGGGTTGACGACTCGGTAGATGCTCATGGGTTCCTTCCGTGCGAGGCCCGGACGGGGCACGTGCGAGGGGGGGACGGGCCGCCGGGCGTCCGGGCGGACATTCGGGTACCCATCCGGCAGATGGGCACACCTCGACCATCCCTCTCTCCGCGGACGGCCCGCGGACCGGGCCGGTCCGCGCCGTCACGCCCCGAAGAGGCGACGGTCCGGAGTGTGCGGGCCGTCCGGGGGTACGGTCCTGCCAGTGGTGGAGCGCGCCCCACCCGATGTCCGACCGAGAGGGAGCCGTGCCGACCGACGTACCCGACTTCGATGTCGTCATCGTCGGCGCCGGAGCGGCGGGGCTGAGCCTGGCCCACCACCTGTGCGCGCCGGGCGGCCGTACGCCGCTGTCCGTCGCCCTCGTCGACGCGCCGCCGGGTCCGCTGAGCCCTCCCCGGCGGACCTGGTGCTTCTGGGAACGCGGTACGGGCCCCTACGACGGGTCGCTGACCGCCTCCTGGTCCCGGCTGCGGGTCCGCACGGCCGAGGGGGAGACCGTGACGGCGCGCCTGCCGGAGCTGCGTTACAAGATGCTGCGCTCCGACGACTTCGAGGCCCTCGTCGGCCGCCGGCTCTCCGGCTCCCCCGGGGTGCGCCGGACGACGGCGACGGTGGAGTCCGTGCGCGACCTGCCCGGCGGCGGGGCCGAGGTCCTCGGCCGGGACGCGGTGGGCGAGCGCGTCCTGCTCCGCGGGCGGCACGTCTTCGACTCCCGCCCGCCCCGGCTGCTGCCGCCCGCCCGCACCACCCTCCTCCAGCACTTCTCCGGCTGGTTCGTCCGGACCGAGCGACCCGTGTTCGACCCGGCCGTGCCGGACCTGATGGACTTCCGCACCCCGCGGCCCGCCCGGGGGCTCTCGTTCGGCTACGTCCTGCCCATGGACGCGCACACGGCGCTCGTCGAGTACACGGAGTTCTCCCCCGCGCCGCTGGACGCCGACGGCTACCGGCGGGCGCTGGAGCACTACACGCGGGAGGTCCTGCGGCTGGGCGCGTTCGAGGTGACGGCGCGCGAGTCCGGCGTCATCCCGATGACCGACGGCCGTTTCCCGCGCCGCGCCGGGCGGTCGGTGTACCGCATCGGCACCGCCGGAGGCGCGACCCGCCCCTCGACCGGCTACACCTTCGCCGCGGTGCAGCGGCAGAGCCGTGCCGTCGCCGCCCGGCTCCGGGCCGGGCGCCCCCTCAGGGTGCCGCCCGCCCACAGCCCCCGGTCGCGCGCGATGGACGCGGTCATGCTGCGGGCGCTGGACACCGGCCGGATCGACGGATCGGACTTCTTCGGCCGTCTCTTCCGCGGGGTGCCCGCCGAGCGGCTGCTGACCTTCCTGGACGGCGGCTCCCGCTGGTACGAGGACCTGCTCATCGGGGTGCGGACCCCGGTCGCCCCCATGGTGCGGACCGTCGCCGAACTCCCCTTCATCCCCCGCCGTCCCTCCTCCCGCCCCCTGCCTCCCCCGCCCTCCCGTCCGGAAGAAAGCAGCTCATGACCCTGTTGCGCGGCGCCGCACTGTCCGAAGCCTTCGACCAGGGCTCCGGGGCCTACGACCGCCTCGTCGCGGCCAGCCCCGGCTACCACGCGCATCTGCGCCGCTCCGCACGGCGGCTCGGGCTGCCGGACGGCGGGGCGGGGCTGCGCGTCCTGGACCTGGGATGCGGCACGGGCGCCTCCACCGAGGCGCTGCTCGCCGCCGCCCCGCTCGCCCGGATCACCGGCGTCGACGCCTCCGCGGGGATGCTGGAGCGGGCGGCGGACAAGCCCGGGCTGACCCATGTGGAGTTCGTCCACGCCCCGGTGGAGGAGCTGGCCGAGCGGCTGGCGCCGGGCTCCTTCGACGCGGTGTTCGCCGGCTACCTCTTCCGCAACCTGCGGGACGCCGACACGGCCCTGCGCCTGGTGCACCGCCTGCTGGTCCCGTCCGGCCGCCTGGCCGTGCACGAGTACACGCTCGGCGGGTCGCCGGTGCACCGCGCCGTCTGGAACGCGGTCTGCTCCACGATCATCCGGCCGGCCGGACGTCTCACCGGGGACGCGCGGCTCTACCGGCACCTCCAGGACAGCGTGAACACCTTCGACACCGCCCCCGAGTTCGCCGAGCGACTGCGCCGCGCCGGGTTCCGGGACGTACGCACCCTGCCGCTGCCCGGCTGGCAGACCGGCATCACGCACACCTTCGTCGGCCGCACCGCGAAGGAGGCGTGATGCCGCCGAAGAGGCACGGTGGAGCCCACCGGCACGGCCGGGACCGGCGGGCCGCCGTGGTCCGCGCCCCCGGAGGCCGGGACCGGTTCACCGGGGAGGCCCCCGCCGCCGCGGTGGTCGGCGGCGGCCTCGCCGGCATCGCGGCGGCCACCGGGCTGGCCGAGCGGGGCGTACGGGTCACCCTCTACGAGGGCGAGCGGAGCCTGGGCGGACGGCTGGCGGGCTGGCCGGCCCGGCTCGCCGACGGCACGAACGTCACCATGAGCCGCGGCTTCCACGCCTTCTTCCGCCAGTACTACAACCTGCGCGGCCTGCTGCGCAGGGTCGACCCGGCACTCGCCGGGCTCACCCCGCTGCCCGACTACCCGCTGAGGCACAGCTCCGGACTCCACGACAGCTTCGCCCGTATCCCGCGTACGCCTCCGCTCAGCGCCCTCGGGTTCGTCGCGCTGAGCCCGACCTTCGGCGTCCGCGATCTGGTCGGGATGAACCCCCGGGCCGCCCTGCCGCTGCTGGACGTGCGGGTGCCCGACGTCTACGAGCGGCTGGACGGCGTCAGCGCCCACGACTTCCTCGCCCGCATCCGCTTCCCCGAGGCGGCGCACCACCTGGCCTTCGAGGTCTTCTCCCGCAGCTTCTTCGCCGACCCGCGCGAACTGTCCGCCGCCGAGCTGGTCCTGATGTTCCACATCTACTTCCTCGGCTCCAGCGAGGGGCTGCTCTTCGACGTCCCCGCCGAGCCCTTCCCCACCGCCCTGTGGGACCCCCTCGCCGGCTACCTGGAGAGCCACGGCGTGGAGGTGCGCACCGGCACGCCCGTCCGCCGGGTGCGGCCGCTGCCCGACGGCGGCCTCGACGTCGCCACGGAGGAGCGCACCTCGCGTCACGACGCCGTCGTCCTCGCCCTGGACAGCGCCGGGCTGCGCGGACTGGTGCGCGCCTCCCCCGGACTGGGGGACGCCCCCTGGCGCGCCACGATCGACCGGTTGCGCTCCGCCCCGCCGTTCCTGGTCTCACGGCTGTGGCTGGAGAAGCCCGTGGCACGCGACCGCCCCGGCTTCCTCGGCACCAGCGGCTACGGGCCCCTGGACAACGTGAGCGTCCTGGAACGCTGGGAGGGCGAGGCCGCACGGTGGGCGCGGCGCACCGGCGGCTCGGTGGTCGAACTCCACGCCTACGCCGTCTCCCCGGACGCCGACCGGGCCGCCGTGCAGAGCGAAGCACGACGCCAACTGCACCGGATCTACCCGGAGACGCGCGGGGCCCGCGTCGTCGACGAGCGCCACGAGTGGCGGGCCGACTGCCCGATGTTCCCCGTCGGCGGCTACGGGGACCGGCCCGGGGTGCGCAGCCCCGACCCGGCGGTCACGGTGGCCGGGGACATGGTCCGCACCGGACTGCCGGTGGCGCTGATGGAGCGCGCGGTCACCAGCGGGTTCCTGGCCGCCAACGCGCACCTGGAGCGGTGGGGGGTGCGCGGGCAGACCCTGTGGACCGTCCCGCGCACCGGGCGGTCCCTGCCCCTGCGGAGGCTCGCCGCGCTCGGTCGCTGACCCCCGGGGCCGGGGGCTCGCCGCGCACGGCAGCGGGCGCCCGGGGCCGGGGGCTCGCCGCGCACGGCAGCGGGCGCCCGGGGCCGGGGGCTCGCCGCGCTCGGCAGCGGGCGCCCGGGGCCGGGGGGCCGCCGCGCACGGCAGCGGCACCCGGACCCGGAGGTCCGCCGCACCCCCGCGGCGCGTCAGCCGGGGAACCGCCCCTCGGCCCGCAGCTCCCAGCGCCGTTCCGCGTACGCCAGGTCGTCGCGCCACAACCGGCCGGCCGATGCCCGCATCAGCGGCCGGAGCAGCGGCGCGGCCGCCCGGGCGACCGCGAACCCCCGGCGGTCCGAGGCCGCGACGAGCGCCTCGACGACGGCGGTGCGGGGCCGCCCCCGCTCGTCCGGGGCCAGCGGGGTGGCGTGGGTCTCCACCACGGACCCCGCCCCCTCGCCCTCGACGATGTGCATGACGACCGTACGGGGCTCGGGCGCGGTGAACCGGGCCACGACCGGCACGACCAGCCGCCCGGCCACCTTGAAGGACACCTCCACCAGGAACCCGTCGTCCTCCCCCGCGCCGTCGTCCGGCGCGTCGGTCACGGTCAGGTCGACGAAGGAGTACGGGTGGAACCAGGCGCCGTGCCACGGGTCGAGCCGGTTGGCCACCACGTCCTCGGGCTCGCAGCGCCCCACACCGGCGTAGACCGCGTCGACGCCTTCCTCCCGGCGCGGCCGCACCGGGACGCGGGGCCGCTCGGTGGGGACCTCGCCGCCCGTGCGGTCCAGCCGCACCCAGAGCAGCACGCCGTCGTCGAAGGCCGGGTAGGGCTCCCAGCCGGCGAAGGCCCCGCCGTCCAGGGCGAGACCGTGCCAGTGGCAGACGAGCGTGCCGCAGCGCACGGGGCTCTCCCGCAGCGGCGCCCCGAGGTGGGGGCAGGCGCCCGGGCCGGCGCGCAGCCTGCCGTCGCCGTCGCGCCAGGCGACGATCTCCGTGGAGCCGACCGTGAGGCCGAGCGTCCGCCCCGGGGGAAGCGCGCGGGAGGCGCCGATGACGTACCAGTTTCCGGAGGGGCGGCTCTGCGCCCGCTTGAGGGCCTGGGCGATGAGGGAGGGCTTCGCGGCCCGCCAGGTCGGTTCCTGCCGGTCCCACGGCACGGGTGCGCGCCGCAGGCTCAACGGGATGCGCCGTCGTGCGAACGGGCTCATGCCGCCTCCTCCCGGACGGCCATGGCGGGGGCGGGGGCGGCGGGGCGCGGCCCGGCCCCGGTCCCCGTCCGGCGGTCCGCCCGGGCGCGGGCGGCGAGCGCGCGGGCCAGTCCGTCCAGCGCCACGGCCGCCCGGCGTCGGCGCGGGACGACGGCGCGGCGGTGCAGGACCGCGTAGCCGTCGGCCTCGATCGCGTCGAGGATGCCGCTGTAGAGGACGAACGCCGTACGGATGCAGGGCCGGGAGACCGGGTCCAGCATCCCGAGGCCGGGCAGGGCCTGCCGGTAGACCGCCCGGGTGTGGGCGGCGAACGCGCGCAGGGCGGCGGTGATCCCCGCGTCCCGCACACCGGTGCGCCGGCTCCACTCCAGGCGCGCCCGGTCCACGCCGTGGGCGCCGAGCAGGTCGGCCGGGAGGTAGACCCGGCCCCGGTCCAGGTCCTCGCCGACGTCCCGCAGGAAGTTGGTCAGCTGGAAGGCGACGCCCAGCGCGGCGGCGGGGCCGGCGGCCTCCTCGCGCCGGACGACGGTCCCGAGCACCGGCAGCATCTGGAGGCCGATCACCGCGGCCGACCCGTGCATGTAGCCGCCCAGCTCCTCGAACGAGGCGTATCCGGTGACGGTCAGATCGGCGCGCATCGAGGCCAGGAAGTCGGTGAAGTGCCGGGGGTCGATGCCGTGGCGTCCGGCCGTGTCGGCGAGCGCGCGGATCACCGGCTCGGTGGCCCGCCCGCTCCGCAGCCCGCTCTCCAGCTGCTGCTCCAGGGCCGCCAGTGCGGCGGCCCGCTGCCCGGTGGTGGCGGTGGAGGCGAGGTCGTCCACGATGTCGTCGGCGAAGCGGGCGAAGCCGTACAGGGCGTGGACGGCCGCCCGCCGGTCGACGGGCAGCAGCCGCGTCGCGAGGAAGTACGTCCTGCCGTGCCGGGCGTTGAGGTCGCGGCAGCGGGTGTAGGCGGCACGGAGGCCGGGCTCGTGGACGCCTGCGGCGTCCAGCTCACGGGCGGTCATACGGCGGTGCCTCTCGTGCGTCGGGACGGGGCGGCGGGTGGGCCGGTGATCCTCTGCGCCGCCAGCTTCCCGGAGATCAGCACGGTCGGCACGCCGACGCCCGGAGTGGTGCCGCACCCGGCGAGGACGGCGTTGGCGGTGCCCCGCACCAGGTTGCGCGGGCGGAACGGGCCGGTCTGGGGGAAGGTGTGGGCCACGGCGAACGGTGTGCCCGCGGCGTGCCCCTGGGCGGTCCAGTCGACCGGGGTGACCAGCCCCTCCTGCTCGATGGCCGCGCCCAGACCGGGCATCTCACGCCGCTCCAGCCAGGCGAGCAGCTCGTCCCGGTAACGCGGGCCCAGCTCCCGCCACTCCCTGACGCCGGGCCCGACCGTGGTGTTCGGGCAGGGCGCCAGGACGTAGTGGAGGTGTTTGCCGGGCGGGGCGAGGGAAGGGTCGGTGGCCGTGGGGCGGGTGATCAGGAGCGAGGGGTCCGACATCAGCTCGCCGGTGCGGGTGAGCTGGCGGAAGGTGCTCTTCCAGGCCGCGCCGAACGAGATGGTGTGGTGCGCGAGATCCGGCCAGGTACGGTCCGTGCCCGCGTGCAGGATCACCGCGGACGGCGAGTGCCTCAGCGGCAGCGGTCGGCGCGGCGCGTGGCCGAGGAGGCGGTAGGCGACCGGCAGGTCGGGCGTCAGGACCACCGCGTCGCAC
This sequence comes from Streptomyces sp. NPDC017448, assembly GCF_044330565.1. Classification (NCBI taxonomy): domain Bacteria; kingdom Bacillati; phylum Actinomycetota; class Actinomycetes; order Kitasatosporales; family Streptomycetaceae; genus Streptomyces; species Streptomyces sp. NPDC017448. The sequence continues at coordinate 292,288 of NZ_JBIRLM010000007.1, read as the reverse complement.
GGGATGCGCTCCTGGTCGGTGACGACCGCGGTGACCCGGTCGCCCGACCGCTCCAGCCGGGTCACCGCCTGCCCGTGGCGGAACTCGCCTCCCGCGTCGGCGGCGGCCCGGGCCATCGCGGTGGGCAGGGCGTGCATGCCGCCGCGCGGGAAGTAGACCCCGGCGACCGTGTCCATGTAGGCGATCACGGCGTACGCGGCCAGGGCCCTGGCCGGCGGGACGCCCGCGTACAGCGCCTGGAAGGAGAAGACCCGGCGCAGCCGCTCGTCGGAGACGAAGCGCCCGATCCGGGCGTCGAGCCGGCCGAACCCGCCGAGCGCGGCGAGCCGGGCGAGGTCGGGGTGGAGGAGTTGGAGGGGCGAGTCGAAGTTGGCGTCGATGAAGCGGCGCATCTGCACCCGGTACAGGCGCTCCAGCCAGCTCCGCAGCCGCCGGTAGCCGACCGCCTGGCGGGCTCCGGCGAACTGTTCCACGGCCGCCTCCATGGCCGCTCCGTCGGTGTGCACGTCGAGCTGGGAGCCATCGGCGAAACGGGCCCGGTAGGCGGGGTCCAGCCGGACGAGCTCCAGGCGGTCGGCCATCCGTTCGCCCACGGCGGCGAAGGCGTCCTCCACCAGGTCCGGCATGGTCAGCACGGTCGGTCCGGTGTCGATGCGGTAGCCGTCCCGCGCCAGCAGTCCGGCGCGCCCGCCGGGCAGCGGATCCCGTTCGACGACCGTCACCCTGCGGCCCGCGCCGAGCAGGTGCAGCGCGGCGGACAGGCCGGACAGCCCTGCCCCGACCACCACCACGTGGTCGGTACGCCCCTTGATCGTGATCACGGGAAACGGCCTCCTTCGGGTGTGGCCGGAGCGGAGGACGCCGCGGCTCCTGGGTACGGGGGGTGCGTGGCGACGGGAGCGGGGGGCGCGGCCGGCCGGCTGCCCGCCACCGTGCGCAGGAGGCCCAGCAGCCGGCCGCCCGCGTGCGTGTCGACGTCGACCGTCCGGGCCAGGCGCCGCGCCGCCCGCTCCCCCAGCCGTCGCGCCCTGTCCTCGACCTGGGCGCGAGCACCGGTGGCCTCCAGGACGGCGCGGACCTCCGCGAGGTCGTCGTCGCCGAGCTCCGGGTCGCCCACGGCACGGTCCAGCACGGCCAGGGCGCGGTGGTCGCCTGCGGCTGCGGAGCGGGCACGGGCGACCGCCAGCAGGTAGGTGGGCTTGCCCTCGCGGATGTCGTCCCCGGACGGTTTGCCGGTGGCCGCCGGGTCGCCGAAGACCCCGAGCAGGTCGTCCCGCAGTTGGAAGGCCGTTCCGGCGTACCGGCCGGCCGAGCGCAGCCCTTCGGTGGTCCGCTCGTCCGCTCCGGCCAGGGCGGCTCCCAGCGCCATGGGCCGCTCCACCGAGTACAGGGCGCTCTTGAGGCAGGCGGTGCGCAGCGCGCTCGCCGCCGAAGCGGTGCCGTCCGCCTGGCCGCGCAGGTCCAGGTACTGCCCGGCGACCATCTCGCCCCGCAGGGCCCGCCACAGGGCGCTGATCTGCCGCCGCCGGGAAGGCGGCAGGGACGTCTCGGCGACCGTGTCGTCGGCCCACACCAGTGCGAGGTCCCCCGCGAGTACGGCGGCCGAGGCGCCGAACGCCTCCCCCCGCCCGGAGCCGGCCGCACGGCCCAGGCGCTCGGCCAGGGCGAGGTGGACGGCGGGCCTGCCCCGCCGTGTGCGCGACCGGTCCATCACGTCGTCCTGGATGAGAGCGCAGGTCTGGATCAGCTCCAGGCCCACGCCGAGCCGCAACGCCGCCTCGGTCTCGGCCGCACCGCAGGCGCGCATGGCCCACCAGAGCAGGCGGGGCCGCATCCGCTTGCCGCCCCGCAGCGTGAAGTCGGCGACCCGGCGCGCCACCTCCTCGGAGAACACCGGGTCGTACGCGGTGGCCTCGGCGATCCGCTCCGCCAGAACGGCTTCGGCCATCTGCCGGACACCGCCGACCACGTCGTGGTCGACGACCTGTGCCTCCGCGGGGGAGGGATCGGAGCCCCGGGGTCCGGTCCGGACGGCGTCCCGTGGCACGGACTCGGCGGACGGGTGGCCCGCGGGCAGCGAAAGGCCCATCTCACGCCCTTGTCAGAGAAGAAGATGACCCATCTGGTCATCTGCAGCCACTGGTACCCCGTCAGCCCGTTTGCTACCGGCCGGACCGGCCTGAGGGATCGACGGCCGCGGGTCGCCTCCGGCAGGCGGCAGCGGCCCCCTCGTGAGCTGCGGCCCGTAGCCGGGGCCGGCCCGGCGGGAGGCGGGACCGGAATGTCCGGGGCCGGGTCGGCCTCACGCCGGGCCGGCCCGGCGTGAGGCCGGCCGGGCCGCCCGTGCGGCGGCCGGCAGGGCGTGACGGCCGCGGCAGCGGGTGGCGGCGGCGTGCGCGGTGAGCGGTACGGCGTTGGGGGGCGCCCGGCGCTGCTCGACCCCCTCCTCCGGCGCCGTCGTTCGTCCGTTCCGATGAATCTCCAGCCGGCCGGCGCCGCGGCGGACCCGTGGCTGGGACGCTCCGCGCATGACGCAGATCGAGCAGCCCCCGGCCCCGGCCGGGCCCGGCCACCCGCCTCCGGGCGGTCTCCCGGTGATCGAACGTATGCGGGAATGGCGCTCCCGCTGGCCTGCGGGCGGCGGGGCGGCCGTCTTCCACACGGTCTATCTGGACATCGTCGAGCGGCTGGCCCCGGCCCCCGGCCGGGTCGGCTTCGGCGACCGGGAAACCGCCGCCCTGCTGGGCGTGCGCTGCGCGGAGCGCTATCTGTGGGCGGTGGAGACGGCGGCGGCGGGCGGCCGGCCGCCCCTGTGCTGGCGCCCCCTCCTCCCGTACCGCCGGCATCCCGGCGTACGCCCCCTGCAGTTCGCGCTCAGCGGTCTGCAGGCGCACGTGGGCCACGACCTGGTGCTGGCGGTGGTGGACACCTGTCGCACGCTCGGTTGCGATCCGCCGGAGCTGGAAGGGGAGTTCGAGCGGGTGGGCGATCTCCTGGCGGTGCTGGAGGAGCGCGTCCACGAGGAGCTGATGCCGGACCCCGACGCCCTGGGGATCACGGACCCGCTGACCCACCTGGTGAGTTCCTGGAGTCTGGACCGGGCCCGGGAGGCGGCCTGGTCGGCGGCCCGGGTGCTCTGGCGGCTGCGGGCGTTTCCCGCGCTGGCCGAGGAGTTCAGGCAGCGGACCGACGCGGGAGCGGGCCTGGTGGGGCGGATGCTGCTCACCCCCTGCCGCTGACGCCCGCGACGGCGCCGGGGCCTCCCGCCGCCCCGCCGTCGTCGCCCGAAGAGCGGCCGGTCGCCGGTCGGCAGGCGAAAGGCGGCAGGCGGTAGGCGGCAGGCGGCAGGCGGCAGCTGGACGAGAGGCTCGGCCCGGGTCAGTCCTCCGGGAGCTCGACCGGTGCGATCTCGTCGAAGACGTCGCCGGGGCCGGGGTTGGTCGCGTCCGTCGCCCCGCCGAACTGGTGCATGACGCCCCACACCGCGTTCAGCGCGGTCTGCACGGCGCCCTCGGCCCAGCCGGCCGTCCAGGAGATGTCGTCCCCGGCGAGGAAGATGCCCCGCTTGTCCTCCGGCAGCCGGTCCTGCATGAAGTGGGTGAACAGCCGCCGCTGGTAGCGGTAGTGGCCGGGCAGGTTGGCCTTGAACGCGCCCATGAACCAGGGCTCGTTCTCCCAGGAGACGGTGACCGGGTTGCCGATGACGTGGCTGCGGATGTCGACGTTCGGGTAGATCTCGCCGAGCGACTTGAGCATGACCTCCATGCGCTCCTTCGGCGAGAGCGGCAGCCACTTCAGGCTGTCGTCGCACCAGGTGTAGGAGAGGCAGATGACGGCGGGCTTCTCCGGCCCGTCGTCCAGGAGGTACGTCCCCCGGGTCATCCGGTCGGTGAGCGTCATCGACATGGTGTCGCGGCCGGTGGTCTCGTCCTTGTCCAGCCAGAACGGCCGGTCGACCGGGACGAACAGCTTGGACGACTCCATGTAGTGGGTGCGCTCCATCGCCGTCCAGTGGTCGATCGGGAAGAGTGCGTCGTCGCAGTCGATCTTGGAGAGCAGCAGCCAGGACTGGCCCGTGAAGACGGCGGCCCGGAAGGTGCGGATGTCCCCGGTGGCGTCGGTGACCGTGATGCGGTTGCCCGCCGTACGGGTCAGCCGGGTCACCGCTCCGCGCGGCTCGCCCCCGTGCAGGGAGGAGAGCGAGGTGCCGAGCGGCCAGTGGACGATCTTCTGCGGCTCGCGCTCCCACAGGCGGAGCGGGAGCTGCTGGCTGCCGCCCACGATGCCGCGGTGGTGGTCGTCGGCCTCGGTGTAGACGACGCGCAGGATCTCCAGGATGGAGTTGGGGAAGTCGGTGTCCCAGCCGCCGGTGCCGAAGCCGACCTGGCCGAAGATCTCGCGGTGGCGGAAGGACTTGAAGGCCTCGGAGTCGCAGAGGAAGCCGTAGAAGGTCTGGTTGTCGAGCCGTTCGACGAGCTGGGACCAGATCTCCCGGATGCGCGGGACGTCGCGCTCGCGCAGCGCCCTGTTCATGTCGGAGAAGTCGGCCCCCTCCTCCAGGCAGGCCGCCCAGGCGTCGGCCACGTCGCGGTAGACCTGCGGCAGGTCGTCGATGGTCTCGGCGTAGTGCGACTCGCCCTTGAGGTCCACGACGGTGGAGGGCGTGGCCGGGGAGAGCGGGTTGGGGAAGGGCCGGGTCTCCAGGCCCACCAGGTCGATGTAGTGCTGGAGCGCGGTGGAGGAGGGCGGGAAGCGCATCGCGCCCATCTCGGCGGTGAGGCCGGGGTCGCAGCCGTCGAAGCCGACGGTGCGCAGCCGGCCGCCGATCCGGTCGGCCTCGTAGACGACGGGCCTCAGCCCCATCTTCATCAGCTCGTACGCGGCGATGATCCCCGAGAGCCCGCCGCCGATGACGGCGACCTCCTGGCCGTGCTCGGTCGCCGGTATCTGCCCGATCCCCGCCGGGTGGGCGAGGAAGTCGTCGTACGCGTAGGGGAAGTCCGGCCCGAACATGGTGATCGGCGGGGCGGCGTCGGTGTGCTGGACGGCGTTGGGCACCGTGGACGTCATGGGGTACGGACTCCTTGCGCGGTACGGGTGGGGGGGGCGGGCTCAGGCCAGGGAGCCGTACAGGCCGGGGCGGCGGTCGTGCAGATAGGGGTTGGCTTCGCGCGAGGCGGCCAGGAACTCCGGGTCCACCTCGCCGATCACCAGTTCCTCGCCGCGTCCGGCGCGGGCGCGCACGGTGCCGTCGGGACCGGCCAGGCAGCTGAGCCCGACGAACTCGAACTCCCCTTCGGGGCCGACCCGGTTGACGTACGCCACGTACATCTGGCTCTCGAAGGCCCGTACGGGGACGACGGATTCGGCGACGAACTGGAAGGGGTGCATCTGCGCGGTGGGCACCAGCAGCAGATCGGTGCCGGCCAGGGCGTGCGCCCGGACGTTCTCCGGGAACTCGACGTCGTAGCAGATCAGCAGGCCGATCCGGACGCCGTCCAGGTCGGCCTGGACGACGCTCTGCTCGCCGGGGGTGAACCACTCCTGCTCGAAGCAGCCGAAGAGGTGGGTCTTGCGGTAGTTCGCGAGCCGTGCGCCGTCGGGGCCGATGAGCTGGGAGGCGTTGAAGATCCGCTCCCCCTCGCGCTCCGGGTAGCCGTACAGGACGGCGAGCCCGTGGCGCCGGGCGATCTCCGCGACGGCCTCGGCGCCGGGCCCGTCGGCGGGCTCGGCCAGTTCGGGGACGGCGTCGCCGATGGCGTACCCGGTGAGGAACAGTTCGGGCGAGACCAGCAGCCCGGCCCCCGCCCCGGCGGCGCGCGCGGCGGCCTCGTCCAGCGCCTTCAGGTTCTCCTGGACGGCGCCGGGCCGTCCGGAACTCTGGAGCAGGGCGGTGCGCAACGACGGCATGGCTGACCTCGGGCGGTGCGGGCGGGGTGGGGAGACGTATCGAAGGTACGCGGCCCCGATCGACCCGGACAAGGCGCGAGTGTTGCGCATCGACCGTCGATTCGTTGCGCGGGAAGCCCCTCCGGCGACGAATCGTTGCGTCCGGCATCACCGCAGGTCAGCGGGGTGATGTGAGCCACTTCCTCAGACCGGCGGGGCCTCCGCCGAGTAGCGGCGCAGCAGCGGGGAGAGCACCAGGACGGACTTGGTGCGCTCGACGTACGGCTCGCCCGCGATCCGTTCCAGGACCTGTTCGAAGTGGCGCATGTCGGCGGCGAAGACCTGCACCACCGCGTCCGCGTCGCCGGTGACGGTGGAGGCGGAGGCGATCTCCGGGTAGCGGGCGAGGCCCTGCTTGATGGCGTCCGGCGAGGTGTTGCGGCTGCAGTAGATCTCGATGAACCCCTCGGTCTCCCAGCCGAGCGCGGCCGGGTCGACCCGCACGGTGAAGCCGGTGATCGCGCCCTCGGCGCGCAGCCGGTCCACGCGGCGCTTCACGGCGGGGGCGGAGAGGCCGACGACGGCGCCGATGTCGGCGTAGGAGCGCCGGGCGTCTTCGGCGAGGGCGTGGACGATGCGTTCGTCGAGGTCGTTCAGGCGCACGTCGGGCGGTTCACTTCTCTGCGGTGGGTCTGCTGCGGGAGGCGGCGCGTGCCGCCTCCCGCAGTAGACCACGAGCCGCCGGGCGGGCGTGCCCCGCGCAGTGCGGTGAACGGGTCGGAGGGGATCAGAAGGGGAACTGCGAGCGGCCGTGCTGGATGGAGATCCACTTCTGGGTGGTGAACGCCTCGATCATCGAGTCGCCGTTCAGCCGGCCCAGGCCGGAGCTCTTCTCCCCGCCGAAGGGGACGATCGGCTCGTCGTGGACGGTGCCGTCGTTGATGTGGATCATGCCGGTGTGGATGCGCTGCCCGATCCGCACGCCGCGCTCGATGTTGCCGGTGTGGACGGCGCCGCTGAGCCCGTACGGGGTGTCGTTGGCGATGCGGACGGCCTCGTCCTCGCCGTCGAAGGGGATCAGCAGGGCGACGGGCCCGAAGATCTCCTGCTGGAGGACGGGCGAGTCGGGGGCGAGGCCGGTGAGCACCGAGGGGCTGACCAGGTTGCCGTCGGCGCGGCCGTGCAGGAGGGCGGTGGCGCCGGCCGCCACGGTCTGGTCGACGAGCTTGGAGACGGACTCGGCCTGCGAGGAGTTGATCAGCGGGCCGATCTGGGTGGCCGGGTCGGCGGGGTCGCCCACGGTGAGCGAGGCGACCTTGGCGACGAACTTCTCGGTGAACTCCGCCTCCACGGCGCGGTCGACCAGGATGCGGTTGGCGGCCATGCAGACCTGGCCCTGGTGGACGTAGCGGCTGAAGACCGCCGCGTCGACGGCGTAGTCCACGTCCGCGTCGTCGAGGACGATCAGGGCGCTGTTGCCGCCGAGTTCGAGGACGGCGCGCTTGAGGTTGGTGGCGCAGACGGTGGCGACGTGGCGGCCGACCTTGTCCGAGCCGGTGAAGGAGATGACCTGCGGGACGGGGTGCTCCAGCAGGGTGTCGCCGATCTCCGCGATGTCGGTGATCACCACGTTCAGCAGGCCGGCGGGCAGCCCGGCGTCCTCGAAGACCTTGGCCAGCAGGGTGCCGCCGCAGATCGGGGTGTTCTGGTGCGGTTTGAGGACGACGGCGTTGCCGAGGGCCAGCGCGGGCGCGACCGACTTGAGGGAGAGCAGGAAGGGGAAGTTGAACGGGCTGATCACGCCGACGACCCCGACGGGCACCCGGTAGACGCGGTTCTCCTTGCCCTCCGTCGGGGAGGGGAGGATCTGTCCGGCGGGGCGCAGGGCCAGCTGGATCGCCTCGCGGAGGAACTCCTTGGCCAGGTGCAGTTCGAAGGCGGCCTTCAGCCGGGTGCCGCCGAGTTCGGCGACGATCGCCTCGCCGATCTCCGGCTCGCGCTCCTCGACGATGCGCAGCGCCTTCTCCAGGACGGCCCGCCTGCTGTACGGGTTGGTGTCGGCCCACGCCTGCTGGGCCCGCTCCGCCGCGCGGTACGCCTGGTCGACCTCGCCCGCGGTGGCCACCGGGATCGAGGCGAGCTTCTCCCCGTCGAACGGGTTGAAGTCGATGATGTCCCAGGAACCCTTCCCCGGCCTCCACTCGCCGTCGATGTACTGGTGGGCCAGGTCAGTGAAGAAGGACATGAGATCCCTTACCGCAGAGAGGGCGGGCAGCTGAGTGCGCTTCATATTACTTATATCGCACCAGAGTTGTAGCGCCTCCCCGGCCACCCGGGGCGCCGGGGGAAGCATCCGAAACGGCCCTGCCTCCCCCGGTGCGGAACACCGGCGGAGACAGGGCCGTCGAGGCCGGGCGGGATCAATTCCAGCTGGCGTGCAGCGGCTTGCCCTCGGCGTAACCGGCGGCGCTCTGCACACCGACGACCGCCTTCTCGGCGAACTCCGCGAGGGAGCCGGCGCCGGCGTAGGTGCAGGAGGAGCGGACCCCGGCGATGATCGAGTCGATCAGGTCCTCCACACCCGGGCGCGCCGGGTCGAGGAACATCCGCGAGGTGGAGATGCCCTCCTCGAACAGCGCCTTGCGGGCGCGGTCGTACGAGGACTCCTCCGAGGTGCGGTTCTTCACGGCGCGGGCCGAGGCCATCCCGAAGGACTCCTTGTAGTAGCGGCCGTCCGCGGACTGCTGGAGGTCGCCGGGCGACTCGTACGTGCCGGCGAACCAGGAGCCGATCATCACGTTGGACGCGCCGGCGGCCAGTGCCATGGCGACGTCGCGCGGGTGCCGGACGCCGCCGTCCGCCCAGACGTGCTTGCCGTGCTTCTTCGCCTCGGCCGCGCACTCCAGGACGGCGGAGAACTGCGGGCGGCCGACGCCGGTCATCATCCGGGTGGTGCACATGGCACCGGGGCCGACGCCGACCTTGATGATGTCGGCGCCCGCCTCGATCAGGTCGCGCACGCCCTCGGCGGCGACGATGTTGCCCGCCACGATCGGCACCCGCGGGTCGAGCGCGCGGACGGCCTTCACGGCGCTGATCATGGACTCCTGGTGGCCGTGTGCGGTGTCCACGACGAGGACGTCGGCCCCCGCCTCCAGCAGCTGTGCGGCCTTGCCGGCCACGTCGCCGTTGATGCCCACGGCGGCGGCGATGCGCAGCTTGCCCTCGGCGTCGGTGGCGGGGGTGTAGAGGGTGGCGCGCAGGGCGGCCTTGCGGGTGAGGATGCCGACGAGGCGGCCGTGCGCGTCGACGGCGGGAGCGAGCTTGCGGTTGGCGCCGTCGAGCTTGTTGAAGGCGTCGCGCGGGTCGATGTCCGCGTCGAGCACCACCAGGTCCTTGGACATGACCTCGGAGAGCTGGGTGAAGCGGTCGACGCCGGTGAGGTCGTGGTCGGTGACGACGCCCACGGGGCGGCGGTCGGCGTCCACGACGACGCCCGCGCCGTGCGCGCGCTTGGGCAGCAGCGACAGGGCGTCGGCGACGGTCTGGCCGGGAGCCAGCTCGATCGGGGTGTCGAGGACCAGGTGGCGCGTCTTGACCCAGGAGATGACGTCGGTGACGACCTCGATCGGGATGTCCTGGGGAATGACGACGAGGCCGCCGCGGCGGGCGACGGTTTCGGCCATCCGGCGGCCCGCGATCGCGGTCATGTTGGCGACCACGAGCGGGATGGTGGTGCCGGTTCCGTCGGGCGACGAGAGGTCCACACCCTGCCGGGAGCCGACCGCGGAGCGGCCCGGCACCATGAAGACGTCGTCGTACGTGAGGTCGTACGGGACCGCGGGGGACTCTGTGTAGCGACCGGTGCCCGGCTCAAGAAAGCGCATAACACTCATTTTTTCATACGAAACGGCGCAGGACGTTTCCACGAAGACACAGCAAAAGACCCCCGCGTTCGTATGTTCCTCCGAAGAGGCGGCCGGGGGCCCCGGGCAAGTGGAACCTGCCTTACCCGCGGACCTTACCCGAACGGGATTCGGATCATTCGTGATCACCATCCCTGGACCAGGTGACAAGGGCTCAGGTAGCTTCAAAGTCGCAGGTCTCGGGGGTGCCGGAAGCGTCGACGCCGACTCGTCGGATCCCCCGGGCACACCGTTTGACCGGAGAGGATCCCGATCCGCCTGTGGACAGCGAACTGCCGGACATCTACTGCCCGTTCCCGCAGCGGACCAACCCGCACGTGGCCCACACGCGGGAGCATCTGGACGCCTGGACCAGAGAGACCGGCCTGGTCCACCGCGAGTCCGCGAGGCGCCGGTTCGAACAAGCCGATTTCGGGGCGTTCGTCGGCATGGTCTACCCGACCGCCGACGCGGAGCACCTCGATCTGGTGGCGGACTGGTTCGTCTGGCTCTTCCTCGTCGACGACCAGCTCGACGACGGCCACCTCGGCCGGTCGCCCGAGCGGGTGCGGGACGTGGTGGAGCGGATGCGCGCGGTGGTCGACGGCTCCGCCCCCGAGCCGCTGCCCGGGGAGGAGGTCCCGGCCGCCGTGACCGCCCTGGCCGACCTGTGGAAACGTACGATCCCGAAGGCCGCCCCCCACTGGCGGACCCGGTTCGCCTGGCACCTGGTCTCCTACCTCACGACCACCACGACCTGGGAGGCGGGAAACCGCGCCGACGAGGTGGTGCCCTCGGAGGAGACGTACATCGCCAAGCGGCGGCACACCGGGGCCATTCACGTCTGCATGGACCTCATAGAGATCGTGGCGCGGATCGAGGCCCCGGAGTCGATCCACAACGACCCCCGCTTCATCACCGCCCTGGAAGCCGCCTGCAACCACGTGTGCTGGGCGAACGACGTCTACTCCTTCGAGAAGGAGCAGGTGCTCGGCGAGATCCACAACCTGGTCCACCTGGTCCGCCACCACCGGGGCCTCGGGGAGCAGCAGGCGCTGGACCACGTCGCGGAGCGCCTGGCGAGGGAGACCGAGCGGTTCCTGACCGCCGAGGACGAGCTGCTGGAGCTGTACCCGGAGCTGGCCGGGCTGCTGGTGCCCTACCTCGACGGGATGCGGAGCTGGATGCGGGGCAACCTGGACTGGTCGCGCCAGACGCCCCGGTACAACCCCGCCGACGTGGGCCAGTACGAGGAGCCCGAGGAGTACCTGGAGGAGACCGTGCTGGGCATCCCGCCGGCGCGCGGCGAGGCCGTCTCCGCTCCGTGCGCGGCCAAGGCGCCGCCGGCCGGCTGAGGGACCGCGTGCTGAGGGCCGGGCCCCCCCGGGGGGCCCGGCCCTCAGCACGTCCGGGACGTCACTCGCCGTCGGGGTCGGCGCGCTCCAGCGCCGGGCGGACGCCCGCCGGGGACTCGGTGAGCAGGTAGTCGGCCGCGGCCGTGTCGGTCACCAGGCTGGTGACCAGACCGGAGCGCAGCACCGCCCCGATCGCCGCCGCCTTGCGCTGGCCGCCCGCGATCGCGACCACCTCGGGGATCCGGCGCAGCCGGTCCGCCTCCACGGTGATGCAGCGCTCCCCCAGATCGCGGCCGACCCGGCGGCCCTCGGCGTCGAAGAGGTGCGCGGACATCTCGGCGGCGACGCCGAGCGAGGCGTAATGGGCGCGCTCCGCGTCCGAGAGCATGTCGTGGACGGTGGAGATGCCCGGCTCCCAGGAGCCGATGGAGACGGCGGCGACCGTCACCTTGTCGAAGTACTCGAAGGCGCGGGCGATCCCCGTCTGATCGCGCAGCGCGGCGGCCGTCGCGGGGTCCGGCAGCAGCATCGGGGCGTAGATGGGGTGCGCCTCCCCGCCGGAGACCTGGGCCGCCCTGCGGACCGCCTCGACCGAGCCGCGCTCGGCGGTCCCCGCGTCGTACACCCCGGTCAACTGGACCACCGTGCACGGCGGAAGCCTGTCCAGCGCGGCGGCCATGTGGATGGTGGAGCGGCCCCAGGCCAGGCCGAGCACATCGCCCTCGGCCACCAGTTCGCCCAGGAGGTCGGCCGCGACCTCGCCCAGGTTCTCCGGGTCGGCGGCGTCGTCCTGCTCCTCGGCCGGGGACTCCACGACCACTGCGTGGCGCAGCCCGTAGCGGGCGCGCAGGGCGTCGGAGCGTTCGGCGTCCAGCTCGGCCGGAACCCGGATCTCGATCCGTACGAGATCGCGTTCGAGCGCGGTCTCCAGGACCCGGGCCACCTTGAAGCGGCTCACGCCGAACTCCTCGGCGATCTGGATCTTGGACTTGCCCTCCAGGTAGAACCGGCGGGCCATGGCCGCCGCCTGCACCAGCTCCGCGGGCCCCATCCGCATGGCTGACCGACCCGCCGAGATGCCAGACACCGCGATCTCCTCACTGCTGTTCACACACCCGATACGCCGCTCATCCTGTCAGATCCGGCGGCCCTTGACCGGCCCTGTCGGACCGCGTTCATCTGCCCTTGGTTCAGTGGTCGCACGCCCAGGGGGCGACGGCCGTGACCGCCTCCGCCTGCGCCCGCAGCCCCCGTACCGCCGCCGCCGGGTCCGCCGCCCCGTAGACCGCCGATCCGGCCACGAAGACGTCCGCACCCGCCTCGGCGCACCGCTCGATGGTGGAGGCCGAGACCCCGCCGTCGACCTGGAGCCACATTTCGAGTCCGTGCTTGCCGATCAGCTCCCGCGTGCGGCGGATCTTCGGCAGCATGATGTCGAGGAACGCCTGGCCTCCGAAGCCCGGCTCGACCGTCATGATCAGCAGCATGTCCAGCTCGGGGAGCAGGTCCTCGTACGGCTCGATCGGCGTCGCGGGCTTGAGCGCCATCGAGGCGCGCGCCCCCTTCGCCCGGATCTCGCGCGCGAGGCGCACCGGCGCGGCCGCGGCCTCCGCGTGGAAGGTGACGGACCCGGCCCCGGCCTCCACGTACTGCGGCGCCCAGCGGTCCGGGTCCTCGATCATGAGGTGGCAGTCCAGCGGGGTGTCCGTGGCCTTGCCGAGCGCCTCCACGATCGGCACGCCGAGGGTCAGATTGGGCACGAAGTGGTTGTCCATGACATCGACATGGAGCCAGTCCGCGCCTTCGACGGCCTTCGCCTCCTCGGCGAGACGCGCGAAATCGGCGGACAGGATGCTGGGGTTGATCTGCGCCATGACCCAAGCCTGCCACGTTCGGACCCGGTTCCCCGCCTCGATGCGCCACGAAAACGCGCCCGGCCCTCACAGTCCGCGCATTCTGGGCATTTTGCCAGCGCTTTGCCGTTCTTTTCGCCCTCGGCGGGGCCGGGCCCGCGCGGCCTCCCGCCGGAGGCGCGACGAGATCCGGCCGTCCGGAAGGAAAGGACGGACGAGCGCGGCCCGGGACGGCCGGGGGCTCAGCCGGTCCGGCGCAGCAGGGCCAGGTACATCGCGTCGGTGCCGTGCAGATGCGGCCAGAGCTGGACGTCGGGCCCCTCCCCCAGGGCGGGCACGCCGGGGAGCAGCGGCCGGGCGTCGATCCACTCCGCCTCCACCGGCTCCCCGCCCCGCCCCTTGAGCACGTCCTCGACCACGACCCGGGTCTCCGCGAGATGCGGCGAGCAGGTCGCGTAGCCGACCGCGCCGCCGACCCGTACGGCCTTCAACGCCTCGCGCAGGAGGCCGCGTTGGAGCGGGGCGAAGGCTTCCAGATCCTCGGGCCGACGCCGCCAGCGCGACTCGGGCCGCCGCCGCAGCGCACCCAGGCCCGAGCAGGGAACGTCCATCAGGATCCGGTCGAAGCTGCCGGGCAGCCACGGCGGGCGGGTGCCGTCCGCGGTGATCACCTGGTACGGGCCGGGGTTGCCGGCGAGCGCCCGCTCGACCAGCCGGGCGCGGTGCGGCTGCTTCTCGGCGGCCAGCAGGACGGCGCCGCGTTCGGCGGCCAGCGCGGCGAGGAGCGCGGCCTTGCCGCCGGGGCCGGCGCAGCCGTCCAGCCAGCGGGTGTCGCTCCCCTCGACGGGGGCGGCGGCCAGCGCGGCGGCGACGAGCTGGCTGCCCTCGTCCTGGACGCCCGCCCGGCCCTCCTGGACCGCCGCCAGCGCGCCGGGCTCACCGCCCTCGGCCATCCGCACGGCGTACGGGGACCAGCGGCCCGGCAGGGAGTTGTCCTCCCCCAGCGCCGTGGCCAGCTCCTCGGTGGTGGCGCGGCCGGGGCGGGCGACCAGGGTCACCTCGGGGCGCTCGTTGTCGGCCTCCAGCAGGTCCTCGACGCCCGCCCGGCCGCCGCCCAGCGCGTCCCAGAGCGCGGAGACGATCCAGCGGGGATGGGAGTGGACGACGGCGAGGTGGTCCTCGGCGTCCTCGTCGTAGGGCGGGGCGACCTTCTCCACCCAGCCGTCGAGGTCGTGCGCGCTGACCTTGCGCAGGACCGCGTTGACGAACTTCGCACGTCCCTCCCCCAGCACCACCCGGGCCAGCTCCACGCTGGCGGAGACCGCCGCGTGGGTGGGGATACGGGTGCCGAGCAGCTGGTGGACGCCCATGTTCAGGACATCGAGGACCGGCGGGTCCACCTCGCGCAGGGGCCGGTCGATGCAGGCCGCCACGATCGCGTCGTACGTGCCCTGACGGCGCAGGGTGCCGTAGACCAGCTCGGTCGCCAGCGCCGCGTCCCGGCCGTCGAAGTCGCCCTTGGCGCGTGCCTTCTTCAGCAGCGGCGGCAGCACCAGGTTGGCGTACGCGTCGCGCTCGTCCACGGCCCGCAGCGCCTCGAAGGCGAGGAAGCGGACCGGGTCCTTCTTGGGCCGGCGGTGGGGCTTGGCGGGACGGCGACGCGGCTGGTCGTTCACGTGAAAGGTGCTCCGCTGGAGGTGAGGGGGCGAACGCTCCCAGCGTACGTCGCCGCTCCCGGCCCTTCGAACGAGAGGGGCCGGCGCCCGCCCGGGCGGGCGCCGGCCCCGGGGACCGCAGGCGGCTACGCCCCCAGCAGTTCGCCCTGGGCGATGCGGACGCCGCGCGCCCAGTCGGCGGCCCGCATCGGCTTCTTGCCCTGCGGCTGGACCCAGAGCAGCTCGACGGCGTGCGACCCGGTGCCCGCGTACACGTTGTTCTTGGCGGCCGACAGCTCGCCCGGCGCCAGATCGGTGCGCTCCAGCACCGGGACGGCCTGGACGAGCTTGAGCCGCTCGCCGCGGAACAGCGTCCACGCGCCGGGGGCCGGGGTGCAGCCGCGCACCACCCGGTCCACCCGCAGGGCGGGCGCGGACCAGTCGACCTGGGCGTCCTCCACCGTGATCTTCGGAGCCAGGGTGACGCCCTCGGAGGGCTGGGGCACGGCGTGCAGCGTGCCGTCCTCGATGCCGTCCATGGTGGCGGCGAGCAGCCCCGCACCGGCGAAGGCGAGCCGGGTGAGCAGATCGCCGCTGGTGTCGGTGGGACGGACCTCCTCGGTGAGGACGCCGTAGACCGGGCCGGAGTCCAGCCCCTCCTCGATCAGGAAGGTCGAGGCGCCGGTCACCTCGTCCCCGGCCATCACCGCGTGCTGGACCGGCGCCGCGCCCCGCCAGGCGGGCAGCAGCGAGAAGTGCAGGTTGACCCAGCCCCGGGCGGGCACGTCGAGGGCGACCTTGGGCAGCAGGGCCCCGTAGGCGACGACCGGGCAGCAGTCCGGGGCGATCTCGCGCAGCCGGGCGAGGAACTCCTCGTCCCGGGGCCTGGCGGGTTTGAGCACCTCGATCCCGGCCTCCTCCGCCCGCTCGGCCACCGGGCTCGCGACGAGCCTGCGGCCCCGGCCCGCCGGGGCGTCCGGACGGGTCACGACGGCGGCCACCTCGTGGCGGTCGGAGGCGATCAGGGCGTCCAGGGCGGGGACGGCGACTTCGGGGGTGCCGGCGAAGACGAGCTTCATGGGTGGCTGACTGCCTCTCGGGCCGAGACGTACGGTGACGAGCAGCACACCAGTCTAGGGTCTTCGGACGGACCGGACCCGGGCAGCCCTGCGGGCCGGCGACGACCCCGGGGGCGTACGCGCGCCGCGCGCGCCCCGCGCATATGTGCATACGCCCCGACAGCGTGACCACATACCCGGCTCGGGCGTTGGTCAAAGGAGATTGACCGAAGCGGGCCGCCCCGACGCGGCCCGATCCCTTTCAACGCCGGTTCGAGAGGCTTCTTCATGGCCGACCACGCAACGCACGACGCCCAAGCGCGGGCCAGTCTGCATCTTCTGGTGCGGGACATCGAGCGGGTCCGGCGGCAGGTGGACGCGCTGCGCACCCTCACCGCCCAGCTGGGCAACGTCTACCGCCCGCGCCGCTCCGGCCCCTCCGCGGGCTTCGTCGTCTACGGCAGGGCCCCGGCCCCCACCGTCCGTCTCGCGCAGGAGCTGCGGGACAGCGTCGAGACCCTGGTCACCGCCGCGGTGGACTTCGACCGTTCGCTGGGCTTCTCCTGGGACGCGGTGGGCTCCGCCCTCGGCGTCACCAAGCAGGCGGTGCACCGTCGTTACGGGGCGCGCCGCGCCACCCCTCAGCCCGCCGCCGAGGCGGGCGGCGAGACGGCGCCCGCGACGCGCCCGGTATCCGTCGCCACCGGTCTCTCCGGGACCTCCGCCGGGGCTCCCGGCTCCCCGGCGCCCTCGGTCCCCGCCGCCCGCTCGATGCCGCCGCAGCCTTCGACGGGCCAGCAGGCCGCCCGCGAGGAGCTGCGCCCCGGCGCCTTCCCGGGCCCCCGCAACGGCTGACCCCGTCCCCCTTTCCCTCCTGACCCGCCGTGCCGGTCGCGCGGCGGGCAGTCGTCTGTCCGGGGCCGGGGGGGGGAGAGCCGTCTCGGGCAGAGGGAGCCCTCCGGGGCGTCCGCTCCACCGCCTGCGCCTCAGCCGATGTCGGGCGGGTCGATCCTGATGCGGACCGGGTCCGTGGCGCCCTTGGCCATCCGGGCGGCGAGCGCGGTCTTCAGGGCGCGGGCGAGCGCTGCCCCCCGGCCCGGGACCACCCGGACCAGGGCGCGTTCCCAGCTCTCGCCCGGCGGGGCGTCGCCCGGTCTGCGGGGCCTGCCGGGCTCGGCCGCGGGGACCGGCACCGGCCCCAGGACCTCGGCCTCCGGGGGCAGTCCCGCGGCCTGGAGGAAGGCGGCCAGGGCCTCGGCCGGGCCGGTCACCGAGGCCATGCGGGAGACCGGCGGGAAGCCCAGTTCGGCCCGCTCGGCCAGCTCCCGCCGGGCGAACCCCGCCGGATCCCAGCGCACCAGCGCCTGCACCGCGCGCTCCGTCGGCTCGGCCACGATCACCACCGTGCCCCCCTCGTCCTGGCCGCGTACCAGGGCCGCCGCTGCCGTCCACCGGCGCAACGCCTCCTCCCCCGCCCGCAGATCGGGGCGGCCGAGCATGGCCCAGCCGTCCAGCAGCAGGGCCGCCGCGTAGCCGCCCTCGGCGACGGGCTCCGCGCCCGGCGTGGAGACGACCAGGGCCGGGGCGTCGGGCACCGCCTCCAGGATGTGGTCGCGCCCCGACGTGCGGACGGGCACGGCGGGGAAGGCCCGCCCCAGCTCCTCCGCCGTGCGACGGGCCCCGACCACCTGGGCGCGCAGCCGGGGGGAGCCGCACTCCGCGCACTGCCAGGCCGTCTCGGCCCGGCCGCACCACACACAGTCCAGATCCCGCTGGTCCGGAGCCTGGAGGGGCCCGGCACAGCGCCGGCACCGGGCGGGCGTACGGCAGCGTTCGCAGGCCAGGCGGGGGGCGTACCCCCGGCGGGGCACCTGGACCAGCACCGGACCGCTGCGCAGCCCGTCCCGCACGGTCCCCCAGGCGAGGCTGGGCAGCCGGGCCGAGCGGGCGGCCCCGTCCCGGGCCAGCTCGCCGTCCCCGACCGTACGGATCAGGGGCGCGGCCCGGCGCAGCCGCTCGCGGTCGGCGAGGAGGGGCAGCGCCCAACCGCTCTCCACGAGCTGGGCGGCCTCGACCGTGCAGCTGGTCCCGCCGAGCAGGAAGCCGCAGCGGCCCTGGGCCGCCCGCAGCTCCAGGACCTCCCGGACGTGCGGGAAGGGGGCGTTGTCGTCGCTGTGGCTGGAGTCTCCGTCGTCCCAGACGACCACGAGCCCGAGGTCGCGGACGGGGGCGAACATGGCGGCCCGGGTTCCCACGACCGCCCGTACCGAGCCCCGGCGCACCGCGAGCCACTGGCGGTAGCGCTTCTCGGGGCCGGACTCGGCGGTCAGCAGGGCGTGTCGGCCCGGGCCGAGGGCTTCGGCCAGGGCCGCGTCGACCCGTGCGGCGGCCCGTCCGTCCGGGACGACGACGAGGGCGCCGCGCCCCGAGGAGAGGGCCGCCGCGACGGCCCCGGCGATCTCGGCGGGCCAGTGCGGTCCCGGCAGGGCGGTCCACACGGCGCGCGGCGCCCCGCCCTCCGCCAGGGCGCGCAGGAAGGCCGGGCCCTGCGCGTACCGGCCCCAGGTGCCCGGCTCCGGGGGCGGGGGCGGCGGCAGCGGCTCCGGGGAGGGCTTGGACTCGGCACGGGCGTTGCGGGGCGGGACGGCGAGCTGGACCACGTCGGCGAGGCTGCCCGCGTACCGGTCGGCCACGGCGCGGCAGAGGGCGAGCAGGTCGGGTCCGAGCACCGGCTCCGGGGAGACCACGGAGGCGAGGGCGGCCAGCGCCCCCCGGTAGTCGGAGTCGGCGCGGCGCTCGACGATGAAGCCGTCGATCAGCCCGCCGCCCTCGCGCCGCCCGCCCTGGACGTTGCGCCCGCCGGCGCCGAAGCGGACCCGCACCCGGACGCCGGGCCGGGCGTCGGCGTCCAGCTCCTCGGGGACCGCGTAGTCGAAGAACTGGTCCAGGTGGAGCACGCCCTTGTTCACCAGGACGCGGGCGACGGGCAGTTCGCCGGCGAGGGCCGCGCCGCGCCAGGTCCGCGGCTTGGCGCGCGGCGCCTTCGCCCGGCGGACGGTCTCGCGGATCAGCGCCAGCTGTTCCGGCGCCCCGGCTCCGGGCTCGGCGGACGGCTCGTTCTCGCTGCTCACAGCTGCATTCCTACCAGAGGGGACGGACAGCGCCGGGGGACGGCAGCGGGGCCCGGACACCGCGTTCGGTGTCCGGGCCCCGCTGCCGTGTCCTGCCGGGGAGGCTCCCCTACAGCCCGGCGGCGGTGCGCAGGGCGTCCACGCGGTCGGTGCGCTCCCAGGTGAAGTCGGGCAGCTCACGGCCGAAGTGGCCGTAGGCGGCGGTCTGGGCGTAGATCGGCCGGAGCAGGTCGAGGTCCCGGATGATCGCGGCCGGGCGGAGGTCGAAGACCTCTCCGATCGCGTGCTCGATCTTCTCGGTGTCGACCGCGGCGGTGCCGAAGGTCTCGACGAAGAGCCCCACGGGCTCGGCCTTGCCGATCGCGTACGCGACCTGGACCTCGCAGCGGGCGGCGAGGCCGGCGGCGACGACGTTCTTGGCGACCCAGCGCATCGCGTAGGCGGCGGAGCGGTCGACCTTGGACGGGTCCTTGCCCGAGAAGGCGCCGCCGCCGTGGCGGGCCATGCCGCCGTAGGTGTCGATGATGATCTTGCGGCCGGTGAGGCCGGCGTCGCCCATCGGGCCGCCGATCTCGAAGCGGCCGGTCGGGTTCACCAGGAGGCGGTAGCCCTCGGTGTCCAGCTTGATGCCGTCCTCGACCAGCTGCGCGAGCACGTGCTCGACGACGAACTCGCGGATGTCGGGGGCGAGCAGCGAGTCCAGGTCGATGTCGGAGGCGTGCTGCGAGGAGACGACCACCGTGTCCAGCCGGACCGCCTTGTCGCCGTCGTACTCGATGGTGACCTGGGTCTTGCCGTCGGGGCGCAGGTAGGGGATGGTCCCGTTCTTGCGCACCTCGGACAGCCGCCGCGAGAGGCGGTGCGCGAGGTGGATGGGGAGCGGCATCAGCTCGGGGGTCTCGTCGCAGGCGTACCCGAACATCAGGCCCTGGTCGCCCGCGCCCTGCTTGTCGAGCTCGTCCTCATCGCCCTCGACCCGCTTCTCGTACGCGGTGTCGACGCCCTGGGCGATGTCCGGCGACTGCGCGCCGATCGACACCGAGACGCCGCAGGAAGCACCGTCGAAGCCCTTTTTGGAGGAGTCGTAACCGATCTCCAGAACCTTGTTGCGCACGAGGGTGGGGATGTCGGCGTAGGCCTTGGTGGTGACCTCGCCCGCGACATGCACCAGACCGGTGGTGATCAAGGTTTCGACGGCGACGCGCGAGGAGGGGTCCTCGGTCAGGAGCGCGTCGAGAATCGTGTCGCTGATCTGGTCAGCGATCTTGTCGGGGTGACCCTCGGTGACGGATTCCGAGGTGAAGAGACGGCGGGACACATCGCTCCCTGGGGTTGCAGCGGCTGCTGGCTGATCATGGGTGGCACGTCCGAGAGCTGCGCTCGGCGCGTGCCGTCCGCCAGCTTATCGGTCGCATCCGACGACCGGGCCAGGTGTCTCGCCCTTTGGGAGGTTCGTGACGTGTGCCACGCCTCGCACCGGTAGGACGATCCGTCCGCTCCGACCGCCGATTTGCACGGTACGGGAGGGTTTCGCTCGCCCGGAGGGGGGAGGGTCACCTCGTCCGGAACCTCTCCGAAACCAGATCCCACACCGTGTCGGCGAGGGCTTCCTTGGGGCCGTACGGCACCGGCGTCTCCCGGCCGTCGGCGGCGAGGACGACCGCCTCGTTCTCCTCCGCGCCGAAGGTCCTGCGCTCCCCCACCTCGTTGACCACGAGGAGGTCGCACCCCTTGCGGCGCAGCTTCGCCCGGCCGTTGGCCAGGACGTCGTCGGTCTCGGCTGCGAATCCGACGACCAGCTGCCCCGGCCGGGCCCGCTCGGCGGAGACCTCGGCGAGGATGTCGGGGTTGCGGACGAGGGTGACGGCGGGAGCCTCCTCGCCGTCCTTCTTCTTGATCTTGCCGGTGGCGTACTCGGCGGGGCGGAAGTCGGCGACGGCGGCGGCCATCACCACGACGTCCGCCCCGGGGGCGGCCTTCAGCACGGCCTCGCGGAGCTGGACGGCCGTGCCCACACGCACGACGTCTGCCCCGGCCGGGTCGGCCAGGCCGGTGTTGGCCTCGATCAGGGTGACCCGGGCGCCCCTGGCCACGGCGGTCCGCGCCAGCGCGTACCCCTGCTTGCCGGAGGAGCGGTTGCCCAGGAAGCGGACCGGGTCGAGCGGTTCACGGGTGCCGCCGGCGCTGATCACCACGTGGCGGCCCGCGAGGTCGGGCTCGGCGACCCCGCGCGTCAGCACCCGGCGGCAGACCTCGAAGATCTCGCCGGGGTCGGGGAGCCGGCCCTTGCCGGTGTCGACACCGGTGAGCCGGCCGACCGCGGGCTCGATGACGACCGCGCCCCGGCGGCGCAGGGTCGCCACGTTCTCCTGGGTGGCCGGGTGCTCCCACATCTCCGTGTGCATCGCGGGGGCGAAGACCACCGGGCAGCGCGCGGTCAGGAGCGTGTTGGTGAGCAGGTCGTCGGCGAGCCCGTGGGCCGCCTTGGCCAGCATGTCCGCGGTGGCCGGGGCGACCACCACGAGGTCGGCCTCCTGCCCGATCCGCACGTGCGGGACCTCGTGGACGTCCTGCCAGACCTCGTCGGAGACCGGGTGGCCGGAGAGCGCCGACCAGGTGGCCGCCCCCACGAAGTGCAGCGAGGCGGCGGTCGGCACGACCCGTACGTCGTGGCCGGACTCGGTCAGCCGCCGCAGCAGCTCGCACGCCTTGTAGGCGGCGATGCCCCCGCTGACCCCCAGGACCACCTTCGGCTTGTCCACTGCGTCTCCCCGCACTCGGCGCCGTCACGGCGACATGAGGGCGCAACGTCCTGTTGCGCCTGCCGGTCCATGCTGCCTCACCGCCCGCGGCGCGCTCATCCGGCCCCGGACACACCTCAGGCCCGGCGGACGGGCCGCCGGGCCTGGAGTGGGAGTGCGGTGGTGCCGAGGCGCTTACTGCGCGGGGCCCTCGATGGCCTCGGAGGTCAGCAGACCGGCGTTGATCTCGCGGAGCGCGATCGACAGCGGCTTCTCGTGCACGTGGGTGTCGACGAGCGGACCGACGTACTCGAGGAGGCCTTCACCGAGCTGCGAGTAGTACGCGTTGATCTGGCGGGCGCGCTTGGCCGCGTAGATCACCAGGCTGTACTTCGAGTCGGTGGCCTCGAGGAGCTCATCAATCGGCGGGTTGATGATGCCCTCGGGCGTGGTGATGGAAGAGGACACTCTCTGCCTTCCGAAGGGGGTGTAGATCAAAGATCAAGGAGATCGGAGAACGACCGCACGAGATCTAGGCCTGAAGCATCAAGGCTAGCAGCTCGCGTGCGACATCCTCGACGGAGGTGTTGACGAGCGTCGTATCGAACTCCGCCTCGGCGGCCAGCTCGACCTTGGCGGCGGCGAGCCGGCGCTCGATGACCTCGGGAGCCTCGGTGCCGCGGCCGGTGAGCCGGCGCACCAGCTCCTCCCAGCTCGGCGGGGCCAGGAAGACCAGGCGCGCGTCGGCCATCGACTGGCGGACCAGGCGCGCGCCCTGGAGGTCGATCTCCAGGAGGACCGGCTCGCCGGCCTCCAGGCGGTCCAGCACGGCGCGGCGCGGCGTGCCGTAGCGGTTTCCCGCGAACTCGGCCCACTCCAGCAGCTCGCCGTTGGCGATGAGCTTGTCGAACTCCTCGTCGTCCACGAAGAAGTAGTGAACGCCGTCGCGCTCCCCGGGGCGCGGCTTGCGCGTCGTCGCCGACACGGAGAGCCAGACCTCGGGGTGCACGGAGCGCATATGGGCGACGACCGTGCTCTTGCCGACCCCCGAGGGGCCGGAGAGCACGGTCAGCCGCGGACGTACGTCCGGGGGTGCGGGGGACGTCCCCCGGGATGTTGCAGCCATGGGGCGATTATCCAGGTTCTCAGGGGTGCCTGAGAACGTCAGGCGGGGCTGCCGCCGAACTCACGCTCCAGGGATGCGATCTGGTTGGAGCCAAGACCCCTGACCCGGCGGCTCTCGGAGATGCCGAGCCGCTCCATGATCTGCTTGGCGCGGACCTTGCCGACGCCGGGCAGGGACTCCAGCAGTGCGGAGACCTTCATCTTCCCGATGACGTCGTTCTCCTGGCCCTGCTTGATGACCTCGTGGAGGGAGGCGCCGGAGTGCTTGAGTCGATTCTTGACCTCGGCCCGCTCCCGGCGAGCCGCGGCGGCCTTTTCGAGCGCGGCTGCGCGCTGTTCAGGGGTAAGGGGCGGAAGAGCCACGCCTACGTCACCTCGGATGTCGATCTGTCGGATACGGACCGGCGGGAAGCTGGACGCCCCCACCAGGTGAGCGGAGAACACGCTGTGCTCCGCCGCTCTCGACGGAGACTAGCGCCCAGGGCCGCCGTAGTCAGCGAGAACAGGCGAAAAGTCCTGGTCAGCTGTGGCCGACCAGGATTTTTCCGACATATCAACCAGGTTTGCCGTCAGTAATTCGTCAACGCGTTGTAAACATGTCAGGGTCGGCTGCCGGAGACGGCGTCGCGGACCTCGTCCGCGAACCGTTCGGCTGCTTCGCGCAGCCCGGACACGTCCGGACCGTGGCGGAGCACGCCCCGGCTCACGCTGGGCACCACGTTGCCCACCGCGTCGCCGAAGACCGCCGGGAGATCCGCGGGGGTCGCTCCCTGGGCCCCGATGCCGGGTGCGAGGAGCGGACCGTTGACGGCCAGGTTCACCCCGGCGTCGCCGAGGGTCGCTCCGACCACCGCGCCGACCGAGCCGAGCGGGGTCGCCCCGGCGTTCTCGGCGGCCAGCTGGTCGAGCATCAGCTGGGCGAGCGAGCGGCCGTCGGCGGCGGTGGCCCGCTGGACCTCGGCGCCCTCCGGGTTGGAGGTGAGGGCGAGGACGAAGACGCCCGCGCCGGAGGCGGCGGCGGCGTCCAGCGCCGGGCGCAGCGAGCCGAAGCCCAGGTACGGCGAGACGGTGACCGCGTCCGAGAAGAGCGGCGAGTCCTTGTCCAGGTAGGCCGCCGCGTACGCGCCCATGGTGGAGCCGATGTCGCCGCGCTTGGCGTCCATCAGGACCAGCGCCCCGGCCGCACGCGCCTCCTCGACGGCCTTCTCCAGGACGGCGACGCCGCGCGATCCGAACCGCTCGAAGAACGCGGACTGCGGCTTGAGGACGGCGACCCGGTCGGCCAGCGCCTCCACGACGGTCCGGGTGAAGCGCTCCAGGCCGGCGATGTCGTCGTCCAGCCCCCAGGAGGCGAGCAGGGAGGCGTGCGGGTCGATGCCGACGCAGAGCGGCCCGCGGGTGTCCATGGCGTGGCGCAGACGGGCGCCGAAGGGGGCGGGGGTCACGGGGCGGCCTTCTTCCGGGTCTCGGCGCCGACGGCCTCGGCGAGGGTGGCGTACGGGGAGGCGGCGAGCCGGGCGGCGAGCCCCTTGTGGATCGCGCGGGCGTAGCAGGGGCCCTCGTAGATGAAGGCGCTGTAGCCCTGGACGAGGGTGGCCCCGGCGAGGATGCGCTGCCAGGCGTCCTCGGCGTTCTCGACGCCCCCGACGCCCACGAGTGTGATCCGGTCCCCCACGCGGGCGTACAGGCGGCTCAGGACCGCCAGCGAGCGCTCCTTGAGGGGCGCGCCGGAGAGTCCGCCGGCCTCCCCCACCAGCTCCGGGCCGGACTTCAGGCCCAGCCCCTCGCGGGCGATGGTGGTGTTGGTGGCGATGATGCCGTCCAGGCCCAGCTCCACGGCGAGGTCGGCGACCGCGTCGACGTCCTCGTCCGCGAGGTCCGGGGCGATCTTGACGAGCAGCGGGACGCGCCGGGTGGTGACGGTGCGGTCGGCGGCCTCGCGGACGGCGGTGAGCAGCGGGCGCAGCGACTCGGTGGCCTGGAGGTTGCGCAGGCCGGGGGTGTTGGGCGAGGAGACGTTGACGACCAGGTAGTCGGCGTGGGCGGCCAGCCGCTCGGTGGACTTCACGTAGTCGGCGGCGGCCTCGGCCTCCGGGACGGTCTTGGTCTTGCCGATGTTGACGCCGACGGTGGTGCGGAAGACCGGGTTGCGGGCGGCGAGGCGGGCGGCGACGGCGGCGGAGCCCTCGTTGTTGAAGCCCATGCGGTTGATCAGGGCGCGGTCGGCGACCAGCCGGAAGAGGCGCTTCTTGGGGTTGCCGGGCTGCGGTTCACCGGTGACGGTGCCGATCTCGATGTGGCCGAAGCCGAGCATCGCCATGCCGTCGATCGCGACGGCGTTCTTGTCGAAGCCCGCGGCGAGCCCGAAGGGGCCGTGCATCCGCAGGCCGAGGGCCTCGGTGCGCAGTTCCTCGTAACGGGGCGCCAGGGCGGCGGCGACGTAGGTGCGCAGGACGGGGACGCGGGCGGCGAGGCGGATCCAGCGGAAGGCGGCGTGGTGGGCCCGCTCGGGGTCCATCCGCCGGAAGACGAGCCGGAAGAAGAGCTGGTACATGGGGAGGTGTCCTCGGGTGCTGGGTGGCTCGGGGGCTCGCGGACAGGGGGACACCGTTTCCGGTGTCCCCCTGTCGGGCGGCTAGTCGCGGGCCGCTGTCAGACGCTCGGCGTGTTCCTGGAGGGAACGGACCCCCACGCCGCCGTGGTTGAGGGCGTCGATGCCCTGGACGGCGGCGGCGAGCGCCTGGACCGTGGTCAGGCACGGTACGGAGCGGGAGACGGCCGCGGTGCGGATCTCGTAGCCGTCGAGCCGGCCGCCGGTGCCGTACGGCGTGTTGACGATGAGGTCGACCTCGCCGTCGTGGATGTGCTGGACGATGGTCTTCTCGCCGTTGGGCCCGGGGCCCTCGGACTGCTTGCGCACGACGGTGGCGTTGATGCCGTTGCGCTTGAGGACCTCGGCGGTGCCGGAGGTGGCCATCAGCTCGAAGCCGTGGGCGACCAGCTCGCGGGCCGGGAAGATCATCGAGCGCTTGTCCCGGTTGGCGACCGAGATGAACGCGCGGCCCGAGGTGGGCAGCGGCCCGTAGGCGCCGGCCTGCGACTTGGCGTACGCCGTGCCGAAGACCGAGTCGATGCCCATGACCTCGCCGGTGGAGCGCATCTCCGGGCCGAGGACCGTGTCCACGCCCCGGCCGTGGATGTCGCGGAAGCGCGACCACGGCATCACGGCCTCCTTGACGGAGATCGGCGCGTCCAGCGGCAGGGTGCCGCCGTCGCCGGTCCTCGGCAGCAGGCCCTCCTCGCGCAGCTCGGCGATGGTCGCGCCCAGCGAGATGCGGGCGGCGGCCTTGGCGAGCGGGACGGCGGTCGCCTTCGAGGTGAAGGGGACCGTGCGGGAGGCGCGCGGGTTGGCCTCCAGGACGTAGAGGATGTCGCCGGAGAGCGCGAACTGGATGTTGATCAGCCCGAGCACGCCGACGCCCTTGGCGATGGACTCGGTGGAGGCGCGCAGCCGCTTGATGTCGAAGCCGCCGAGGGTGATCGGGGGCAGGGCGCAGGCCGAGTCGCCGGAGTGGATGCCGGCCTCCTCGATGTGCTCCATGACGCCGCCGAGGTAGAGCTCGCGGCCGTCGTAGAGGGCGTCCACGTCGATCTCGATGGCGTCGTCGAGGAAGCGGTCGACCAGGACCGGCCGGGTGGGGCTGATCTCGGTGGACTCGGAGATGTACGACGCCAGGCGCGTCTCGTCGTACACGATCTCCATGCCGCGTCCGCCCAGCACGTAGGACGGGCGTACGAGGACGGGGTAGCCGATCTCGTCGGCGATGGCCTTGGCCTCGCCGAAGGTGGTGGCGGTGCCGTGCTTGGGCGCGGGCAGTCCGGCCTCGGCCAGGACCCGGCCGAAGGCGCCGCGGTCCTCGGCGGCGTGGATGGCCTCCGGGGAGGTGCCGACGACGGGGACGCCGTTGTCCTTGAGCGCCTGGGCGAGGCCGAGCGGGGTCTGGCCGCCGAGCTGCACGACGACGCCGGCGATCGGGCCGGCCAGCGATTCGGCGTGCACGATCTCCAGGACGTCCTCCAGGGTGAGCGGCTCGAAGTAGAGCCGGTCGGAGGTGTCGTAGTCGGTGGAGACGGTCTCGGGGTTGCAGTTGACCATGACGGTCTCGTAGCCGGCGTCGCTCAGGGCGAAGGAGGCGTGCACGCAGGAGTAGTCGAACTCGATGCCCTGGCCGATGCGGTTGGGGCCCGAGCCGAGGATGATGACGGCCGGCTTGGTGCGGGGCGCGACCTCGCTCTCCTCGTCGTAGGAGGAGTAGAAGTACGGCGTCCTCGCGGCGAACTCGGCGGCGCAGGTGTCGACCGTCTTGTAGACCGGGCGGATGCCGAGTGCGTGCCGGACCTCGCGGACGACGTCCTCGCGCAGCCCGCGGATCTCGCCGATCTGGGCGTCGGAGAAGCCGTGCCGCTTGGCCTCGGCGATCAGGTCGGCGTCCAGGCGCTCGGCGGCGGCCAGCTCGTCGGCGATCTCCTTGATCAGGAAGAGCTGGTCGACGAACCAGGGGTCGATCTTCGTGGCGTCGAAGACCTCCTCCTGGGTGGCTCCGGCGCGGATGGCCTGCATGACGGTGTTGATGCGGCCGTCGGTCGGGCGGACCGCCTCGGCCAGCAGCTCGGCCTTGTCGCCGACCGGGCCGGTGAAGGCGAACTGGGAGCCCTTCTTCTCCAGCGAGCGCAGGGCCTTCTGGAGGGCTTCGGTGAAGTTCCGGCCGATCGCCATGGCCTCGCCCACCGACTTCATGGTGGTGGTGAGGGTGGAGTCGGCGGAGGGGAACTTCTCGAAGGCGAACCGCGGGGCCTTGACGACGACGTAGTCGAGGGTCGGCTCGAAGGAGGCCGGCGTCTTCTCGGTGATGTCGTTGGGGATCTCGTCCAGGGTGTAGCCCACGGCCAGCTTGGCGGCGATCTTGGCGATCGGGAAGCCGGTGGCCTTGGAGGCGAGCGCCGAGGAGCGGGAGACGCGCGGGTTCATCTCGATGACGATGACCCGGCCGTCGGCGGGATCGATGGCGAACTGGATGTTGCAGCCGCCGGTGTCGACGCCGACCTCGCGGATGATGGCGATGCCGACGTCGCGCAGCCGCTGGTACTCGCGGTCGGTGAGCGTCATGGCCGGGGCGACGGTGATGGAGTCGCCTGTGTGGACGCCCATCGGGTCGAAGTTCTCGATGGAGCAGACGACCACGACGTTGTCGTGTCGGTCGCGCATCAGCTCCAGCTCGTACTCCTTCCAGCCGAGGATGGACTCCTCCAGGAGGACCTCGGTGGTCGGGGAGAGCGTGAGGCCCTGTCCGGCGATGCGGCGCAGCTCCTCCTCGTCGTGGGCGAAGCCGGAGCCGGCGCCGCCCATGGTGAAGGAGGGCCGGACGACGACGGGGTAGCCGCCGAGGGTGTCGACGCCGGCGAGGACGTCGTCCATGGAGTGGCAGATCACCGAGCGGGCGGACTCGCCGTAGCCGATCTTCTCCTTGACGGCCTCGACGACGCCCTTGAAGAGGTCGCGGTCCTCGCCCTTGTTGATCGCCTCGACGTTGGCGCCGATCAGTTCGACGCCGTACTTCTCCAGGACGCCGTTCTCGTGCATGGAGATCGCGGTGTTCAGCGCGGTCTGGCCGCCGAGGGTGGGCAGGAGGGCGTCGGGGCGCTCCTTGGCGATGATCTTCTCGACGAACTCGGGGGTGATCGGCTCGACGTAGGTGGCGTCGGCGATCTCCGGATCGGTCATGATCGTCGCCGGGTTGGAGTTCACCAGGATGACGCGCAGGCCCTCGGCCTTCAGGACGCGGCAGGCCTGGGTGCCGGAGTAGTCGAACTCGGCGGCCTGGCCGATGACGATCGGACCGGAGCCGATGACCAGGACGGACTGGATATCGGAGCGCTTAGGCACGCTGGTCCTCCATCAGGGATACGAAGCGGTCGAAGAGGTAGGCGGCGTCGTGCGGGCCGGCGGCGGCCTCGGGGTGGTACTGGACGCTGAAGGCCGGCCTGTCCAGGAGCCGGAGGCCCTCGACCACCTGGTCGTTCAGGCAGACGTGGGAGACCTCGGCGCGGCCGAACTCCGTGTCGGAGACCTTGTCCAGCGGGGCGTCGACGGCGAAGCCGTGGTTGTGCGCGGTGACCTCGACCTTGCCGGTGGTGCGGTCCTGCACCGGCTGGTTGATGCCGCGGTGGCCGTACTTCAGCTTGTAGGTGCCGAAGCCGAGGGCGCGGCCGAGGATCTGGTTGCCGAAGCAGATGCCGAAGAGCGGGGTGGAGCGCTCCAGGACGCCGCGCATGAGGGCGACGGGGTGGTCGGCGGTGGAGGGGTCGCCGGGGCCGTTGGAGAAGAAGACGCCGTCCGGCTCCACCGCGTACACCTCCTCCAGGGTGGCGGTGGCGGGCAGCACGTGGACCTCGATGCCGCGCTCGGCCATCCGGTGCGGGGTCATGCCCTTGATGCCGAGGTCGATCGCGGCGACGGTGAACTTCTTCGTGCCGATCGCGGGGACGACGTAGCTCTCCTTGGTGGCGACCTCGGCGGAGAGGTCGGCGCCGGTCATCTCGGGGGCCTGGCGGACCTTGGCGAGCAGGGTGCCCTCGTCGGGGATCGCCTCGCCGGAGAAGATCCCGACGCGCATGGCGCCGCGCTCGCGCAGGTGGCGGGTGAGGGCGCGGGTGTCGACGCCGCTGATGCCGACGACGCCCTGGGCCGCCAGCTCCTCGTCGAGCGTGCGCCGCGAGCGCCAGTTGGAGGGCTTGCGGGCGGGGTCGCGGACGACGTAGCCGGAGACCCAGATGCGGGCGGACTCGGGGTCCTCGTCGTTGACGCCGGTGTTGCCGACGTGCGGGGCCGTCATGACGACGACCTGGCGGTGGTACGAGGGGTCGGTCAGCGTCTCCTGGTAGCCGGTCATGCCGGTGGAGAACACCGCCTCGCCGAAGGTCTCCCCCACGGCCCCGTAGGCGCGGCCGCGGAAGGCGCGGCCGTCCTCCAGGACGAGTACGGCAGGGGTGCGGGCCCCCCGGGTGGAGATCGTCATCGTGCGGTGCCTTCCGTAGTGGTGCTGGTGAGTTCCGTGGCGGCCGGGGCGCCGGCGATCCGGCCGACGGCGTCGACCCAGGCCTGGTGCTCGGCGGCGCGGTCGGAGCGGAAGCCGGAGTCGATCAGCGTCCCGCCGTGCGCCCAAGTGATGATCAGCAGGCCGCCCTCGGGGAGGACCTTGCCCGCGAGCGCCTTGTCGAGGCGGGCCTCGCGCAGGGCGTCGGCCGGGACGAAGAAGTCGGTGGCCCCGGGGCGCTCGACGCGCAGGCCGCGGGCGGTGAGCGTCAGCTCGGTACGGCTGCGGGTGCCCAGCCCGTGCGCGACGATCCGGTCGAGCCACTGCCCGGCGGTGGTGGAGGCGTGGTAGCGCCCCTGGAGCGTCAGCAGCGGCTCGTCGGAGGCGAAGTCCTCGGGGGCCTGCGGCAGCTCCGGCAGATCGGACTGGAGGCTGGCGCGCCACTTCCAGCCCTGGCGCATCAGCCAGTAGACGAGTGCGATGAGGACGAGCAGGCCGATCACCCAGGCGATGCGGGCGGCCCAGTCCGTCACTTCCGCCGACTTCTGCTCGGCGGCCAGGTGGTACAGGGGGGTCAGAGTAGTCACGCGAGCTTCCCGTCGACGACCGTGGCACGGCCCCGCAGGAAGGTGTGGGTGACGCGGCCCGGCAGCTCACGGCCCTCGTAGGGGGTGTTGCGGCTGCGGGACGCGAAGCCCGCGGGGTCCACGGCTCCACGGTATGCCGGATCGACCAGGGTGAGGTTGGCGGGCTCACCCGCCGAGACGGGGCGGCCGTGTCCCTCCAGCCGGCCGATGGCTGCGGGGCGGAAGGACATGCGGTCGGCTACGCCCGCCCAGTCGAGCAGTCCGGTGTCCACCATCGTCTGCTGGACGACCGAGAGCGCGGTCTCCAGCCCCACCATGCCCATGGCGGCGGCGGCCCACTCGCAGTCCTTGTCCTCGTGCGGGTGCGGGGCGTGGTCGGTGGCGACGCAGTCGATCGTGCCGTCGGCGAGCGCCTCGCGCAGGGCCAGGACGTCGGCCTCGGTGCGCAGCGGCGGGTTCACCTTGTAGACCGGGTCGTAGGTGCGGACCAGTTCGTCGGTGAGGAGGAGGTGGTGGGGGGTCACCTCGGCGGTGACGTTCCAGCCCTTGGACTTGGCCCAGCGGACGATCTCCACGGAGCCGGCGGTGGAGAGGTGGCAGATGTGGACGCGGGAGCCGACGTGGGCGGCGAGGAGGACGTCGCGGGCGATGATCGACTCCTCGGCCACGGCGGGCCAGCCGCCGAGCCCGAGTTCGGCGGAGACGACGCCCTCGTTCATCTGGGCCCCCTCGGTGAGGCGGGGCTCCTGGGCGTGCTGGGCGACGACGCCGTCGAAGGCCTTCACGTACTCCAGGGCCCGGCGCATGATCACCGCGTCGTCGACGCACTTGCCGTCGTCGGAGAAGACCTTCACCCCGGCGGCGGAGTCGTGCATGGCGCCCAGCTCGGCGAGCTGCTTGCCCTCCAGGCCCACGGTGACGGCGCCGACGGGCTGGACGTCGCAGTAGCCGGACTCCCTGCCGAGCCGCCAGACCTGCTCGACGACGCCGGCGGTGTCGGCGACGGGGAAGGTGTTGGCCATGGCGTGCACGGCGGTGAAGCCGCCGATGGCGGCGGCCCGGGTGCCGGTGAGGACGGTCTCGGAGTCCTCGCGGCCGGGCTCGCGCAGGTGGGTGTGGAGGTCGACCAGGCCGGGCAGCAGGATCCGCCCCTCGGCCTCGACGACGGTGGCGCCGTCGGCGTCGAGGCCGGCGCCGACCTCGGCGATGGTCTCGCCGTCGATCAGGACGTCCGCGGGCTCGCCGCCGAGGATCCGCGCACCGCGGATGATGGTCTTGCTCATGGTCACTTGTTCTCCTCGGTACGGGCGGGGGCGGCGGACAGCGCGGTGTCGGAGCCGCCGAGCAGCAGGTAGAGCACGGCCATGCGGATGGAGACGCCGTTGGCGACCTGCTCGACGACGGTGCAGCGGTCGGAGTCGGCCACCTCGGCGGTGATCTCCATGCCGCGGACCATCGGGCCGGGGTGCATGACGACGGCGTGGTCGGGCATCCTCGCCATCCGCTCGCCGTCCAGGCCGTAGCGGCGGGAGTACTCGCGCTCGGTCGGGAAGTAGGCGGCGTTCATCCTCTCGCGCTGCACACGCAGCATCATCACCGCGTCGGACGCCGACAGCACGTCGTCCAGGCTGTAGCTGACGTCGCAGGGCCACTGCTCGACGCCCACGGGCACGAGGGTGGGCGGGGCCACCAGGGTGACGTGCGCGCCGAGGGTGGTGAGGAGGTGGACGTTGGAGCGGGCGACGCGGCTGTGCAGGATGTCGCCGACGATGGTGATGCGGCGGCCTTCGAGGTCGCGGCCGAGGCCGGCGTCGGCGCCGATGAGGCGGCGGCGCACGGTGAAGGCGTCCAGCAGGGCCTGGGTGGGGTGCTCGTGGGTGCCGTCTCCGGCGTTGACCACGGCTCCGTCGATCCAGCCGGAGGTGGCGAGGCGGTAGGGGGCGCCGGAGGCGCCGTGCCGGATGACGACGGCGTCGGCGCCCATCGCCTCCAGGGTCAGCGCGGTGTCCTTCAGGGACTCGCCCTTGGAGACCGAGGAGCCCTTGGCGGAGAAGTTGATGACGTCGGCGGAGAGCCGCTTGGCGGCCGCCTCGAAGGAGATGCGGGTACGGGTCGAGTCCTCGAAGAAGAGGTTGACGACGGTACGGCCGCGCAGGGTGGGGAGCTTCTTGATCGGCCGGTCCGCGACCCGGGCCATCTCCTCGGCGGTGTCGAGGATCAGGACGGCGTCGTCGCGGGTGAGGTCGGCGGCCGAGATGAGGTGGCGCTTCATCTGGGGTACTCCGGGTGGCTGGAGGGAGTTTCAGGCATGCGGGCGCGCGGGAGCCGCCGTACGGCCCCCGGAAGGGCGTACGGGAGGGTTCGGGCTACCGCGGGTCCGCGGGGGCGGCCTGCTTGACGCCGAGCAGCACGGCGTCGCGGCCGTCCTCCTCGGCGAGCTGGACCTTGACCGTCTCCCGCAGCGACGTGGGGAGGTTCTTGCCGACGTAGTCCGCGCGGATCGGGAGTTCCCGGTGGCCGCGGTCGACGAGGACCGCGAGCTGCACCGCGCGCGGGCGGCCGATGTCGCCGAGCGCGTCGAGGGCGGCGCGGATGGTCCGGCCGGAGAAGAGCACGTCGTCGACCAGGACGACCAGGCCGCCTTCGATCCCCTCGCCGGGGATGTCGGTGCGGGCCAGGGCGCGCGCCGGGCGGAGCCGCAGGTCGTCGCGGTACATGGTGATGTCGAGCGATCCGACCGGCGTCTTCCGGCCGGTGATCTGCTCCAGCTTGTCGGCCAGCCGGCGGGCGAGGAAGACCCCGCGCGTCGGGATGCCGAGGAGCACCACGTCGTCGGCGCCCTTGGCGCGTTCGACGATCTCGTGGGCGATCCGGGTCAGGACACGGGCGATGTCGGGGGCCTCGAGAACGGGGCGCGCCGCGTTGCCGGTGTCGTCGTGCTGTGCGTCCATGGGAACGGACCTCCTTCTCCGCCTCACGGGACGGATCGTTAAAGGACGTCGAAATTGCGTCATCCACGCTACCAGGGCTTGTGCCCGGCCCTGGCACCGCCCCCGGGAGGCCGCCGGTCCGGACCATTCGGCTTGACGCATCCAAGTAACGCTGCGTAACCTCACAGTGAGTTACCAGCCACGCGGCGGAGCCGCACACTGTTCCAGCGTCCGGGGAGCCATATGTCCAGCGAATACGCAAAACAGCTCGGGGCCAAACTCCGTGCCATCCGCACCCAGCAGGGCCTCTCCCTCCACGGCGTGGAGGAGAAGTCCCAGGGCCGCTGGAAGGCCGTCGTGGTCGGCTCGTACGAGCGCGGTGACCGTGCCGTGACCGTGCAGCGCCTCGCCGAGCTGGCGGATTTCTACGGGGTTCCGGTGCAGGAGCTGCTGCCCGGCACGACGCCGGGCGGGGCCGCCGAGCCGCCGCCGAAGCTCGTCCTGGACCTGGAGCGCCTCGCCCACGTCCCGCCGGAGAAGGCCGGTCCGCTGCAGCGCTACGCGGCGACCATCCAGAGCCAGCGCGGTGACTACAACGGCAAGGTGCTCTCGATCCGCCAGGACGACCTGCGCACCCTCGCCGTGATCTACGACCAGTCGCCGTCCGTTCTGACGGAGCAGCTCATCAGCTGGGGCGTGCTGGACGCGGACGCGCGCCGCGCGGTCTCCCACGACGAGAGCTGAGCGAGCGGGGAGAGCCCCCTCGCAGAAACGTGCCGCCGGGTGGGCGGGGCCTCCGGGCCCCGCCCACCCGGCGTTTCCGTGCCCGATGCCGCGGCGGTGGGGCCCGCTCCCCCGCCCGAGGGATGACGAGTCCTGAAACGGACGCGCCGGAGGCTGACGCCTGATGCCGGAACGCCCCGTTTCGCCTGTTCAGAGGGCGCGTCCGCCCTCGCCCCCGTGCGGGCCCCGCACCGGCCCGTTCCGGTGCGTCCGTGACCACCGCTGTGACCCCGTGGCCGTCGGAACACTCCTTGCCTTGTGGGCGGGTGGATTCCGGTCCTTCGTACGATCGGGAGACCCAGGGGCCTGGGTGTGGCCAGGAGCGCTCATGCCGTGGTTGTGGCTTTGACTGGTTGGCCGCCCAGTGCCCCGCGACGACACGGCCACTCATGGGGATGAGCGAACACAGATCGCTTCGTAAGGACACGTTGGCGTGGTCGCCTGCAGGGACCAGTCAACCGGACGACGAGGGAAGCTCGGGTGCCCGAGCTCTGGGCGGGAACGGATGCCGGCAAGGCCGCGCACCACTGCCCGGTGATCGACACGGGCGGGGCGAAGGTGCTCTCGCGCCGGGTGCCGAACAACGAGCCGGAGCTCCTGGAGCTGATGGGCGGCGTCCTGGCACTGGCCGAGGACGGCCCGGTGACCCGGGCCGTCGACCTGAACGCCGGCGGGGGCGCACTTCTGATCGCTCTGCTCACCGGCCATGGTCAGCGGCTGCTCTACATTCCCGGCCGCACCGTCCACCACGCCTCCCGTGGCTACCGCGGAGACGGCAAGACCGACGCGAAGGACGCCTACGTCATCGCCGACCAGGCCCGGATACGTCGGGACCTGCAGCCCTTGCAGGAGTGGGACGAGATCGCGGTGGACCTGAAGATCCTCACCGGCCGCCGCTGCGACCTCGTCGCAGAACGAACCCGCGCCATCAACCGGATGCGGGCACAGCTGCCGGAGTACTTCCCTGCCCTGGAACGGACCTTCGACTACGCCGCCTCCAAGTCCGCACTCATCCTGCTGACCGGCTACCGGACTCCGGCTGGTCTGCGCCGGGTCGGCCCAAGCCGCCTCGCGACCTGGCTGAAGAACCGTAAAGTTCGTGGTGCCCAGGCCATCGCCGATGGACAGCCCAGCCGCCTCAACCGGAACCGGCCGCGGCATGACGACCACGTGCTTGTCAGCGGACGCGGAACGCACACCCGTCGGAGTCGTTCCTGAGAGCCTGCCGTAGGTTCCCGGCCATGGAGACGAACACACTGCCCGAGGCGATTGAACTGATCCGTCGACGTGGCTAGGCGTCGGGGGCGCCTCCTTCCCGCTGCTGCTCGGCGGCGAGGGTGAGCAGCAGGCGGCGGATGCCGTCGGGTTCCTCGGGGGGCCAGACGGTTGATCGTCACGAGGAGGATCACGACGTAGCTCCCCCGGCGCAGCGTCCCGGGCAGCTCCCGCAGGGACAGCGACGGCGGTCCTGGGGTCACTCGACGGCGTCCGGCTCACGGAACTCGCACACGGCCGTGGCGGTTTCGACCCCGTCGGGGTGAAGCAGGTGACGCATACGGGAGGTGTCGACGTAGGCGGCGTCCAAGGGGTGCGCGAGGAGACGCGAGAGCGCAGTGCCGTGCTTGACCATCGAGCTCTTGCCCGGCATGAAGATCGACAGCTCGTCCCGGGGTTCGAACGTCTCCACCTCGATGTCGGCAGGTAGAGACGTCAACGTCCTTTCGTCCGCCACAACGGGGACTTTGACCAGCCATTGCGGCTCCTCGCCCGCGAGGATTCGGCTCTTCTGCTCCGGGGTCTCGGCGGCCAGGGTTCGCCAAGACGTCCCGGCCACCACGGCTCCGTACGACTCCACGGTTTTCACCACATCCTGAACAGCGGCGGTGACCGCGGCGTCGGCCGCATGCCAGTCGTACCGGTTGCGCCCGGAGGGCGGGCGCGGTACCGCCTTCGACGCCACGGTCATCTTGTCCACGCGGCGCAGGACCGCCTCGGGGGGTGAGGTGAGCAACTCGCGTGCGTCTCTCATGGCCTCGTCCTGGGTTCGGCGCTGTTGTCGGACCTCCGCCACGTGCTGCCGCAAGAGGACCAGCGCCTCGTCAGGTTGGTCGAGAGCCCGTCGGACGAGCGTCACGCTCATACCGGCGCCGCGCAGGACAGTGATCAGCATGGCCCGTTCGACCTGCCCGAACGTGTAGGAGCGGTAGCCGGTCCGCTGATCGACATCGGCCGGAACGAGCAGGCCTTCGGCGTGGTAGTACCGAAGTGTCTGCGGCGGCAGGTCACACATCTCGCTGAAATCGCTGATCGACAACATGCTGCCATCCTCGGCCTTGCAGCAACTGCAAGGTCCAGCACCGAGCCCGTGCCATGGGGAACGTGCACGGGCCTGTCGGCCCGCCACGTCGAAGTCCCACGGGCGAACGGGCCCTCTCCCGTGGCCCCCGTTCCGAGACCTGCTGTTCTGTGCGGCGCCCGCTGCGGTACCCCGCCCGCGGCTGGCGCCGTCCCCGGCGAGACGCCCGCCCAGCCGCGTGGGCGGGCATCTCGTGTCGGAGAGTCCGGCAGGACAAAGCCCCTGCCCGGCTGCCCGGTCGTGCTGCTGCCGCGATGTGCGGCGACCACTGTCGTCGGCTCGACGGCATGTTCCGCGCGGCTCAGGCTCCTGCCTGCGGCAGCGCGGGTACGGCTCGGCTTCCCGCCCGGTACGTAGCCGTCCGGGCGCCACCTCGCGACAGGTGAGGCATCAGCCGCTGGTCACTTGGCGAGGAAGGCGAGGAGGGCGTCGGTGACTTCCTGGGCATGGGTCCACAGCAGGCCGTGGGGGGCGCCGTCGATGACGACGTAGTCGGCCTGCGGGAGCGCCTGGTGGAAGCGTTCTCCGGTTGCTTCGATGGGCAGGATGCGGTCGGCGGTGCCGTGCAGGATCAGCGCCGGGACGTCGATCTTGGACACGTCAGCACGGAAGTCGGTCGACCAGGTGGCCACGCAGGCCAGCGAGGCGTACGAGGAGGCCCCGGCGGCGACGTTCCAGCTGTTACGGACGGCCTCCTCGCTGATGCGGGTGCCCAGGTTCTCGTCGAGGTTGTAGAAGTTCTCGTAGAACTCGGTGAAGTAGGCGTAGCGGTCGGCGGTGACGGCACCTTCGATGTCCTTGAAGATGGTGCCGTCGACGCCGCCGGGGTTGTCATCGGTCTTGAGGAGGAAGGGTTCGAGGGAGGCGAGGAAGGCGGCCTTGGCGATCCGGTCGGAGCCGTAGGTGCCCAAGTAACGGCCGACTTCACCGGTGCCCATGGAGAAGCCCACCAGGACGGCGTCGTTGAGGTCGAGGGTCTCCAGTACCACGTTCAGGTCGGCGGCGAAGGTGTCGTAGTCGTAGCCGGTGGTGGGCTGGCTGGAGCGGCCGAAACCGCGCCGGTCGTACGTGATCACTCGGTAGCCGGCCGACAGGAGTGCGGCGGACTGCTTCTCCCAGGAGTGGCCGTCGAGCGGGTAGCCGTGAATCAGCACGACCGGCTGCCCCGTGCCGTGGTCCTCGTAGTACAGCTCGATGCTGGTGGAGTTTTCCTGGTCGACGGTGATGAACGCCATGGTGGTTTCTGCCTTCCGGTGTGAATGCGTCTGGTGGTGCGGTGCACGATCGGGCACGGCTGTGCGGGTGCGGTGAGGTGTGTCGGGTGACAGGCCGGGACCGTCGGTCATCGGACCGTGCGGGCCGCCTGCTCGACGATGCGGGTGACTGCGTCGGGGCGGGACACGGATACCGCGTGCGACGCGTCGATGGTCGTCGTGCGGGCCTTGGCGCGGGCCGACATGAAGCGCTGGGCGGCCACGGGGATGTTGCGGTCCTCCGTAGTGACCAGCGACCAGGAGGGGATCCTCTTCCATGCGGCCTCGGTGGACTTCTCCTCCAGGGCGGCGGCGGCGACCGGGCGCTGGCCGGCAGCCATGAGCCTTGCCTTGCCCGCCGGCACGTCCGCGGCGAACTGGTTGCGGAACTTCTCCGGCTTGATGTACACGTCCGCGCCTTGACCGCCTTCGGGCAGGGCGTAGTTGACGGACTCGACGGCCTCGCCGAGGGTGCTGCCGGGGAACTTGTTCGTCAGTCCGATCGAGCTCTCGCCCGTGTCCGGCAGGAACGCCGCGATGTAGACCAGGGCCTTCACCTTGTCCTCGAGGCCCGCGGCGGCCTGGCTGATGACGGTGCCGCCGTAGGAGTGGCCGACCAGGACCACGGGCCCGTCGACGTGATCGAGGACGCTGCGCAGGTAGGCGGCATCGGTCGCCGGACCGCGCAGGGGGTTGGCGGCGGACACCACCGGATAGCCGGCGCGCTGAAGCCGGGCGACGACACCGTCCCAGCTCGCGGCGTCGGCGAACGCTCCGTGTTCCAGGACGATCGTCGGGCGTACGGGCGGGTGGGGAGCCGCTCCTGCTGAGGTGGGCAGGGTGACGGCAGCGACGGAAAGTCCTACGGCCGCGGTGACACCGAGGAGCGCGGATCTGCGGCTCGGACGGACGAGGCGGGTGTTGCGCATGCGTGAAATCCCTCTTGGCTGGTTGATGGCCCTGGACGGACCGTGCAGGCGATGGGGGCGGGTGAGTTCCAGGAACGGGGCACCGCGCCACTTCGCCGGTGGCTGAGTTGACGTGCGTCCGTCGGCGCCGTGCGCGGAACGGAACTGGTGCGGGCCAGATGCGGCAGCGGCCCGAAGAGGCCGCCGGGCCGCCGCCCGACGTGGTTCTGAAGCAACGCCTCCACCCGGCTGTCGGGGGCGGAGCGTCCTTCGTCCTGTCCTACGGTGAGGAGACCGGACCGGTTCACCCGATAACCGGCCACTCACGTTCACCCGATGACGGGCTGTTCCCGGACTGCCCGTACACGGACGTTGGATGACGTCCGGGGCCGCGCCGCGAGCACCCTGCAGCCCGGACTCACGTCATGGTCTGCGGCGGGGGTTCGCCGTAGCGCTCCGCACCGTCTCCGAGGGGCACAGGGCGCCTCCGACCGGGCCGAGACGGGCTCAGGAGGTGGATTCGAGGACGTCGTAGACATGCTTGATGTAGCTGTGGGTGCGCTCGGAGCCGAGAATTCCGTCGCCCACCCGGTTCATCGTGTACGAGAACGTCACGCGCCGGTCGAGGTCCATCATGACGATCGAACCGCCCCGACCGACCCAGAAGCAGATCTTCCCGGTGGGCATGTGCGGCATCGTCCTCGGGTCGGCGAGCGCGTAGCCCATGCCCCAGCGGACAGGTACGCCCAGGAACAGATCGATGCCGTCGGCCTGTACGTCGAACACCTTCTCCACCGTTTCCGCGGAAAGAAGCCGGGAACCGTTCACCAGGCCGCCCCGCGAGATGGCCGAGAGAGCACGGGCCATGCCTCGGGCGTTGCCGTGTCCGTTGACGGCTCCAAGTTCGGCGGAGCGCCACTGCGGGGTGTCCACGTGCTCGTCACGGGCGGGGCTCCCGAGCAACGTCCTGGTGAAGATCCCCTCGGGGTCGAGGCCGGTGGGTATACCGGAGAGCTGCGAGGGGGGCACCAGTCCAGCGATCCGCGGCCAGTCGCTTCGGCGCGCACCGATCTGGACATCGGCGGCTGCCGGTTCGGCGATCTCGGTGTCGACGAACTCCTTCAGAGTACGACCGCTGACGCGCCGGACGAGCTCCCCCACCAGTTGCCCTTGGGTCTGCACGTGGTAGCCCGAAGCGGAGCCCGGCTCCCACCAGGGCGCCTGCGCGGCCAGCCGGGCACTCGCGGTAGACCAGTCGTAGAGACCCTCCATGGAGAAGGGCTGCTCCCAACCGGAGAGTCCCGACGTGTGGGCCAGGACGTGCCGCACCTCGATGTGCCCCTTTCCCCGGGCGGCGAACTCTGGCCAGTAGTGCGCGACCGGCCGGTGCAGATCCAGTGCGCCCCGGTCGACGAGGACGAGGGCCGCGAGGTTGGTGAGGGTCTTCGTGGTCGACCACATGCTCACCAGCGTGTCCCGGTCCCACGGCACGGTACGCGCCTGGTCCGCGTGACCGCCCCACAGATCGACTTCCATGACCCCGTCCACATCGACGGCGATCGACGCTCCCAACTCCTCGCCGGTTTCGAGGTGCGCTGCCAGCGCCGCTCGTACCGGTTCGAACCGGGCAGTGCTGGTTCCCTCGACGACCATGTTCTTCTCCCCTCCAGACGACAACCGTTCGATCACTCAAC
Organism: Streptomyces sp. NPDC017448; assembly: GCF_044330565.1. Lineage (NCBI taxonomy): Bacteria > Bacillati > Actinomycetota > Actinomycetes > Kitasatosporales > Streptomycetaceae > Streptomyces > Streptomyces sp. NPDC017448. The sequence continues at coordinate 251,971 of NZ_JBIRLM010000007.1, read as the reverse complement.
GGGCCGGACGTCACAGCGGTTCACGCATCCCCGCACGTCATGACATTTGTTCACATGCCGCTCCCCCACAGCCCGGAAACGGATCCCGTGCGCACGTCCTCTCGCTCCGCCGTACCGGACGGGTGCTGGACGTGCCGGGCGCGAGCCGTCGGACCCGGACGATGCGGACGCCCGGTCTGCGGGGTGGAGAGCGGCCGCGCCGGACCGGGGCACCCGGTACGTCCAGACGATGGCGACGGCACGGGACCGGGAACGGTGTTCCTGCCCACGCCGCGACCCTCCACTTCACCCCCCTGCCCCGGGGCCGGGTGCGCCCTTGTCCGGGCGGCCCGTCGCGCAGCTGACGAAGGCTGCCGCCGGACAAGGCCCTGCTAATGTCCTGTCCGATATGCGGGAAGTGGACAACGGTGTCCTCGTCACTCCTGGACCAGGGCCGCCGCGACACGATTCCTGTCGGCGCCCGGTGGGTCGAGACCCCTTTCGATCGCTGCGCGAACAGGTCATCCGTGTGCCGGGCCCTGGCCAGGTGTGCACCAGGAGTGACGCCGTGAAGTGAGATTCGGCTGGGTACGGTGAGAGCTGTGGGGCAAGGCCTTGACTTCGGAGTGCTGGGCCCGCTGGAGGTGCGACGGGCGGGGACCGTACTGGACCCGGGTCGACGGAGGCAGCGGCTGCTGCTGATTCGCCTGCTGCTCGCCGACGGCCGGGCGGTCTCGCCGCAGACGCTGTACGAGGAACTGTGGCCGCAGCAGCCGGGGCGGGCACCGGGCGCAGCGCTGGGTTCCCTGCACGCCCACATCAGCAAGGTACGCGCGGTCCTGGAACCTCAGCGTCTTCGCCGACAGGGCGCCTTCGAGACGCTGGTCACCGAACCCCTGGGCTATGCCCTGCGTGTGGCGCCCGAGAACCGTGACACTGCGCGCTTCGAGCGCTCCGCCGCCCAAGCACACCGGTTCCTGGACCAAGGCAGACCTGATCGCGTCGTGGACGAGTCCGACAGGGCCCTGGCCATGTGGCGCGGCGCGGCGTTCGCCGACGCCGCGCACCACCTGTTCGCCGCCCAGGAGACAGCACGGCTGGAAGAGCTTCGGCAGACCACTCGCGAAATCCGTGCCACCGGCCTCCTTCTGCTGGGCCGGATCACCGAAGCCCTCCACGCGGCGCAGGAGATGGTCGCACAGCACCCCCTACGGGAAACCGGCTGGGCCCTGCTGCTGCGAGCCCTGTACCTGGCCGGAAGACACCCCGAAGCGCTGCAGTGCTACAACGACGTGCGCCGACACCTGGCCGACGAGCTCGGCCTCGAACCGGGTCCGGCACTGCGCGCCCTGCACCAGGGCATCCTCCACCACGACCTGCCGCCCCTGCTCCCGGACGACCGGACGACCGGCACGGCGCCCCAGGACGGTCGCCACCTGAGCGGGACCATCACGACCGGGGCGCCGGACGCAGGCGAGGCAACCTCGCCGACCGTGCCGGGCGCCGACCGGCCCGACGACGTGGAGGGCGGATCCGGCGCACGTGGGGCAGCGGACGCGGACGGCGGGAGAACAGCGTCCCTCCCTCTGCCCTCGGCACGTCCGTCCCAACTACCGCGTAGCCTGCCGGTGTTCGCGGGACGGGCGGCCGAAGGTGCGTGGCTGTCCGCCGTCAGCGGTGCACCGGGCCGCCCCGGGCCCGCCGCTTCCCCCGCCGTGGTCATCAGCGGTACGCCCGGCGTCGGCAAAACAACTTTCGCCGTGCACCACGCACACCGCGTCGCCTCCTCTTTCCCCGACGGGCAGCTCTTCGTCAACCTGCGCGGTTTCCACCCGCACGCGCCCGCCGTCGAACCCGGTGCCGCCCTGCACGGCTTCCTCACCGCCTTGGGCGTCCCCGCCCCGCGCATCCCCGAAGACACCGCCGACCGCAGCACACTCTTCCGCAGCCTCCTCGCCGACAGGCAGATCCTCCTCGTCCTCGACAACGCCCGCGACGAGCAGCAGGTACGCCCTCTGCTTCCCGCAGGAGCGGGCTGCCTCACCCTGATCACCAGCCGCAACCAACTTCCCGGTCTCATCACCACCGACGGCGCCAAGCCCCTCCGGCTCGCGCTGCCCTCACCTACCGAGGCGCACGAGGCACTCGAACGACGTCTGGGAACCGAACGGCTCGCCGCCGAGCCCACCGCCGCAGCCGACATCATCCGTCTGTGCGGACGGCTTCCCCTGGCCATGGCCGTGGTCGCGGCCCGGGCCGAACTCGACCCCTCGCTCCCCCTCCACGCGGTGGTAGACGACCTCCACCACGCCCACGGTGGACTCGAAGCTTTCACCGGCTTCGACACCACCACCGACGTGCGGGCCGTCTTCTCCTGGTCCTACCAGTCACTGGATGAGCACGCCGCCCGGCTCTTCCGCCTGCTGGCCCTGCATCCCGGCCCCCACATCACCGTCCCCGCCGCCGCCAGCCTCGCCGGCCTTCCCCCGGCCCGGACCCGCCGTGCACTCGCCGAACTGCTCAGCTCGTGCCTCGTGGAACAACCGCTGCCCGGTCGCTACAGCCTGCACGACCTCCTACGCGGCTACGCCACCGAGCTCGCCCACACCCACGACACCAGCGAGGGGCGTCATCACGCCGCCCTCCGGGTCCTGGACCACTACATGTTCACCGCCTGCGAGGCCAACCGGTTCCTCAAGCAGGACATATCGCATGATCTCGAACTCGATACCCCCCACCCGGGTGTCAGGCCGGAAGAACTCACCACCCTCACGCAGGCGGCCCGATGGCTCACCGCCGAGCAGGCCGTACTGACCGGCCTGCTCCACACCGCGGTCGGTCAGAAGCTCGACGATCACACCACCGGGCTCGCCTGGTCGCTCAAGGAGCACCTCAACCGCCAGGAGTTCTGGCCCGAAGCCATCAGCGCCCTGACCCCCGCCCTCGAAGTGGCCCGACGTCGCAACGACCTCCTCGAAGAGGCCCGCTGCCTGCGGCACCTGGGTGGCATCCACGGCTACCTCGGCCATCAGGAGCAAGCCCTGCACCAACTGCACCAGGCGAAAACGATCTTCGAGAAGCTCGGCGACATCGGTGAACAGGCACGAGCCCACTACGTCACGGCGTGTGCGCTGTTTCTGTTCGGGCGGACGGCGGAAGCTGTGGCGGCCTCCGAGCGGGGACTGGAACTCTCCCGAGAGGCAGGGGAAGAGTTGTGGCTGGCCGAGTGCCTCCTCGAGCTCGCCTGGTTCCACTCCAACCTGGGAAACCTCGACAAGAGCCTTCTGTACAGCGAGGAGGGCATCGCCTTGTTCCACCGTCTCGACGCCCCCTGGCAGCTCGCCCAGGGGTGGGACATCCTGGGACACAACCTTCGCCTGCTCGGCCGTTACGAGGACTCGGTGACGACGTACCAGCGGGCCTCAAGGGCGTTCGGGGAACTCGGAGACCACAGGAATGCCATCGGCACGCTGATGCGGCTCGGCGACACCCGGTTTTCCATGGGCGACCGGGAAGGCGCACGGACGGACTGGGCCGACGCCCTCGAAGACGCGGAGGCACGGAAGATGACACACAGCGCTCAGCAGGTCCGTGACCGGCTCACCGCCCTCGACATGGATGAGGACCCCACGCCCACCGTGCCGGAGCGAGCGGTCGGGAAGCACAAGCTCCCCGTTCCGAGGAGCAAGGGCCCTGCGCTCTGAGCCCTGGCATTGATCGCGGAGACTCCTCATTCGTCGCGTCACCGGCGCACTCGCCGGGGCGGCGGGTTCGGGCCCTCCCGGGGGGCGGAGCGTCCGGCGCGGAGCTGCGCGCCAGGGTCACCGAACGTGTGCCCCTCTGCTGTGACCAACCGGGACAAGGAACCGGTTCACCTGCGCGTGGGGACTCCCTTGACCATCCGGGCCTGTGAGGGGCCCGCCGGTCAGCGGGGGAGTTCCGCCCGGACGGGACGGTCCGTTCGCAGGGACTGTGCATGGATCTCGTCGGCGCCTCGAAGGACAACGGCACGGCCGTCCGGATGGCGTCCTGCACTGGAGCGGCCGCTCAGCGGTTCCATCCGAACGCGACCGACGGCCTGGTGTCCCGCTTCGCCGCCCCGTGCGTGAATGTCCACGACAGCCGGTCCGGCGACGGAACCCGAGCCGTCCTGTGGCCATGCACCGGCGCCGCGACCCGGACCTGGACCCGCTCATGACCCGGACCACGAAGCGACCTCCGCCCGACACCAGGTGCGCAGGGCGAGGGCCGCCTCGCAGGAACCACCCGCGGGCCGCGTGCGGATGCCACGCCGTGCAGGCCCGGCTCACGGAACGGTACGCCGGGCGGTCAGCCGCAGGACCGGTCAGGCTCGGTTCTCCGCCTGGAACATCCAGCTCTGCTTCTCCAGATCGGCCGTGAGTCCGATGAGGAGGTCCTCGGTGACGACGTCCACCGGGCCGATCTCGACGAGGCGCTTGCGCAGCCTCCCGGTCACTGCCGAGAGCGCGTGTGCCAGGGCCTCCACCGCGTCGCTGTCCTTGGTCCAGCCCGGCGGGAAAGCGGGCACCCCGCTGGTTCCCGCTACGGTCGCGGCCCGTCCGTCCGGGCTGCTGCCCAAGGCGGCCGCACGCTCGGCCACCGTGTCGGCGTGGTTCCTGGCGATGGTGGCGGCCTCGTCGAGCTGGACGTGAACCGAGCGGAAGCGCGGGCCGTACAGGTTCCAGTGGGCCTGCTTGGCCACCAGGGACAGGTCGAGAAGGTCGGCCAAGGTCGCCTGCAGCACCGCACCGGCGGTCTCGCGGTCGCGCTTCGGCAGAGAGTTGTTGATGACCGGCATGAAGGTGCGGTCCTTTCGTGAGTGGCACCGGCGCCCCGGGCGCGGACGTCGGTGGGGCGTGAGGAGCCCGAGGCTAGGAACGGCGGGAGCCCTCCGTGGGTTCAGCTCGTCCGACACGTGATTCCGGATCGAGCACGCGGGGTTCTGCCGGCGGGAGTGCCGGGCCCGGCTCGGGCCCGAACGTATCCGCATCGACACCGTCGACACCGGCGCCCTCGCGGGAGACCTGGACGAGGTCGCCGTGAGGGCGGGAGAAGACGCGGGCAAACCGCCCGTCTTCTCTCCTCGATAACACACGCGGTACGCGGCGACAGTCACCTCGCGAGGCGTACGCCTCCCACGAGAACCGCGCTTACCTGCGCCGCCGTGGCATCCGCCGCACCCTCCCGGACAAAGCCGACCAGGCGCACAACCGCAAGAAACGTGGCTCCCGCGGTGGCCGGCCACCCGAGTTCAAAGCCGAGGACCACCAGGCTCGGCATGCCGTCGAGTGCGGCATCGACCCTCCCAAAAGGAACCGGGCCGTGGCCACGAGATACGGCAAGCTCGCGAACCCCTACGAGACCGCTTTCCTTATCGCGGTCATCAACGAGCGGCTGTGACCGGCCCATTCAGGAATGGCGGACGAACAGTCCGTGGCGCCTTGGCGGTTCAGGGGGTGGTGGGACTGCCGTGCTGCCGGTGTTCCATAATCCGCGCCAGCCCTCCAGCAGGCGTCGGGCTTGACCAAAGCGCCAGGTCACCATCCATTCTGGAGAGAAGCGAGGTTAAATCCCGAGCTAAGGGCTGTCCGGCAATCCCCGGTGGATCAGCGCGCGGCGCCGGATGCGGTGCATCGCAAGGCGGAGGGACGTCCGCATACTGGATGTATTCGGGCGTTCCGACAACGCGGCGAGGTGCCGTAGCTGTCGTCGTGCGCCCGCCGGGGATGGTGGGACAGCCCTTGGGCGCGTACTTCAGGCCCGTCGTGCTTCCCAGCCTGGACTACAGGCCTTCTTGACGACCGTACGTCCGGGGCCGCGCCGTGGTCACACTCCCAGGATGCCTTGCTTCTCCAGCGCTTTGCGCAGCGCCCGTACGGCGTAGAAGGCACGGCTCTTGACGGTGCCGGCCGGTATGCCGAGGTGCTCGGCCGCTTGGGCAACGCTGCATTCCAGGTAATACATGAGACCGATGACGGATCTCTGCTGCTCGTTCAGATCCGCCAGGGCCTTCGACACCGCGTGGGCGTCGATCGCGGATGCCGTGCTGTCTCTTGAGGCGTCCAACTCCTCGACGGCCATGTGCTCCGCCGGTCTCACCTGGCGTGCCCGGTGGTGGTCGATGACGAGATTCCTCGCCACGGTGAACAACCACGGTCGAAGGCTCTCGTGGCGGGTGCCAAGGAACCGGGCGTGTTTCCAGGCGCGGGCCGCGGTCTCCTGGAAGATGTCCTCCCCCTTGTGCCAGTCACCATCCAGCAGGCGCGCGGCGTACCGGACGAGCAGCGGACCGTACTGGTCGTAGATGTCTCTGACGAAGGCCTCGCAGTCGACATCGGATGCGGGGTTCCGGTCATGCGACCCAGCCGGAGCGGAGGCGGTGGTCCGCGTTTCCATGATCTCGTTCATGCGTGGCGCTCGATCCTGTCCGAGTGTTCCGTGGCGCGTTCGGCCGCGTACGCGGCCGAACGGCTCACACACTCGCCGGAAGCCCTTGGCGAGACCTTGTCGCTTTCTTGCCGTTCCGTAAGGGCCGGAGCGCTGCTCCGGTCCCGGAAAGAGTGGGATGACCACTCGGGATACGCCTTACGCCGTGTCGGCACTGCGGGAATCCCGTGGCCGCCGACAGCGGCCGAGGAACCACGTTGCTCGGCAGGACGGTCCCGCCGATCAGGGTGCTGGAGCCGCCCGGATGCAGCCGCCCTCCCACCGCAGGAGCACGACACCCAGCGTTCGCTGGGGCCGATCCTGCCTGTCTGGATCGGGCGCGTGAACGGCTGAGGAAGATCGCGACCGCGTCCGAAGTGAGGAGCTCAAGTAGTGAACGGGAGCACCCTTTTCCACGTTGCGCTGATCGGACGTGCATGCGTCCCTGCGATGCCGCCGTGCGCTGCGGCCCTCGGCGGCACCACACCACCATGGAAGGAACAACTCACCAGTGAAGCGCTTCATCACACGTCTCGCGGTAGTCGCGGCGGCCGGGGCCATGGCCGCCGTGCTGCCTGCCTCGTCGGCGTCCGCCATCAACCGCACTGATTGCAATGGACTGGGTCTCCTGTCGCTTCACAACGCAGGCGGCTCCCTCTGCTTCGCCAACGCGGGCGTGCAGAGCGTGGCCATCTACGGCGTGGACCGGATCTGGACCGGAGACAACAAGGTCACCTTGGAGTACGTGCCGAGGCTGGGTGCGCCGGCGACCAGCGCGACCGTGGACAAGTGGCATTTCGGCAACGTCCCCGGCGAGCCCATCCACAAGATCACGAAGATCAGGATCTGGTAGGCCCGCCGGTTGCGAACGCCATGACAGCGGGCCCTCGCCAGTGAGGACGTCGCTGCGCCGGGTCCATTGAGGCTCTTCGGCGTCGCCTCTCCAGGGCGGGCGCCGTGGCGGCGATGTCCGTCGCGCGGCTCGGGCTGCGGCAGTTCCGGTCGGGAAACCGCCGGGGCTTCCGGCGGGCGACGCGTCGTTTCGACAGGAGTGCGGGCTTGGGCGAGTGCTCGGTTCAGCGTCCTTTCGGTCGGTGGCAGTTCACCGTTGAGCGGGCGGAGGCGGCCCGGGAGTCGGCACCGGTGCAGGTGCGGTCGCCAACGATCGGGCCGCCCTGGCGATCACAGTTCCGGACGAGGCGGTGCATGCGCGCGGCGGTCAGTCGGTGAGCGCGGCCCGGCAAGGTCTGCGAGATCCGCGGAAGGCCGGTCTTCGGGACCGGTGACGATCCGCGCGCCCACGCCGTGGCGCCGGTGCTCGTGGGCGCGATCGGCGCGTCCGTCGCCCAGGCGGTCGCACCCGCCGAGGGCGTCGTCCGGCAGCACGTAGTCCGGGTCGTGCTCGCGCGATATCTGAGCAGGGCCGGCGTCCGATCGGCGAGGAGCCGCAGGACGGCGGTGGCATATCCGTGGGCGGTGCCCACGGATATGCCGAAGCCGGCGGCGCTCTGTGCGAGAGCGTCGTGCTGCGCAGGTGGGCGAGAGCACGAGGGCTCGCTTGTACGGAGGGATCCCGCCGCGGCGTTCACCCTCGCGGGTGCGATAAGCGACGCCTCCCCCTTAGGCGCTACTTCGCTGCGCCAAAACCGGACAGCCGCGGCCTGGCGGGCCGGTGGACGGATCCGGGTGATGTCGCCACAGGCGGTGCGTCTGAGGCGTAGGCCCTGCCAAGGGCGGGATGAGGGGCGCAATGGCGAGGTCGACTCGATTCCCCTCATCGACCGCGACGCCTTCGACCACCACAACGCCTTCCGCGCCCCGGCGCCGCTACGCACGACACTCTGCGGGAACGCCCCCTGAAGGCCGGGGGGACTCGAACCCACAGCCGACGGATGATGAGTCCGCTGCTCCGACCGGCCCGGCACCCGGGTACCCCGAAGGGCCCGCGGTCGACCGCGGGCCCTTGGGGTGTCCGTGCGACCGAACCGTCGCGGCCGGGGCTACTGGGCCCGGCGCAGGTTCGGCTTGAGGTCCTTGAAACGGGCCAGCAGGCCGTTCACGAAGGACGGGGAGTCATCGGTGGAGAACTCCTTGGCGAGCTGGACGGCCTCGTCGATCACCACGGCGTCCGGGGTCTCGTCCAGCCAGATCAGCTCGTACGCGCCGAGCCGCAGGATGTTCCGGTCGACGACCGGCATGCGGTCGATCTCCCAGTCCACGGCGTAGGTGACGATGAGGTCGTCGATCCGGTCCGCGTACTGCGCGTACCCCTCGACCAGCTCCATCGTGAATTCACCGACCGGCGGCTGACGGTCGTCGGTCCGCGAGAGCCGAACCCAGTCCGCGAGCACGGTCTGCACGGACTCACCGCGCTGGTCGGCCTCGAAGAGGATCTGGAAGGCGCGCTTGCGGGCCTTGTTCCGGGCAGCCACGGTTAGCTGTTCACCCGGCCGAGGTAGTCGCCCGTGCGGGTGTCGACCTTGATCTTCTCGCCGGTGCTGATGAAGAGCGGCACGCCGATCTCGTAGCCGGTCTCCAGAGTGGCGGGCTTGGTGCCGCCGGTGGAGCGGTCGCCCTGCACGCCGGGGTCGGTGTGCTGGATCGTCAGCTCGACGGCCGCGGGCAGCTCGACGTAGAGCACCTCGCCCTCGTGCTGCGCGACGGAGGCGGTGAAGCCCTCGATCAGGAAGTTGGCGGCGTCGCCGACGGCCTTGCGGTCGACCATGAGCTGGTCGTACGTGTCCATGTCCATGAAGACGAAGTACTCGCCGTCCATGTACGAGAACTGCATGTCGCGCCGGTCGATGGTGGCCGTCTCGACCTTCACGCCGGCGTTGAACGTCTTGTCGACGACCTTCCCGGAGAGCACGTTCTTGAGCTTGGTGCGCACGAAGGCAGGGCCCTTGCCGGGCTTGACGTGCTGGAACTCGACGACGGACCAGAGCTGGCCTCCGTCGAGCTTGAGCACCATGCCGTTCTTGAGGTCGTTCGTGGAAGCCACGGTTGCGGAATCTCCTGGACTGAAGCTGGTGGAACGACCGAGGATCCGCGCTAGAGCGCGAGCAGCTCCTTGGTCGTCATGGTGAGTAGCTCGGGTCCGCCGTCCGCCTCGGGGCGCACGACGAGCGTGTCATCGATCCGGACACCGCCCCGGCCCGGGAGGTGGACCCCCGGTTCGACGGTGACCGGCACACAAGCGTCCAGTTTACCCATGGCCGCCGGTGCCAGTTGCGGGTCCTCCTCGATTTCGAGCCCCACCCCGTGCCCGGTCCTCGGCTGAAGGCCCTCCGCGTACCCCGCCGCCTCCAACGGCTGGCGGGCGGCGCGGTCCACCTCCCGGTAGGCGGCACCCGGCGCCAACGCCTCCCGGCCGGCCCGCTGAGCGGCGAAAACAAGGTCGTACAGCTCGATCTGCCACTCGGCGGGGGCGGTTCCGATGACGAAGGTGCGGCCGATCTCGCAGCGGTAGCCGCGGTAGCTCGCGCCGAGCCGGACGGAGAGGAAATCCCCCTCCTCCACCCTGCGGTCCGAGGGCCGGTGGCTCCCCCGGCCGGAGTTGGGGCCGGTGCCCACGGAGGTGGCGAAGGCGGGGCCGTCAGCGCCGTGGTCGACCAGGCGGCGCTCCAGTTCGAGGGCGAGGTGCCGCTCGGTGCGGCCGACCAGGATCGATTCGAGGAGTTCACCGAGGGCCTGGTCGGTGATCTCGGCGGCGATCCGGAGGCAGCCGATCTCCTCCTCGTCCTTGACGATCCGCTGCTGCTCCACGGTGAAGCCCAGATCGGCCAGTCTCAGACGCGGCGCGGCCTCCCCCATGGCGCGGTGCCGGGCCACGGTCAGATCGTGCTCCTCGACGGCGAGCGACTCCGCTCCCGAGGCGGCGGCGAGGCCGGCCGCGACGACCACCGGGTCGCCGTCCGGCGGGGGCAGCAGATCGACCCTGAGCGCCTCGTCGGGCCGCGCGTGGGCGGACTCCCCGGCCGGGGCGGGGGGGCAGAGCAGAACGTCCTCCCCGGGGCCGAGCAGCAGCACGGCGCCGGGGGGCGCTCCGCCCGCCAGGTAGCGGACGTTGGCGGGGCGGGAGACCAGGGCGGCCGCGGAGCCCGCGGCGGCGCACCGGTCCCGGAGCAGCCCGCGTCGGACGGCGTGCACCTCAGACATGGTCCGAGCGTACGAGCGGGAGCGGCGGGCCGCCCGGCGGGCGCATCCGACCGGGGCACCGCGGGCGGCGGAGCGTACGCCGAGGCCGGTGGGGCCGGGCGGCTACCAGGCGGGCGGGCTCGCGATGGAGCGGGCCAGCACGTCGTCCAGGACGCGGGCGGTGGTCTCGACGTCGTACGTGGAGTTGTCGATGATCGGGAGGCCGGAGCCGTACCAGCCGGCCATCCTGCCGTGGATGCGGGCGACCTCCTCGTCGGAGAGCCGGCGGTTGCCGCTGCGTTCCGCGTTGCGCTCCAGGACGACCTCCAGGCCGGGCAGCAGGACCACGGGCAGCAGGCCGGGGCCCACGTGGCGCTTCCAGCCGCCGAGGCCGACGACCGGGCGGTCGGGGAAGACGGCGTCGTCGAGGATGCAGGAGATGCCGTTGGCGAGGAAGTTGCGGGCGGCGAAGCCGCAGGTGCGGCGGGCCAGCCGGTACTGGGCCTCGGAGTGGTCGTTCCAGCCGGCCTGCGGGTCGGCGAAGCCGGAGCGGACCCACTCGCGCACGTCGTCGAGGGAGACATGGGCCGTGGGCACCCGGCGGCGGGCCGCCCAGAGCTTGGCGACGGTGGTCTTGCCCGCCCCGGCCGGGCCGATGAGCAGGACGGCGAGCGTCGCGCCGCCGGTGCCGGCCTCGGCGGGCGGCGCGGGCAGCGGAACGGGGCCGCCCGGGGGCAGCTGGACGTGTCCGGTGCGGCCGGCGGCCTCCCCGGCGGGGGGCGTGGGGCCGGTGCCGCTCCAGCCGGCGCCGGGGGGCCGGCCGTGCGCGGGGGGCGGCTGCTGGGCGTGGCCGGGAGGCGGGGCCTGGCCGTGCGGGGGCGGAGGCGGGGCCTGGCCGGGGGCCGGGTGCGGCGGGGGTATCGGGGGCGGGCCGGGGTGGCCGGGGTGCTGGGCCTGGTACGGCCGTCCGACGTGCCCGATGCCGGGTCCGTGGGGCGGTGGCAGCGGGGCCCCCACTGCGTGCTGCATCCGGTGCCACTCCGTCTCGTAACCGCGACTGACGCTGATGGGAGGGCTACCGTACCTTCCCGGGCCCTCCCGGGGTGAACGGCCCGGAAGGCCGCGACGTGCCCGTCGGCCGCGAAAAGGCCGACGGGCGCCGTCCCGGTGTCAGCCCGTCAGTTCGTCGGCCAGGGCCCGCAGGGCGAGCCGGTAGGAGCCGACGCCGAACCCGGCGACCGTGCCCGTGGCCACCGCGGCGACCACGGAGGTGTGCCGGAACTCCTCGCGGGTGTACGGGTTGGAGATGTGCACCTCGATCAGCGGGGCGGTGCGCTGGGCCGCCGCGTCCCGCATGCCGTACGAGTAGTGCGTGAAGGCGCCCGGGTTGAGGACGACCGGGGTCGCTCCGTCCGCGGCCTCGTGGAGCCAGCGGATCAGCTCGCCCTCGTCGTTGGTCTCCCGCACCTCGACGTCGAAGCCGAGCTCCTTGCCGAGGGCCGTGCAGCTCTCGACGAGTCCGGCGTAGGAGGTGGCCCCGTAGACGTCGGGCTCGCGCGAGCCGAGCCGGCCGAGGTTGGGGCCGTTCAGGACGAGGACCCTGCGGGTCACGCGGAGACCTCCCCGTACGCGGCGAGCAGGACGGCCGGGTCGGGGCCCTCCAGGACGGTGGGCTTGCCGATGCCGTCCAGGACGATGAAGCGCAGCAGGTCGCCGCGCGACTTCTTGTCGACCTTCATGTTCTCCAGCAGCTTGGGCCACTGGTCGCCGCGGTAGGCCAGCGGCAGGCCCACCGACTCCAGGACGGTGCGGTGCCGGTCGGCGGTGGCGTCGTCGAGGCGTCCGGCGAGCCGCCCCAGCTCGGCGGCGAAGACCATCCCGATGGAGACGGCCGCGCCGTGGCGCCACTTGTAGCGCTCGTTCTTCTCGATGGCGTGGCCCAGGGTGTGGCCGTAGTTGAGGATCTCGCGCAGGCCCGACTCCTTGAGGTCGCTGGAGACGACTTCGGCCTTGACCCGGATGGACCGCTCGATCAGTTCGGCGGTGTGCGGCCCCGCGGGCGTACGGGCCGCCTCGGGGTCGGCCTCGATCAGGTCGAGGATGACCGGGTCGGCGATGAAGCCCGCCTTGATGACCTCGGCCAGGCCGGAGACGTAGTCGTGGACCGGCAGCGACTCCAGAGCGGCGAGGTCGCACAGGACCCCGGCGGGCGGGTGGAAGGCGCCCACCAGGTTCTTGCCCTCGGCGGTGTTGATGCCGGTCTTGCCGCCGACGGCCGCGTCGACCATGCCGAGCACGGTGGTCGGGATCGCGATCCAGCGGACCCCGCGCAGCCAGGTGGCCGCGACGAACCCGGCGACGTCCGTGGTGGCGCCGCCGCCGATGCCGACGACGACGTCGGTGCGGGTGAAGCCGGTCTGGCCGAGCGCCTTCCAGCAGTAGGCGGCGACCTCGACGGTCTTGGCCTCCTCCGCGTTGGGGAGCTGGACGGCGATGGCCTCGTACCCCTGGTCGGCGAGGTCCTGGCGGACCGCCTCGCCGGTCTCCGCCAGCGCCTCGGGGTGCAGCACGGCGACCCGCCGGGCGCGGTCGCCGATCAGCTGGGGCAGCTCGCCCAGGAGCCGGTGGCCGACGAGGACCTCGTACGGGTCGGAGCCCGCCGAGCCTGCGACCTGGATGCGGGTGGGTTCCTGCTGCGTCATGCCGGTGCTCTCCACGCCGGGGGCGGCTGGGCCCTCCGGCAGTTCCAGTGCGTCGATGATCGCCTGGGCGACCTCTTCGGGGGTGTGCCCGTCGGTGGCGACGACGGTACGGGCGACCTCTTCGTACAGGTGGCGGCGGGCGTCCATCAGCTCGCGCCACTGCCGGCGCGGATTGACCGCGAGCAGCGGGCGGGCGGTGTTCAGGCCGACGCGCCGCACGGCCTCGTCCACGTCCATGGAGAGGTAGACGACCGGGCGGCCGGCCAGCAGCTCCCTGGTCGCCCCGTCCAGGACGGCCCCGCCGCCGAGGGAGAGGACGCCGGTGTGGTCGGCGACGGCCGCGGCGACGGCCCGGCGCTCCAGGGCGCGGAAGTGCTCCTCGCCCTCGTCGTAGAAGATCTCCGCGATCGGCTTGCCGGCCTCGGCGACGACGTCCGCGTCGGTGTCCCGGTGGGTGGTGCCGAGCCGGGCGGCGAGCAGTTCGCCCACCGTGGACTTGCCGACGCCCATCGGGCCGACGAGGACGACCAGGGGCCCGCTCATCGGATCTGGAGGTGGTCGAGGTACGACTGCACGTTGCGATGGGTTTCGGCCACGCTGTCGCCGCCGAACTTCTCCGCGACGGCGTCGGCCAGGACCAGGGCCACCATCGCCTCCGCGACGATGCCCGCCGCCGGGACGGCGCAGACGTCGGAGCGCTGGTGGTGGGCCTTGGTGGCCTCGCCGGTGGTGACGTCCACGGTGGCGAGCGCGCGCGGCACGGTGGCGATGGGCTTCATGGCGGCGCGCACGCGCAGCAGCTCACCGGTGGTCAGACCGCCCTCGGTGCCGCCGGAGCGGCCCGAGGCGCGCTTGATGCCCTCGTCGGTGGCGACGATCTCGTCGTGCGCCTTCGAGCCGGGAACCCGGGCCAGTTCGAAGCCGTCGCCGACCTCGACGCCCTTGATGGCCTGGATGCCCATGAGCGCGGCGGCGAGCCGGGCGTCCAGCCGCCGGTCCCAGTGCACGTGCGAGCCGAGCCCGACCGGCACGCCGTACGCCAGCACCTCGACGACGCCGCCGAGGGTGTCGCCGTCCTTGTGGGCCTGGTCGATCTCGGCCACCATCGCCTTGGACGCGTCCGCGTCCAGGCAGCGGACCGGGTCGGCGTCCAGCTTCTCCACGTCGCCGGGGACCGGGAGGACGCCGTACGGCGCCTTGGCGGCGGCCAGCTCGACGACATGGCTGACGATCTCGATGCCCGCGGTCTCCTTGAGGTAGGAGCGGGCGACGGCCCCGAGGGCGACGCGCGCGGCGGTTTCCCGGGCGCTGGCGCGCTCCAGGACCGGCCGGGCCTCGTCGAAGCCGTACTTCTGCATCCCCGCGAGGTCGGCGTGGCCGGGGCGGGGGCGGGTCAGCGGGGCGTTGCGGGCGAGCTGGGACAGCTCCTCGGGGTCGACCGGGTCGGCCGACATGACCTGCTTCCACTTGGGCCACTCGGTGTTGCCGACCATGACGGCGACCGGGGAGCCCATGGTGAGGCCGTGCCGTACGCCGCCGAGGAAGGTGACCTCGTCCTGCTCGAACTTCATCCGCGCACCGCGGCCGTAACCGAGCCGTCGCCGGGCCAGCGCCTCCGCCACCATCTCCGTGGTGACCGGGACACCGGCGGGAAGACCCTCCAGCGTCGCCACCAGTGCGGGGCCGTGCGACTCCCCCGCGGTCAGCCAGCGCAACCTGCTCAACGGTGCTCCTCTTGCTCGCGCCTGAAATCCAACGGCGCCACCGGGTGCGCGGCCCTGGCCCGCCGCCCCCGATCCTCCCACGACCGGGGGCACGATCCGGCCGCCGGTCCAGCAGACGGACGGGGCGGTCGCGGCGGGCGGGCCGGTCAGCGGGCCGCGAGCGCCGCTTCCCCGGCCTGCCGCATGGCGGCCAGCGGCGCCGGGGCCCGGCCGGTCATCTGCTCGACCTGGAGCAGGGCCTGGTGCACGAGGAGGTCGAGTCCGCCGACCACCGCCCCGCCCTGCGCCGACCAGGCGGCGGCGAGTGCGGTGGGCCACGGCTCGTACAGCACGTCGAAGAGGATGCCCGGGACCGTCGGCACAGAGCCGGCCAAGGCGTCGGTGGCGCCCGCCGGGGTGGTGGCGATGACGAGCGGCGCGGTCAGCGCCGCTGCCGCGTCCGCCCACTCCCCGATCGCGACGTCGACGCCGAGCCGCTCCCCCCAGGCCCGCATCTCCGCCGCCCGCTCCGGGCCCCGCACATAGGCGGTGACCGGGCCCGCACAGACCGCGGTGAGCGCGGCGAGCGCGGAGGAGGCGGTGGCTCCGGCGCCGAGGACCGCGGCGGAGTCGACCTTGTCGACGCCGCGCTCCCGCAGGGCGGCGACCATGCCGGGGATGTCGGTGTTGTCCCCGACCCGTCGGCCGTCCTCGGTGAGCACGACCGTGTTGACGGCCTCCACGGAGGCCGCCGTCGCGCTGATCTCGTCGAGCAGCGGGATGATCGCCCGCTTGAGCGGCATGGTCAGCGACAGCCCGGCCCAGGAGGCGTCCAGCCCCGCGACGAATCCGGGCAGCCCCGCCTCGTCGACCTCGAACCGGTCGTAGGACCAGTGCTCCAGGCCGAGCTCGGCGTAGGCGGCGCGGTGCAGGACCGGGGAGAGGGAGTGGTCGATGGGCGAGCCGAGGACGGCGGCTCGGCGGCGCATATCAGCCAAGACCCTGCTGCTCCTTGAACTTGTCGTTCAACTTCTCGTGCTCCTCGACAGTCTTCGTGAAGTCGGTCTTCTTGCCGTCGAGCGAGATGAAGAACATCCAGCCGTTCGTCGTCGGGTTGAGCGACGCCTTGATGGCGTCCATGCCCGGGTTGCTGATCGGCCCCGGCGGGAGACCCGCGTGGTAGTAGGTGTTGTACGGATCCGGGTTGGTCCGGATCTCCTTCGAGCTGATCTTGATCCTGCTCTGGTTGTTGAGGTAGTTGAAAGCAGAGTCGAATTCGAGCTTGCGGTTGGTGATGGTGTTGTCGGGTTCGAGCCGGTTGTAGACGACTTCGGCCATCTTGCGGAAGTCGTCGTGCGTAAGGCCCTCCGCCTGCACCAGGCTCGCCACCGTGAGCACCTGCCACGGCCCGTCCAGGTTGAACTTCTTGGCCGTGGCCGCGAAGTCGATGTCCGCGTACTCCTTGTTGGCCCGCGCGACCATCCGCTTCAACGCGTCTTCGGGCTTCGATCCCTTGGAGAGCGGGTAGGCCGCCGGGTAGAGGAAGCCCTCCAGCGGGTCCTTCACATCGGGGTTGTCGTCGGCCCAGTCGGGCAGGCCCAGAGACTCCGCCTTGGCCTTGGCGATCTTCGACGTGGTGCCCTTCTCCAGCTTCAGCCGGGCGTCGATCATCTCGTAGACCTTCGCGTTGCGGGTTCCCTCCGGGATCACGAACGCGTTCTGGCTCTTCGGGTCGAGCATGAGCGTGATCGCGCCGGCCGCCGACATCTCCTTCTTCAGGAGGTAGACCCCGGCCTGGAGCGACTTGCCCTTCGGGTTGTCGTTCTGCGCCGCGACGAACGCGTCGGAGGACTTGATGACGCCCTTCTTGCGCAGGATGTTGGCGATGTCGTACCCGAAGGCCCCTTCGGGGATCTCGACCTCGACCTGGCCGGTGCCCGGCCCCGCGTAGTCGGCCGGGGCGCCGAACTGTTTCTGCCAGAAGGTGTAGCCGACGTACCCGACGCCGCCGAGGCCGCCGATCAGGACGACGGAGACCACCAGGCAGGCCACGCCGCTGCGGCTCTTCTTCTTGCCCTTGCCGCCGCGGCGGTCGCTGCCCCCGCGGTCGCGGCGCGAGGCGCGCGCTCCGTCGTCGTCGGGTTCATCGTCGTCGTCCCGCGGCGCGCGGCCGGCCGGTTCGTCCGCACCGGTGAAGAAGGGGTGCGTCTCCTGCTGCGGCTCGTCCGCGTCCCAGTCCGCCGACTGCTGCTGTCGCTGTTCGGCTGGGGCGTCCCGGCGGCCGGGGGGCTGCGGCGGGGGGTACGCCTCGGGCGTGCCGTAGTAGTCCTGCGGGGCGTCGTAGCCGCCGGGCTGCTGGGCGTACGGGTCCTGGGGCTCGACCCCGTACGGCACGGCGGCCGGCTGCCCGGCGTCCCAGCCGCCGTTGTACTGCGGCTGGGCACCGGGCTGCTGGGCATACGGGTCGTGCTGGGGCGTTCCGTACTGCTGGTGGTGGGGCGGCTGCTGCTCGTACTGCTGATACTGCTGGTCGTACGGCTGCTGTGCGTACTGCTGGTGCTGCTGGGGCGCGTGCTGCGGGTCCTGGTACTGCTGGGCGTACGGGTCCTGCGGGTAGGGCTGCTGCTGGTCGCCGTACTGGCCCTGGCCGTGGGCGGCCTGCCGGCCCCCCCATCCCTGGTCCCCGTACAAGGGGTCTTCGGGATGCCACGGTTCGGAGCCGGGGCCCCGGCCATACTCAGTCATCGATCCCCTAGAGCCGCGAGACGCCGTTCCGTCTCTTCGCTTCGCTGAGCAGTGATGTGTTCGACCACCGCCGCATCGCGCGGAACGTTACCGTATCGCGATCAGACAACCACTTCGACGCCCTCGCCGGGGGGGTTGCCTGACGCCCGTTCGGACTCCAGAGCGTTCTGGAGGATGACCACAGCGGCAGCCTGGTCGATGACAGATCGGCCTTTCCTGGACTTCACGCCCGAGGCGCGCATCCCCTGGGCGGCCGTCACTGTGGTCATCCTCTCGTCCACCAACCGCACCGGAACGGGCGCGATCGAGCGGGCGAACTCCTGGGCGAAGGCCCGGACCTTGGCGGCGGCGGGGCCCTCGCCCCCGCCGAGCGAACGCGGCAGGCCGAGGACGACCTCGATCGGCTCGTACTCCTCGACGAGTGCGCGGAGCCGCCGGTGGGCGGCCGGGACGTCGCGTCCCGGCACGGTCTCCACCGGCGTGGCCAGGATCCCGTCGGGGTCGCACGAGGCGACCCCGATCCGGGCGTCCCCGACGTCGACGGCGAGCCGCCGGCCTCGGCGCATCCGCGTCATCCCGCTCGTCACGCCGTCTCGGTGACGAGGCGTTCGACCGCGGCGACGGCGTCCCCGATGGCGGCCGGGTTCGTACCGCCCCCCTGGGCCACGTCCGGCTTGCCGCCGCCGCCTCCGCCGAGGGTCTTGGCGGCGGCACGCACGAGGTCACCGGCCTTGAGGCCGCGCCCGCGGGCGGCCTCGTTGGTGGCGATGACGGTGAGCGGGCGCCCGTTGGCGGTGGTGAACAGGGCCACGACGGCCGGGCGGTCGCCCTGGATGCGGCCGCGGACGTCCAGAACCAGCTTGCGCAGGTCGTCGGCGGAGGTGCCGTCGGGGACCTGGCCGGTGACCAGGGCGACGCCGCGGACGTCCTTGGCGGACTCGACCAGGCCGGCGGCGGCCGCGAGGACCTTCTCCGCGCGGAACTTCTCGATCTCCTTCTCGGCGTCCTTCAGCTTGCCGAGCATGCCCGCGATCTTCTCGGGAAGCTCCTCGGGGCGGCCCTTGACCAGCTCCTGGAGCTGGGCGACGACCGTGTGCTCCTTGGCGAGGAAGTTGTACGCGTCCACGCCGACCAGGGCCTCGATACGCCGCACGCCGGAGCCGATGGAGGACTCTCCCAGCAGCTTCACCAGACCCAGCTGGGCGGTGTTGTGGACGTGGGTGCCGCCGCACAGCTCCTTGGAGAAGTCGCCGATGGTGACGACGCGGACCCGCTCGCCGTACTTCTCGCCGAACTCCGCGATGGCGCCCTGCTTCTTGGCCTCGTCGATCGACATGACCTCGGCCTGGACGTCGAGCTCCCGCGAGAGGACCTCGTTGATCCGCTGCTCCACGTCGGTGAGGACCGTGCCGGGGACGGCGGCGGGCGAGCCGAAGTCGAAGCGGAAGCGGCCCGGCGAGTTCTCCGAGCCGGCCTGGGCGGCCGTCGGGCCGAGGGCGTCGCGCAGCGCCTGGTGCGTGAGGTGCGTGGCGCTGTGGGCGCGGGCGATGGCGCGGCGGCGGGTGGCGTCGATCGAGGCGAAGACGGGGGCACCGACCGTCACCTCCCCGACCTGGACGACGCCCTTGTGGACATGGACGCCCGGGACCGGCTTCTGGACGTCGCGGACCTCGATCACGGCGCCGGTGTCGAGCCGGATGCGGCCGGTGTCGGCGAGCTGGCCGCCACCCTCCGCGTAGAAGGGGGTGCGGTCGAGGACGACCTCGACCTCGTCGCCCTCCAGGGCGGCGGGCGAGGGCACGCCGTCGACCAGCAGGCCGACGATGGTGGACTCGCCGGCCACGCTGGTGTAGCCGGTGAACTCGGTGGCGCCGGAGGTGTCGGCGACCTCGCGGTAGGCGGACAGGTCGGCGTGGCCCGTCTTCTTGGCGCGGGCGTCGGCCTTGGCCTTGTCGCGCTGTTCCTGCATGAGGCGGCGGAAGCCGTCCTCGTCCACGGAGAGCCCCTGTTCGGCGGCCATCTCCAGGGTCAGGTCGATCGGGAAGCCCCACGTGTCGTGGAGCAGGAACGCCTTGTCCCCGGCGAGGACCCTGCCCCCGGCGGCCTTGGTCTCGGTGACCGCGGTCTCCAGGATGTTGGTGCCGCCCTTGAGGGCCTTGAGGAAGGCGGCCTCCTCGGCCAGCGCGACCGTCTCGATGCGCTTGCGGTCGGTGATCAGCTCCGGGTACTGGAGGCCCATGGTGTCGATCACGACGTCGACCAGCTCCTTGACGACCGTGCCGGTGGCGCCCAGGAGGCGCATGTTGCGGATGGCGCGGCGCATGATGCGGCGCAGCACGTAGCCGCGGCCCTCGTTGCCGGGGGTGACGCCGTCGCCGATGAGCATCACCGAGGTACGGATGTGGTCGGCGACGACGCGGAGCGAGACGTCCGTGGACTGCTCGGCGCCGTAGCGGACGCCGGTCAGCTCGGTGGCCTTGTCCATGACGACGCGCAGGGTGTCGGTCTCGTACATGTTCTGCACGCCCTGCAGGATCATCGCGAGGCGTTCCAGGCCGAGACCGGTGTCGATGTTCTTGGACGGCAGCTCCCCGAGGATCGGGAAGTCCTCCTTGCCGTCGCCGGCGCCGCGCTCGTACTGCATGAAGACCAGGTTCCAGATCTCCACGTAGCGCTCGTCGTTGACGGCCGGGCCGCCCTCGACGCCGAACTCGGGGCCGCGGTCGTAGTTGATCTCGGAGCAGGGTCCGCAGGGGCCGGGGACGCCCATGGACCAGAAGTTGTCCTTCTTGCCCAGGCGCTGGATGCGCTCCGCGGGCACGCCGATCTTGTCGCGCCAGATGGACTCGGCCTCGTCGTCGTCGAGGTAGACGGTGATCCAGAGCTTCTCGGGGTCGAGGCCGTAGCCGCCGTCCTCGACGGAGGAGGTCAGGGCCTCCCAGGCGAGCTTGATGGCCCCTTCCTTGAAGTAGTCCCCGAAGGAGAAGTTGCCGCACATCTGGAAGAAGGTGCCGTGGCGGGTGGTCTTGCCGACCTCTTCGATGTCCGGCGTGCGCACGCACTTCTGCACGCTGGTGACGCGCGGGGCGGGCGGCTTGACCTCGCCGAGGAAGTACGGCTTGAAGGGGACCATGCCGGCGGGGACCAGCAGCAGAGTCGGGTCGTCCGCGATGAGCGACGCCGAAGGCACGGCGGTGTGACCGCGCTCCTCGAAGAAGCTCAGCCAGCGGCGGCGAATTTCAGCCGACTCCATCAGTGGTCCTCATTCCGGTTGTTCGAGTTGGAGGGGAGGGTGCGGGACGGGGCGTCCGCGGGCGGACCGGCCGCCTCGACGGCCCAGTGCCGCCGTACGGGAAGGTCCTGGTCGACCGGGGCCTGGAGGCCCAGCGCGCCGCCCAGTTCGGCTTCGCGCCGGACCATGCCCTCCCGTACGTCGAGGGCGAAGTCCTTGAGGCGGTGACCGGTCTCGATCGCCTTGTCCGCGGCCTGGGCCGCGAGGCTCTCCGGGGTCAGCTGCTTGAGCTTGCGGTTGACCTTGGCGGTGGCCCATACGCCGGCGGCCGCGCCGGCGGTGAACCAGAAAGTGCGGCGGAACATCGCTCGATCAGTCCTTCTGTCCGCGGGCGTTTCGGCGTTCGCGCCTGCGTCCGCGTGCCGAGGGTACGGTCCGGCCGACGATCACCGTACGGCGGCCGGAGCCGCGGCCCCGCGCCGGTTCCGGTTCGGGGGCGGCGCGGCGGCCGAGCGCCTGCCGTACGCCGTAGCCGAAGGCGGCGACCTTGACGAGGGGGCCGCCGAAGGTGGAGGCGACGGTGGTGGAGAGCGCGGAGGCGTTGGAGGTGACCTCCTGGACGTCGCTCGCGATGGCGTCGACCTTGTCCAGCTGGGTCTGGGCGGAGCGCACCGTCGCCGAGGCGTCCGCGAGCAGCGGAACGGCCTGATCGGTCACGTCCGCCACGAGCTTGGTGGTCGCCTTCAGCGTCTGGGCGAGCCTCACCAGCACCACGGCGAGGAACGAGACCAGGATCGCCCAGAAGACGGCCACGATGATCCCGGCCACCTCTCCACCGGACACAGTGCACCGCTCCCTGCTCGTCGATCGACCCCTTCGGGGGCTTGTCCGCGTCGGTGCGGCCGGCTGCTGCCGGCCGCGCCCGATCGTCGTCCTTCGAGCCTATCGCGCCGTGCATCCCCTCCCCTACCGCATTCCCCGCGGGCCGGGCGGTAGTTGTCCGACGAGATTGTACGGAGAGCTTTCAAGCCAGTACGCTCCGTGTCTCATGCGACGCCTGCAGGACCCTTCCCCGAATCCCGGCGATCCGGCCGCCCGCCCCTCCGCGTCACCCCGCGGCCTCCCGGCCGAGCTGAACTCCTTCGTGGGCCGGGAGGGCGAACTGGCCGAAGTGGGCGCGCTGCTGGCGGCACAGGCCCGGGTGGTCACCGTCGTCGGGGTGGCGGGCGTGGGCAAGACCCGGTGTGTCATCCGGGTCGCGGCGCTCCAGGAGAAACGGTACTGCGACGGGGTCCTGCTGGCCGAGCTGCCCGCCGTACGCGATCCCGGTCTGCTGGAGCACGCCCTGATCGACGCTCTGGGGCTGACCGACCACACCAACCGGCCGCCGCGCACCGTCCTCGTCGAACATCTCCGCGAGCGCCGGACCCTGCTGGTGATCGACGGTTTCGAGCACCTCGTGGACGCGTGCGCCGGTCTCGTCACCGAGCTGCTGCGCCGCGCTCCGGGCCTCCAAGTGCTCGCGGCCGGGCGCTGCCCGCTGCGGATGGACGGGGAGCGGACGTTCCCCCTCGCGCCGATGTGCGACGGGGAGGCGGTGGAGCTGTTCACCGAACGGGCGCGCGGCGTCCGGCCGGGCTGGGAGCCGACGGAGGGCGAACGCGGAGCGGTGCTGGAGCTCTGCCGCCGTCTCGACGGGATTCCGCTGGCGCTGGAGCTGGCGGCCGGGCGGCTGCGCGCCCTGTCGGTGGAGCAGGTGCTCCTGCGGCTGGACGACCGGTTCCGGCTGCTGACCGGAGGCCGCCGGGGCGCCCCGCCGCGCCATCAGACGCTGCGTACGGCGATCGGCTGGAGCCATGAGCTGTGCACGCCCGAGCAGCGGCTGCTGTGGGCGCGGCTCTCCGTCTTCGCCGGGCAGTTCGACCTGGAGGCCGCCGAGTACATCTGCGGCGGGCCGGATCTGCCTGCCGAATCGGTGCTCGACGTGCTGGACGAGCTGTTGGCCCAGTCGGTGGTGGAGCGCGAGGAGGGTCCGGCCGGGGCCCGCTACCGGCTGCTGGACACGGTGAGCGAGTACGGGGCGCAGTGGCTGACGGCGGCCGGCGACGCCCAGCGGCTGCGACGACGGCACCGGGACTGGTTCCTGGGGCTCGCGACCTGGTGCGAGCTGGACTGGTTCAGCCCCCGGCAGGCGGAGGTGGCGGCGCGGATCGACGGCGAGCTGCCCAACCTGCGCCGGGCGATGGAATGTTCGATGGAGGACCCCGAGGAGGTGCATCTGGCGCAGTACCTGGCCGGCACCCTGTGGTTCTACTGGGTCGGCTGCGGGCGGCTCTCCGAGGGGCGGTACTGGCTGGAGCACGTGCTGGAGGAGCCGTCCCCGCACGACGCGGCACGGCTGAAGGCGCTGTGGGTACTGGGCTACGTGGCGGTGCTCCAGGGCGACGCGGTCGCGGCGGTCGCGGCGCTGCGGGAGTGCCGGGAGGAGGCCGAGCGTTCCGGGAACGCGAGGGCCCTGGCGTACGCGGTGCACCGCATGGGCTGCCTGGCGATCGTGACGGACGACATGCCGCGCGCCGAGGAGCTGCTGCGCGAGGCGCTGGGCCGCTACCGCGAGGTCGGCGAGTTGAACAGCAATGTGCTGATGGCGCAGGTCGAGCTGGCCATGGCGGTGGCGTTCCTCGGCGATCCGGACGCGGCGGCGGCGATCTGCGACGAGGTCCGGGAGGTCTGCGAGGACCACGGGGAGCGGTGGGCGCTGGCGTACGCGCTGTACGTCCTGGCGTACGCGGCGGTGCGCCGGGGGCGGCCGGGGGCGGCGCGGCGGATGCTCGGGGAGTGCCTGACGATCGGTCGGACGTTCAACGACCTGCTGGGCACGGTGCTGTCGCTGGAACTGCTGGCCCTGGTGACGGCGGTGGAGGGGGACGCCGGGGAGGCCGCCGTGCTCCAGGGGGCGGCGGAGGCCATCTGGCCGTCGGTGGGGCTGCCGTTGTTCGGCTCGGTTTTCTACGGGCGGCCGCGGGCGGAGTGCGAGGAGCGGGCGCGCCGGGAGCTGGGGAACGCGGCGTACGAGGAGGGGCTGCGGGCGGGCCGGCGACTGGACCCGGCGGCCGCGGTGGACCGGGCCCTGGCGGGAGGCGGCCCCGACGCGGGGCGGGCCGCGCCGGATGCGGCCGGTCCGCCCGCCCCGGGCGGGCCGGGCGCGGGCGGAACCGGGGGAACGCGAAGGCCCGCCGCCTCCCCGATGACGGGGAGGGGCGGGCCGGAGCGCTGGTGAGAGCGGCTACGCCTGGATCAGCGGGCGTAGTACTCGACGACGAGCTGCTCGTCGCAGATCACCGGGATCTCCTTGCGGTTCGGGTCCCGGTCCAGGCGGAAGGCCAGGGCCTTCAGGTTCACCTGGAGGTAGCGCGGGGTCTCGCCGTCGGTGTCGTAACCGCCCTCGCGGGCCACCTGGAAGGGGACCTTGGAGCGGCTGCGCTCGCGGACCTGGACGATGTCGTCCGGGCGCACGCGGAAGGAGGGCTTGTCGACCTTGCCGCCGTTGACCTCGATGTGGCCGTGGACGACCATCTGACGGGCCTGGTAGATGGTGCGGGCGATGCCCGAACGCAGGACCAGGGCGTCGAGACGGCGCTCGAGCTCGACGACCAGCGCCTCGCCCGTCTTGCCCTCGGCCTTCTTGGCGCGGTCGTAGGCACGCGCCATCTGGCGCTCGCTGATGTCGTACTGCGCACGCAGGCGCTGCTTCTCCAGCAGACGGACCTTGTAGTCCGAGTTCTGCTTGCGGCCACGGCCGTGCTCGCCCGGCGGGTACGGACGCGCTTCGAAGTACTTGACAGCCTTGGGCGTCAGGGCGATGCCGAGGGCACGCGACTTCTTGACCTTGGGACGCGACTGGTTAGGCACGTTCTCCAGACCTCCGTTGTAGGTTAGGTTAGGCTTACCTTACTCAAGGAGATCGCATGTCTCGCCCTGGGAACACCACTCACGTCACGGACAGCACAGACAGCGGCAGCACCTCGAAGGAGGATGCTGCTACGACGGAAGGCCGATCAGATCGTGGTCAGCCGCGTCCCAGCGGGCCAGAAAACACTCGGATGCCGTCAGCAGCCGAGCGCACACGAACTCTCGTACAGAGTACCTGCTCCGCGCTGCTCGTCGTACCGGGGCTGGATCCGGCCCGTGCGGAACCGCTGCTCCCGGAGAGCAGGCACGTAGGACCCGAGGGCGACGTGTTCCTCGAATTCCCGGCGAATTCCCCGGCCGTGCGGGCGGCGACGCATGCGCAGGACGACGACGTGGCCGCCGTGCTGGAGATCACGGACGTCGCCCCGGTCTCCGTACCGCACCGCATCCGGGGACGCGCCTGGGTCTCCGGCTGGCTCACCTGCGTCCCCGGCATCGCCGGGCCCGGCCGGATGGTGCTGCGCCTGGAGTTCGGCGAGGCGTACGTGGACGACCTCTGGGGCGCCGAGGGCATCGAGGCGGAGGACTTCCGGGACGCGGTCCCCGATCCGCTGGCCGCCCACGAGGCGGAGCTGCTCCAGCACCTGGCCTCCTCCCACGACGAGCAGATGGGCGCCCTGCGCGGGCTGCTGGGCGAGCGCGACACCGGCGCCTGCGGCGGCCACCCGCCCCGGGCCGTGCCGGTCGCCCTGGACCGCTTCGGGCTGCGGGTCCGGTTCGTCGAGGGCCGGGACTCCTGCTTCGACGCCCGCTTCGAGTTCCCCGAGCCGGTGCGCGACGTCACGGAGCTGCGCCGCGCCCTGCACACCCTCTTCGAGGCGGCGGCGCTCTGAGCCGGTCCTCCCCCGGCCGCCGGGCGGGCGGGGGCGTCACGAGGGGTGAGCCGGTCGCCCTACGCCGGGCCCGACCCGTCGCCGACGCGGCCGAGGCGTTCGCGGACCCGCTCGACCACGTCCGCGTACCGCGCCTCCGCGCCGTAGCGGGTGGGGGTGTAGTACTGCCGGTCGCGGACCGCGTCCGGCGCGTACTGCTGGGCGGCGATACCGCCCTGCACGTCGTGCGGGTAGACGTACCCCTGGGCGTGGCCGAGCTTGGCCGCGCCCTTGTAGTGACCGTCGCGCAGGTGGGCCGGGACGGGCCCCGCCAGCCCCCTGCGCACATCGTCCTGCGCCGCCGAGATCGCCAGCGTCGCCGCGTTGGACTTGGGGGCGAGCGCCAGGGCGATGGTGGCGTGGCTGAGGGTGAGCGCCGCCTCGGGGAAACCGATCATGGCCACCGCCTGGGCGGCGGCCACCGCGGTCGGCAGCGCGGTGGGGTCGGCCAGGCCGATGTCCTCGCTGGCCGAGATCATCAGCCGCCGGGCGATGAACCGCGGGTCCTCCCCCGCCTCGATCATCCGGGCCAGGTAGTGCAGGGCCGCGTCCACGTCGGAGCCGCGGATCGACTTGATGAGCGCGCTGGCCACGTCGTAGTGCTGGTCGCCGTCGCGGTCGTACTTCACGGCCGCGCGGTCGACGGTCGCCTCGACCGTCTCCAGGGTGATCTCCGCCTCCCCCGTGGCGATGGCCGCGCCCGCCGCGGCCTCCAGCGCCGTCAGGGCGCGGCGGGCGTCGCCGCCCGCGATGCGCAGCAGATGCGCCTCGGCCTCCTCCGGCAGGGCGACCGCACCGCCGAGGCCCCGCTCCTCCGTGAGCGCCCGGCGCAGCAGGGAGCGCAGGTCGTCGTCGGTCAGCGGCTCCAGGGTGAGCAGCAGGGAGCGCGAGAGCAGCGGGGAGATGATCGAGAAGTACGGATTCTCCGTGGTGGCGGCGATGAGGGTGACCCAGCGGTTCTCCACGGCGGGGAGCAGGGAGTCCTGCTGGGCCTTGGAGAAGCGGTGGATCTCGTCCAGGAAGAGGACGGTCTCCTTGCCGAAGCCGCCGGTGGCGCGGCGCGCGCCCTCGATGACGGCCCGGACCTCCTTGACGCCCGCGGTGATCGCGGAGAGCTCGACGAACCGCTTGTTGGTGGCCTTGCTGACCACGTACGCCAAAGTCGTCTTGCCGGTGCCGGGCGGGCCCCAGAGGATGACGGAGGACGCCCCGGCGGGGCCGCCGACGCCCTCGCCGACGAGACGGCGCAGGGGCGAGCCCGGCTTCAGCAGATGCTGCTGGCCGACCACCTCGTCGAGGACGCGCGGACGCATCCGGACGGCGAGAGGACTGCTGGACGGGTCCTTCTCCTGGCGGTCTTCGGCTGCTGCGGTAAAGAGGTCGGGCTCCACGTCATGAAGCGTAAGCGACCCCGCCGACAGAACCACCTACGGATTTTCGTAGGCGGTTAGCCCCACATCCCGTCCTCAGCTGGTCCAGAAGTCCCACCAGCGGGTCAGGATCAGCATGCCGATGATCCCGATCCACAGCACCGGAAGCACCCACGGGAACTCGGTGAGCCCGTTCCGCAGCCAGGCCGGGGCCGGCAGGACGCGGTTCCTGACGTTGTGGGTGGTGACGTAGCAGAACATGACGATGGTGGCGACCCAGGCCAGGCAGCACCACAGGCAGAGCGAGTTGATGTTGTACAGCGACTGGTACTGGAGCCAGGTGCAGAAGCCGACGCCGAACAGCGTCCCGGCGTTCAGTCCGAGCCAGAACCAGCTGCGGAAGCGCGCTCCGGCGAGCAGCCCCATCCCGATCGCGACGACCATGCCGTACGTGACCAGGCCCAGCATCGGGTTGGGGAACCCGAACACCGACGCCTGCTCGCTCTTCATGATGTTGCCGCAGGCGACCACGGGGTTGAGGCTGCATCCCGGGGTGAAGGAGGGGTCCTCCAGCAGCTTGAACTTGTCGATCGTGATGACCCAGGCGGCCAGCACTCCGGCCGCACCGGTGATCACCAGGAGCAGGGCGAGACCGCGGCCGGCCCCGAAGGCGCGCTTGCCGCCGTCCTCGTCCTGGTCGGAGGAGAGGGGGTGGTCTACCGCTGCAGTCGTCATATCGCCGTTCCATCACCGAGTGGTCAGCCGGGCAAGGTCATTGTGCCGCACCCCCGCCCGGCACAACCGTTCGGTGAACATAAAGATGTACGCCGATGAACGCCCGCAACGGCCGGCCACCGGCGGTGCGGGGCCCCGACGACGGACGATGCGCGGCTCCCCCTCACCGGACGCACGCCACCGGCCCCGTGCGCGTCCCCCGAGGAACCACCCCGTCAAGGATGAACGGGCGCTCACCGGGTTGACGGCAGGCAGGAAGGCGCTGCCGCCGGGACCCGATGGTCCCGGCGGCAGCGCCCCGTGCACGGCCCGGTCGGCCGAACCGCTCGGCCCCGGGGGGGCCGAACCGCTCCGCAGGCCGGGCGGCCCGGTCCTCAGCCGAGCCGCTTCGTCAGCTCCGCCACGGCCTCGGCCAGCGGCACCGCGCTCTGCTCGCCGGACTCCATGTCCTTGAGCTGGACGATTCCCTCGGCGAGATCGCGCTCGCCCGCCACCAGGGTGTAACGCGCGCCCGACCGGTTGGCGCTCTTCATCGCGCCCTTCAGCCCCCGGCCGCCGAACGCGAAGTCCGCGGCGATCCCCGCCCGGCGCAGCTCGGTGACCACGCCGAAGAGCGCCCGGCGGGCCTCCTCGCCGAGCGGGACCGCGTACACGCTGGTGGGGGCGGGCAGGTCGAGCTCGACGCCCTCCGCCTCCAGCGCGAGGACCGTGCGGTCCACGCCGAGCGCCCAGCCCACGGACGGCAGCGCGGGGCCGCCGATCATCTCGGAGAGGCCGTCGTAGCGGCCGCCGCCGCCCACCGCCGACTGCGAGCCGAGACCGTCGTGGACGAACTCGAAGGTGGTGCGGGTGTAGTAGTCGAGGCCGCGGACCAGCTTCTCGTCGTCCTCGAACGCGACCCCGGCCGACGTGAGCAGGGCACGGACCTCTTCGTGGTACGCCTTGCACGCGTCGCACAGGTGGTCGCGGAGCTTGGGGGCGTCGGTGAGCTGCTTCTGCACGTCGGCCCGCTTGTCGTCCAGGACGCGCAGCGGGTTGATCTCGATGCGGCGGCGGGTCTCCTCGTCGAGGTCGAGGTCGCGCAGGAAGGTCTGGAGCGCCTCGCGGTAGACGGGGCGGCACTCCTTGTCGCCCAGCGAGTTCAGCAGGATGCGGAACCGGCGCAGGCCCAGAGAGCGGTACGCCTGGTCGGCGAGGATGATCAGCTCGGCGTCCAGGACCGGGTCCTCGGTGCCGATGGCCTCCGCGCCGACCTGCGAGAAGTGGCGGTAGCGGCCCGCCTGCGGACGCTCGTAGCGGTAGTACGAGCCGGAGTACCAGAGCTTGACCGGGAGGTTTCCGGCCTTGTGGAGGTTGGACTCCAGGGCGGCGCGCAGGACGGACGCGGTGCCCTCCGGTCGCAGCGCCAGCTGGTCGCCGCCCTTGGTGGTGAGGGTGTACATCTCCTTGGTGACGATGTCGGTGGACTCGCCGACCCCGCGCGCGAAGAGCTCGACGTTCTCGAAGCCGGGCGTCTCGATGTACCCGTAGCCGGAGTCGCGCAGGGGCGCGGAGATGGCCTCGCGCACCGCCAGGAACGTCGCGGAACGGGGCGGGGTCAGGTCGTACGTGCCCT
Organism: Streptomyces sp. NPDC017448; assembly: GCF_044330565.1. Lineage (NCBI taxonomy): Bacteria > Bacillati > Actinomycetota > Actinomycetes > Kitasatosporales > Streptomycetaceae > Streptomyces > Streptomyces sp. NPDC017448. Next base: position 222,462 of record NZ_JBIRLM010000007.1, on the reverse strand, counting down.
TGGGGGCCTGAAAGGTGCTCACGTGGTTACGTCTCTCGTCTACAGTCCTCGGCGCGGCGAAGCGTCCAAGCCGTTCAGGAACGGGTTGGCGACGCGCTCGCGGCCGATGGTCGTCTGGGGGCCGTGGCCGGACAGCACCACGGTCGAGTCGTCGAGCGGCAGGCACACACGGGCCAGCGACTCGAGCAGCTCGGCGTGGTCGCCGCCGGGCAGGTCGGTGCGTCCGACGGAGCCGGCGAAGAGCAGGTCGCCCGAGAAGAGGACCGGCGGAACGTCCGCGGCCTCGGGCATCCCGAACGTCACCGACCCCTTGGTATGGCCGGGCGCGTGCGAGACGCCGAACTCCAGACCGGCCAGGGTCAGCTTCGCGCCGTCGGCCAGCTCCTTGACGTCGTCCGGCTCCCCCACGGTCAGCTCGCCCATGAGCGGCATCCCGATGGAGCGGCCGAGCGCCTTCTCCGGGTCGCTCATCATGTAGCGGTCCTCGGGGTGGATCCAGGCGGGGACGTCATGGGCGCCGCAGACGGGGACCACCGAGGCGACGTGGTCGATGTGGCCGTGGGTGAGCACGACGGCGACGGGCTTGAGCCGATGTTTCCTCAGCGCTTCCTCGACGCCCTGGGCGGCCTGGTGGCCCGGGTCGATGATCACGCACTCCTCACCGGCGGCGGGGGCGACCAGGTAGCAGTTGGTCCCCCAGGCCCCGGCGGGGAACCCGGCAATGAGCACGATCGTCCTTAATGTTCGGCGGAGGATGCGGCCGCGGCGGAGGATGCGGCGGATCAGAGCCTACCGGCGCTCCTCATCACACAGGTAACCCATATACGGTACGGGCAGCTCACGCCCTCATTCCCACGACGTAACAAGGAGCCCAACCGGTGTCCAGCAGCGAACAGCGGCGGCGGCAGCTCGCCCGGGAGAAGTTCGAGCGCCAGCAGAAGCGCAGGGAGGAGGCCCGCCGCCGGACGAAGCGCATCACCGCGATCGTCGCCGCCTCCGTGGCCGTGATCGCCGTCGTGGGTGTGAGCGCGTTCGTCGTGGCGGGCAAGGACGACGACAAGGACGCGAAGAGCGACACGGCGTCGAGTCAGAGCCCGGCTCCGGAGCCCTCGGAGAGCGAGAGCAAGGCTCCGCTGCCGCCGATGAAGATCGACAAGAAGGCTTCGTACACGATGTCGCTCACGACGAGCCAGGGCGACATCGGGTTCTCGATGGAGGCGGCGAAGACCCCGCAGACGGTGAACTCCTTCAAGGCGCTCGCCGACAAGGGCTACTTCGACGGCACCAAGTGCCACCGCCTGACCACCCAGGGCATCTTCGTGCTCCAGTGCGGCGACCCCAAGGGCGACGGCACCGGCGGACCGGGCTACACCATCCCGGACGAGAACCTGGACGCGCTCGGCAAGGCCGGCGGCGACGGCTCCGTCGTCTACCCGCCCGGCACGGTGGCGATGGCCAACACCGGCCAGCCGGACTCCGGCGGCAGCCAGTTCTTCCTGGTCTACAAGGAGACGAAGCTCCCGCCCACGTACACCCCGTTCGGCACGATGGACGACGCCTCCCTCAAGGCCGTCCAGAAGGTCGGCGAGGCCGGTGTCGAGGGCGGGGCCGGCGACGGCGCCCCGAAGAAGGCCGTGACGGTGGAGAAGGCGACCGTCGAGAAGAGCTGAGCCGTGCGGGACGGCGACCGGCGGGAGGGCTCCGGCAGGACGGGGCCCTCCCGGGCCGGGGCGGATAATTTCAGCCGCGCTGAGTGCGGACAGCCGGGCGGCCGGTCGCCTAGATTGACGTTGTGCAGGGCGGGCGGTGCCCGCCCCAGGAAACTGTGGACGATGCCCGGGGGGCGAACCCCCTCGCAGGCATCAGGTGGAGGAGGCGCTGTGAGCAGCGACCCGTGGGGCCGCGTCGACGAGACGGGCACCGTGTACGTGCGTACAGCCGAGGGCGAGCAGGTCGTCGGATCGTGGCAGGCCGGTTCCCCCGAGGAGGCTCTGGCCTATTTCGAGCGCAAGTACGACGGCATTGTGGTCGAGATCGGCCTCCTCGAACGGCGGGTGAAGACCACCGACCTGTCGGCGAAGGACGCGACGGCTGCCATCGACCATCTGCGCCAGCAGGTCGACGAGCACCACGCGGTGGGCGACCTGGACGCGCTCCGCACCCGGCTGGACGCGCTCGTCGCGACGGTCGAGGCGCGGCGCGAGGAGCGCAAGGCCCTCAAGGCCAAGCAGACCGACGAGGCCAAGCAGGCCAAGGAGGCGCTGGTCGCCGAGGCCGAGGAGCTGGCGAAGAGCGAGCAGTGGCGGTCGGCCGGTGAGCGGCTGCGGGCGCTGGTGGACAGCTGGAAGGGTCTCCCCCGCCTCGACCGCAAGTCGGACGACGAGCTGTGGCACCGCTTCTCGCACGCCCGCTCGGCGTTCTCCAAGCGGCGCAAGGCCCACTTCGCCGCACTGGACGCCCAGCGCGAGGAGGCCCGCAAGGCCAAGGAGAAGCTGGTCGCCGAGGCCGAGGCGCTCTCCGGTTCGACGGACTGGGCGGGCACGGCGGCGCGCTACCGCGACCTGATGACCGAGTGGAAGGCGGCGGGCCGCGCCCAGCGCGAGGCCGAGGACGACCTGTGGAACCGCTTCCGCGGCGCCCAGGACGTCTTCTTCGCCGCCCGCAGCGGGGTCTTCGCGGAGCGGGACGCCGAACAGGGCGAGAACCTCAAGCTGAAGGAGGAGCTCGCCGACGAGGCCGAGAAGCTGGTGCCGGTGAAGGACCTGAAGGCGGCCCGCGCCGCGTTCCGGTCCATCAACGAGCGCTGGGAGGCCATCGGCCACGTCCCGCGTGACGCCCGCCCCAAGGTCGAGGGCCGGATGCAGGCGGTGGAGCGGGCGCTCCTGGAGTCCGAGGAGGCCGAGTGGCGCCGGACCAACCCGGAGGCGCGGGCCCGCGCCGAGGGACTGACCGGTCAGCTGCAGGCCGCCGTGGACAAGCTGCGCGGCCAGATCGACACCGCGCGCGCCCGGGGCGACAACGCCCGCGCGGACAAGCTGGCCAAGGAGCTGGAGGGGCGTCAGGCGCTGCTGGACCAGGCGCTGAAGGGCCTGGAGGAGTTCGGCGGCTGAGGAAAGAAGCCCGCTGACGCGGAGGCCCCGGTACGCGATGCGTACCGGGGCCTCCGCGTCGTGCGTGTCAGGGCCGGCGGGCCGAGGTGACCCGGTAGACGTCGTAGACGCCCTCGACGCCGCGCACGGCCTTCAGGACGTGGCCCAGGTGCTTGGGGTCGCCCATCTCGAAGGTGAAGCGCGAGGTGGCCACCCGGTCGCGGGAGGTCTGGACGGCCGCCGACAGGATGTTGACGTGCTGGTCGGAGAGGATCCGGGTGACGTCGGAGAGCAGCCGGGAGCGGTCCAGCGCCTCGACCTGGATGGCGACCAGGAAGACCGAGGACTGGGTGGGGGCCCACTCGACGTCGAGGATGCGCTCGGGCTGCTGCGACAGCGACTCCACGTTGACGCAGTCGGCGCGGTGCACGGAGACGCCGCTGCCCCGGGTGACGAAGCCGATGATCGGGTCGCCGGGCACGGGCGTGCAGCAGCGGGCGAGTTTGACCCAGACGTCCTCGACGCCCTTGACGACGACGCCGGGGTCGGCGTTGGCGCGGCGCTTGCCGCGACCGCCGTGGGAGGGCGGGGTGGACTCGGCGATGTCCTCGTTGGCCTCGTCGTGGCCGCCGAGCGCCTGGACCAGCTTCTGGACGACGCCGGCCGCCGCGACATGGCCCTCGCCGATCGCCGCGTACAGCGAGGAGATGTCGGGGTAGCGCATCTCGTGGGCGAGGGTGACCAGGGAGTCGCCGGTCAGGATGCGCTGGATCGGCAGGTTCTGCTTGCGCATGGCGCGCGCGATGGCGTCCTTGCCCTGCTCGATGGCCTCGTCGCGGCGCTCCTTGGAGAACCAGGCGCGGATCTTGTTGCGGGCGCGCGGCGACTTGACGAAGCCGAGCCAGTCCCGGGAGGGCCCGGCGCCGGCGGCCTTGGAGGTGAAGACCTCGACCAGGTCGCCGTTGTCGAGCGTCGATTCGAGCGGGACGAGCCGCCCGTTGACGCGTGCTCCTATGGTCCGGTGGCCGACCTCGGTGTGGACCGCGTACGCGAAGTCGACCGGGGTCGCGCCGGCGGGCAGCGCTATCACGTCGCCCTTCGGCGTGAAGACGAAGACCTCGTTGCGCGAGAGGTCGAAGCGCAGGGACTCCAGGAACTCGCTGGGGTCCTCGGTCTCCTTCTGCCAGTCCAGGAGCTGGCGCAGCCACGCCATGTCGTTGACGGTGTCCTGGCCGCGCCCGGTGTTCCTGGGGACGTCGGTGCGCACCTTGGAGGCGCCGGCGACGGCCTCCTGCTTGTACTTCCAGTGGGCGGCGATGCCGTACTCGGCGCGGCGGTGCATGTCGAAGGTGCGGATCTGCAGTTCGACGGGTTTGCCGCTGGGACCGATCACCGTGGTGTGCAGTGACTGGTACATGTTGAACTTGGGCATCGCGATGTAGTCCTTGAACCGCCCCGGGACCGGGTTCCACCGGGCGTGGACGGTGCCGAGCGCCGCGTAGCAGTCGCGGACGGTGTCGACGAGGACGCGGATGCCCACCAGGTCGTAGATCTCGGCGAAGTCGCGGCCCCGCACGATCATCTTCTGGTAGACGCTGTAGTAGTGCTTGGGGCGGCCGGTGACGGTGGCCTTGATGCGAGCGGCGCGCAGGTCGGCCTGGACCTCGTCGGTCACTATGGCGAGGTATTCGTCGCGCTTGGGGGCCCGCTCGGCGACGAGGCGGACGATCTCGTCGTACATCTTGGGGTAGAGGATCGCGAAGGCGAGGTCCTCCAGCTCCCACTTGATGGTGTTCATGCCCAGCCGGTGCGCCAGCGGGGCGTAGATCTCCAGCGTCTCGCGGGCCTTCTTCTCCTGCTTCTCCCGCTTGAGGTAGCGCATGGTGCGCATGTTGTGCAGCCGGTCGGCGAGTTTGATGACCAGGACCCGGGGGTCCTTGGCCATGGCGACCACCATCTTGCGTACGGTCTCGGCCTGGGCGGCCTCGCCGAACTTGACCTTGTCCAGCTTGGTGACGCCGTCGACGAGGAGGGCGACCTGGTCGCCGAAGTCGCGCTTGAGCGTGTCGAGGCCGTACTCGGTGTCCTCGACGGTGTCGTGCAGCAGGCCCGCCATCAGCGTCGCCGGGTCCATCCCCAGCTCGGCGAGGATCGTGGTCACGGCCAGCGGGTGGGTGATGTAGGGGTCGCCGCTCTTGCGCTTCTGGCCCCGGTGCCACCGCTCGGCGACCTGGTAGGCCTTCTCGATCTGGCGGAGCGTGGCCGTCTCGATCTTGGGGTCGTTGCCCCGGACGGTCCGCAGGAGGGGCTCCAGGACCGGGTTGTACGGGCTGGAGCGCTGTACGCCCAGTCGGGCGAGGCGGGCCCGTACGCGGTTGGAGGAGCCGCCGGAGCGGGAGCCGGCGGAGGCTCCGGACTTCGCGGGGGGTCCGGGGGGCGGGGGCTTGGGCGCGGCGGGGGCGGGCTTCCTGGCCGGCGGCTGCACCGGGCCCGTCGTCCCGGCCGGGTTCGGCGGGGCTTCGGGGGCGGCGGGCTTCGCCGGCTGCAGCGTCCCCGGGGGGCGCGCGGCGTCGGCGGGCGCGGGCTCCGGCGCGTTCGAGGGCGCGGCCTTGTCCGGCGTGGCGGGAGCCGCCACGGGCTTCTCGGGCTGCGGGGCGGCGGCTGACTGGGCCTCGTCTGGCAAGAGCGCTCCTCGTGCGGATCCGGGGTACCCGGAGAGCCCATGGTATCGATCCCCCGGCGGGACCTCGCCCGGGGACGGCGGGAGACCGGACAACGAGGAACGGGCACCCGGTGTTCCCGGGCGCCCGTTCCGGCGTGGCCGGTCTCCGTCGCCGGAGTCCGGCCACGGATCAGACGGTGATCAGGGCCTCCAGCGGGGCGCCGTCCAGGCCCGGCTCCAGCCGTGCCCGCCCGGCGAGGAAGCCGAGCTCCATGAGGACCGCGACGCCCGCGACCCGGGCGCCGGCCCGCCGGATGAGCTCCAGCGACGCCTCGGCGGTGCCGCCGGTGGCCAGGACGTCGTCGATGACCATGACCCGGTCCGCCGGGTCGAGGTCCTCGGCGTGGATCTCGATCTCGGCGCTGCCGTACTCCAGCTCGTAGGACTGGCTCAGCGTGGCTCCGGGGAGCTTCCCGGCCTTGCGGACCGGGATGAAGCCGAGGCCCGCCCGGACCGCGACGGGCGCGGCCAGGATGAAACCGCGCGCCTCCAGCCCGACGACCTTGGTGGCGCCGTGGCGTACGCACAGCTCCGCGAGGGCGTCGGTGAGCGCCGTGAAGGCGACCGGGTCCGCGAGCAGCGGGGTGATGTCCTTGAACATCACGCCCGGCTTCGGGTAGTCCGCGACATCGCGGATCCGGCTGAGCAGCAGCTCGCGGAGGGGTTCGGTGGTGCTCGTCATCGCTCAGTGCTTCCCGGGGGTGCGGCCGTGGGACCGGGGGCGGCCGATCGCCGCTGCGCCCGCCGTCTCGGCGGCGTCGCGCGGGTCCTCGGTCCCGTCGTCCGGGGACTCGCCCCTGGCGGCCGCGGCGGCCCGCTTGGCCAGCACCCGCTTCTTCAGCGCCTTCATCTGCGGGTCGCGTTCCTTGAGGTCGGCGACGAGCGGCGTGGCGATGAAGATCGAGGAGTAGGCGCCGGCGGCGAGGCCGACGAAGAGCGAGAGCGAGATGTCGTTCAGCATGCCCGCGCCGAAGACGCCGCCGCCGATGAACAGCAGACCGGCCACCGGCAGCAGCGCCACCACGGTGGTGTTGATGGAGCGGACGAGGGTGCTGTTGATCGACCGGTTGGCGATCTCGCTGTACGTGAAGCGGGTCTGCTTGGTGATGTCCTTCTGGCCCTCCTTGAGGCTGTCGAAGACCACCACCGTGTCGTACAGGGAGTAACCGAGGATGGTCAGCAGACCGATCACCGTGCCCGGCGTGACCTCGAAGCCGACGAGGGCGTAGACGCCGACCGTGATGGTGATGTCGTGGATCAGCGCGATCAGGGCGGCGACGGCCATCCGCCACTCGAAGGCGATGGCCAGGTAGATCACCACCAGGACCATGAAGACCCCGAGACCGGTCCACGCCTTGTTCGCGATCTGCTCGCCCCAGCTGGGGCCGACCAGGTCCGCGTTGATGTCGTTGGCCGGGATGCCGAGTTCGTCGGAGAGGGTCTCCTTGATCTCGTTGGCCTTGGCGGTGTCGACCTCGGTGATCTGGATGCGCAGACCGCCGTTGCCGAGTTCCTGGACGATCGCCATGTGGCCGGACGCCTCGGTCGCCACGTCGGTGGCCTGGGCGGTGGAGATCCGGGCCTTGGTGTCGGTCGTGAAGACCGCGCCGCCCTTGAACTCGATGCCCATCCGCAGCCCGCCGACCGCCACGCCGATGATGGCCGTGATGGTGATCAGGATCGAGATGCCGTACCAGATCTTGCGGTTGCGGATGAAGTCGTAGCCGACCTCGCCGCGGTAGAGCCGGGCGCCGAGATTGCCGAGTCGCGACATCTCACGCCTCCTTCGGTTCGGTGGGGGCGTTGACACGGCGCGAGCGGCGCAGCGGCGGCTGGGCGCCGAGCCGCTTCGGGTCCAGTCCGGACCACGGGCCGCCCCGGGAGAAGAACTTCGTCCGTCCCATGAGCGTCATGAGGGGCTTCGTGAAGAAGAAGACCACGACGACGTCGAGCAGGGTGGTGAGGCCGAGGGTGAAGGCGAAGCCCTGCACCTTGCCGACGGTGACGATGAAGAGCACCGCGGCGGCCAGGAACGAGACGAAGTCGGAGACCAGGATGGTGCGGCGGGCGCGCGGCCAGGCGCGCTCGATGGCCGGACGGAGCGTGCGTCCCTCGCGGATCTCGTCTCTGACGCGTTCGAAGTAGACGATGAACGAGTCGGCTGTGATGCCGATGGCGACGATGGCACCGCAGACCGCGGGGAGGTTCAGCGCGAAGCCGATGGCCGGGCCCAGCAGAGCCATGATCGTGTACGTCAGGACGCCGGAGACCAGGAGGCTCAGGAGCGCGATGAACGCGAGGCCCCGGTAGTAGACGACCAGGTAGACGACGACGAGTGCCAGGCCGATGGCGCCGGCGATCAGCCCGCCCTTGAGCTGCTCGCTGCCGAGCGCCGCGGTCACCGTGGTGACGCTGACCTCCTTGAAGGTCAGGGGCAGGGCGCCGTACGACAGGATGTTGCCGAGGTCCTCGGCCGACTGCTGCGTGAAGCTGCCGGAGATCTGGGCGTTCTTGCTGAGCGCGGTGCGGACCGAGGGAGCGGAGACGACCTCTCCGTCGAGGACGATCGCGAACTGGTTCATCGGCGGCTGCTGCTGCGAGAGCCGGCCGGTGATCGTCTGGAACTTCTTGGCGCCGCCGGAGGTGAACTCCATCGACACGATCCACTCACCGGTCTGCTGGTCGATGGCGCCCTTGGCGTCGTCGACGTCGCTGCCGGAGACCTCGGCGGGGCCGAGGATGTACTTCTCGTAGCTGCCCGGAACGTTGGAACCGCAGGCGACGATGGAGTCGGTGGCCTTGGCGTTCTTGCCCGCCTCGGACCGCTGCTTGGGGTCCGTGCAGTCGAGCTTGGCGAACTCCTCCTGGAGCTTGGCCGTCGCCGGGTCCGCCGGCGGCGTCGCCGCGGGGGTCTCGGACGCCTTGGGCTTGTCGGAGGCGCCGGGCGTCGGGTCGTCCTTGGTCAGGGCGCCGGTGACCGCGCGGCCCTGGGTGGTGGCGCTCGCCGAGGGGGTGGCCTCCGTGCCGGTGGCCTCCTCGCCCTCGGGCTTGTCCTTCTCCCCGCCCTGGGCGGACTCGCCGGTCTTGGGGGTGGCGCTGCCCGAGGGGGTGGCGGAACCGGAGGGCGTGGGCGCCTCGGGGCCGCTCGCCTGCACCGTCAGAACAGGCCGGAAGTAGAGCTGGGCGGTGGTGCCGACCTGCTCCTGGGCCTGCTTGGAGTTGGTCCCCTTGGGGATGTTGACGATGATGTTCTTCGAGCCCTGGGTCTGAACCTCAGCCTCGGAGACGCCCAGCCCGTTGACTCGCCGCTCGATGATCCCGACCGCTGTGTCCATATTGGTCGGGTTGATCGCGTTCGGCTTGCCGGGCTGGTTCTGCGCCTCCAGCGTGATCGACGTACCGCCGGCGAGGTCGATGCCCAGCCGGGGCGTGGTGTGCCCGGACAGGAACATCCCGCCGACGAGCGCAACCATGGCGATGAGGATCAGAGCCAGGGCACGCCCCGGTCGGCCATGACCGCCGGACGGCCCTCGGCCCTTCTTGGGTGCTGCCACCTTCTCGTTTCTCCCTGTCCAACCGCCCCGCGCCGGGTACGCGTCGGAACGGCCACGAAATGTAGTGGGGACCCTGCCCCCGCAGACGACCGCACGGTCCCGGGGACGCCGCGCGCCGTGGGGCGCGCGACGTCCCCGGGATCGTGAGAACTACTTGGTGTCGGCTTCGCCGTCGGTCTTGCCCTCGTCCTTGGCGTCCTTCACGTCCTTGACGTCCTTGGCCGGGGCGTCCTCGGAGGCGTCGTCCTTGCCCAGGTCGATCTTGGCGACCTCCGCGTCACCCGTCAGCGAGGACGCGTCGTCGGGAACGACGGCGTCGTCCGTGTCCAGCTCCGGGTCGTCGCCGTGCACGATGCGGTTGTACTCCGCGTCGTCCAGGACGGCGCCGATGGAGTTCTTCGCGTAGACGGCGTGCACGCCCGGGGCGACCTCGAGGAGGACGGTGTCGTCGTGGACTTCCTTCACGGTCGCGTACATGCCCCCGATCGTCCGGACGCCGGTGCCGGGCTGCATGTCATTGCGCATCTGCGCGGCCGCCGCCTGCTTCTTCTTGGCGGAGCGGGTCATCAGGAACATGGCCCCGATGAGCACGATGAAGGGGAGGAAAGTCAAGATATCCACGGGACGGGAATTCCTTCGCACGACCGCGCTGGAATGCGGCCTGTATATACGGGGGTGGGTACACCGACCGGTAAGGGCGGCGTCGGCGGAGTCTAAGCGAGTCCGCATCGTTGGAACAACGCCCAGCATGGCACCCGGGTTCCCCTGCGGGCGAACCCGTGACGGCTCACGCCCCGAACAAACCCTGTTGTCCCTTTGCTCCATGGGCCGGCGGGACCAGCCCCAGGTGTGCCCAGGCCGCGGGGGTGGCGACCCGGCCGCGCGGTGTCCTGGCCAGCAGCCCTTCCCGTACGAGGAAGGGCTCGGCGACCTCCTCGACGGTCTCCCGCTCCTCCCCCACGGCGACCGCCAGGGTGGACAGGCCGACGGGGCCGCCGCCGAACAGTTTCAGCAGGGCGCCGAGGACGGCGCGGTCCAGCCGATCGAGTCCGCGGGCGTCAACCTCGTACACCTTGAGGGCGGCCGCCGCGATCTCCCGGTCGATCGCCCCCTCCGCCTTGACCTGGGCGTAGTCCCGGACGCGGCGCAGCAGCCGGTTGGCGATACGGGGGGTGCCCCGGGAGCGCCCGGCGATCTCGGCCGCGCCCTCCACGTCGATGCCGACGTCGAGGAGGCGGGCGGAGCGGTGGATGACGCGCTCCAGCTCGGCGGGGGCGTAGAACTCCATGTGGCCGGTGAAGCCGAAGCGGTCGCGCAGCGGGGGCGGCAGCAGCCCGGCCCGGGTGGTGGCCCCGACCAGGGTGAACGGCGGCAGCTCCAGCGGGATCGCGGTGGCGCCGGGGCCCTTGCCGACGATGACGTCGACCCGGAAGTCCTCCATCGCCATGTACAACATCTCCTCGGCGGGCCGGGACATGCGGTGGATCTCGTCGAGGAAGAGGACCTCGCCCTCCTGGAGGGAGGAGAGGATCGCGGCGAGGTCGCCGGCGTGCTGGATGGCGGGGCCCGAGGTGATGCGGATCGGGGCGTTCATCTCGGCGGCGATGATCATCGAGAGGGTGGTCTTGCCGAGGCCGGGGGCGCCGGAGAGCAGCACGTGGTCGGCGGTGGCGCCCCGGGCCCTGGCGGCCTTGAGGACCAGGTCGAGCTGTTCGCGGACCTTCTCCTGGCCGACGAACTCCTCCAGGTCCTTGGGGCGCAGGGCCGCCTCGACCGCGGTGTCCTCACCGTCGAGATGACCGGCGTCGACCAGCCGGTCGTCGAAGACCGGGCCGGTCGCCTCGTCGGTCTCGGGTCCGGTCTCGTCCCAGTTCATTTCGGGGCCTCTTCGGTGGTTCGGTGCCGGTCAGCGTGCGCGGTTGAGAGTCTGCAGGGCGGCCCGCAGGAGCTGCGGCACGGGGGGCGCGGCGCCTTCGGCGACGGCGGCCTCGGCCTGCGGGGCGACGGCGTTGACGGCCTCGTCGGCCTCGCGGCTCGCGTAGCCGAGGCCGATCAGCGCGGCCTGGAGCTGGTCGCGCCAGCCGGAGGCGGGGGCGCCGGCGCCCTGCTGGCCGATGTGGGCTCCGACCGGTTCGCCGAGGCGGTCCTTGAGCTCCAGGAGCAGCTTCTGGGCGCCCTTCTTGCCGATGCCGGAGACGGCGGTCAGCGCCTTCTCGTCGCCGGTGGAGACGGCGAGGCGCAGGGCGTCGGGGCTGTGGGTGGCGAGCATCGCCTGGGCGAGGCGGGGGCCGACGCCGCTGGCGGTCTGGAGGAGTTCGAAGACCTGCCGCTCGTCGTCGTCCGCGAAGCCGTACAGGGTGAGGGAGTCCTCGCGGACGACCAGCGAGGTGGCGAGCCGCGCCTCCTTGCCGACGCGCAGGCCGGCGAGGGTGTGCGGGGTGCACTGGACGGCCATGCCGATGCCGCCGACCTCGATGACGGCCGTGGTCGGAGCGAGGGCGGCCACCGGGCCGGAGACGAAGGCGATCATGCGGTGCGGCCTTTCAGCGTGCGAGGCGTGCCGGAGGTGCTGGGCGTACCGGAGTTTCCTGGGGCGGCGGGTGCGCCGGAGTTTCCTGGGGCGGCGGGTGCGCCGGAGTTTCCTGGGGCGGCGGGTGCGCCGGAGGTCCCTGGGGCGGCGGGGGCGCCCGGTGTGCCGGACCTGCGCGGTGTGCGGGCGGCTCCCGGGGTCCGCGACGCGCCGAGGGGGCCGGCCGCCCGGGGCGCGCCGGGCGCGCGGTGGGCGGCGACGGCCTGCTGGAGCCGGTTCTGGGCGGGAGCCCGCCAGATGTGGCAGATCGCGAGGGCCAGCGCGTCGGCGGCGTCGGCCGGCTTGGGCGGCGCGTCCAACCGCAGCAGCCGGGTCACCATCGCACCCACCTGGGCCTTGTCGGCCCGGCCGGAGCCGGTGACGGCGGCCTTGACCTCGCTGGGGGTGTGCAGGGCGACGGGGATGCCGCGACGGGCGGCGCAGAGCATGGCGACCGCGCTGGCCTGGGCGGTGCCCATCACGGTGCGGACGTTGTGCTGGGCGAAGACGCGCTCGACGGCGACGAAGCCCGGGGAGTGTTCGTCGAGCCACTGTTCGATGCCGCGCTCGACGGCGACGAGCCGGTCGCCCAGCTCGGCGTCGGCGGGGGTGCGCACGACGCCGACGCCGACCATGGTCAGCGGCCGTCCGGCGACCCCCTCGACCACGCCGACGCCGCACCGGGTCAGCCCCGGGTCGATGCCCAGAACCCGCATAGGGGCCCCCTGTCCTCGGTCGTGGCCGGCGCGCGACGCGCCCGCTCGATCATCTGTTCCCGCAGGCTATCGGCTCGGACTGACAAACCCTCGCACCCACAGGACGACGGGCCGACGGGGAGCGCCCCGTCGGCCCGTCGCGTGAAGACCTGCCGGCCGTGCCGTCAGGCGTCGACCTTCTCCATGACCTCGTCGGACACGTCGAAGTTGGCGAAGACGTTCTGCACGTCGTCGCTGTCCTCCAGCGCGTCGATGAGCTTGAAGATCTTGCGGGCGCCCTCTTCGTCCAGCTCGACCTGCATGGTGGGCAGGAAGCTGGCCTCGGCGGAGTCGTAGTCGATCCCCGCCTCCTGGAGGGCGGTGCGCACCGCGACCATGTCGGTGGCCTCGCTGACCACCTCGAAGGTCTCGCCGAGGTCGTTGACCTCCTCGGCGCCCGCGTCGAGGACCGCGCCGAGGACGTCGTCCTCGGTCAGCTCGCCCTTGGGCACGATCACGACGCCCTTGCGGTTGAACAGGTACGAGACCGAGCCCGGGTCGGCCATGGAGCCGCCGTTGCGGGTCATGGCGACGCGTACGTCGGAGGCGGCGCGGTTGCGGTTGTCGGTGAGGCACTCGATGAGCACCGCGACACCGTTGGGGCCGTACCCCTCGTACATGATCGTCTCGTAGTCGGTTCCGCCCGCTTCGAGACCGCCGCCGCGCTTGACCGCGGAGTCGATGTTCTTGTTCGGGACGGAGCTCTTCTTCGCCTTCTGGATGGCGTCGACGAGCGTGGGGTTGCCGTCGGGGTCGACGCCGCCGGAGCGGGCCGCGACCTCGATGTTCTTGATCAGCTTCGCGAAGAGCTTGCCGCGCTTGGCATCGATCACGGCCTTCTTGTGCTTCGTCGTAGCCCATTTAGAGTGGCCGGACATCTGCCTTCTCCTTCGCGTCACCAAAATCGAGTCGAACCCGGGAGATCCTACCGGGGTCCGCTCACTTCACCGCGCGCACCATGTCCACGAACAGGGCGTGCATGCGGTGGTCGCCGGTCAGTTCGGGGTGGAACGAGGTGGCGAGGGCGTTTTTCTGCCGGACGGCCACGATGTGCCCGTCGTGTTCCGCGACGACCTCGGTTCCGGCCCCCACGGACTCGACCCAGGGCGCGCGGATGAACACGCCCTCCACCGGGCCGCCTTCCACGCCCGCGACCTCGACCGCGGCCTCGAACGACTCGTTCTGCCGGCCGAAGGCGTTGCGGCGCACGATCATGTCGATGCCGCCGACGGTCTCCTGGCCCGAAATGGGGTATCCCCTGCTCGAACGGGGTTGAGAGCTCGGGGAGGGGTCGAGGATCTTCTCGGCCAGCAGGATCATGCCCGCACAGGTGCCGTAGACCGGCATCCCGGCCCGCACGCGCTCGCGCAGCGGCTCCAGCATGCCGAAGAGCACGGCCAGCTTGGAGATGGTGGTGGACTCGCCGCCCGGGATCACCAGACCGTCCACCTCGGCCAGCTCCTCGGGACGCCGGACCGGCCTGGCCAGGGCGTCCGCCGAGGCCAGGGCGATCAGGTGCTCCCGTACGTCGCCCTGGAGTGCGAGGACGCCGATCAGGGGGGTGTGGCTCATCGGTGGTTACCAGCCGCGGTTGGCGTAGCGCTCGGACTCGGGCAGGGTGTCGCAGTCGATGCCGACCATGGCCTCGCCCAGGTTGCGGGAGGCGTCCGCGATGACCTTCGGGTCGTCGTAGAAGGTGGTGGCCTTCACGATCGCGGCGGCGCGCTTGGCCGGGTCGCCGGACTTGAAGATGCCGGAGCCGACGAAGACGCCCTCGGCGCCGAGCTGGCGCATCAGCGCGGCGTCGGCCGGAGTGGCGACGCCCCCGGCGGAGAACAGCACGACGGGCAGCTTGCCCAGCTCCGCGACCTCCTTGACCAGCTCGTAGGGGGCGCGGAGGTCCTTGGCGGCGGCGTACAGCTCGTTGTTGTCGAAGCCGCGCAGCCGGGCGATCTCGTTCTTGATCTGGCGCAGGTGGCGGACGGCCTCGACGACGTTGCCGGTGCCGGCCTCGCCCTTCGAGCGGATCATGGCCGCGCCCTCGGCGATCCGGCGCAGGGCCTCGCCCAGGTTGGTGGCGCCGCAGACGAAGGGGGTGGTGAAGGCGAACTTGTCGCTGTGGTTGACCTCGTCGGCCGGGGTGAGGACCTCGGACTCGTCGATGTAGTCGACGCCGAGGGACTGGAGCACCTGGGCCTCAACGAAGTGGCCGATGCGGGACTTGGCCATGACGGGGATGGAGACGGCCCCGATGATCTCCTCGATCATGTTGGGGTCGGACATCCGGGCCACGCCGCCGTCCTTGCGGATGTCGGCGGGAACCCGCTCCAGGGCCATGACGGCCACGGCGCCCGCGTCCTCGGCGATCTTCGCCTGCTCGGCGTCGACGACGTCCATGATCACGCCGCCCTTGAGCTGCTCGGCCATGCCGCGCTTGACGCGGGCGGTGCCGGTGGCGGGGGAACCGGCGGACTGCGGGGTGCTGGGAAGCGTGGACACGGGACCTCACTCGGTGAAAGACGCTGAACTCTGCACCGCCGAGCAAACGCTCCGGGACCAGGCCACAGCAAGGGCCAATGGAGAGGCCGTGGATCGTTTTGAGGGGGAGGGCCGGTCCCGGCGGGGCCGGCGCCCGGTCCCGGCGACCCGGGCTCCGGGCCGCGCGGCCCGGGCTTCCGGCCCTCCGCTCAGGTGCCGGGTCGGTCCGCGAGGGCCACCGGCGGGGCGTCGTCCATCTCGACGGCGAGCGGGAACGGCGCGTGCCCGGCCAGCCGGAAAAGCCGGACGGTACGGTGCCGGCGCAGGGCGCGGGCGGCGCGTACGGCGTCGTTGTGGAAGCGCCGGGCCATGGGCACGCGGCGTACGGCGGCGGCCAGTTCGGTGGCCGCCTCCTCGCCGCCGGGGACCTCCTTCACCGCGTCCACCTGGACCGGTTCGCCGAAGACCGCGCGCAGGGCGGCGCTCAGTTCGCTCTCCGCCACCTCCCGGTGGTCCTCCTCGGCCTGCCGGGCGGCGTGCGCGGCCTCGTACAGGAGGATCGAGGCGGCCGGGTCCAGGACGCCGGAGGTGGCCAGCTCCTGGGTGACCGAGGCGCGGCGCAGGAGTTGGGCGTCGAGGGCGGCGCGGGCCGCGTCGATCCGGGAGTGCAGGCGGTCGAGCCGGCCGGCGGTCCAGCTGAGGTACACGCCGATCGCGATGAGGGCGACGACGATCCAGACGATGAGGGTTACGGTCACGGGCCCACACGCTACCGTCGCGCTCGGGCCCGGCACGCACCCCCGGCAGGGGACGGCCCGGTTCCGGAGCGGGGAGCGGCCCGTGAAGGGCCTCCCGGCGGGATCACGCCGGGCCCGCGCCGTCCGGCACGATCCGCCGGGCCCACCCGATCCGCCGGGTCCAGACGAAAGGCCCTGGACCCCGGCGAAGGGCTCTAAAAGCTGTCCCGCAATCCCCGGTGGATCAGCGTGCGGCGTCGGATGCGGTGCATCGCAAGGCGGAGGGACGTCCGCATACTGGATGTATTCGGATGTTCCGACAACGCGGCGAGGTGCCGTAGCTGTCGTCGTGCGCCCGCCGGGGGTTGCGGGACAGCCCTTAGGGCCGCGCGAGTCCGAACCGGGCCCGCAGCCCGGAGCGTTCGTCCGCCGCGACCGAGGCGGCCCCGTCGGTGACCGTCTCGTACACCGCGAGGATGTCGGCCCCCACCGTCCCCCAGTCGAAGCGGCGTACGTGGGCCTCGCCGCGCTCGCGCAGTCCGGCCCGCCGCTCGGGGTCGCCCAGCAGCCGGATCGCGGCGGCGGCCAGCGCGTCGGCGTCCTCGTTGGCGAACAGGTCGCCCGCCGCGCCCTGGTCCAGCACCTGCGCGAAGGCGTCCAGGTCGCTCGCGAGGACCGGAGCGCCGGCCGACAGCGCCTCGACCAGGATGATGCCGAAGCTCTCGCCGCCGGTGTTGGGGGCCACGTACACGTCGACGCTGCGCAGCAGCCGGGCCTTGTCCTCGTCGCTGACCATGCCGAGGAACTCGACGCGCCCTCGCAGCTCCTTCGGCAGTGCGGCCACCGCCTCCTCCTCGTCGCCGCGCCCGGCGACCAGCAGCCGGGCCTCCGGGTGTGCGGCGAGGATCGCGGGCAACGCCTTCATCAGGACGGGCAGCCCCTTGCGGGGCTCGTCGATGCGGCCGATGAAGCCGAGGGTCCGGCCCTGCCACTCGGCCTTCGGCTCGGCGTCGGCGAAGAAGCCCACGTCGACGCCGTTGGGGATGACGACCGCGTCCCCGCCCAGGTGCTCGACCAGAGTGCGCCGGGCGTACTCGCTGACGGCGATCCGGGCGCTGATCTTCTCCAGCGCGGGCTGGAGGATCGGATAAGCGGCGATCATCGCCCGGGAGCGCGGATTGGAGGTATGGAAGGTGGCCACGATCGGCCCCTGCGCCGCCCAGCAGGCCAGCAGGCCCAGCGACGGGGAGGTGGGCTCGTGGATGTGGATGACGTCGAACGTTCCGTCGTGCAGCCAGCGCCGCACCCGGGCCGCCGAGAGGAAGCCGAAGTTCAGCCGGGCGACGGAGCCGTTGTACGGGACGGGGACGGCCCGCCCCGCCGAGACGACGTAGGGAGGCAGCGGGGTCTCGTCGTCGGCGGGGGCGAGGACGGAGACCTCGTGGCCGAGCCGGTTCAGGTGCTCGGCGAGGTCCCGGATGTGGAACTGCACGCCGCCCGGTACGTCCCAGGAGTACGGGCAGACGATGCCGATCTTCACGTGGGTTCCCCCCGAGGGTCCAGGTCGTCCAGCCAGAGCCGCTGGAGCATGTGCCAGTCCTCCGGGTGCTGGGCGATGCCGTCGGCGAAGGCGTCGGCCAGGGCCTGGGTCATGGCGGCGGTCTTCTCGGCGCGGGTGCCCTCCTGCGGCACGTCGACCGCGGGATGGACACGTCCGCGCATCACCGGCGTGCCGTCGTACCAGAGGGTCACGGGCAGCAGCGCGGCGCCCGTCTGCTGGGCGAGCAGCGCCGGGCCGGCGGGCATCCGGGCGGTGGCGCCGAAGAACGACACCTCGGCCCCGGAGGCGGAGAGGTCCCGGTCGGCCACCAGGCAGACCAGGCCGCCCGCGCGCAGCCGCCGGGCCAGGGTTCCGAAGGCGGCCCCCCCGCTGTGCGGCAGGACCTCCATGCCCAGGCCCTCGCGGTAGGCGACGAACCGGTCGTAGAGCGTCGCGGGCTCCAGCCGTTCGGCGACGGTGGTGAAGGGGACCTTCAGGTGGGTGGTGACCCAGGCTCCGGCGAGGTCCCAGTTGGCCAGGTGCGGCAGGGCGACGATCACGCCCTTCCCGGCGTCCAGCCCCTTGGCCAGGTGGTGGACGTCGGCGATGTCGATGCTGTCCTCGATGCGCTCCGGGCTCCAGGCCGGCAGCCGGAACGACTCCATCCAGTAGCGCATGTAGGAGCGCATCCCGGCCCGCGACAGCTCCGCCAGCCGCTCCGGGCCCGCGTCGGGGACGACCCGGGCGAGGTTCGACTCCAGGCGCAGCACGCTCTTGCCGCGCCGCTTCCACGTCTGGTCGGCGATGGTGCGGAAGAGCCGGGCGGCGGCGGGCTCGGGCAGCTTCTTGACCGCACCCCAGCCCAGTCCGTACAGCCCGTCGGTGAGCCGGCCCTTCAGGTCGGAGGCGGTCACCGGTCGTCCTCGCTCCCCCCGCGGGGGGCGTCCGCGCCCGTCTGCCCCGCGGCTGCGGCCTCGGCCGCGTCCGCCTCGGCCGACTCGCGGCGTACGGTCACCACCCGCTGGATCAGCGTGACGAGGCTGCCGACGGCGACGATCCACAGCGCGATCGGGAGCAGCACCTCGACGCCCGGGACGCCGAAGGCGTGCAGTCCGGCGAGACCTGCGGCGACCAGCGAGATGACCAGGCGTTCGGCGCGCTCCACGAGGCCGTTGACGGCGACCGGCAGGCCGATCGACTCGCCGCGCGCCTTGGTGTACGAGACCACTTGGCCGCTGGCCAGGCAGAAGATCGCGACGGCGCAGAGGATGTCGTCGTCGCCGCGGCCCGCGTACCAGAGGGCGAAGCCGGCGAAGATCGCCCCGTCGGCGACCCGGTCCAGCGTCGAGTCGAGGAACGCGCCCCAGCGGCTGGAGATGCCGGCCTGCCGCGCCATGTTGCCGTCGACCAGGTCGGAGAAGACGAAGATCGTGATGACGATCGTGCCCCAGAAGAACTCCCCCATCGGGAAGAAGACCAGCGCGCCCGCCATCACTCCGGCCGTACCGACGAGAGTGACCGCGTCGGGGCTGACTCCCAGGCGGAGCAGCAGAGCGGCGAACGGCGTGAGGACACGCGTGAAGAATGCACGCGCGTACTTGTTCAGCATGGCCTTCCCGGGGGTTCGGTTCGCCGAGCGGCCCTTTCGACCACCGGCTGGCCCATCGTAGTCACCGCCCGGGCCTCCCACCGGACGGGCACCCGCGGTCCGGGTGTCACCGGGGCCCGGCCCGTTCGGCGGGGCACCGTGCGCGCCGCGCGAGCCGCTCCCCGCCTCCGCGACCGCCGCTGCTCCGCGCGGTCGCCCTCCCCGGTACCGGCCTCCGGCGCGTGACCGGCGCACTGGCGCACACACCGCCCTGGGCCGCGCCGGTGACGGGCAGTGGCGCGATCCGGACGATACGCTGTGGGCGCAGCTCAGAAGGTATGCCGCGTACGGTAGTTGGGCACACCGCAGGAGCAGACGTGCGGCGAGTGGGGGCGACAGGTGGCCAACGACGGATTCGACTTCTCACCCGGGGCCCAGGTCCCGATCCATGGCTCGGACGGCCAGACCGTGGCGACCAACGCCCTGGCCTCGGCGGCGTATCGGGACAGTCCGGTGGAGACGATCCTCGACGCCAACAGCGAGTGGCACAAATCCGAGGTGAAACCGGGCTCCTCCAAACTCTTCAAGTCGGACTACTTCAAGCCGAACCTCGGGGAGGCGTTCGCCCGCGCCGTTCAGGAGCGGATGCTCGGCGGCGCCCGCAAGGCTCTGATCCAGTCGTTCGGCATGGACCCGCAGACCGTGGTGGAGCACTGCCTGTCGGCGAACAATCTGCGCAAGGCCCGGGACACCCGGCTCACCCTGGTGACGCTGGTGTTCGGTGTGCTCTTCCTGCCCGGCATGCTGCTCTGGGTCATCGCGTTCCGGATCCGGGACGCGCTGAACAAGTCCAAGGACACCGCGTTCCGCGCGGTCGGCACCATCCTGCTGGCCGCCTTCGGGATCGGCGCGCTGGTCCTGATGGTCAAGCTCCCGCTGGACGGGCTGCTCGCGCTGTACGTCCGGGGCGCGCTCATCGCCCCGGTGATCGGCTGGATGATCGCCAAGCGGATCGCGGAGACCTCGGCCAGGGACCTGCGGGCCCGCTGGGAGGGCCTGCTCTCGGGCGGCGGCGTGATCGCGAAGATCCCCGAGGCGGTGCCGAAGAACCCCAACGAGACCGCGCGCGAGGCGCTGCGCCAAGCGCTGGAGAAGCTGTCGGCCGAGCAGCAGTCGAACTCCGTCTTCTACGCCGGGCCCAAGGGCATCCTCGGGATGGGCACCCGCTGGGGCAGCTGGCAGCTGGCCGAGGAGCTGATCCCCAAGGACCCGACGAAGGAGATCCACCAGTTCCGCAGCTGGGACCTGATCCGGATCATCCACGACCAGCTGAAGATGCTGGAGCGCGGACCGCTGAACACCGGCGGCTTCCCCCAGCCGTCTGTGAAGCACTGGATCGTCTCGCCCATCGGGGAGAACGCCGACTCCGTCACCCGCCCCGAAGGGGAGGACGTCGCCACCTTCCAGGTGAAGCCCCACGAGATACAGCGGATCTGCAACCACCAGCAGTTCGGCAGCGGCGACCGGCACTACCTGGGCGTCCAGTTCACCCTGTGGGACGGCCAGTTGGTGATCACGATGATGATCACCGTGACCGTGCTCCACGAGACGCTGCGCATCGAGGTCACCGGGCACGCACTCGGACCGGTGCACGGCCTGTTCCTCTCCAAGCCCGCGGCGAAGACGAAGACGGTCAACAAGACGGTCCGCTTCTGGGAGACCCGGGACATCCAGCTGGCGCTGGTGGACGCCAAGGAGGTCGTCCGGCTCGCCCTGCGGGCCCCCCTCACCTGGTATCCGCCGCTGCTGGACTACCTGGGCGGCAAGATCGTGCTGCCCGAGCCGTTCGGGCTGCGGCACGCGTGGGCGGCCAAGCCGTGGAACCACCGCTTCATGGCGGACGACGCGATGCGCGCCGCCACCCCGGTGCTGCGGGCCGTCCACACGGCGGCGATGCGCGTCCTCGCGGAGAACGGCGTCGACACCGAGCGCTTCGACAACCGCTCGATGGTCCTGAGCGGCCTCGTCCAGGACCCGGCGCCGCGCAAGGCCGACGTCTACGAAGCGTAGGAGGCCGTTCGTACGGAGTGCGGAGGGGGAGACCCGGTGTGATCGGGTCTCCCCCTCCGCACGGCGCGCCGGGGCCCGCCTCAGTGCGCCGGCAGCTCCCCTGCCGGCCAGGCGTCGGCCAGGATCGCCCGGGTGTCGCCCAGCAGCTGGGGCAGCACCTTGGTGTGGCCGATGACCGGCATGAAGTTGGCGTCCCCGCCCCACCGCGGCACCAGGTGCTGGTGCAGGTGCGCGGCGATCCCGGCCCCGGCGACGGAGCCCTGGTTCATGCCGATGTTGAAGCCGTGCGCCCCGGAGGCGGTCCGCAGCGCGGTCATGGCCCGCTTGGTGAAGTCCGCCAGCTCGACGGTCTCGGGGCCGTTCAGCTCGGTGTAGTCGGCCACGTGCCGGTAGGGCACGACCATGAGGTGGCCGCCGTTGTACGGATACAGGTTCAGCACCGCGTAGACGTGCTCGCCGCGGGCCACGACGAGCCCGTCCTCGTCGGATTTGGCGGGAATCGAGCAGAACGGACAGCCGTCCTCGGCCCCCGGGCCGCTCGGCTTGTTCTCGCCCTGGATGTACGCCATCCGATGAGGCGTCCACAGGCGCTGGAATGCGTCGGGCGTCCCCACCCCGATCTGCTGCTCCGGCTCACTCGTCATGCCGATCAGCATATGGCGTCGCCTCGGCGGGGCGTGTCGCCGGGCCCGCGCCGTCCGGCCGCCCGCGATGCTGAGGCGATGAGCGATCGCCCCGCCCCCGATCCGCCCGTCCGGCTGACCCGCTGGGAGCAGCGCACGGAGGTTCCCCTCTTCCTGGCGGGGCTGGTCTTCCTCACGGGATACGCGGTCCGGGTGCTGGCCCCGCCCGGCGCCGGGCCCTGGAACGACGTCGCGTCGGCCCTCGTGTGGGCGACCTGGCTGCTCTTCCTCCTGGACTACGCGGTCCGGCTGCGGCTCAGCGGCCTGGGCGCGCGCTTCCCGCGCGTGTACTGGCTGGACACCGTGGTCCTGCTGCTGCCGCTGCTGCGCCCGCTGCGGATGGTCAGGGTGTACACGGCGGTCCAGCGCCGCCGCGACCGGCCGCGGCTGGAGCTGTACGCGCGGGTGATGGCGTACGCGGGGACGACCGCCGCGCTCCTGGGGTTCGCCGCCTCCCTCGCGGTCTACCACCTGGAGCACACGGCTGCGGGCGCCTCCATCCTCACGTTCGGCGACGCGGTGTGGTGGGCGTGCGCGACGCTCACGACGGTCGGCTACGGGGACGCCGCCCCGGTCACCTTCTGGGGCCGGACGGTCGCGGCGGGGCTGATGGCCTGCGGGCTGGCGCTGCTGGGGGCGGTGACGGGGTCGTTCTCCTCGTGGCTGATCCAGGTGTTCACGCGGGAGGACGAGAAACGGCCCCCGGAGCGCGGGTGACGCTCCGGGGACCGTGTTCCTCGTAGTTCCTCGTACGGGGTCAGACCTGTACGCGGTCCTCGACGGCCTTCGCGATCTTGGCGATGGCCTCGTCGACCGGGATGCCGTTCTCCTGCGAACCGTCGCGGTAGCGGAAGGAGACGGCCCCGTTGGCCATGTCCTCGTCACCGGCGATGATCATGAAGGGCACCTTGGCCTTCTGCTGGTTGCGGATCTTCTTCTGCATCCGGTCGGAGGAGGCGTCCACATCCACCCGCAGCCCCTGCTTGCGCGCCTTGACGGCGAACTCCTGGAGGTAGGGGATGTGCGCGTCGCCGATCGGGATGCCGACCGCCTGGACGGGGGCGAGCCAGACCGGGAACGCGCCCGCGTAGTGCTCCAGGAGCACGGCGAAGAAGCGCTCGATGGAGCCGAAGAGGGCGCGGTGGATCATCACCGGGCGCTGCTTGGAGCCGTCCGGGCCGGTGTACTCCAGGTCGAAGCGCTCCGGCAGGTTGAAGTCGAGCTGCACGGTCGACATCTGCCAGGTGCGGCCGATGGCGTCCTGGCACTGCACGGAGATCTTCGGGCCGTAGAACGCCGCGCCGCCCGGGTCCGGGACCAGGGGCAGGCCCTGCTTCTCGGCGACCTGGCGCAGCGTCTCGGTGGCCTCTTCCCAGGTCTCGTCGGAGCCGACGTACTTCTCCGGGTCCTTGGTGGACAGCTCCAGGTAGAAGTCGGTGAGCCCGTAGTCGCGGAGCAGGTTCAGCACGAAGGTGAGCGTGCGGTCCAGCTCCTCGGCCATCTGCTCCTTGGTGCAGTAGATGTGCGCGTCGTCCTGGGTGAAGCCGCGCGAGCGGGTCAGGCCGTGCACGACGCCCGACTTCTCGTACCGGTACACGGTGCCGAACTCGAAGAGGCGCAGCGGCAGTTCGCGGTAGGAGCGGCCGCGCGCGTCGAAGATCAGGTTGTGCATCGGGCAGTTCATCGGCTTGAGGTAGTAGTCCACCCCGTCGTCGAGCTGCATGGGCGGGTACATGCCGTCGGCGTACCAGTCCAGGTGGCCGGACTTCTCGAAGAGCTTGCCCTTGGTTGCGTGCGGGCTGTAGACGAACTCGTAGCCCTCCTCCTCGTGACGGCGGCGCGAGTAGTCCTCCATGGCCCGGCGGATGACGCCGCCCTTGGGGTGGAAGACCGCGAGGCCGGGGCCGATCTCGTCGGGGAAGGAGAAGAGGTCCAGCTCGTTGCCGAGCTTGCGGTGGTCGCGCTTGGCGGCCTCCTCCAGGAACTCCAGGTGCGCCTTCAGCTCGTCCTTGGTGGGCCAGGCGGTGCCGTAGATGCGCTGGAGCATGGGGTTCTTCTCGCTGCCGCGCCAGTACGCGGCGGCGTTGCGCATCAGCTTGAACGCGGGGATGAACCGGGTGGTGGGCAGGTGCGGACCCCGGCAGAGGTCCTTCCAGCACAGGTCGCCGGTCTTGGGGTCGAGGTTGTCGTAGATGGTCAGCTCGCCGCCGCCCACCTCGACGTCCGCGCCGTCGTCGGAGGAGGCGGAGCCCTTGATGCCGATGAGCTCCAGCTTGTACGGCTCGTCGGCCAGCTCCTCGCGGGCGTCCTCGTCGGAGACCACGCGGCGGGAGAACTTCTGGCCCCGCTTCTGGATCTCCTGCATCTTCTTCTCGATGGCCTTGAGGTCCTCGGGGGTGAATGGCTTCTCGACGTCGAAGTCGTAGTAGAAGCCGTCCTTGACCGGCGGGCCGATGCCGAGCTTGGCCTCGGGGAACAGCTCCTGCACGGCCTGGGCCATGACGTGCGCGGTGGAGTGGCGCAGGATGTCGAGGCCGTCCGGGGAGGAGATCTCCACCGGCTCGACGTTCTCGCCGTCCTGGAGCACGTAGGAGAGGTCCTTCAGCTCGCCGCCGACGCGTGCGGCGACGACGGTGCGCTGACCGGGGAAGAGCTCGCCGGCGGTCGTGCCCGTCGTCACCACGTGCTCTTCCCGCTCGGAATCGCGTTGGATGATCACACGGACGTCTGACACCGGTCTCTCCTGACTGAGGGGATGCCCGCCTTCGTATGGCTGAGCAAGACGAATCGTACCGAGCGCCCCGTCCCCAACGCGAACGCCTTCCTGCCCGCTATGCCTCCTCCCCCGCGCACGCCTCCTCGAAGTGGCCGACGTTCTCCTTGAGGGCCTTCATCAGCCGGTCCCGCTCCGCCTCGTCCACCTGCACGGGTGCGACCTGCGAGGCCCCGGTGAGCCGCCGGAAGCCGCCCCGGCTCTCCAGTCGCCCCTCCACCCGCAGCGGCAGCCCCACCAGGTGGGCGTGGCCCGCGATGCGGTACGCCTCCTCGTCCAGCTCCGCCCGGACGTGCCCCACCTCGGCCCCGGCCAGCACCCGCAGCCGTACGGTCCCGGCGCCGCCCGGTCCCGAGCGCCGGAGCCGGACCACCGCCCCGGTCAGCCGGACCTGCACGGCGGGTTCGTCGCGGAGGTAGCGGGCTCCGGCGGCGCGCAGGGCCGGCAGGTCGCCCGGGGAGAACTCCACGGGCGCGGGGCGGGCCGGGCAGCCGTCCGGGGCGCCCGCCGCGGGCGCCCACCGCAGGTCGATCCGGGCTCCCTCGGAGCCGCGCACCAGGGCGGTCAGCGCCTCGGTCAGCTCTCGGCCCGCGCCCGCCGCGACCGCGCTGCCGAAGGCGTCCAGGCTGCCGGTGGCCCGCTGGTAGTCCACCGCGTCGCGGGTGGCGTGCAGGGCGTGGCAGAGCTGGGCGGCGACGGCGCGCCCGGAGGCGACGGGGACGTAGGCGGTGAGGCCGCGGCCGTCCGCCCCCGGCCCGAGCAGCACGTCGTCCAGGGCGGCCCGCGCCTTCCGGCGGTGGCGCGCCCCGTGGTAGCCGGCCCGGCAGCGCGTCGCGAGGGCCCCGGCCAGGAGGAGCTGCCGGGCCGCCGACCGCAGCTCCTCCGCCTCTCTCCAGCCCGCGGCTCCCACCGCCCCGGCCGCCGACTCGGGGACCTCGCGCCACCAGCGGATCTCGTCGCTGGGCACGGCGAGGGAGAGAAGGATGCCGCGGGCGGAGGGGGCGGAGCTGTGGCGGAGGGCGGCGAGGGCCTCCTCGACCAGCTCTCCGCTGTCGGGGAAGGCGGTGCTCTCGGGCACCAGCAGACTGGTCGCCCCGGCGCCGGGCCCGGGCGGGGTCCACCGGCCGTACCGCCCCGGCGCTCCCCCGCGCCGCTGCCAGCCGTACCGCCGCAGGAGCGCGCCGAGGACGGCGGGATCGGGCAGCTCCGCGCCCCCCTCGGCGAGCGGCGGGGCCCAGGGGTGGACGGCGGGGTGCGAGCGGGCGGCGGGCGGTCCCGTCCCGCCCGGGGGCTCGTCCATCGACCGGTGCATCAGGGTCTCCCTCCGGCCCCGACCCGGGCCATGATGTCGCAGAGTGCGCGGTCGTCGAAGATCCGCGAGGTCGGGATGCGCACAGTGGTCCGGCGCCGGCCCGTCACCGGGTGGCCGGCCAGGTTGGTCCAGTAGCAGCAGTGGCGCAGGTCGAGGCCGCCCGGCCCGGCGCGCAGCCAGTCGCCCTGGCTGCGGGGGACGATCATCACGACCAGGATCCGGTGCACCGACACCGGGTCACGGGCGAGTTTGACGAGGTGGGCGTTGTCGAGGGTGAAGGAGAACGCTCCGCCCGCCGGGTGCGGCGGTATCTGGTAGGTGCACTTGAGCTGCACCTTGACGGTCACCTCGTCGTCGACGGTGTGGGCCGCGGCCCCGTGGCTCACGTGCCAGTCGATGCCGTTGTCGGGGAAGGGCTGGGACAGGGAGCAGCCGGCGGCCGCCGCGACGGCGTGCAGGTAGCCCACCTGAAGGGTCTCCATGCAGGCGGTGGTGGCGAGGGAGCCGCGCAGCGGCGCGTCGGGCGGCCGGGGCCCGGGGGCCTCGGCGCGGGCGGTTCCCCCGGGGTCGGGCTGCGCGAGCGCCATGGCTCCGTGTGCCTTCCGGGCGTGCCGACCGACGGCAGGCGGGCTGCCGTCGCAAGGTCGTGGGCGGGACGGATCGAGAGGCGCCGGGACCAACTCCTCGACACCTCACTTGTGTTGTCACCGCATCGGAGCGCCCGCAAACGGCGTATCCGGCAAACAGCCCGGGTATCACCGATATCGGGCAGAGAAATCATTCCATCTGCCGTGCGGGTGCGAGGAGTTCGGGGATGACGTATTGGTTCGAGGGGCCCCTGGCCGCTTTTGACACGGAGACGACAGGCGTGGACGTCGAGCGGGACCGGATCGTTTCGGCCGCTCTCGTCGCGCAGGACACCGCGGGCGGTCGCGTCCGCGTCACCCGGTGGCTGGTCAACCCGGGGGTTCCGGTCCCGCCCGCGGCGACCGGGATCCACGGCCTGACCGACGGCCACCTTCAGCGCAACGGGCGGTGGCCCGCCCCGGTGATGGACGAGATAGCCCGCGCGCTGGCCGAGAGCTGTGCGACGGGCCGGCCGCTCGTCGTGATGAACGCGCCCTTCGACCTGACGCTGCTGGACCGGGAGTTGAGGCGGCACCGGGCGTCGTCGCTGGCCGGGTACCTCGACGGGACTCCGCTGCGGGTGGTGGACCCGCGGGTGCTGGACAAGCACCTGGACCGCTACCGCAAGGGCCGCCGCACGCTCACGGACCTGTGCGCGCGGTACGAGGTGGAGCTCGACGGGGCCCATGACGCGGCGGCCGACGCGACGGCCTCGCTGGAGCTGGTACGAGCGGTGTGCCGGCGCTTCGCGTCTCGGCTGGAGCGGCTGTCGCCGTCCGAACTGCACGATCTCCAGGCGGCCTGGCACGCGGCCCAGGCGCGGGGTCTGGAGGCGTGGTTCGCGAAGAGCGGGACGCCGGAGACGGTGGACCCGTCGTGGCCGCTGCGCCCGGACCTGCCCGCGGCGGCATGAGGGCCGGGCCCGAACATGCGAAAGCCGGTCCGCGTGACGCGTGCGGACCGGCTTTCCCCGGTGGGCGATACTGGGTTCGAACCAGTGACCTCTTCGGTGTGAACGAAGCGCTCTCCCACTGAGCTAATCGCCCGGGAACGGGTTGAACCATACAGGGCTCCGCGGGCTTCGTTCAAACCGCTTCCGGCGCGGCCCTACTCAGTGCCCCCGCGGCCGGGAAGTGAGTATCCGAGCGCATGTACGGGCCGGGCGGCCGGAGCCACACTCCCCTGCATGGAACCTGTGCCCCCGCCCGCCGAGGAGCTGGCCCGCCTCGATCGCGAACTGGCCGAGCTGGACGCCCGCCGCGCCCAGCTGCTGACCCGGCGCGCCTGGCTGCTCGCCGCACTGCGGCCGCCCGCCGCGCCCGCCGCCCCCGGCTGGAACCCGGCGGGCTGGGGCGCGCCGCCCGGGGGCCGGCCGGGCGCTCCGGCACAGCCGTGGGGGTACGTCCCCGGCACACGGGCGTCCGCGCCGCGCAGCGCCCAGAACGTCCTGCTGACGCTGGGCGGGCTGCTGCTGACCGTCGCGGCCGTCGCGTTCACGTTGGTGAGCTGGGGCTCGATGGGGATCGGCGGCCGGTCGGCCGTGCTGTCCGTGGTGACCCTGGGGGCGCTGACCGCACCGGCGGTGCTGCTGCGGCGCGGGCTGGCCGCCACCGCCGAGGCGCTGACGGCCCTGGCGCTGGTGCTGACCCTGCTCGACGTCTACGCGGTCCACGCGGTGGCGGCCCCGGACACGGACGGGCTGGGCTTCACGGCCGTCGCCTGCGCGGTGCTGGCGGCGCTGTGGACGGCGTACGGTCTGGCGCTCGGGAAGCTTCACCTGCCGCTGCCGGCCGCCGTGGTGCTGGCGCAGTGGCCGCTGCTGTTCTGGGCGTGGGCCGCGGGCGCGCCGGCACTGGTGGTCGGCTGGGCGCTGCTGGGGACGGCGGTGGTGGACGGGGTGATCGCGCTGCGGGGCCGGGGGCTCGGGGTGCGGATCACGGCGTGCGTCGGCGGTTCGGTGCTGGGGCTCTCGGCCTTGCTGGTGGGGCTGACGCTGTCCGCGACGGCCTCGGGGCCGGTCGGCGCTCTGGCGCCGGGCGCGCTGCTGCTGGCGGCAGCGGCGGCGGTCCTGGCCGGGGCGTGGCACGCCCCGAAGGGCTTCGCGCTCGGGGGCGGCGTGGTGGCGGGGCTCGCCGCGGTGGCGGCGGCGGGCGGCGTTCCGGCGGCGGCGGTACCGGACGGCTGGCCGGTGCTCGCGTACCTGCTGTGCGGCCTCGCCCTGACCGCGGTCCTGCGGACCCGGCTGCCGAAGGACGCGGCGCGCGGCGTGCTGGCGGCGTCGGCGGCGGTGGCGGCCGGAGCCCTGGTGGGGGCGCTCCCGTCGGTCGCGGCGGTGCTGCTGGGCCCGCTGACGCTGCTGTCGGACGTGTGGGCGGGGTCTCCGGACGGCTTCCGGTCCGCGCTGGGCTCGACGCCGCCGTGGTCGGAGTCGGCCGCGGCGCCGGTGGTGCTCGCCCTGACGGCGGGGCTGCTGGGGTCGGCGTACCGGTGGTGGCCGTCCCTGGTGCGCGTCGCCGCGCCGCTGACGGCGCGGGAGCCTGCCGCGCCCCGGACGCCGGAGGCCGGGGCGCCGGGAGCGGGCACGCCGGGTGGCAGGCCGCCGGGAGCGCCCGGGCCGGCGGCG
Organism: Streptomyces sp. NPDC017448; assembly: GCF_044330565.1. Lineage (NCBI taxonomy): Bacteria > Bacillati > Actinomycetota > Actinomycetes > Kitasatosporales > Streptomycetaceae > Streptomyces > Streptomyces sp. NPDC017448. The sequence goes on along the minus strand of NZ_JBIRLM010000007.1, from coordinate 193,342 downwards.
TACGGAACCGGAGCGCCCTGGTACGCCGGGGGCCCGGCGGGAGCGCCCTGGTACACCGCCGGCGGGGGCGGCGCCCGCGGGTGGCCGTCCGGGGCGGCGCTGCGCGGGGCTGCCGGAGCCGGGGCGGTGGCGCTCGGCTGGGGTGCGCTGCTGGTGGCCGGGGCGGTGCTGGACGTGCCGTACGCCCTCGCCGTGTTCGCCCAGACGCTGCTGGTGGCCGCTCTGCTCGCCCTGGCCGTACGGGGCACGGGGAGCGGCGTGCAGGCTCCGGTGGCGGCGACCGCGTCGGCGGCGGCGGTGGCCGGGGCGGTGAGCGCCGGGCTGTTGTCGCTGGCCTCCGAAGGCGCGTCCTACGCGGTGTTCGCCGCGCTGGCCGTCCTGTTCGCGGGGGCGTCCCTCCGGGCGGGGGCCGGGGCGCGGCGTGCGGTGTTCGCCGTCGCCGCGGTGGTCTGGGGCACGGTGCTCACGGGGTTGGCGGGCCGGTCCCTGGGGCTCGCTCCGCATGAGGCCGCTCCGCTGCTGCTGACGGCGCCCGCCCTGACGGTGCTGCTGGGGGCGCGGCTGCGGCGGAACCCGGTGGCGTTGCCGGTGGAGCTGGCGGGCGCGCCGGGTGCGCTGGTCGCGGTGGGCCTGTCGGCGGCCGACGCGCCGTTCCTGGCCCTGACGCTGGCGCTGTGCGGGGTGCTGGCGGCGGGCGCCGCGGTGCGGCCCGAGCGGCGGCCGGTGGCGGGGCGGCTGGCGGCGGGACTGTTCGTGCCGGCCGCCTGGGTGCGGCTGGCGGCCTCGGGGGTGTCGTTCCCGGAGGCGTACACGCTGCCGGTGACGGTGCCCGCGCTGGTGGTCGGTTTCCTGCGGCGGCGCAAGGACCCGGAGGCGTCGTCCTGGACGGCGTACGGGCCGGGGCTCGCGGCGACGCTGCTGCCGAGCCTGGCGGTCGCCTGGACCGACCCGGACTGGGTGCGACCGCTGCTGCTGGGGACGGCGGCGCTGGTGATCACCCTGCTGGGCGCGCGCCACCGCCTCCAGGCGCTGCTGGTCCTGGGCGGGGCGGTGCTGGCGCTGGACGGGCTGCACGAGCTGGCCCCGTACGTGGTGCAGGTGGCGGGGGCGCTCCCCCGGTGGCTGCCGCCGGCCCTGGCCGGGATGCTCCTGCTGGTGGTGGGCGCGACCTACGAGCAGCGGCTGCGCGACGCCCGCCGGCTGAAGGACGCGCTGGGCCGGATGCGGTGAGCACCGCCCCGGCTCCGGGGCCGCCATGAGCGGCGGCTCCGGAGCCGGGAGGCGGGCAACGCAGAGGGCCCGGGAGACGGATTCCGTCTCCCGGGCCCTCTGTCCGGGTGGGCGATACTGGGTTCGAACCAGTGACCTCTTCGGTGTGAACGAAGCGCTCTCCCACTGAGCTAATCGCCCGGGCGCACTGCAAACATTACCCCATGTCAGCGGCGCTTCCGGACCAGGCCGGGATCACTCGCCGATCTTCCACGGCATGGCGAGTCCGAACTTCCAGACGTAGATCCCGGCCAGCACCGCCATGATCACCAGCCCGACGGTGGTGAGGATGACGTTGCGCCGCCGGACCTTGGGGTCGAGCGCCCGCTGCGCGGCCTCGGTGACCTTGCGCTTGGTCCAGCGCAGCACGAGCTGGGCCCAGACGAACTCGGTCGCCCAGATCGCCATGCCGCCGAAGATCACCAGCCAGCCGGGGCCGGGCAGCACCAGCATCAGCACACCCGCGATCACGACCCCGAGCCCGACGATGAAGACGCCGACCTGCCAACTCAGATGCAGCGCCTTCGACGCCTTGATGAAGCCCGGGGCCCGCGAGCCCAGCTCGCGTTCCTCCCGGCCCGGTTCCCCCGTGGCGGCCCCTGCGTCGGCCTGCTCGGCGACCTTGACCCGCTCGTCACTCTCCGCGTTCATGAAACTCAACTTACCCGACCCGTCGTCGTCACCGGAATGGCCGCATAACTCAAAGTTACACGCCGCCGAGCGGGGGACCTGAAGCGTCACAAATGGGTCAGAGGGGTTTACAACGCCACCGTAGGTGGCATGTCGATTTCGCCGACGTGCGAATCCCCGAGCGCACACTGAGCGAAAGGCCCTGGCGCTTATGAACACCACGGTCAGCTGCGAGCTGCACCTGCGCCTCGTTGTGTCGAGCGAGTCCTCACTGCCTGTACCTGCGGGCCTGCGGTATGCCACGGCCGATCCCTATGCCGTGCACGCCACCTTCCACACCGGAGCGGAGGAGACGGTCGAGTGGGTATTCGCCCGCGACCTCCTCGCCGAGGGGCTGCACAGGCCCACCGGCACCGGTGACGTCCGCGTCTGGCCATCTCGTAGTCACGGTCAAGGCGTCGTCTGCATCGCCCTGAGTTCCCCGGAGGGCGAAGCCCTGCTCGAAGCTCCGGCGCGGGCCCTGGAGTCGTTCCTGAAGAGGACCGACGCCGCGGTTCCGCCCGGCACCGAACATCGTCACTTCGATCTGGACACGGAGCTCTCCCACATCCTGGCCGAGAGCTAGCCGGGCAGAGAGCCGCACGACGCCGTCCGACTCGGGGCGACGGCGTCGCCACGACAACCGCATAGGGCTGGCATCGGCGCCGTCGTCGCGGAACCCACCGCGGCGACGGCGCCGGCGCGTCCGCAGCCTCCGCTCCCCCGCTCCCCCGCTCCCGGACGGTCTCGTTCCGCTCCCCGCCGGGCCCCACCGCGCCCGGCACCGGCGCGGCGAGCCAGTAGAGTCAGCCGCCATCGGCGGGCGCCCGCCCGCCGGAGGCCAGGGAGCGAAGCGTGCTGATCCCTCACGACACCCGGATCGCCCTCGACACGGTGGTCGATCTGGTGAACACCGCACCGGAGAGCGAACCGCCCCGGGACGACCCCGCGGACGGCCTTCCCGACGTGGCGGCGCTGTACGCCTTCGCCGAGCGGCACCACATCAGCGGGGTCGGCGCCCTCGGCGCGAGGGACCTGACCGCCGTGCGCGACGTCCGGGCACGCTTCGCCGAGGTCTTCGCGGCACGCGATCCCCGTACCGCGGCCGACCTGGTCAACCGGCTCGTCGCGGCCGCCGGGACCACCCCGCAGCTCACCGACCACGACGGCTACGACTGGCACGTGCACTACTTCGCGCCGGACGCCTCGATCGCCGACCACCTCGCGGCCGACTGCGGCATGGCGCTGGCGTTCATCATCGTGGCGGGCGAGCAGGAGCGGCTGCGGCGCTGTGAGGCGCCGGACTGCGGGCACGCCTTCGTCGACCTGTCGCGCAACCGCTCCCGCCGCTACTGCTCCAGCCGTACGTGCGGGAACCGGCTCCACGTCGCGGCGTACCGGGCCCGGCGCAAGGAAGCCGCGGGCTGACGCCCCCGGGCGGCCCCGCCCGGGCGCCGCGGCTCACAGCATGAAGAGGTCGTGCAGGGCGGCCATCAGTAACAGGCCCCCGACCACGGTCAGGAAGATCATCAGGGGCGGCTGGGAAAGCGCGAAGAGGCAGCCGCGAGGCTCTTCGGCGGTGCGTGCGGGGGCTTCGCCCCGGGAAGTGTCCACCATCTCGAGGTGATCATGACGCATCGACGGCCGGGTTGCCGATCAACCAGGGGGATCAGCCCGGGAGTTCACCGTCACGTGGCCATCGGTAATCGCTCCGGTATGCGAATCGCCGCCGGGTGTTCGGGGCGACGGGCCGTCCGCGGGCGCCGACCGGGGCGGCCCGCGCCTCAGATGCCGTGCTTCTTGAGGATTGCCTCGATGTCGCCGAAGTCGTCGCCGGAGGCGGCGGCGCCCTGCTTCTTCTGCGGTTTCGCGGCGGCGGGCCCGGACGCGGCGCCCGCGCCGAGGGAGGGCGCGGACGCGGCCGGGGCGACCGCCTCGTTCCGCCCGGCCGCTCGTGCGGCCTTGCGTTCCGCGCGGGTGGTGCCGCTGCGGCGCTCGACGGCGCGGGTGGTCGTGAACAGCAGCCAGGAGAGGCCGAGCACCCCGCAGCCGATCCAGACGCTCGGCTTGAAGGCGATCCCGGCGGCCCATTCGACGATCCCGGTCAGCACGAGTCCGACCGGGACCAGGGAGTAGGCGGCGATCCGCGTCGCCGTGAGGAACCGCTTGCGGTACGCGGTCACCGCGGCGATCCCCAGGCCCGCCGCCGACACCGCGGAGCAGATGGTCTCGGCAAGCATGGCGGCCTCCAGGCGCAGGGGGTACGTCCCCTCCATCCTGCACCGGCGGTCGCCGGTGGGGCCACGGCTGCGGTGCACCTCAGGGACATTTCAGGGCCGGACTCCTCCCCAGGGGGCGGCCCGGTCCGGGTTGGGCCGCCTCCGCCCGGCCTGGAAGACTGGGCGCATGAGCGATTCCACCCCTGCGGCGCCGGTCGTCCTCGACCTCTGGTGCGACCTCCAGTGCCCCGACTGCCACCGAGCCCTCGACGACGTGCGCGCCCTGCGCGAGCGGTACGGGGACCGCCTCGAGATCAGGCTGCGGCACTTCCCGCTGGAGAAGAACAAGTACGCCTACGCCGCGGCCCAGGCCGCCGAGGAGGCGATCGAGCAGGGGCAGGGCCGGCCGTACATCGAGGCCCTGCTGGCCCGGACCGCCGACCTCGGGCGCACGGGCGAGCCGCTGCTCCTCGACGTGGCACGCGAACTGGGTCTGGACGTCGAGGAGTTGGACACGGCGCTGATCGACGGCCGTCATCTGCTGATCGTCGACGCCGACCAGGCGGAGGGCAAGGCGATCGGCGTCACCGGCACCCCGACCTATGTGATCGGCGATCAGCGGCTGGACGGCGGCAAGAGCCAGGAGGGGCTGCGCGAGCGGATCGAGGAGCTCGTCGACGGCGCCCTGGCCGCGCGGGAGCGGTAGCCGGACGCCAGGGCGGCCGCCCGGTCCGGAGCGGGCGGCCGCCACGGTCCGGCGGCCCCGGGGCGGGCCGCGACGGTCCGGCGGCCCCGGAAACCCCGGCCCTGGGAACCCGGCCCCCTTCGGGTCCGGAGGGCGCTACAGCGCCTTGGCCAGGTTGTACCGCGTCGTCGTGTAGCCGAGGGACTCGTACAGCTTCAGGGCCGGGGTGTTGGAGGCGAAGACGTGCAGGCCGATCCGGTCCGCGCCCCAGGCCCGGGCGACGTCCTCGGCCAGCAGCATCAGCGCCCGCCCGTGGCCTCGGCCGCGGTGCTCCGCACGTACCTCGACGTCGAAGACGTACCCGGCCGGCGGGCCGCCCGGCTCCAGCTCCCGCAGCGCCGCCCACACATGGCCGACGACCTCGCCCGCCCGCACCAGCACCTCGAAGCGCACCTTCTCGGTGGCCGGTCCGTCCGGCAGGAGCGAGGCGTGGTCGCTTTCCGACTTGAGCCGGGCCTGTTCGGGCTCCACCCCGCGCTCGACCCACTCCTGCGCGTAGGTCCGGACCGCGTCCTGCCGCCAGGCGGCGAACTCCTCCTCGCTCATGGGGCGCGCGGTGAGCCCCTCGGGCAGCGGGGCGGCGGCCGGGCCGAGGCGCTTGGCCATGTTGCGGCTGCGTTCGGTGTACCCGAGAGCGGACGCGAGGCGCCGGGCGGGTTCGTTGCCGGCGGGGACCTCCACCCGCACCCGGGTGCAGCCCCACCCCCGCAGCACCTCCTCGGCGGCGAGCGCGGCGATGGTGCCCCGGCCGCGCCTGCGCCGCGCCTCGTCGACGGCGAGGGAGGCCAGCACCCCGGCGGTCGGGCCGAACGCCGCGTCGGTGCTGATCGCGACGGAGCCGACGGGCCGCCCGTTGTCGCACACGTCGTAGCGGCGGGACCGGGCGCCGTCGCCGCCCTGCTGGAGCGGCCCGGACGGCCGGAGTGTCGTGGTCATCAAGAGGTTGTATCCCCTGGACGCCACCCCGTCACGCGGATTTCCGGCCTTCGGACTCGCGGCGGCCCGGGGGCGGGGCTCTCGAAGGCTCCCGTCACGGGTCGAGGTCGTCGTCCGCCCGCTCGGCGAAGATCCGCATCGCCTTCGCGGTCACCGGTCCGATCTCCGGCGTCAGCGCGCGGTCGTCGATCCGGTGCACCGCCTGGACGTCCCGGAGCGTCGAGGTCAGGAACACCTCGTCGGCCTCGGCGAGCACGTCCATCGGCAGATCGGTCTCCTCGGCCCCGGTCCACTCGACCGCCAGCGCGCGCGTGATCCCCGCGAGGCAGCCGGAGGCGACCGGCGGGGTGTGGATGCGGCCGTCCAGGACGACGAAGACGTTGGAGCCGGTGCCTTCGCAGAGGCGGCCGACGGTGTTGGGGAACAGCGCCTCGGAGGCGCCCCGCTCCCGCGCCCGGGCCAGGGCGACGACGTTCTCGGCGTACGAGGTGGTCTTGAGACCCACGAGCGCACCGCGTTCGTTGCGGGTCCAGGGGACGGTGATCACCGCCGTGCTGTCCGGGCGGCGGTTCACCCCGTCGAGGGCGACGACCAGGCTCGGCCCGTCGTCGCCCCGGTCCGAGCCGAGCGGGGAGAGCCCGCCGGTGCAGGTGATCCGCAGGCGCCCCAGGGGGACGGGGTTGGCCTCGACGACCGCGGCGACGGCGCGGCGGATCTCGTCGTGGTCCGGGTCGGGCAGGCCCAGGCCCCGGGCGGAGCGGGTGAGGCGGTCGAGGTGCCGGGTCAGCGCGAAGGGGCGCCCCTCGCTCGTACGCACCGTCTCGAAGATGCCGTCGCCCACGGTCAGCCCGTGGTCCAGCACCGACAGCCGGGCGTCGTCGGCGTTCCGCAGCCCGCCGTTGACCCAGATCCTCATCATGCGGTCCTTCCTGTCTCCGGATACGTGCCCGACGCTACAGCGAGCAGCCGGGATGCCTTGAGCTCGGTCTCGTCCCACTCGCGCTCGGGCTCCGATCCCCAGGTGATCCCGGCGCCCGTCCCGAACCGCAGCAGCGGCGCGGGCCCGGTCCGGTCGATCCAGAACGTCCGTATGCCCACCGCGAGCGAGGCGGTGCCCCGGTCGGCGTCGACCCAGCCGACCGCCCCGCAGTAGGGTCCGCGCGGGCCCCGCTCCAGCTCGCCGATGATCCGCAGCGCACTGGACTTCGGCGCGCCGGTGACCGACCCGGGCGGGAAGGCCGCCGCGAACAGCTCGGGCCAGCCGGCCCCGTCCGCCAGCCGGCCCCGGACGCTGGAGACGAGGTGGACGAGGCCCGGGTGCTTCTCCACCACGCAGAGATCGGGCACGCCCACGCTCCCGGTGGCGCAGACCCGGCCCAGGTCGTTGCGGACCAGGTCCACGATCATCACGTTCTCCGCGTGGTCCTTCTCCAGCAGGTCGGCCTCGGTCCGGCCGGTGCCCTTGATCGGCCCGGACTCCACGGTCCGTCCGTCGCGCCGCAGGAAGAGTTCCGGGGAGGCGGTGGCGATCTCCACGCCGTGGTCCGGCAGCCGGATCGTGCCCGCGTACGGGGCGGGGTTGCCGCGGGCGAGCAGGGAGGCCAGGGCGTCCACATCGGCTCCGGCCCCGCCGCCGGGGAGCGGCGCGGACAGCACCCGGCAGAGGTTGGCCTGGTAGACGTCTCCCGCCGCGATGTGTTCACGGATCCGCCGTACGCCCGCCGTGTAGGCGTCACGGTCCAGTGAGGAGGTCCAGTCCCCGGTGGCGGGCCCCCGCCAGGCGCCGGGGACGGGGGGAGGCACCGCCTCCTCCCGCACGTCGGAGAAGCGGGCGCAGACCACCCGGCCCTCGAAGTCCGCGGACACCGCCCAGAAGCCGGACGAGTCGAGCGCCGCGGGATCGTGGGTCACATCCTGCAGGCCGGAGGCGGTGAGGCCGTCGAAACGGGCCAAGGGGGGGAGGTCGGACACGTCCCTGAGTCTAGGACGGACCGCGGTGACCTGCGCCGGGGCGAGGGGACCGCAGCACGCTGCGCAAACGCGTTTTTGTGCTGGCCCAGGAATCCGCTAGAGTTCAACACGTCGCCGGGACGCGCAAGCGGACCGGGAAAGACAAGCGGACGTAGCTCAGTTGGTAGAGCGCAACCTTGCCAAGGTTGAGGTCGCCAGTTCGAACCTGGTCGTCCGCTCGCAGAAGGTGGGGGATCCTTCCCGAGCCCCCATCCCTGGTGGAGTGGCCGAGAGGCGAGGCAACGGCCTGCAAAGCCGTCTACACGGGTTCAAATCCCGTCTCCACCTCCAAGGACGATTAGCTCAGCGGGAGAGCGCTTCCCTGACACGGAAGAGGTCACTGGTTCAATCCCAGTATCGTCCACTGATCCGCAAGGATCACCGGTCCGCAAGGATCCCCGCGCGATTAGCTCAGCGGGAGAGCGCTTCCCTGACACGGAAGAGGTCACTGGTTCAATCCCAGTATCGCGCACGCAGTTCGCCGTACACGCAGGTCCCGCGCGATTAGCTCAGCGGGAGAGCGCTTCCCTGACACGGAAGAGGTCACTGGTTCAATCCCAGTATCGCGCACCGACAGGAACCCCCGGCCGTCTCCACGGCCGGGGGTTCTTCCGTCGTACGGCCCGTCCCCGTGGGACCGGGCGGCGCGAGAGCCCCCGGTCCCACAGGAGGGTTCAGGACGAGAACAGCATCCGGCCGAAGCCCTTCTGGCGGTGATGGCCGTAGTGGCCACCGTGCTGCGGCGCACCCCAGGCGGGAGCGTGAGCGGCGGGAGGGGCGGCCGGGTAGGCCTGCGGCGGGGCGGGGGGAGCCTGCTGGGACCACTGGGACTCCAGGCGGGTCAGCGACTCCAGCTCGCCGTAGTCGAGGAATATCCCCCGGCATCCGCTGCACTGCTCGATCTGGACGCCGTTGCGGTTGTACGTGTTCATCGGCGCGTGACACTTGGGACACTGCATCATCGGATCGGCTCCTCGCCCTCGTCGTGCCGTCACCGGAATGTCTGCCCGGCGACGGTCCGTTCACCCTACGACGCGGCGCCGGGGGCCAAGTCGGGCGGCAGCGTAGCGATTCGGGCACAGGATGCCAGCATCAGCTGTTCGTGGGCGTCCGGTTCCCGTTGCTCCGTAGCGCACTTGGCGAGGGCGACGGCCGCCGTCTGCACCGTCAGCGCACGGGCCGGGACGTCCAGCACGGGCCACGGGTCGTCGTCGGCGGCGGGTACGGCCGGTCCCCCGGCGGACCGGTAGGCGTTCAGGAAGACCGACCAGTCCTCGGGGGCGAGGAGTCCGGCCGCGTACCAGGCGGCGGGCCGGGCGAGGTCCCAGGCCGGATCGCCCGCGCCCGCGTCGTCCACGTCGATGAGCAGCCAGGGGCCGTCCGGGGCGGGGTGGCGTACGAGCTGGCCGAGGTGGAGGTCCCCGTGGCACAGGAAGCGGTCGCGCCGCGCGGGCGGCGGGGCCTCGCCCCGGGCCCAGGCCGGCAGGGCGCGCCACCCGGCCAGGACGGGCAGGACGGCCGGGTCGCCGGGGCGGGCGGCGCACATCCGGGCGACGGCCCGCGCCGCCTTGGCCGGTCCCCGCATGGGCGGCAGCGGGAGCGGGGGCTTCGTCCGGTGCAGACGGGCGAGCAGCCCGGCGGCCTCGGCCCAGGGGGCGGCCCCGGGGTCGGCGGGGTCCACGGGCGTGCCGAGCGGCCAGAGGGTGACGGGGCGGACGCCGGGCGCGGCGGGCGGACCGGCCGGCCGCGGGCCTCGGGGGTCGCCGGAGAGGGCGGCGTCCCCGGGTTGGTCGAAGGGCTCCGGGAAGCGGAGCGCTCCGTCCGGCCCTGGGAGCCCGGGGCCGGTGAGGGGCGGCAGCAGGATGCCGGTGAGCTCGGGGGCGGCGGCCAGCGCGATCCGGGCCGCCAGCGCCTCGCGGTCGGCATCGGCGGCGTGGGCCTTCGCGACGACCGCGCCGCTGCGGACCACGGTGCCGTCGGACCGGTCCGCGAGGAGCTGCGGCGGCTCGCAGACGCACGGCGCCCCGGCCGGGTGGGCGAGGCGATGCGCGAGGACGCCCAGTTCGTGGACGACTGAGGTCTGGGTGGTGGTCAACGGCTCCCCCGGCGGTCGGCCCGGCCGTGCACCGGTCCAGCCGTGAGCCTAACGCGGGGCGGGCCGGGGAGGGCCGGCGACGTACTCCGGCCGGGCGAGAGGCGCGCGGGGGCGAGGCGCCGTGCGGAGGGCCGGCGGGAGACGCGGAGACCCGCCGGAAGACGCGAAGTCCGGCCGGGGTGGCGCGGCGGGGCAGCCCTGGTCGGTGGGCCCGCACGGCAGCCCGGACGGTGGGCCCGGACGGTGGGCCCGCACGGCAGCCCCGGGCGGTGGGCCCGACGGGAGCCGCACGGCCCCGGACAGCGCGATGCCCGGTCAGCTCCCCAGCTGACCGGACAAACGCTGCCGTCCGCCGCACCCCCGTCCCCACGGGGCTGTTGGCCGGATGTGTGGGTCCGGACCGCTCTTCCGGACCCCGGGCGCCGCTCAGCGCCCCAGCATCACCGCCACGGACGACGCCTGTGTGACCACCGCTTCCCAGCCGCCGAAGACGACCACGAGCAGGGCCGCCAGGGGGAGGACCATCGCCGTCGCCACCAAGGGGTGGCGGGTGCCGGACGGACGGACGCCGAACGCGGCGTACGCCTTGCGTCCGCCCATACGGACCATCGTCCGCGTTGCCGTGTCCGCCATGGTGCCTCTCCTGACGCGATCGGGAGCGGTGGGCGTGTGACCTCGGGGGACGAGTATCCCGCCCACCGCTTGGTCACCACATTAGGTAAGCGGCGCGCACAGGGCGTCATGCCCGCGTACCGATTCCCGGGCCTCCCGGAGGATGAGCCGTCGCCGGGCGGTGTACTCCCCTGGGTGGAGAAGGGCCACCGGAGGTGGGGGTCATCCCGGAGGGGACGACCGGGGCCGCCCGCCCCCGGTGGGGGCCGCGTCCGGGAGTACGCCGTCCCCAGGGGCCGGCCGGGCGCCCTTCCCCTGCGGTGGACCCGACATGCCCTCCCGCCGGCGCGAGCGTGTCCGCCGGGTGACTTCACTCACGTCGGGCGTCCTTCGCCGACCGGGCGGCCCCCTGCCGGGGGCCGCCCGGGGCCCCGGCGCCCCGGAGGCCGAGGGGGTGGCCACCGCCCTCCCGACCACCGCGTCCCGGCGTTTCCCCGGTGATCCAATCCCCTTGGTCCGGCGGCTTCTTGAGCGGCCCGTCCGGCCGGGGGGCGCCGATCCGCCGCGCCCCGGCCCCTCTTCGCCTCTCCGGGCTGCCGCGGACAATCGAATCCCCGGTGAGGGCGCGGCCTCTGAGCGTGCCGGGCGCGGGGTACGTAAGCTGTGCCTCGTCAGGCGGATCAGGCAGCGGGGATGGGCAGACGATGGCGATGATGCGGCTCCGGCGCGAGGACCCGCGTCTCGTCGGCTCGTTCCGGCTGCACCGGCGGCTCGGCGCGGGCGGCATGGGCGTCGTCTACCTCGGCTCCGACCGTCGCGGCCAGCGGGTCGCGCTCAAGGTGATCCGGCCCGACCTGGCGGAGGATCAGGAGTTCCGCTCGCGGTTCGCGCGCGAGGTGTCGGCGGCCCGGCGGATCCGCGGCGGCTGCACGGCCCGGCTGGTCGCCGCCGATCTGGAGGCGGACCGCCCGTGGTTCGCCACCCAGTACGTGCCCGGCCCCTCCCTGCACGACAAGGTCGCGGAGGAGGGCCCGCTGTCCGCCGCCGAGGTCGCCTCGATCGGGGCGGCGCTCTCCGAGGGGCTGGTCGCGGTGCACGAAGCGGGCGTGGTCCACCGTGATCTGAAGCCGTCGAACATCCTGCTCTCCCCCAAGGGCCCGCGCATCATCGACTTCGGTATCGCGTGGGCGACCGGGGCGAGCACGCTCACCCACGTCGGTACGGCGGTGGGGTCGCCCGGCTTCCTCGCGCCCGAGCAGGTCCGGGGCGCGGCCGTGACGCCCGCGACGGACGTCTTCTCGCTCGGTGCGACGCTGGCGTACGCGGCGATGGCCGACTCCCCCTTCGGGCACGGCAGTTCCGAGGTGATGCTGTACCGCGTGGTGCACGAGGAGGCGCAGCTGCGCGGGGTGCACGACGCTCTGGCCCCGCTGATCAGCGCCTGCCTGGCGAAGGACCCGGAGGAGCGGCCCAGCACGCTGCAACTGTCCATGCGGCTCAAGGAGATCGCGGCGCGGGAGGCTCAGGGCCTGCACGAGAGCCGGCCCCCCGCCCAGCGGTCCGCGCAGGAGGCGGACCGGCCGACCGGGCGCATGGCCGATCCGTACGCCGAGCAGCACACCCGGCGTTCCGAGGGCCCGTCCGGTTCCCGTCTCCAGCCGGGCCGGCGCGGGGCGCCCGCCCGTTCGGGTCCGCCCCGCACCGGTGGTTCCCGCCCGCAGCAGGCGTCGCGCGACACGACCCGTTCGGGCGGGAAGACCGGGAAGCGGCCGGGGGCCCCGGCCGGGACCAACGGCCGCCCGAACACCCGCTCCGGGAGCCGTACGACCTCGGCGGGGCGGCGGCCGGCCAATCCGCGGTTGCTGCGTCAGCGGCTGGTGGTGTTCGTCGTGGTGACGCTGCTGGTGGCGCTGGGCATCGCGGCGGCGCAGGGCTGCCAGGGGCCGGCGCGCGGGCTCGACGGAAACGAGCGGCCGGGCGGGGTCTCGCAGGTGCGGGGCGGTTCCGGGCAGGACGGGGCGGCGTGGACGGCCGCTGCCGCGCCCGGCGGTTCCCCTTCCCGTCCCGGTGGCGGGTCGGCGGGCCCGGCGGCCTCCGCGTCCTGAGGCGGGGGCGACCGGGCCGGCCGGGACCGCCCGCGGTCAGCTCTCCGGGCGGCCCGCGGTCACCGCGTAGAAGGCGACGGCCGCGGCCGCGCCCACGTTCAGCGAGTCCACGCCGTGCGCCATCGGGATGCGGACCCATGCGTCGGCGGCCGCCAGCGCCCGCGCGGACAGCCCGTCGCCCTCCGCCCCGAGCATCAGCGCCACCCGCTCCAACCGGTGCGGGGCCGCCTCGTCGATGCTGGTGGCCTTGGCGTCCGGGGTGAGCGCGAGAAGCCGGAAGCCGGCCTCCCGTACCGTCTCCAGCGACGTCGGCCAGGCTTCGAGCCGGGCGTACGGGACGGAGAAGACCGCGCCCATGGAGACCTTGACGGAACGCCGGTAGAGCGGGTCCGCGCAGTTCGGGGAGAGCAGGACCGCGTCCATGCCGAGGGCGGCGGCGCTGCGGAAGACGGCCCCGATGTTGGTGTGGTCGTTCACCGATTCCATGACCGCCACCCGGCGCGCGGTGGTGAGCAGTTCGTCGGCGGCGGGCAGCGGCTTGCGCTGCATGGAGGCGAGCGCCCCGCGGTGGACGTGGTAGCCGGTGACCCGTTCGGCCAGCTCGGGGGCGACGGCGTACACCGGGGCCGGCACCTCGTCGATGACGTCGCGCATGGCGTCGACCCACTTGGCGGAGAGCAGCATGGACCGCATCGCGTATCCGGACTGCCGGGCTCGGCGGATCACCTTCTCGCCCTCGGCGATGAACAGGCCCTCGGCGGGCTCGCGCCGCCGCCGCAGCTCGACGTCGGTCAGGCCGGTGTAGTCGCTCAGCCGGGGGTCGTCGGGGTCGTCGAGGGTGATGAGATCTGCCACGGGGTGATACTGCCTTGTCCGATGGGGGGTGCCGACGCCTGGGATGGAGCGGGGAGGGCGCGGGGTGCGGGCCCGGGTACGGACCCTCCGCGGGCCCGGTGTTATTCGGCGGCGCTTCCGGCTGCCTGCGGGGCGGAGTCGGGGCCGACCGCCACGACCGCGCCGATCACGATCACGGCGGGCGGGCGCACCTCCTCGGCCGCGGCGCGCTCGCCGACGTCCGCGAGCGTCGCGTCGATCCGGCGCTGGGCGGCGGTGGTGCCCTCCTGGACGAGGGCGACCGGGGTGGCCGGGTCCTTGCCGTGGGCGATGAGGGCGGCGGCGATGGCCCCGATCTTGTCGACGGCCATCAGGAGGACGAGGGTGCCGCGCAGCCGGGCGATGGCCGCCCAGTCGACCAGCGAGCGCGGGTCGTCGGGGGCCACATGGCCGCTGACCACGGTGAACTCGTGGGCCACGCCCCGGTGGGTGACGGGGATTCCGGCGGCTCCGGGGACGGAGATGGTGCTGGAGATCCCGGGAACGACCGTGCAGGGGATGCCCTCGGCGGCCAGCGCCTGGGCCTCCTCCATGCCGCGGCCGAAGACGAACGGGTCGCCGCCCTTGAGCCGGACCACGGACTTGCCCGCCTTGGCGTGCTCGATGAGTGCCCGGTTGATCGCCTCCTGGGCCATGAACCGGCCGTACGGGATCTTCGCGGCGTCGATGACCTCGACGTGCGGCGGGAGTTCGTCGAGCAGGTCGCGGGGGCCGAGGCGGTCGGCGATGACGACGTCGGCCTCGGCGAGGAGGCGGCGGCCGCGCACGGTGATCAGGTCCGGGTCGCCGGGGCCGCCGCCGACCAGCGCGACGCCGGGGGCGCGGGTGCGGTGGTGGGGGGCGGCGAGGGTGCCGTCGCGCAGGCCCTCGACGATGGCGTCGCGGAGGGCGGCGGAGTGCCGGGGGTCGCGGCCCCGGGGAGTGGTGTTGAGGACGGCGACGGTGATGTTCTCGATGCGGCCGGTGGCCGGGGTCCAGGCGGTGGCGGCCTCGGCGTCGTCGGCCCGTACGCACCAGGTGCGGGTGCGCTCGGCCTCGGCGGACGCGGCGTCGTTGGCGGCGGTGTCGGAGGAGGCGACCAGGGCGTACCAGGCGTCGGCGAGGTCGCCTTCCCGGTAGCGGCGGCGCTCCCAGCGGATCTCCCCGCCGTCCGCCATCGCCTCGACGGAGGGGGTCGCGGAGGGGGAGACCAGGGTGATGACGGCGCCGGTGGCGATGAGCTGCGGCAGCCTGCGCTGGGCGACCTGGCCGCCGCCGACGACGACGACGCGGCGGCCGTGCAGGCGCAGTCCCACGGGGTACGCGGGGTGGTCGGCGCGGTCGGCTCGACCTGCGCTCTCGGCGTGACCTGCGTGGTCTGCGTGCTCGGCCATGGCGGTACGGGCTCCTCGTACGGGTGCTGCGGAGGCCGCTGCGGCGGTGAAGCGGCTGTGACGTGCGGAAAGCGGGGGTTCCGGGTGGGGAACACCATACGGGGTGGGGGTGGGCGGGGGTCGGTCGCGGGCCCGGCCCCCCGGCGTGCGGGCGGGGTGGACGGCGCCCGGGGCGGGCCCCTCCCCCGCCCGGCCCCGCGCCGCCCGGGTGCGGGCTCCGCCCCGGGCCCGCTCCTCCAGCGCCGTAGGGGCTGGTCGGGGCGGGCCCGGGACGGTGGGCGGGGTTACTTCTCCGTCACGCCCGCCGAGTCGAACGTGGCCACCTCGTGCATCGCGCGCGCCGCGCTCTGCACGATCGGCAGCGCCAGCAGGGCGCCGGTCCCCTCGCCCAGCCGCAGGTCGAGGTCGACCAGCGGGCGCAGGCCCAGCTTGTTGAGCGCGGCGACGTGGCCGGGCTCGGCGCTGCGGTGGCCGGCGATGCAGGCGGCCAGCGCCTCGGGGGCGATGGCGCGGGCGACCAGGGCGGCCGCCCCGGCGCTCACGCCGTCCAGAATCACCGGCGTACGCAGGGAGGCTCCGCCGAGGAGGAAGCCGGCCATCGCCGCGTGCTCCAGGCCGCCGACCGCCGCGAGCACGCCGATCGGGTCGGCCGGGTCCGGCTGGTGCAGGTCGAGGGCGCGGCGGACGACGTCGACCTTGCGGGCGTGCATCTCGTCGTTGATGCCGGTCCCCCTGCCGGTCACCTCGGAGGCGTCGGCCCCGGTGTACACGCAGATCAGCGCGGCCGACGCGGTGGTGTTGGCGATGCCCATCTCGCCGGTGAGCAGGGCCTTGTTGCCCGCGGCCACCAGGTCGCGGGCGGTCTCGATGCCGACCTCGATCGCGGCGAGCACCTCCTCCCGGCTGAGCGCGGGGCCGGTCGTGAAGTCCGCCGTGCCGGGGCGCACCTTGCGGGGCAGCAGACCGGCGGTGGCGGGCAGTTCCGCCGCCACGCCGACGTCCACGACGCAGACCTCCGCGCCGACCTGGGCCGCGAAGGCGTTGCAGACGGCTCCGCCGCCGAGGAAGTTCGCCACCATCTGGGCGGTGACCTCCTGCGGCCAGGCGGTGACCCCCTGGGCGTGCACCCCGTGGTCCCCGGCGAAGATCGCCACGGCCGCGGGCTCCGGGATCGGCGGCGGGCATGCCCGGGAGAGCCCGGAGAGCTGCGCGGAGATGATCTCCAGCATGCCGAGCGCCCCGGCGGGCTTCGTCATCCGCTTCTGGCGCTCCCACGCCTCCCCGAGCGCCTTCGCGTCCAGCGGCCGGATCGCGGAGATCGTCTCCTGGAGCAGGTCGTGCGGTTCGGCGCCGGGCAGCGCGCGACGGCCGTACGTCTCCTCGTGGACGACCCAGGACAGCGGGCGGCGCTTGGACCAGCCCGCCTGCATCAGCTCGGGCTCCTCGGGGAACTCGTCGACGTAACCGACGCAGAGGTAGGCCACCACTTCCAGGTGCTCGGGCAGGCCCAGGGCGCGGACCATCTCCCGCTCGTCGAAGAAGCTGACCCAGCCGACGCCGAGGCCCTCGGCGCGGGCGGCGAGCCACAGGTTCTCGACGGCGAGGGCGGAGGAGTACGGCGCCATCTGCGGCTGGGTGTGCCGACCGAGGGTGTGGCGGCCGCCGCGGGTGGGGTCGGCGGTCACGACGATGTTGACCGGGGTGTCGAGGATCGCCTCGATCTTCAGTTCCTTGAACTGCTTCGCCCGGCCCTTGGGCAGCGACTCGGCGTAGGCGTCGCGCTGCCGCTGGGCCAGTTCGTGCATGGAGCGACGGGTCTCCGCGGAGCGGATGACCACGAAGTCCCACGGCTGCGAGTGGCCCACGCTCGGCGCGGTGTGCGCCGCCTCCAGGACCCGCAGCAGCACCTCGTGCGGAATGGGGTCGCCGCGGAAGCCGTTGCGGATGTCCCGGCGCTCCCGCATGACCCGCAGCACGGCTTCGCGCTCGGCGTCGTCGTAGCCGGGGGCGGGCGGGGCGGCCGGTTCGACGGGCTCCTCGGGCGCCGGGCCTGCTCCGGGGTCGGCCGCCTGGTCCGGGTGCTCCCCGGTTCCGGACTGCTCCGGGGCCTCGGTCCGCGGCCGCGCCTCGGCCTGCTGCGGCTCCGGCGCCTGCGGGCCGACGGCCTCGGCCGGCTGGTCGGCGCTCTGCACCTGCTGCGCGGCGCCCGGCGGCTCCGGAAGCTCCGGCGTCTCGATGATCTCGGGGCCGGCGCCGTCCTCGTCGTCGGGCGCGGTCGCCCGCGCCGCTTCCGCGGGCTCGGGGGCGGGGGCCGGCGCGGGCTCCTGCTCCGGCGCCGGGAGCTGCTGGACCGCGGGCTCCGGAGCCTCCTCTGCCGGGGCGACTTCCGCCACGGCCTCGGCGGACGGCTCGGGCTGCGCGGGCCCTGGTGCGGGCGGCTCCGCCGCGACGGCTGCTTCCGGAATCGCGATGGCCTGCGGGGCCACGACGGCCTCCGGAGCCGCGACGGCCTGCGGGCTTTCGGCCGCCGCCGCGTCCGGGGCCGGCTCGGTGACCGGAGCGGACTCGGCAACCGGAGTCGGCTCGGTGACCGGGACCGGTTCGGCGGCCGGGGCCACGACGGGCTCGGCCACCGCTCCGGCAACCGCTTCCGCGGACTGCTCCTGGGGGGCGGGCTCCCGAACCTCGGGCTCCGCCGGTACGGGCTCCACCGGGACGGGCTCCTGCGCCGCCGCCTCGCCGGTCGCCGGGGTCTGCGCCTCGGGCTGCGTGACAGCCGCGTCCTCCGCCGGAACGGCCGGTTCGGCCTGCGGGGCCGCGGCGGCACCGTGCGGCACCTCCAGCGGCGCCGGGGGGGCGGACTCGTCGGCCGGGGCCGGAACAGGCGCTTGTGCCGGGGCCTCCGCCGGGACCGCCTCGGCCTGCGGGAGGACGACGGGGTCGGCGGGAGGCGGCTCCACCGCGGCCGGCTCCGGGACGACCGTTTCTGCCGACGCGGCCTGCGGGGCACTCCGGAGTTCCGCCGCGACGGCCTGCGGGGCAGGCTCGGGCCGGGCGTCGGCAGCGGGCTCCAGCGGCTGCGCCGGCTGCTCGGCCTCGACGGCCGCCACCGGCTGCGCGGTCTCGACGGCAGGCTGCGGCTGCGCGGGCGGAGCCACCGGGGCCGCCACCGGGGTGGGCTCGGCCGCCGGCTCCGCCGCCTGGTCCGGTGAAGCCCGCCGCACGGTCTGCTCGGCCTGCGCTTCCTCCACCGCCTGAACCGGCTGCTCGGCCGCGGCGGGCGCCGGGGCCTCCACGGAGGGCTCGGCCACCGCCTGTCGGGCCGCCCCGGGCTGCTCGGCCTCGACGGCCCGCTCCGGCTGCTCGGCCTCGACGGGCCCGGCCTCCGGCTGCCGCGCCTCTTCCCCGGCCTGCTGGACGGCGGCCGGCTCGGTCACGACCTGCTCGACGGCCACCGGCTCGGCAACGGACCGCTCCGGCTCCACGGCCGGCTGCTCGGGTGCGGTCGCCGCCACCGGCTCCGCCACCGGCTGCGGGGCGCCCCACGCGGCGCCGGCCTGCGGCGGGATCTCGCCCGGCTGCGGACCGGGCAGGGTCGAGGGGCCGTCGGCCAGGGCTTCGGAGTGGTCGGGGCCGTTCGTCTGCGGGCCCGCGTGGCGGGCGGGGGCAGCGGTGCGGGTGGCCCCGGCCGGGCCCCGGTCGGCCAGTGAGCGGACGACGCCGCCCTGCGTGCCGCCGTACGCCGGGGCCTCGGGGGCGGCCGGGCCCCGGTGCAGGGGGCGGCGGGCGGGGGCGGGGATGTGCGTGCCGACCGGTGCCGGCGCGGGCGCGGGGATGCGTACGCCGCCGGGGTCCGCATGGCCGACGTCGCGGCCGCCGGACTCGTGGGTGCCGTGCGGCTCGGCGGGGGCCGGGGCCGCCTGCCCCTGCTGCAGGGGGATCTGCGGCCCCCCGTGCTCGGGGGCGGGCGGGGCCACGGCGGTGGGCGCGGCCGGCTGCGCCTGCACGGGGGCCGGTGCGGCCTGCGGGTCGCTCCAGGCGCCCTGGGAGGCGGGCATCAGCAGGAGGTCGTCGTCCTCGGGGGTGTGCTCGGAGGGATCGAGGAAGGTGTACGCGTCCGGGGCGGGGACGCCCGGCTGCTCCACCATGCCTGCGTTCTCCGGCAGCCCCTCGCCCGGGACCTGGCCGGTGTCAGTCATGCGTACCCCTCGCCCATCGTCAGTGCTCCTTCGGCCCTTCGCCCCGGGACGCCGAACCACGGCACGCCGGTGCTCGTCATCAAGAACGAGCGGGCTCGCCGCGCGGCACGAAACGCCCGCGCGGCTTCCTATTCTCGCGGCCGTTCGCCGCCGCGACAGGCAGTTCTGCCACGGCTCACTGTGGACTGCGCCACGTTGCGCGTCCCCCGGGTGGTGCCGTACCACAGTGCGGACCAAAACGGTCCACTTTTCCGGACATTGACGAACGAAGCGACGAACGGCCGGGCGCGGTACAACAATCGGCCAGCCTACCTCCCGTACCGGGCCGAACGGCTCAGGGGGCGAGGTCGGAACGGCAGGCGGAGAGCAGGAACACGACGGATCTCTCCCGCTCGGTCCACACCTCGGTGTCCAGGTCGACGGACTGGAGCAGGGAGCACGCGACGGTGTAGCCGTTGCCGGTGAGGGCGGCGCCGAGCGCCTCGGCCTCGTCCCGGGTGGAGGCGTGGGTGACGATGCGCTCCGGGCGGCGGTCCACGACGGCGCGGGCCACCGGCACTCCCCCGCCGCCGATCCGTACGACGTCCGGTTCGGGCAGCCGTTCCAGGACGTGCGGGGCGCGGCCGCAGACGATCTGGACGGGCACGCCGAAGGCGCGGGCGGCGGCTTCGGTGCGGGCGCAGGCGGCCGGGTCGGCGTCCACGGCCAGGACGGCGGCGCCGAAACGGGCCGCTTCGACGGCGAGGGCGCCGCTGCCGGAGCCGATGTCCCAGACCAGGTCGCCGGTGCGCGGGCCGAGGCGGGCGAGCTGGGCGGCGCGCAGGCCGGGGAACTCGCCCTCGCCGGACTCCTGCATGCGTTCGGCCCCGGCGGCCCGGTAGGCGTCGGCGGGCAGGGCCCAGCCCCGTACGCCCTGCGGGTAGGCGGGTTGGCGGCCGGCGATCCAGGCGCCCGCGGCGGTGGTCTCGGGGCCGCTGCCGATGACGATGACGACGTTGGGGTCGCGCCAGTCGTGGTCGGCGGCCTTGTCGGAGGTGAGGACGGTGACGCGCTCGCGTGCGGTGCCGAGCTCCTCGCAGATGACGAAGGTGCGGTGGACCCCGTCGAGGAGGAGGGCGAGTTCGGCGGGCCCGGCGCCCGGCGAGGTGAGGACGGCGACCTTGTGGTGGGCCCGGCAGACGTTGACCGCGCGGCGCAGGGTACGGGGGTGGGCGACGACGATCTGGGCGTCGTCCCAGGGCATGCCCGCTCGGGCGAAGGCGGTGGCCACGGCGGAGACCGCGGGGACGACCTCGACCTCCAGGCCGTGTTCGCGGGCGCGCAGGGTGCGGACGACGCCGAAGAAGCCGGGGTCGCCGTCGGCGAGGACGACGGCGCTGCCGCGGTGTCCGGCGATCCGACGGGCGGCGAGGTCGAGGCTGCCGAGGCGGATGCGTTCGGCGTTCGGGGGCACTTCCGGCAGGGCGAGGTGGTGGGCGGCGCCCGCGACGAGGGTGGCGGCCGAGAGGGCGGCCGTGGCCGCCGCGGTCAGTGGCGAGCCGTCCCAGCCGATCACCGTGACCCGGTCGGCCATCGTCGTCTGTCTCCTGGAGGTGGGGAGGGAGCGGGGCGGGCGCCCGTCGTACGCGGGGCGGGGCTCGTCGCAGGCGGGCAGGGGTGAGAGTACCTGGTCCGTACCTCGGCCTCGCGGGCGGCCGTGCGCGGGACCGGCCGCGCTACTTCCAGTCGTTGTACGTGCCGTAGCCGCCGGCGTCCGCGAGCTGTTCGGCGACGCCTTCGAGGTCCTCGGGCAGGAGTCCCCAGACGATCAGGTCGGTGCGGATGTCGGTCCAGCCGCCGTCGGTGCCGTTCTCGGTCCGGGTGCGGGCGATGCGGGCGTTGCGCAGGACGCCCTCGCTGATGCAGCCGAGCTTCTGGGCGACCTGCTGGGAGTCGGTGTTGTCGGCGGGGGTGCGCAGCTCGAGCCGTTCGAAGCCCTGGTCGCGGAAGAGCCACTCGGCTATGGCGAGCACGGATTCGGTGGCGTACCCCTCGCCGCGGGCCCAGGGGGCGGTGATGTAGCGGACCTCGGTGGAGCGGGTGCGCCAGTCGGTGTTGAGGAGGCGGACGCTGCCGACGAGCCGCTGGGTGAGGAACTCGGTGACGGCGAGGGCGATGCCGTGGCCTCCGGTGCGCTCGGCGGGGGCGATCCGGCGGACCCAGCGTTCGGCGTCGACCTGGGTGCAGGGGTTCGGCCCGTCCATCCAGGCGATGACCGCCTCGTCGTTCATCATCTCGATGTACGCGGGGACGTCGGCCATCTCGAAGGGGCGCATCACCAACCTGTCCGTGCTGATGGAGATGGACGGAAAGGTGGTAGTCATGCGCAGCTCCATGCCGAAGACCGGTTAAAAGCACAGCATGCAGCATCGGGGTGGTGACGCGCATGGGCGGGGGCGCACCGCAAAGCCCCGCGCCCGCCGGGCGGCGGAAGCGGGGCCCCGGGTCAACTGCCGGGCGGGGGTCAGGACTTGGCGGGAGCGCCGAAGGCCGGGACGATCGAGCCCTTGTAGGTGTCCTCGATGTACTTCTTGACCTCGTCGGAGTTGAGGAGCTTGGCGAGCTTCTCGACGCGCGGGTCCTTCTCGTTGCCCTTCTTGACGGCGAGGAAGTTGGCGTAGGGGTTGCCCTCGGCCTTCTCCAGGGCGAGGGAGTCCTTCGCCGGGGAGAGCTCGGCCTGGATCGCGTAGTTGCCGTTGATGACGGCGGCGTCCACGTCGTTCAGGGCGCGGGGGACGGTGGCGGCCTCCAGCTCCTTGAACTCCAGGCCCTTCTTGTCGGTGATGTCGCTCAGCGTGGCGCTGGTGCCGACGCCGTCCTTGAGGGTGATCAGACCGTTCTCGGCGAGCAGCTGGAGGGCGCGGCCCCCGTTGGTGGTGTCGTTGGGGACGGCTATGGTCTGGCCGGCCTTGATGTCCTTGAGGTCCTTGACCGTCTTGGAGTAGAGGCCGAGCGGCTCCAGGTGCACGTCGACCACCGGCACGATGGTGGTCTTCTGCTTGGCGTTGAAGTCGTCCAGGTAGGGCTTGTGCTGGAAGAAGTTGGCGTCGACCTGGCCGTTCTGCGTGGCGGTGTTCGGCAGGACGTAGTCCGTGAACTCCTTGACCTCCAGCTTGAGGCCCTCCTTCGCCGCCAGGTTCTTCTCGACGAACTCCAGGATGTCGGCGTGCGGCGTCGGGGACGCGGCGACGACCAGGGCCTTGGAGGTGTCGGCGCCGGCTCCGGTCGCGCCCTTGGAGGCGGGGTCGGAGTCCGTACCGCAGGCGCTCAGCCCCAGGGCGAGGGCGGCGGAAGCTGCGGCAGCGGTGATCTTGATGTTCTTGCGCACGAAAAGTGCCTCTTTCTTGTGGTGGAGCGCCCGGACAAGGAGTTCGGGCTCGGTGAGGAAGGAAAGTTCTGGGGGCCTGGCCTCAGGAGGCGGTGCGGCCGCGGCGGGCCAGCAGCCGGACGGCGAGGTCGCCGATGAGCTGGACGACGGTGACGATGACGATCAGCAGCGCGACGGTGATCAGCATGAACTGGTTGTCGAAGCGCTGGAATCCGTAGGTCACGGCCTTGGAGCCGAGCCCTTCGCCGCCGACCGCGCCGGCCATCGCGGAGTAGCCGATGAGGACGATGAGGGTGGTGGTGACACCCGAGACGAGCGAGGGCAGGGCCTGCGGGAGGAGCACCTTGCGGACGATCGTGGGAATGGAGCCGCCCATCGACTGGACCGCCTCGACGAGCCCGTGGTCCACCTCGCGGATCGCCGTCTCGACGAGCCGGGCGAAGAACGGGATGGCGCCGACGGCGAGCGGCACGATCATCGCGGTGGGGCCGATGAAGGTGCCGACGACCCAGGTGGTGAAGGGGATGAGGGCGATCAGCAGGATGATGAAGGGGAGCGAGCGGCCGATGTTCACGACCACGCCGATGACCTTGTTCACCACGGTGTTCTGCAGCAGTCCGCCCTTGTCGGTGAGGACCAGCAGGACGCCGAGCGGCAGGCCGCCGACGACGGTGGCCAGTGCGGACCACAGCACCATGTAGAGGGTGTCGACGGTGCCCTGGGTCAGCAGGGGCTGCATTTCGGACCAGGTCACTTGGCGACCTCCTCGGTGAGCGGGGCGGGCGTCCGCTCCGGTACGGCGGTGGCTCCGGGGGGCGTCTCCGGGGCGGTCCCGTCGTCGACGACCTCGGCCTGGAGGCCCTGCTCGCGCAGGAACCCGATGGGCACGACGTTCTCCTCGAAGCGGCCGGGCAGCTCGATGCGCATGCGGCCGATCTGCTTGCCGCCGACGGTGTCCATCGCGGCGCCGAGGATCGAGATGTCGATGTTGTACGTACGGGAGAGCTGGGAGATGACCGGCTGCGAGGCCGACTCGCCGTGGAAGGTGACGTCGACGACTGTGCGGTCCGGGCCGGAGGCGGCGCCGCCGACCGGGAACAGCTCGTGGGCCAGTTCGGAGCCGGGGGTGGCGAGGAGTTCGCCGACGGTCCCGGACTCGACGATCCGGCCGCGCCGCATGAGCGCCGCGGAGTCGCAGACGGTCTTGACGACGTCCATCTCGTGGGTGATGAGGAGGACGGTCAGGCCGAGCTGCCGGTTGAGGTCGCGCAGCAGCTGGAGGATGGAGCGGGTGGTCTCGGGGTCGAGTGCGGAGGTCGCCTCGTCGGAGAGCAGCACCTGAGGGTCGCCCGCGAGGGCGCGGGCTATGCCGACGCGCTGCTTCTGGCCGCCGGAGAGCTGACCGGGGTAGGACTTCGCCTTGTCCGCGAGGCCGACCAGGTCGAGCAGTTCACCGGCCTTGCGGGTGCGTTCCCGGCCGGAGACGCCGAGGATCTCCAGCGGGAGTTCCACGTTGTCCAGGACGGTCCGGGAGTCCAGCAGGTTGAAGTGCTGGAAGACCATGCCGATGCGGGTGCGCGCCCGGCGCAGTTCGGCGCTCGCCCGCCGGCCGCGGCCGGCGAGGGCGGTGAGGTCCCGGCCGGCCACCGTCACGGTTCCGGAGGAGGGGCGTTCCAGGAGGTTGACGCAGCGGATGAGGGAGGATTTCCCGGCGCCGCTCTGTCCGATGACGCCGTACACCTCGCCTTCGCGGACGTGGAGGTCGACGCCGTCGAGTGCGGTGACCTCACGGTCGCGCGACTGGTAGACCTTCGTGAGGCCCGTCGTGGTGATCACAGGGGTTTCCGTCACTGTCGAGTGCGCGGCGCGGTGTCCGCCGGGCACGGGGCGTTCGTCTGAAGAGACTGTTCGGGCCGGTCGGCCGTGGTCTCGGCATGGCTGTACGCGGCGGTCCGCCGGGGTGGCACATGCGCGGGCGCGCTCGTTCCGCAGGGCGCGGACGGCGCAGGCTCGGTCTCGCTTCGGGGCGCGAGGCTCAGGCGGGGGCCCTCAGAAGGCGCGCATTCGACACATACAACGAGCACCGGGCGTGCTGATCGCCTCGGTCGCAAAGGTGCGGCTGCTCGTCGTGGTCATGGGCCAAGTAAAACAGACGTGAGGCCGCCGCGATCCCGGCTGTCCGCATAGCGGACAGCGCCGGACACCTGGACGCCTCCCTTCCGGTTCACCGGCCGGACCTCTCCCGTACGGCTGTGACCTGCGAAGACGCGGGGCGGTGGGGGTCTGCCCGGGAGGGGGCGCCGGGGCGCTTCGGCGGCCCGGGAGCGGAATCCCCTCCCCCGGTTGTGGTCAAGGCCACCCTCCGCGTCCACGGCCCGGCGCCGCGGGGCGGGCCCCCCTCCACGGTCGCCGGGGTCGCACGCGGAGGGGCGTTCCGTCCGTAATACCCTCACTACATGCTTGACGCCCTGACGGTCGCGGTCGCCGTGGCCGCGCTCGCCCTCGCCGCCTGGTGCGGACACGCCGCCTACCGGGACCAGCCGACGAAGGACTGGCACTTCATCGGGATGGCGGTCGTCACCGTGCTGGCGCTGGCCCAGCTGGTGGTGGGCATCGTGCAGCTGGCCCGCGGGGAGCGGCCGGAGCAGGGGATGGCGGTGTTCATCGCCTATCTGGTCGGCTCGTTCGCCGCCGTGCCCGCGGCCGGGTTCCTGTCGCTGACCGAGCGGACCCGATGGGGTTCGATCACGGTGGCGGCGGGCGCGGTCGTACTGGCGGTTCTGGAGGTCCGGCTCTATGACATCTGGGGAGACTGACGTGAGCGACACCGACCGCCCCGAGGTGGCCGCGGCCCCGAAGCCGCCCTTCGAGCTGGGCACCGGTCCCGGCCGGGTCCTGGTCTGGTTCTACGGGGTGTTCACCGTCGCGGCGGCCTCGCGGACGATCGTCGAGATGGCCAGGGGCTTCGACCGGGCGCCGCTGGCGTACACGCTCTCGGCCGTCGCGGCCCTGGTGTACGGCTTCATCACGTACTCGCTGGTGCGCGGCGGGGAGAAGGCCCGCCGGGCGGCGCTGGTGTGCTGCGCGGCCGAGCTGCTGGGCGTGCTGGTCGTCGGCGCGTGGACGCTGGCCGATCCGGCCGCCTTCCCGGACGCGACCGTGTGGTCGGACTTCGGGATGGGCTACCTCTTCATCCCGGTGATCCTGCCGGTCACCGGGATGATCTGGCTGCGCCGCGCGAAGACGGTCGCGGTCTAGCGAAGCCTTCCCGGCCCCGCCGCGCGCGGCGCACGGTCAGGCGCTGGCCACGAAGTCCCGGTCGGCGGCGTCCTTCTCCAGCAGGATCATCCGGACGCCGTCGGCTCCGGTGACGGCCCCGACCCGGGCGTAGCCGGCCCGCCGGTAGAGCCGCAGGTTGGTCTCGCTGCGGTGCCCGCTGTGCAGCCGGAACCGGGTCGCCGCCCGCTGCGCCGCCAGCGCGGCCTCGGCGGCGAGCAGCAGCCGGGAGCCGAGGCCGTGCCCCTGGAGGCGGGGGTGCACGCAGAGCTTGCCGATCTGCCCCGCGCCGTCGGGATCGGTGAACCCGCGGACCGAACCGACGACTTCGTCCCCGAGCCGGGCCACGAACACCAGGTCGTCGGCGACTTCGGCGTGCAGGGACGCGAGGCTCTGGACGAGCGGGGCGATCCGGTAGTTGTCGTACAGCTCGGCTTCGCGCTGGAAGCAGAGGTACTGCAGTCTGAAGATCTGCTCGACGTCCTGTGCCGTCGCCGCCGAGATGGTCACGCTCATGCCCATGTGTGCACGCCTCCCGCTCACCTGTCCGCCGGTTGCCTCACGCTCCCTATCCCCGCACGGAGGGAGCGACAACCTCCGCAGCCAGCATTCTGCGCAGACATCCAAGGCAACGGGAACGGATCGGGCCCAAACTCCCCTGTGACATACCCAACTCCCCTGCGATTTCCCGGTAGGTCGGGTCGCCGGGGGCGAGCAGCGCTTCCAGCACCCCAGGGCAGCGGCCGGGCAGCCGGGCCAGGGCGGCGCGGAGCGCCCGGCGTTCGGCGGCTCCGAGCGCGGCGCGTTCCGGGCAGTCGGCCGGCCCGGCGGCGGGTTCCGTTCCGGCGTACGGGCGTTCGCGCAGGGCCGTACGCCGACCGCGGCGGGCCTCCGCCCGGACGGTGTCGCGCACCCAGCGGGCCGCGTCGGCGGGTGGACCGGCGGCCGGCCGCTCCAGCAGCCGTACCCACACGGCCTGTTCGAGATCGGCGGGGTCGACCCCCGCGGCGGGGGCCTCGGCCCTCGCCTCCGCGCGCACCAGGGGGTGTAACGCGCGGACGACGAGGGCGGGGTCGTGGTCGTGGTGGAGAAGCGTCATGCCCCGGCGGACGTGCCGCGACGCCCCCCGGTTGCGGCGGACGCGCCGTACCACCCGTCCGGGGCACACCGGGGCGGGCGGCTGACGGATCGTCGCGCCCGCCCCGTCCTCCTCCGGCCGGGTCAGCGTCCGGCGTGGTCCGCAGCCGCCAGCAGGGCCGTGTCGGGCTGATCGGCGAAGATACCGTCGATGCCGGTAGCGAAGTAGGCGGCACAGGCCCCGAACACGTCCCCGTAGCCGTTGGGGTCGGTGCCGCGCCGGAAGTCGGCGGGCAGGAAGGCGTTCTCGTTGCGCAGGGTGTACGGGTGCAGCAGCAGGCCCTCGGCGTGCGCGTCCCGCACCAGCGTGGTCGGGGTGGTGAGCCGCCCCGCGGCGTCCTTCGGGATGACCAGGTCGAGGGTCGGGCCGATGCCCTGGGCGAAGGAGGCCATCCACGCCAGCCCGGCGGGCTTCACCAGGTCGGCGACGGTGCGCGGGTCGCCGGACCGGACGAAGTCCCAGGGGCGCGTCTTCGCGCCGGACAGCAGCACGATGCGGGGGGTGTCGACGAGCCGCGCCAGGCGCTGGACCGAGGTGGGCTCGAACGACTGGAGGATGAGCGGCGAGTTCCTCCGGTCCCGGCCGTGGCGGCGCAGCAGCCGGGCGAGCGGCTCCTCCAGGCCGAGGCCGAGCTCGCGGAAGTAGGTGGGGTGCTTGGTCTCCACGTACAGCCAGACCGGCTTGCCGCGCTTGCGGCCCTCCTTCTCCGCCCAGCGCAGGACCTCCTCGAAGGTGGGGACGGTCCAGCGGCCGTCGTAGAGGGCGTTGTCCGGGCGGTTGCCCGGGATGCGCTCCGTGGCCCGCAGCGTCTTCAGCTCGGCGAGGGTGAAGTCCTCGGTGAACCAGCCGGTGAGGGAGGCGCCGTCGATGCTCTTGGTGGTCCTGCGGCCGGCGAACTCGGGGTGGTCGGCGACGTCGGTGGTGGCGGTGATGTCGTTCTCGTGGCGGCAGACCAGGTGGCCGTCCTTGGTCGGCACGAGGTCCTGCTCGACGATGTGCGCGCCCATGTCGAGGGCGAGCTGATAGGAGCCGAGGGTGTGTTCGGGGCGGTAGCCGCTGGCCCCGCGGTGGCCGATCACCGTCGGCACCGGCAGGTCGCGCAGCGAGCCGTGGCCGCCGTGGCCGCGCCCCCGCTCGGCCGCCTGGGCGGCGGCGGGCAGGCCCAGGGCCGCGGTGCCGAGGACCGCGGCGCCCAGGAGGGCCCGTCGGCCGGGGGTCGTCCACGCACGCTCCGTCATGAATGCTCCTCGCTTGGTGATGTCCGGGACCGTTCGAGCGAGGCCCGATCGTAGGCTGGGAGACGTACGCGAGGGCAGACCTTCGGCCAACGTGGCGGAAACACATGTCAACACCGGGTATCCGCTCCGTGAACCCGATGTGCGATCAGCCCGTACCCGCGAGTATCGTCCTCACCTGCACCGACCCACATCCGTCGGCACCGGCCACCGCCCGGTGGACCCGTTCCACCGCGACAGGCCCGGCCACGACACCGGAGGAACCGTTGTCCCGTCTCACGGTCATCAAGGCAGTGCTCGGACCGATTCTGCGTTTGATGTTCCGCCCACAGGTGGAAGGCGCCGAGAACATTCCCGGGACCGGGCCGGTGATCCTCGCGGGCAACCACCTCACCTTCATCGACTCGATGATCATGCCGATCTGCTGCGACCGGCCGGTGTTCTACATCGGCAAGGACGAGTACGTGACCGGCAAGGGGCTCAAGGGGCGGCTGATGGCCTGGTTCTTCACCGGCTGCGGCATGATCCCGGTGGACCGGGACGGCGGCCGCGGCGGCGTCGCGGCACTCATGACGGGCCGCCGGGTGCTGGAGGAGGGCCAGGCGTTCGCGATCTACCCGGAGGGCACCCGCTCCCCCGACGGCCGGCTCTACCGGGGCCGTACGGGGATCGCCCGGCTGACGCTGATGACGGGTGCGCCGGTGGTCCCGTTCGCGATGATCGGGACCGACAAGCTGCAGCCGGGCGGCGCGGGTCTGCCCCGGCCGGGCAAGGTCACCGTGCGCTTCGGGGAGCCGATGGAGTTCTCGCGCTACGAGGGGATGGACCGCGACCGCTATGTGCTGCGGGCGGTGACGGACTCGGTGATGGCCGAGGTGATGCGGCTCTCCGGCCAGGAGTACGTGGACATGTACGCGACGAAGGCGAAGGCGGCCTGACCGCGCCACGCGACGACGACAGGAGGGCCCGCACCCCGGTACCGGGGTGCGGGCCCTCCTGTCGTACCCGGCCTACGGGTGCTCGGCGGATTCCTCCAGCTTCTGGCCCCGCAGCAGGAACCACGCGGCGACGGCCGCCACCAGCAGGACCGCCGCGCCGATGCCCGCGGCCGACCGCAGCCCTTCGACGAACGCCTCCTGGGCCGCCGAGACCAGCGGCCCCGCCTGGGCGGCGGGCAGGGCCCCGGCCGCCTCGACCGCTCCGCCCAAGGACTCGTGGGCGGCCGATTCCACGTCGGCGGGGATGCCGGCCGGCGTCGGGAAGCCCCGGTAGACGCCGGTGACGATGGAGCCGAGCAGGGCGATGCCGAGGGCCGCGCCCAGTTCGTACGCGGTCTCGGAGACGGCCGACGCGGAGCCCGCCTGCTCCTTCGGCACGCTGGAGAGGATCACGTCGGCGGTGACGGTGAAGGCGAAGCCAGCTCCGAGCCCGACGACCAGCAGCATGGCGCCGAGCAGCGGGTAGTCGGTGTGCTGGTCGAGCAGGGTCACGCTGCCCAGGGCCAGCCCGACGGCGGCGAGGCCGCCGGAGACCACGGAGCGGACCGCGAAGCGGCGGGCGGCGAACCCGGCCAGCAGACCGGCGGTCACCGCCCCGATGGCGGCGGGCAGTTCGGCGAGCCCGGCCTCCAGCGGCCCGCGGTCCTGCACCAGTTGCAGGAACTGGGAGAGGAAGAAGACCAGGCCCGACAAGCCGAGGATGGTCAGCAGGTCGGCGAGGACCGCCCCGGAGAAGCCCCGGTGGTGGAAGAGCCGCATGTCCAGCAGGGGCGCGGGCAGCCGCAGTTGCCTGCGGACGAACCAGACCAGCGCCCCCACTCCGACGGCCGCGGCCGTGATCGAGTCCCAGCCCGCTCCGTGCGAGGCCGTCTCCTTGATGGCGTAGACGACGCCGAACATGCCGGCCAGGGAGAGCCCGACGCTGGCCATGTCCCACGGGCCGGGGGCCGGGTTCTTCGACTCGGGGATCAGCTTGACGCCGACGACGACGAGGACGGCCATCACGGGCAGGTTGATGAGGAAGACCGAACCCCACCAGAAGTGTTCGAGCAGGAATCCGCCGACGACCGGGCCGACCGCCGCGCCCGCCGAGGCCATCGCCCCCCAGATCCCGATGGCGAGGCTGCGCTCACGCGGATCGTGGAAGAGGTTGCGGATCAGGGCGAGGGTCGACGGCATGAGGGTGGCGCCGGCGACACCGAGCAGCGCCCGGGCCACGATCATCATCTCGGGCGAGGTGGCGTACGCGTTGAGCACGGAGACCGCGCCGAACGCGACGGCGCCGATCAGCAGCAGCTTCTTGCGGCCGATGCGGTCGCCCAGGCTGCCCATCGAGACGAGCAGGCCGGCGATGACGAAGGAGTAGACGTCACCGATCCAGAGCAGCTGGGTTCCGGTGGGCTTCAGGTCCTCGCTGAGGAACGGGGTGGCCAGGCCGAGGACGGTGGCGTCCACGGCCACCAGCAGCACGGCGAGGACGAGGACCGCGAGCGCGATCCACCGCCCCGGACGGCGTACCGCGTCCATGGTGGGCCCGTTCCGGTCGCTACTGGTCATCGTTCCACGCTCCGGCGTACTCCGCCGAGCAGCAACTCGACGATCATGTGGGGGAAGTCCTGTGCGGCGACCCGGCCCGCCTGGACGGACCAGGCGGCGGTGCCGATGAGCCCGTAGAGGGCCTCGGTCAGCCAGGCGGGGGTGAGGTCGATGCGGAATTCGCCGCGTTCCTGGCCCCGGCGGAAGAAGGCGGAGACGCGGGCGTCGGCCCGGTTCCAGCCCTCGTTGACCTCGTCGCCCTCGAAGAGCTGGTTCTCGTTCACGAGGAAGGACATCAGCCCGGCGCTGGGCTCCACGGCGGCGATGAGGCGGCGCAGCCCCTCCTCGCAGGAGCCCTCGTCGAGCCGGGCGGCGTCCAGGGCCGCTTCGAACTCCTGGATGCCGAGGTCCTCCAGCGCCTTCACCAGGGCGTCCCGCCCGGCGAAGTGCCGGTGGAGGGTGGCCCGCCCGATGCCGGCCGCCCTGGCGACCTCGTCCATGGTGGCGGTCGATTTGCGGGACAGCAGGGCGGCGGCGCTGCGCAGCACCTGCTCACGATCGAGAGTCATGAGACAACCCTAACCCATATGAGACGTCATCGTCTCATCGAGGAGACGCGTCGGCGGCGCGGCGACTGGGCGAGAGGCGCGCGGGGGCGGGGCCTGCCGGAGGGAGGGCGGCGGAGGGGCGCGGCCGCCCGGAGGAAGGGGGCGAGGGAGGCGAAAGGCGCCGGAAAAGAAAAAGTGGCCGGAGGTGAATCCTCTCCTTGCCACTCTCAACTTATAGCGCATGGGGGGTCTTGCGGCAAGACCCCCCATATGCCGCAGAATCGTCCGCCGTAGCCGGGACGGGACGCCGCCCCCCTCACTCCCGCAGATCGGAACCGACGACGTGAACCCCCTGACCACCCGTGCGTTCGACCTCCCCGACCGCCTCTCCGCCAAGGCCGACCCGGCGCTGATCACCGACGACGAGCGGCACTTCGCGGACATCGCCCACTGCCTGGAGCAGTCGATCGCGGAGCTGACCGACCGGCTCGCGGCCGAGCGCCGCGCGCCCGGCGGGGCGAGCCGGCAGGCGATGGACCGGGACGTGGAGATCCACCGGCTGACCGCCCGGCTGCGCGCTCTGCGCCGGTTCGGCCTGGACCTGTGCCTGGGGCGCATGGTCGCCGCCGACGGCTCCGGCCCGGTGTACGTGGGGCGGCTCGGCCTGACCGACCACGCGGGCCGCCGGCTGCTGGTCGACTGGCGCTCGCCCGCCGCCGAGCCGTTCTTCGGGGCCACCCACGCCGAACCGATGGGCCTGGCGAGCCGCCGCCGCTACCGCTGGACCGGCGGGCGGGTCAGCGACTACTGGGACGAGGTGTTCGCGCCGGACGGCTTCGCCGGCCATGCCGCGCTGGACGACCAGTCCGCGTTCATCGCGAGCCTCGGCTCCGCCCGCTCGGCCCGGATGCGCGATGTGCTGGGCACCATCCAGGCCGACCAGGACGCCGTCATCCGGGCGGGCTCCCGGGGCACGCTCGTCGTCGACGGCGGGCCCGGCACCGGGAAGACCGTCGTCGCCCTGCACCGCTCGGCCTATCTCCTGTACTCCGACCCGCGCCTGGCCCACCGTCGCGGGGGCGTGCTGTTCGTCGGCCCGCACGAGCCCTATCTCGGGTACGTCGCCGACGTCCTGCCCAGCCTCGGGGAGGAAGGCGTACGGACGTGCACCCTGCGGGACCTGGTCGCGGAGGGCGCGACGGCGGGGGCCGAGAGCGACCCGGAGGTGGCGCGGCTGAAGGCGTCGGCGGAGCTGGTGAAGGCGGTCGAGGCCGCCGTCCGCTTCTACGAGGAGCCGCCCGCCGAGGGCGTACGGGTGGAGACCCACTGGTCCGACATCTGGCTGAGCCCCGCCGACTGGGCCGCCGCTTTCGGCGCGGCGGAACCGGGAACCCCGCACAACGAGGCGCGCGACCAGATCGCGGAGGAGCTGCTGACGATCCTCGTGGACAAGCACGACGGCGACGCGCCCGAGGAGCAGCTGCGCGCCTCGCTGCGGCAGAACCGGGAGCTGTCCGCCCTGCTCGACCGCGCCTGGCCGCTGATCGAGGCGGCCGACCTGGTCGGCGACCTCTGGTCCGTACCCGCCTATCTGCGCACCTGCGCCCCCTGGCTGTCCTCGGAGGAGGTCCGGCGGTTGCAGCGGGCGGACGCGCAGGCGTGGACCGAGGCCGACCTGCCGATCCTGGACGCGGCACGACAGCGGCTCGGGGATCCGGAGGCGTCCCGGCGCAGGCGTCGCCACGAGGCGGCGGCCGCCGCCGAACGCGAGCAGATGGACCGGGTCGTCGACAGTCTGCTCGCGGACGAGACCCTGGCCGACGCGGACGCGGACGGCGAGGGTGCGCTGGTGATGCTGCGCGGGGCGGACCTGCGGGAGACGCTGGCCACCGCCGACCGGCCGAGCGGGGCGGAGCCCGACCTGTTGGCCGGGCCGTTCGCCCACATCGTCGTGGACGAGGCGCAGGAGCTGACCGACGCCCAGTGGCAGATGCTGATCCGGCGCTGCCCCTCCCGGAGCTTCACCGTCGTCGGGGACCGCGCGCAGGCCCGCCACGGGTTTCCCGAACCGTGGCGGGAGCGGCTGGAGCGGGTCGGTCTCGACCGGATCACCCTCGCCTCCCTCACCATCAACTACCGCACGCCGGAAGAGATCATGGCGGAGGCGGCGCCGGTCGTCCGGTCCGTGCTCCCCGACGCCAACGTGCCGGTCTCCGTCCGCAGCAGCGGCATCCCCGTCGTCCACGGCCGCACCGAGGAGTTGGAGGCCGTTCTCGCACGGTGGCTCGCCGCGCACGACGACGGGAGTGCCTGCGTCATCGGCGCGCCCGCCTTCCCGGCGACGCCCAGGGTGCGGTCGCTGACCCCGGAGCTGGCAAAGGGCCTGGAGTTCGACCTGGTCGTCCTCGTCGACCCGGAGGGCTTCGGCGCGGGCGTCGCGGGAGCGGTCGACCGCTATGTGGCGATGACCCGGGCGACCCGGGAACTCGTGGTCCTGACGAGCTCCTGAGGCCGCCGGGCCCGGCGCGGGGGCGTGCCGACGCGGGCGGGCCCCGGGGCGGCGCGTACGGCGTCCGTCTCCGGGCACGCCGGCGCGGCAGGGCGCCGGGGCCCGCCGCCCGGTGCGGGGGTCAGTGCCAGGGCAGTCCCGCGCGGTGCCGCCAGTACGCCTCCGGCTCCTCGACCAGGGCGTCGAGGCCCGCCCGCTGCTCCTCGTCCAGATCGACGACGGCGGCGTGGAGGTTGCCGGAGAGCTGGGCCGCCGTGGCGGCTCCGGAGAGCACGACGTCCGCCCAGGGCTGGTGGAGGACCAGCGCGAGGGCGACCGCGTCGCCTCCCACCCCCGCCTCGGCGGCGATCTCCTGGAAGACGGCGGGCGCCTCCTCCCCGGCGAGGCGGCCGTTGGCCATCCCCTCCTTGACGATCACGGTGAGCCCGGCGTCGTGGGCCTCGGCGAGGGCGGGCGCGGCCGAGGTCTCCAGCGCGTTGTAGGTGGCCTGGACCGTACGGAAGAGGGGTTCGCCGTCGACCGTGACGGCGAGGGCGGCCCGGATCGCGTCGGCCTGGGCGGGCCCGCTGGTGGAGAGTCCGACGGTGACGCCGTCGGCGGCCAGGGCGGCGAGGCGGTGGAGCAGTTCCTTGTCGGTGAGCGCGGGGCTGTCCGGGGTCACGGAGTGGAGCTGGTAGAGGCTGAGCCGCTCCCCGAGGAGGTCCCGGGTCTCGGCGTACTGGCGCTCGAAAGCGGCCAGGCTGTGGTCCTTGACCTCGTGCCGCTCGGCGTCCACGCTCCAGCCCGCGGTGTAGGCGTAGCCCCATTTGGAGCCGACGACGAGATCGGTGAAGGAGGGCCGGGCGTTCAGCCACTCCGCGAGGAACTCCTCGGCGCGGCCGTAGGAGCGGGCGGTGTCGACGTACCGGACGCCCTGGGCGTAGGCCGCGTCCAGCAGTTCGTGGGTGCGGGCGCGCAGGGCCTCGGGGCCGCGGTCGGCGGGCAGGTCCCGGTCTCGGTGGAGGTTGATGTAGCCGGGCCTCCCGACGGCGGCCAGGCCCAGCCCGATGTGGGCGGTCGGGGTCGTCGCGGCGGCCAGGGCGGCGAAGGGCATCAGGGACTCCTCGGGTCGGGTTTCGGATACTCCTACCCCGGCGGGCACTGCCCGCGACACCCTTCGCCCATCCGGTGCGCCGCCGCGCCCGGCCGCGCCTGCGGGACTCCTACCGGCGGGCGGCCGCCCAGGCGTGCTGGGCGGCCAGGTCCTCCTTGACCTCGGCGAGCTGGACGGCGACGGCGGAGGGGGCCGTTCCGCCCCGGCCGTCGCGGGAGGCGAGCGCGCCCCGCACGTTGAGGACGGTGCGCACCTCGGGGGTCAGGTGTTCGGAGATCGCGGCGAACTGCTCGTCGGTGAGCTGGTCCAGCTCGATGCCGTGCCGTTCGCACTCCTTGACGCAGGCGCCGGCCACCTCGTGCGCCACCCGGAAGGGAACGCCCTGCTTGACCAGCCACTCCGCGACGTCGGTGGCGAGCGAGAAGCCGGCCGGAGCCAGCTCCTCCATGCGCTCGCGGTTGACGGTGAGGGTGGCCATCATGCCGGTGAAGGCGGGGAGCAGCACTTCGAGCTGGTCGCAGGAGTCGAAGACGGGCTCCTTGTCCTCCTGGAGGTCCCGGTTGTACGCGAGCGGGAGCGCCTTGAGCGTGGCGAGCAGACCGGTGAGGTTGCCGATGAGGCGGCCGGACTTGCCCCGGGCCAGCTCCGCGATGTCCGGGTTCTTCTTCTGCGGCATGATCGAGGAGCCGGTGGAGAAGGCGTCGTGGAGGGTGACGAAGGAGAACTCCTTCGTGTTCCAGATGATGACCTCCTCCGCGATGCGGGAGAGGTTGACGCCGATCATCGCGGTGATGAAGGCGAACTCCGCGACGAAGTCCCGCGAGGCGGTGCCGTCGATGGAGTTGGCGACGGAACCGTGCTCGAAGCCCAGGTCGGCGGCGACCGCCTCCGGGTCGAGCCCGAGCGATGACCCGGCGAGCGCCCCGGAGCCGTACGGGGAGACGGCCGTGCGCGCGTCCCACTGGCGCAGCCGCTCCGCGTCCCGGGAGAGGGACTGGACGTGGGCGAGCACATGGTGGGCGAAGAGGACGGGCTGGGCGTGCTGGAGGTGGGTGCGGCCCGGCATCGCGACGTCGGCGTGGGCCTCGGCGAGGCCGGTCAGCGCGCTCTGGAGGTCGGCGAGGAGACCGCCGATGATCCGGGCGTGGTCGCGCAGGTACATCCGGAAGAGCGTGGCGATCTGGTCGTTCCGCGACCGGCCGGCCCGGAGCTTGCCGCCGAGGTCGGGGCCGAGCCGCTCCAGCAGTCCGCGCTCCAGGGCGGTGTGGACGTCCTCGTCGGCGACGGTGCCGGTGAAGGAGCCGTCCGCGACGTCGGCCTCCAGCCGGTCGAGCCCGGCGAGCATCCGGGTCAGCTCGTCCTCGGTGAGCAGGCCGGCCTTGTGGAGGACGCGGGCGTGGGCGCGGGAGCCGGCGATGTCGTACGGGGCGAGCCGCCAGTCGAAGTGGACGGAGGCGGACAGCTTGGCCAGGGCCTCGGCCGGTCCGTCGGCGAACCTCGCGCCCCAGAGCCGGACGTCACCGTTGTTGCTGCTCACTGCGTGCTCCTTGGAAGGCGGGGGCCGGGCGAAGGCGTGGAAGACATGGACGAAGGCAGGGTGCGGATACGCGGCCGCCTCCCCGCCGCGTGGGAGGGGAGGCGGCTGTACAACGAGGGAGGGTCAGGCGAGGTCGCGCTTGGCGGCGATCTTGGAGGAGAGGCCGAAGATCTCGATGAAGCCCTGCGCCTTGGACTGGTCGAAGGTGTCGCCCGAGTCGTAGGTGGCGAGGTTGAAGTCGTAGAGCGACTCCTCGGACCTCCGGCCGGTGACGACGGCGCGGCCGCCGTGCAGGGTCATCCGGATGTCGCCGGTGACGTGCTGGTTGGCCTCGTTGATGAAGCCGTCCAGGGCCCGCTTCAGCGGGGAGAACCACAGGCCGTCGTAGACCATCTCGCCCCAGCGCTGCTCGACCTGCCGCTTGTAGCGGGCCAGCTCGCGCTCGACGGTGACGTTCTCCAGCTCCTGGTGGGCGGTGATCAGCGCGATCGCGCCGGGCGCCTCGTACACCTCGCGGGACTTGATGCCCACGAGCCGGTCCTCGACCATGTCGATCCGGCCCACGCCCTGGGCCCCGGCCCGCTCGTTGAGCTGCTGGATCGCCTGGAGGACGGTGACGGGGCGGCCGTCGATGGCGACCGGCACGCCCTCCTTGAAGGAGATGACGACCTCGTCGGCCTCGCGCGGGGCGGCGGGGTCGGAGGTGTACTCGTAGATGTCCTCGATCGGCGCGTTCCAGATGTCCTCCAGGAAGCCCGTCTCGACCGCCCGTCCGAAGACGTTCTGGTCGATGGAGTACGGGGACTTCTTGGTGGTCGCGATCGGGAGGTTCTTCTCCTCGCAGAAGGCGATCGCCTTGTCCCGGGTCATCGCGTAGTCGCGGACCGGGGCGATGCACTTCAGGTCGGGGCCGAGCGCGGAGATGCCGGCCTCGAACCGGACCTGGTCGTTGCCCTTGCCGGTGCAGCCGTGGGCGACGATCCCGGCGCCGTGCTTCCGGGCGGCGGCGACGAGGTGTTTGACGATGGTCGGCCGGGAGAGCGCCGAGACCAGCGGGTAGCGGTCCATGTAGAGGGCGTTGGCCTTGATCGCCGGGAGGCAGTACTCCTCGGCGAACTCGTCCTTGGCGTCCGCGACCTCGGCCTCGACGGCACCGCAGGCGAGCGCGCGCTTGCGGATGACGTCCAGGTCCTCGCCGCCCTGGCCGACGTCCACGGCGACGGCGATGACCTCGGCGCCCGTCTCCTCGGCGATCCAGCCGATGGCGACGGAGGTGTCCAGGCCGCCCGAGTAGGCGAGTACGACGCGCTCGGTCACGGGTTTCTCCTTACGGTGCAATCACTGATGGGTATAACTATGCGGTTGACCGTATGCTTTGTCAAAGTGGCAGGTCAGAGCGGTGGAACTAGGCCCATGAACGGATAATCTTGGTGCTTCTCGGCGCACAGGCCCCTAGCATCGGAGGTCGCTGAAGGGGGGCCGCGTGGACGGCTGGGACGAGGAGACCATGCGGGCCGTGGTGCGGGTGCGCGGGGGCGCGAGGCCCGCCGAGGCGTTCGACACCGCCTCGGCCGGGGCGTGGCTCGCCTTCGACGCGGGCGTACGGGTCGCGGGGGACCGCCCGTGGCTGCTGCCGGGCCCGCCCGGGGAGCAGGAGCGGCCGGCTTCGACGCTGCTGGACCGGCTGCGCGGGCGCGGAGGCTCCCGGCCCGCTCCCCCGGCCCCGCCGCCACCGCCCGCCGTCGCCCTGTGCGACCCGGACGGGCGGGTCCGGGAGGCGGCGCTGGACGCGGTCCGCTCCGCCCCGGAGCTGCGTCCGCTCCTGGTGGTGCGGTGTGCGGACTGGGCGCTTCCGGTCCGCGAGCGGGCCCGGGCGCTGCTCGCGGAGCTGCCGGGCGGCGACCTGTTCCCCCTGGCCGAGCTGATTCTGCGGCTGGCGCGGCGGGAGCGGGGCGGCTTCGCCCGCGATCTGCTGGAGACGACGCTCCGGGAGGGCGCGGCGGGCGAGGTGCTGGCCCTGACGTCCCACCCGGACCGGGCGACGTACCGGTGTGCGTACCGGATCGCGGTGGAGCGCGGGCTGCTGACCCCGGCGGAGCTGGCGGCCACGGCGGCGACCAGCGGGGACGTCACCCTCCAGGACCTGTGCGCGGCCGCCGCCGTCGCGGCGGGGGCAGGCCCGGAGGGCGCCGCGACGACGGATCCCGCGGTGCTGGACCGGCTGCTGACGGCCCGTTCGCCCCGGGTGCGTTCGGCCGGGGTGACCGCGCTGCGGCGGGCCGGGCGCCACCGCGTGGCCGAGCCGTACCTCGCCGACCGGTCCGCTCTCGTACGGGCCTGCGCGCGCTATGTGCTGCGGCAGGGCGGCGTCGATCCGCTCCCCCTCTACCGGGCCCGGTGCGCCGAACCGGCCGCGCAGCCGGGGGCCGCCGCCGGGCTCGGCGAGTGCGGCGACCGGTCGGTGGACGCCGAGGCGCTGTGGGCCCTGGTGGAACACCCGCTGCCCGCCGTACGGCTGCACGCGGTCACCGGCCTGCGGGCGCTGGACGCGGTCGTACGGGAACGGCTGACTCCGCTGTTGGACGATCCGAGCCCGGGCGTGGTGCGGGCGACGACACGGGCCCTGCTGCCGGACGCCGCCCTGATCCCGCAGCCCCTGCTGCGCGAGCGGACCGCGCCGGACCGGCCGCGCGCGGCGCGGGTGGCGGCGGAGCGGCTGCTGCGGGCGGCGGGGCGCCACCGGCGGGCGGAGCCGGGCCGCCGCTGAGCCCGGCTCACCCCTCTGCTGAGGGTTTCCACCGCACACAGCGGGACCGGCTCCGGACCGTACGGAGGCGGGGCGGGCGGCGCAGCGGGCCGCTGGGCCGTACGGAGCAGGCCCGGTGGGGCGACGCGACCGGCCGCCGTACGGTCCGGAGCATGCGCAGACCACTGGTGACCGCCGCCGTACTCATCGCCCTGGCCGGCTCCCTCGGGGCCGGGCCCGCCGACGCCGCCGACGTGCCTTTGCTGCCGGACCGGCTCGCGGACACCGGCGGCGGCTCCCAGCTGATCACCGCCGAAGCCCCGGACGCCGGCTCCACGACGGGCACGGTGACCTGGTGGGAGCGGCGCGGCGGCCGGTGGGCCGAGGCGGGGTCCGCCCCCGCGCGGTTCGGGGCGAACGGGCTGGCCGAGGGGGCGACCCGGGAGCAGGGCACCGGCACCACGCCGACCGGGCTGTACGGCCTGCCGTACGCCTTCGGCATCGAGGACGCCCCGGCGGGCACCGCGTACCCGTACCGGAAGGTGAACGACGCCTCCTGGTGGTGCCAGGACAACGACTCGGAGGCGTACAACCGCTGGGTGGAACCGCGCCCGGCCCACTGCCGGGCGGACGAGGCCGAGCACCTCGTCTCCTACGGCACGCAGTACGCCCGGGCGCTGGTGATCGGCTTCAACTACGAGCGGCCCGTACGGGGCCGGGGCGCGGGCATCTTCCTGCACGTGAACGGGGGCGGGGCGACGGCCGGATGCGTCTCGGTCCCGGCCGACGCCATGGCGGAGATCCTCGCCTGGGCGGACCCGGAGCGCGCGCCGCACATCGCGGTCGGGACCACCACGGGCCCGACCGCGATCACGCGCTACTGAACGGGGCGGCTCAGCGGTCGTTCTGAGCGAGCCTCAGCAGGTGGTCGGCGAGCGCCTGGCCGCCGTTCGGGTCGCGGCTGATGAGCATCAGCGTGTCGTCTCCCGCGATGGTGCCGAGGATGTCGTGCAGTTCGGCCTGGTCGATGGCCGAGGCGAGGAACTGGGCGGCGCCCGGCGGGGTGCGCAGCACCACGAGGTTGGCCGACGCCTCCGCCGAGATGAGCAGTTCGGCCGAGAGCCGGCGCATCCGCTCCTCCTTGGCCGAGCCCCCCAGCGGGGCCTGCGGGGTGCGGAATCCGCCCTCGCTGGGCACCGCGTAGATCAGCTCGCCGCCGGTGTTGCGGATCTTCACCGCGCCCAGCTCGTCCAGGTCGCGGGAGAGCGTCGCCTGGGTGACGCTCAGCCCGTCGTCGGCGAGGAGCTTGGCCAGCTGGCTCTGCGAGCGGACCGGCTGCCGGTTCAGGATGTCCACGATCCGGCGGTGGCGGGCGGTGCGGGTCTGCGGCACGGACGGTCCGCCGTGCTCGGTCTCCTGCGCCTCGGTCATCGTCGTCGCCTCATTCTCCGGAGGGTCATGCTCCGGATCGTCCGTCCCCGTGTGCCGCGTCGAGAGCTCCCGGCAGGATCTCCAGGAACGCGTCCACCTCCGCGTCACCGATGATCAGCGGCGGCATGAGCCGTACGACATCGGGGGCGGGCGCGTTCACCAGGAGGCCGGCTCCCTGGGCCGCCTGCTGCACCTGCGGTGCGAGGGGTCCGGTGAGCACGATACCCAGCAGCAGCCCCGCACCGCGGACGTGGGAGACCAGCGGGTGTCCCAGCGCCTCCACGCCGGCGCGGATCCTCTCCCCGAGCCGCTTGACCTCGTCGAGCGCGCCGTCGGCCCCGAGGGTGTCCAGGACGGCGAGTCCGGCGGCGCAGGCGACCGGGTTGCCGCCGAACGTCGTGCCGTGGTGCCCCGGCTTCAGCAGGTCGGCCGCCGGGCCGAAGGCGACGGCCGCGCCGATCGGCAGGCCTCCGCCGAGCCCCTTGGCGAGCGTGACGACGTCCGGCTCGACGCCCTGGTGGGCCTGGTGCTCGAACCACTGGCCGCAGCGTCCGACACCGGTCTGCACCTCGTCCAGGACCAGCAGCGTCCCGGTGGCCCGGGTGATCTCCCGGGCGGCTTCCAGGTAGCCCTTGGGCGGGACGACGACGCCGTTCTCGCCCTGGATCGGTTCGACGATGACGAGTGCGGTGTCGGTGGACACCGCCTCCCGCAGCGCGTCCGCGTCCCCGTACGGCACGTGGGTGACGTCGCCGGGGAGCGGGACGAACGGCTGCTGTTTGCCCGGCTGGCCGGTCAGCGCGAGCGCGCCCATCGTCCGGCCGTGGAAGCCGCCGTCGGTGGCGACCATGCGGGTGCGCCCGGTGAGCCGGCCGATCTTGAACGCGGCCTCGTTGGCCTCCGCGCCGGAGTTGGCGAAGAAGACCCGGCCCCGACGGCCGAACAGCTGGAGCAACCGCTCGGCGAGCGCGACGGGCGGCTCGGCGACGAACAGGTTCGACACATGGCCGAGGGAGGCGATCTGCGTGGAGACGGCCCGGACGACGGCGGGGTGGGCGTGGCCGAGGGCGTTGACCGCGATGCCGCCGACGAAGTCGAGGTAGCGGGCGCCGTCCTCGTCCCAGACGTGGGCGCCCTCGCCGCGGACGAGGGGCAGGCGGGGGGTGCCGTAGTTGTCCATCAGCGCGCCCTGCCACCGCGAGGTGAGCGCGGTTCCGGCCCCGCTTCCGGTCCCGCTTCCGGTGTCGGTTCCGGTACCGGTCGTCATGACTCCCCCTGTTCAGAACCTGTGTGTACGTCGATGGGGGCGTCCGGCACGACCATGGTGCCGATGCCCTCGTCGGTGAAGATCTCCAGCAGGATCGAGTGCTGGACGCGGCCGTCGATGACGCGGGCGGTCTCGACGCCGTTGCGCACGGCGTGCAGGCAGCCCTGCATCTTGGGGACCATGCCGCTGGACAGTTCGGGCAGCAGCTTCTCCAGCTGGCTCGCGGTGAGCCGGCTGATGACGTCGTCGCTGTGGGGCCAGTCCTCGTACAGCCCCTCGACGTCGGTGAGGACCATCAGCGTCTCGGCGTTCAGCGCGGCGGCGAGCGCGGCGGCGGCGGTGTCGGCGTTGACGTTGTAGACGTGGTGGTCGTCGGCGGAGCGGGCGATGGAGGAGACGACCGGGATGCGGCCG
This sequence comes from Streptomyces sp. NPDC017448, assembly GCF_044330565.1. Lineage (NCBI taxonomy): Bacteria > Bacillati > Actinomycetota > Actinomycetes > Kitasatosporales > Streptomycetaceae > Streptomyces > Streptomyces sp. NPDC017448. The sequence continues at coordinate 151,121 of NZ_JBIRLM010000007.1, read as the reverse complement.
TCGTCCAGCAGCGCCTGGACGGCCCCGGTGTCGATGGCGGTGATCTCGCCGACCCTGCCGATGTCCACGGACTCGCCGTCGATGGTGGGCCGGTGCTGGGTGGCGGTGATGGTGTGGGCGTCCTCGCCGGTCATGCCGACGGCGAGCGGGCCGTGCTGGTTGAGGAGGCCGACCAGTTCGCGCTGGACCTGTCCGGCGAGCACCATCCGGACGACGTCCATCGCCTCGGGCGTGGTGACGCGCAGCCCGGCCTTGAACTCGCTGACCAGGCCCTGCTTGTCGAGCTGGGCGCTGATCTGCGGGCCGCCGCCGTGCACGACGACGGGCTTGAGCCCGGCGTGCCGCAGGAAGACGACGTCCTGGGCGAAGGCGGCCTTCAGCTCCTCGTCGATCATGGCGTTGCCGCCGAACTTGATGACGACGGTCCTGCCGTGGTGGCGGGTCAGCCAGGGCAGCGCCTCGATGAGGATCTGCGCCTTCGGGAGTGCGGTGTGCTTCCGCGCCGTCGTCATGAGCTGTACGCGCTGTTCTCGTGGACGTAGTCCGCGGTGAGGTCGTTGGCCCAGATGACGGCGGACTCGGAGCCGGCGGCGAGGTCGGCGGTGATCCTGACCTCCCGGTAGCGCATGTCGACGAGGTCGCGGTCCTCGCCCACCTGACCGTCCTTGCAGACCCAGACGTCGTTGATGGCGACGTTGAGCCGGTCGGGCTCGAAGGCGGCCTTCGTGGTGCCGATCGCGGAGAGGACCCGGCCCCAGTTGGGGTCCTCGCCGTGGATGGCGCACTTGAGGAGGTTGTTGCGGGCGATGGAGCGGCCCACCTCGACGGCGTCGTCCTCGGTGGCCGCGTTGACCACCTCGATCCGGATGTCCTTGGACGCGCCCTCGGCGTCCCCGATGAGCTGCCGGGCGAGGTCCGCGCAGACGGCCCGTACGGCCTCGGCGAACGCGCCCTGCTCCGGGGTGACGCCGCTGGCGCCGGAGGCGAGCAGCAGCACGGTGTCGTTGGTGGACATGCAGCCGTCGGAGTCGACCCGGTCGAAGGTGGTGCGGGTCGCCTCGCGCAGGGCGGCGTCCAGCCGCTCCGCGGGGACGTCGGCGTCGGTGGTGAGGACGACGAGCATGGTGGCGAGGCCGGGGGCGAGCATGCCGGCGCCCTTGGCCATGCCGCCGACGGTCCACCCCGCCCCGCCCGCGACGGCCGTCTTGTGGACGGTGTCGGTGGTCTTGATGGCGATGGCGGCCTTCTCGCCGCCGTGCTCGCTGAGGGCGGCGGCGGCCTGCTCGATGCCGGGCAGCAGCTTGTCCATGGGGAGCGGGACGCCGATGAGCCCGGTGGAGGCGACGGCGATCTCGCCCGCGCTGTGGCCCGGAAGCACCTCGGCGGCCTTCTCGGCGGTGGCGTGGGTGTCCTGGAAGCCCTGCGGCCCCGTACAGGCGTTGGCGCCCCCGGAGTTGAGGACCACGGCGGTGACCTCGCCGCCCTTGAGGACCTGCTCCGACCAGAGGACGGGAGCGGCCTTGACGCGGTTGGAGGTGAAGACGCCCGCGGCGGCGCGGCGCGGACCGTGGTTGACCACGAGGGCCAGGTCCGGGTTCCCGCTCTCCTTGATTCCCGCGGCGATGCCCGCCGCCGAGAACCCTTGTGCTGCCGTGACGCTCACGGTGCCACTCCGATCGTCGTGAGTCCTGTGTCCTCGGGGAGTCCGAGGGCGATGTTCATGCTCTGGAGGGCGCCGCCCGCGGTGCCCTTGGCGAGATTGTCGATGGCGCAGACGACGACGATCCGTCCGGCGGCGGGATCGTGGGCGACCTGGACCTGTACGGCGTTGGAGCCGTACACCGCGCCGGTGGCGGGCCACTGCCCCTCGGGCAGGAGCTCCGTGAACGGCTCGTCCGCGAACGCCTTCTCGTACACCGCGCGCAGGCTCTCCGCGCTCACGCCGGGCCGTGCCCTCGCGCTGCACGTGGCGAGGATGCCGCGCGGCATGGGGGCGAGGGTGGGGGTGAAGGAGACGGTGACCCGCTCACCGGCGGCGGCGCTGAGGTTCTGGATCATCTCGGGCGTGTGGCGGTGTCCGCCGCCGACGCCGTACGGGGTCATGCTGCCCATCACCTCGGAGCCGAGCAGGTGCGGCTTGGCCGCCTTGCCCGCACCGGAGGTGCCCGACGCGGCGACGATCACGGCTTCCGGCTCGGCGATGCCGGCCGCGTACGCGGGGAAGAGCGCGAGCGACACCGCGGTCGGGTAGCACCCGGGCACCGCGATCCGCTTGGCCCCGGCGAGCGCGGCCCGCCCGCCCGGCAGCTCGGGCAGCCCGTAGGGCCACGTCCCGGCGTGCGGGGAGCCGTAGAACGCCTCCCAGTCCCCCGCGTCCTTCAGCCGGAAGTCCGCCCCCATGTCGACGACGAGGACCTCCGGCCCGAGCTGCTCGGCGACGGCGGCGGACTGCCCGTGCGGCAGCGCGAGGAAGACGACGTCGTGCCCGGCGAGCACCTCGGCGGTCGTGGGCTCCAGCACCCGGTCCGCGAGGGGCCGCAGGTGCGGCTGGAGCGATCCGAGCGCCTGCCCGGCGTTGGAGTGCCCGGTGAGGGCGCCGATCTCGACCCCTGGGTGCGCCAGGAGAAGACGGAGCAGCTCCCCGCCGGCGTATCCGCTCGCCCCTGCCACTGCTGCTCGTACCGCCATCGGCAACCCTCCTGATCGATGGCATGACTATACGCACGCACGCACTTTTATGCAAAGGGTTTGCCTGCCGCGGCCGTACCGGTGGGCGACGGAGCGCATCGGTCGGCCCCTGAGCGTCGTAGCGGCCGGGGCCGGGCCAGCTGTCCCACCCGGTCCTGCGGGCCGGTCGGGCGGCGGCCCCGTCGGCCGGGGGTGCGCTTCCGCCATGGGCGCGGGGTTCCCCGACGCGTTCGACGGCGGCAGGCGCTGCCGCGCGGGGGAACCCCCTGGGGCCGCCGGACCGGAACGGGCGGGGGCGATACTGGTCGCAGCAGTCGCCCGCCCCCGAACCGGCGCCCCGCCGGGCGGTCCGGCCAGGGCCCGCCTGCGCCGATCACGTCGATGCCTTCGAGGGGAACCCTTCATGACCACGGCGAAAGACCTGTTCGTCATCGCGCTGGACCCGGCGCCGGAGCGGGCGGTGGGACAGGGCGACCTGTCCCTCGCGCTCGCCGGGGCCGAACTGCTCGACCTGCTGGAGGCGGGGACCGTCACCGTGGACGGCGACCTCGTCGTACCGGGCGGGTCGTCGGCGCCCGAGGACCGGCTGCTCGCCGCGGCCGCGGCGGGGATCGTCCGGCAGCCGCCGTACGAGCGGGTCGAGGACTGGCTGTGGCGCCGGGGCCGGGACCTCGCGGCCGCCTACCAGGACGCGCTGGAGGAGGACGGCGAGCTCACCCGGAAGCGGGGCGGCCTGCTCCCCTTCGGCCCGAAGGAGGTGGAGCTGGTGGACACGCCCGCCCGCCGCCGGGCCGTGGCCCGCCGGGAGGAGGGGGACCCCGTGCTGGCCTCCCTCGCGGCGGCCGTGGGCCTCGACGGGGAGGGGCCCGAGGACGCCGGGCCCGGCATCGGCGACGAGACGGTGACCACCGTGGTCGCCGCCGTCCACGAGGCGGTGATGGAGCTGGAGGCCGTACGGCAGAGGCGGACCATCGAGAACACCGCCTTCGCCAACGTCTGGCGCGGCCCCTGAGCCGGGGCGCGCCCGGGCGGGGTTGACCTTGACACCGTGACAAGCCCTTCACTGTCCGTCGAGGAGGTGGTCTCGGTGACGGTCACGGGACGGCAGGGGACGGACGAGCGGGCGGCGCTGCGGGCGCTGCGGGACGAGAACGCGTCGGTGCGGCTGCGCGCCGCTCTGACGATCGGTGCGGCGCCGGACCCGCGCTGCGTGGAGGCGCTGATCGAGCGGTGCGCGGTCGAGCCGGAGTTCTTCGTCCGCGACATGCTCACCTGGGCGCTCACCCGTCATCCGGTCGCCGACACGCTCCCCCGGCTGCTCGGCGAGGTCCGCTCGGAGCGGGCGCAGGCACGGAGCCAGGCGCTGCACACCCTGTCCAAGGTCGGGGATCCCCGGGCGTGGCCGGCGATCACCCGGGCCGTGCTGACCGACGCGGACGAGGAGGTGGCGCGCAGCGCTTGGCGCGCGGCGGTCCTGCTCGTACCGGAAGGGGAGGAGGCCGCGTTGGCGGCGGTGCTGGTGACGCGGCTGGGGCGCGGTGGACGCGCGACGCGGCTGAGCCTCAGCCGGGCGCTGATCGCCCTGGGCGGGGCGATGGCGCCGGCGTTGGACGGCGCGCGGCGGGCCCCCGACCCGGCCGTACGCGCGCACGCCCTCGCCACCGAGCGGATGTGGCACGACCCGGACACCGGATTCGCCGCCGCCCTGGAGGGGGCGGAGCGCGCCGTGGCCCTCGGCGGGGCGGGCGGCTGCGAAGGGGAGGCGTAGCGCGTGTTGATCGGTGAGGTCGCGCGGCGGTCCGGCGTCAGCGCCCGCATGCTCCGGCACTACGAGTCGCTCGGCCTGGTACGGCCCTCGGGCCGCACCGGCTCCGGCTACCGGGAGTACTCCGGCGAGGACATCCGGCGGATCTTCCACATCGAGAGCCTGCGCGCGCTGGGGCTCTCTCTGCGGGAGATCGGACGTGCCCTCGACGACCCCGGCTTCACGCCTTCGGCGCTCGTCGACGACCTCATCCGCCGCACGCGCGAGCGCATCGCCGCGGAGACCGAGCTGCTCACCCGGCTGCAACGGGTCCACGCCCGGGAGCCGGCCGACTGGGAGGAGGTCCTTCAGGTCCTCGCCCTCCTGCGGGCCCTCGGGGACGAGAACGCCGCCGCCCGCCACCGGGCGGCCCTGGCCTCGGCCGAGGAGGTCCCGGTCGAGGCCCTGGCCGAGGCGGCGCTCGGTGAGAGCGATCCGTACGTCTCCGGGGCCCTCCGATGGGCCCTGGCACGCTCGGGCGGCGGCACGGCGCTGCTGGCACAGGGGCTCGACTCCCCGGTGGCGGCCGTACGGGAACGTGCCGTGCGGGCCCTCGCCGAACTGCCCGGCGACGAGGCGGACGCCGTGCTGCGGGCCGCCGTCGCGAGCCCCGACGCCGTGGTCCGCGGCCGCGCCGCCCTCACGCTCGGGGCCCGGGGCGAAGCGGCGGCGGCCCCGGTGCTCGTGGACCTGGTCGCCTCCGGGGAGAACGACACCGAAGCGGCGGACGCGCTGCACGTCCTGGCCGCCGGGGACGCGGCGGCGGACCGGATCGCGTCCCTCCTCGTCGGCCGGCTGGACCAGGACGCCACCGGGGCGCCCGCGCGCGGGCGGCTGACCCAGGCGCTGGCGGGCATCCCGGGGGTTACGGCCTCACGCGCCCTCGCCCGCCTGCTGGACGACGCGGACCGTGCCGTCGCGCTGACCGCCGCCCACCTTCTTCGGCTGCGCGGGGAGCGGTGAGGCCCCCTCGGTCCGCGGCCGGTCCAGGAGCAGGGGGACCGCCAGGACGGGCAGCAGCCAGACGAACACGATGAGGCGGTGGCCGAGCAGCTGGTCCAGGTTGGGGTGGCCCGCCTGGTTGAGGAGGCCGGCCGCCCCGGCCGCCACGGCCACCGGCAGTACGGCGGAGCGCCGTTTCAGCAGGGCCCAGGCCGAGAGGGCGAGCAGGACGGGCAGGACCGGCCGGCTCGCCTGGAGCCGGAGCCAGGCCGACCAGAAGACCCGCTCCTGGGCGAAGAACTCGGGCCAGGGGTCGGGCCGGTCGGGGCGCTGGTAGTGATGGGTCAGCAGGTCCTGGGCGCTGTCCTGGCCCATCGGCCAGGACAGGAAGTGCGCCCCGGCGTGGACGAGCACCGCCAGCACCCCGCACAGTCCGGCCGCCCGGAGTACGGGAGCGGGCCGCCGCCCCTTCCGGTGGAGCCATGCCGCCCGGATCAGGAGGACGGCCGCCAGAGCGGCCGCCAGCAGGAGCGCCTGCGAGTAGCGGACGAGGAACATCAGGGCGAACCCGCCCACGACGAGCGCCGTACCGGTACGGGGCCCCGCCGCACCGGCCCACCGCCCGGCGCCCGCCCGCCGCTCCGCGCTCGCACCGGGGTCCGGGCGGGAGGTGGTTCCGGTGCCCGCACGCGGCTCCGCGTCCGTACCGGGCCGGGTTCGCAGCAGCAGCGTGCAGCCGAGGACGACCGTCGTGCCGAGCGCCAGGGAGAGCCCGTCGCTCAGGGGGTTCATGGCGACGGTGCCGGTGGGCAGGGCGAGGTACAGCGCCTGCCCGGCCAGGCCGGCACGCCGGGAAGCGCCCGCCGCGCGGAGGGCGAGCAGGACGCAGACGCTTCCGGCGAGCGCGACGAGGAGGCCGGCCAGCCACAGGCCCCAGGTGGCGCCGAGGACGGTCACGAAGGGGACCAGGAACAGCGGGTAGCCCGGCCTGGCCTCGAAGATGGCCATGAACCGCTGGTTGGCGAAGGGCGCCGTCATCCCGGACGTGTTGCCCCGACGGGTCCAGTACGCCATCGAGTCGTTCAGCCGGCGCACGCACTGCTCCCCGGTCTCCCCCGGCGCCTTCCTGCTGGTCCAGGGGATCGTGGGCAGAGGCGCGTGCCGCGCGCTCTCGCACGTGTACGCGATGGCCCGGCGGCCCGCCTCGGCGCGGCTCTCACCGCTGAGGCTCAGAGCGTAGGAGAGGTAGTTCTTCGTGTCGGGCGAGGCCCGTCCCGTCACCGCCGTCAGCTGGAGGCCGGTGAAGGCCACGGCGACGAGCAGCATCCCGATGAGGCCACGGTGCTGGATTCTGCGGATGTTCGGCATCGGACGGGCGCTCCCCTGCGTACGGCGGTCGCCTCATCAACGAGTGAACCGGCGCGGGGTGGCGTTCCGCGGGCGCCCGGCCGGGACCGGCGGGCCCCGGCCGCTCGGCGCACTACCGGCCGCGCGGCTTCCCGCGCTTGCCGCTCTGGCCGCCCGTGCGCTTGGCGCCCTGACCGCTGCGGCCTCCGGCGCGCTGGGCGGACCGGCCGCCCGAGGAGGGCTTCCCGCCCGCCGCGGGCTTCTGCCGGGCGCCGCCCGTCCCGCCGGACCGCTGCTTGTCCTTGGCCTTCTCCTTGGCCTTCTCCGTGGGGCGCTGCCGGTCGGCGCCCACGCGGCCCCGGGTGCTGTTGACGGTTCGGCCCCGGACGATCCCGATGAACTCCTCCACCAGGTCGGGGGTGGTCTCCGCCTCGGGCCAGGACAGCGCGATCCGCGACTCGGGGGCGTCCCGCACCGGCCGGTAGGTGAGGTCCTTGCGGTGGTGCAGGCGGGCCAGGGACTGCGGGACGAGCAGGACGCCCACGCCCGCCGCGACCAGCTCGATCGCATCCGCCGTGGTCGCCGGCCGCTCGAAGGCGGGGCGGCCGGGCGGGGACTCCCAGCCGAGGACGTCGTCGAGGGGGTGCAGCACGATCTCGTCGGACAGATCGTCGAGCGACGCCTCCTCGGCGGCGGTCGCCACGTGGTCCTTGGGGATCACGACGACGGTCGTCTCGGTGTAGAGGGGGATGGCGCTCAGGACGGACCGGTCGACCGGCAGCCGTACGAGACCGGCGTCGGCTCCCCCGTCCACCAGCAGGCCCGGGGCGTCGGCCGCGGTGGTCTGGACGAGCTCCAGCGGGGTACGGGGCAGCCGCTCGTGCCAGACCCTCACCCACTTGGTGGGCGTCACGCCGGGGACGTACGCGAGTCTGAAGGATGAGGGGATGTCCGAGCCTGTCACGAGGTCAGGCTACCGGTCGGTGGTCGAAGGCGTGTCCCGTGGTCGATACCCTGGACCCATGACGTCGCACAAGACCGCCCAGACCATGAAGCCCGCCACGGCGGCGAAGAAGCTGGGTGTGTACCTCCAGGCCACCCCCGCCGAGTTCCAGGAGGGTGCCGTCTCCCGCACCGAGCTGAACGCCCTCCAGACCGACCCGCCCGCCTGGCTCGTGGAGCTGCGCCGCACCGGCCCGCACCCCCGGCCGGTCGTCGCCGCCAAGCTCGGCATCTCCATCGCGGGGCTCGCCCGCGGCGGGGTCACCGAGCCGCTCACCACCGAGCAGATCGAGGCCCTGAAGGACGAGATGCCCGAGTGGCTGCGGCAGGAGCGCGCCACCCAGGCGGAGGTGCGCAAGGAGGCCGCTCGTATCAAGGAGCGCAACGCCGAGCGGGCCGCACGGGCCGCCGGCCAGGAGTAAGAAGTCATCTCATGCGGTGAGTCGCGGTAGCGGATGAGGGTGCGGGCGAGGAAGTGGTCGGCCTCGCGTTCGTAGCGGCGGTGGAGGCGGTGGCAGCCGGCGAGCCGGGCCATGGCGGGTTCCACGGTCCAGTGGTGGCGGCCCAGTCGCTGCGAGGACTCGGCCCCCTTGCGGGGGACGCGGCGGGAGATGTCGCGTTCCCGTAGCCATCGCCGCAGGTGGGCGTAGTCGTAGCCCTGGTCGGCGTGGAGCTTTGCGGGCTCGCGCCGTCATCGGCCGCCGCGTGAGCGGACCGGCGGGATGCCCTTCACGACCGCGGCCGGCGCCTCCCGGTCCCTGGGCCGACGCCGGCCACCGCCCTGCGGCCGCGACGGCACCGCCCGCTGGAACAACTCCCCCCTTCATCCGGCACCAGCCGCTCAACGGTCCCCACGCCGGGAGGCTACCGACCGCAAAGGAACAGGTCAGACCACAGGACCTGCGCCTGGTCTCCGATGTGCACGGGCGGTTTGGTCCCCGATCGAGATGACTTCTTCCCCGCCCATCGACAGGGGAAAGTTCTGCTGCCCCACGGCCGTCACCGACCTCGCCTCGCGCCGTGGGGCCGGATGAGCGATCGCCGACCACATGCGCGCGGACCTGGTGACCGACGCCCTGGCCGCGGCGGTCCACACCCGCGGCAGCCTCACCGCATCGGTCATGCACAGACCACAGCGGCGGCCGGCAGTGCGAGCAGCGCGGCCCCCAGGGCGATCACGGCGGCGAAGGCCCGCACGGCCGTGCGGGCCGGATGCGCGGCGAACAGCGAGCGACGCACCTGCGCGGAACGTCCTGCCAACCGGCTGCCTTCCTCGTGGACGTCCATTCCGTCGAGGACTGGTACGGGCTTCGTAGGGAGCCCTTCAAGCCTCGCGCGGCCGTCACCCTGCCCGGCGGGGGCTCGCAAGGGCCGTCAGGCTGATCCGCGGCCTGCTCCCATCGCCCGGGGCAGGACGTCAGGTGTTGATGTCCCGGCGCGCGAAGCGCCACGCGCCCAGGGCCACGAGGGCACTGGCCGTCGCGGCGAGGATGCCGACATCGGCCCACTGGAAACCGTGCCGCAGCGGCTGGCCGCCGATGTAGTGGTGAAAGGGCGAGAGGTACGCGAGCCGGTCCGCGCCGATCTGCGCGGCGAAGGTGTGCGCGGCGTAGGCCAGGACCCCGAGGGCGGCGGTGCCGGCGAGGACGACGGTCCGGCGACCGAAGGCGGCCCCGAGCCCGAGCGAGAGGGCTCCGAAGACGGTGCCGAGCAGGGCCAGGTTCACGCACTGGGCGAGCAGTTCGGCCGCGGTGACGCCGGTGAGTTCGGCGCTGTCGCGGATGGCGAGCAGAGCGAGCCAGACCAGGAGGGAGATCGCGCCCGCTCCGGTGGCCAGCGCGGCGAAGCGCTGGAGGACGAGCCGGGTGCGGGTGAGGGGGTGGGCGAGGACGAGGTCGAGCTGCCCCGACTCCTCCTCGCCCGCGACGGCCCGGGATCCGGTGGCGGCACCGTAGATCATGGCCAGCAGGGGCAGGATCAGGCCGAAGACGCTGGCCTGGAGGTAGCCGGCGGCGGTGGCGTCGATGTGCAGGGACTCGCGCAGAGCCTCAGGCAAACTCGCGGTGTTGTCCTTCTGCGAGGGGTAGGTGGAGGCGTACATCATGCCGACGGCGGCGGTGCCGAGCATCCAGCCGACGAGGCCGCGGCGGCTGTCGGAAAGGGACTTCGTATAGACGGCCAGATTCATCGGGGGGCCTTTCGGCGGGAGTGCGAGGGTCGGTGGAAGCAGGCGGTCGACTCCGGTCAGGCGGACTGGACGGTCGCGGCGGGTGGGGCGGCTTCCGCACCCTCGTAGTAGGAGTGGAAGAGCTCTTCGAGAGCGGGTTCGGTGGCGCGCAGGCCGGTGACGGTATGGGGCGCGAGGGCCTTGACGAGGGCATCGGGGCTGCCGGTGACCTGGCCGGTGAGGGTGGTTCCGGCCTCGTCGAGGTGCAGCCGTCCGTCAACTCCTTCGAAGGCGGCCAAGGGCACGGGGTGTGCGAAGGTGACCTCGATGTCTCGCACAGCTCCGGCACGCAGGGCGGCGACGGAGTCCAGGGCGACGAGGCGACCGTCGCGGATGATGCCGACCCGGTCGGCGACGGCCTCCACCTCACTCATGACGTGGCTGGACATGAACACGGTCTGGCCGTTCCTCGTCGAGGCTTCGGTGACCAGGTCGCAGAAGGTCTGCTGGACCAGCGGGTCGAGCCCGGAGGTGGGTTCGTCCAGGACCAGCAGCTCCGGGGTGTGCATGAACGCCTGAACCAGGCCGACCTTCTGCCGGTTGCCCTTGGACAGCTTCTTGATCATCGCGCTCTGGTCGAGACCGAGCCGGTCGGCCAGGCCGTCGATGCGCTCCTGCGGCACACCGCCCCGCAGCGCGGCGAGAAAGCGCAGGTAGCTGCGCACGTTCTGCCGTCCGTCACAGACGAAGTCGCCGGCCAGGTACCCGATCCGGGCACGCAGCAGCGGACCGTCGGCGCGCGGGTCCAGGCCGAGCACCACGGCGCGCCCCGAGGTGGGGCGGGCCAGGTCGAGCAGGAGCCGGATGGTAGTGGACTTGCCCGCACCGTTGGGGCCCAGGAAGCCGAAGACCTCACCGGCACGGACGTCCAGGGTGAGTCCGCTCAGTCCTCGTCGGGTGCCGTACGTCTTGGTGAGCTCCCGGAGCTCGATCGCGTTCTCCACGATTCAGAAAGTAGCGAAGTTTCAGAGATCTGTAAACATTCCGAGTTATCTGACTGTTGAGAGTTCTCGGTACGATGCGGGACATGGACAGCGAACAGACCCGTGAGAAGACACCGGCCGGGGCCGTGGACGAGGAGGAGAGGGGGCGGCTCCGCGATGCCGCCGAGCGGCTTGCCCTCACCCTGGCGCAGGGCGGGATGCAGAAGACGACCGCGCGTGTGATGACCGCGCTCCTCTTCAGCCGTCAGGAGACCATGACGGCCAATGACCTGTGCGACGAGTTGCGGATCAGCTCCGGTGCCGTCTCGGGCGCGGTCAAGCAGCTCCTCCCCAGCGGCATGATCGAGCGCGTTCCGGCCCCCGGCAGCCGGCGCGACCACTACCGCTTCCGTGAGCACGCCTGGGCGAGGCTGATGAGTGACCAGAACGCCATGCTCGTCGTCATGGGCGACGCCGCCACCGAGGGCATCGAGGTCGCGGGCGAGGACAGCGTCGCCGGGCGGCGCCTGCACGAGATGCGGGACTTCTACGCGTTCTTCCAGCGCGAGATGGCCGCCCTCATCGACCGGTGGCGGGAACAGTACGGCGCGGAGCACTGACCACACCCCTTCGGGCAGATCGACGCCGTCCAGGCGATCGGCCGACAGGCGCCGGGCAACGGTTCGCGGCCATGGTCTTGCCACACGGCGGCGTCCGTCGATATTTCCGCGAGTGGTGAAAGCGCGCCGAGCGGACCGTGCCCCAGCCGTTGGGCAGGGCGATCACCAGCAGCATGGGCGGCAGTACCGGGTGCAGCGCGGCGAGCACGGCCGCAGCCGCGGCCGTGCCGATCACGACGTTGCCGACGCCGACCGGCGGCCCCAGGATGCGGCGGGCCGAGTCCGTGCCGAGCTTTCCCGCTTCGGGGATCCGGCGGTACCGGGGTTCGGGCGGGCGCATGCCGCGGGCCCGCGGCCGGTCCGCTCCCCCGGTGCGTACGCGTACGCGGGGGGGGGGCGGTCCTGCCACGGGCCCGTCGGGGACCGGAGCGGTCGCAGACCGGTCGGCGGTTCGGTCAGAGAACGCCGGACTCGGCGATGGTGACCTTGGCGCGGGTGCGGCCGCTGGAGGAGCCGAGCGCCTCGATCTTGCGGACCAGGGCCATGCCGTCCTCGTCGGCGACCTCGCCGAAGACCACGTGCTTGCCGTCCAGCCACGGGGTGAGCACGGTGGTGATGAAGAACTGCGAGCCGTTGGTGTTCGGGCCGGCGTTGGCCATCGAGAGCAGGCCCACGCGGTCGTGCTTGAGCTTGAAGTTCTCGTCGGCGAACTTCTCGCCGTAGATGCTCTTGCCGCCGGTGCCGTCGCCGCGCGTGAAGTCGCCGCCCTGGAGCATGAAGTCGGTGATGACGCGGTGGAAGGACGAGCCGGCGTAGCCGAAGCCCTTCTCGCCGGTGGCGAGCGCGCGGAAGTTCTCCGCCGTCTTGGGGACGACGTCGTCGAACAGGTTGAACGTGATCCGCCCTGCGGGCGCGTCGTCGATGGTGATGTCGAAGTAGACCTTGGTTGTCATGGTGACATCCTCACATTCCTGACGTCCGCAGGCGAAACCCGGGTGGCCGGCACGTCGGATGTCCGGTTCCCGGCGGGCCGCGCCCGCCTCCAGGCTCAGCGGGCGCCCGCCTCCAGGCAGAGGACCCAGCGGCCCGGCAGGCCGGTCAGCGTGAGGGTGGAGAGCGGGCGGACGTCGATGTTCCAGTACGCGGAGGGCGGGGCGTTCAGGGCGTAGACGAGGGCGGCCCGGACCACGGCGGGTTCGGCGACGGCGACGGCGAGGATGTCGTCGGCGGGGCGGGTGTCGAGCCAGCCGCCCACCCGCCCGATGAAGTCGAGCATGGTCTCGCCGCCGTGCGGGGCGCTGCGCGGGTCGGTGAGCCAGAGGCCGACGGCGGCCGGTTCCCGGGCGGTCGCCTCACCCAGGGTCAGTCCGCGCCAGCGCCCCATGTCCCAGTCGCGCAGGGCCGGTTGGGCCATCGGTGCGAAGCCGAGGGCGTTCCCGGTGGCCCGGCTGCGCGGGGTGGGCGAGCAGTAGCGCAGCTCGGCCACGCGGAGCGGGACGAGGGCGGGGGCGACGAACCGCACCTCGTGCCGGCCGGCGTCGTCGAGCGGCCGGTCGTCGTCGAAGCGTTCGGCCGCTCGGGAGGAGCCGCGCGCCGCCGCGACCAGGGTGACCCGAAGCGTCATGGCGGGATCGTCGGGCCGGACATCGGTTTGGTCAAGGGGGCCTGCGGGCCGGGGGCGCGGCCTTCAGCCGCCCGACAGCCGGTCGAACGCCGTACGCAGACGGCGGACGCCCTCCGCGATCTCGCCCGCTCCGGAGACCGCGGCGAAGCTCAGGCGGACGTGTCCGGCCGGGGGCTCGGCGCAGAAGTAGGGGCGGCCGGGGGCGATGGCGACCGAGGCGCGCAGGGCGGCCGCGACGACGGCGGGCTCGTCGGCGTCCGCCCCCGCGCCGCCCGGGAGCCGGAGCCAGAGGCTGCCGCCGCCCGCCGGGAGGTGCGGCAGCGCGACCTCCGGAAGCCCGGCGGCCAGGGCGGTCGCCATCGTGGTGCGGCGGTGGCGCAGTTCGGTGGCGACGGCGGCCAGGTGGCGGCCCCAGGACGGGGAGCCGACCAGCTCCAGCGCGGCTTCCTGGAGGGGCCGGGGCACGAAGAAGCTGTCCACGACCTGGATGGCCCGCAGGCGTTCCAGCACCGGCCCCCGGGCGGCCAGCGCACCGACCCGCAGGCTGGGCGAGGTCACCTTGGTCAGCGAGCAGACGTGGACGACGACGCCGTCGGGGTCGTCGGCGGCCAGCGGTGCGGGGAGCGGCCCGGCGTCGTCGTGGACGAGCCGCCGGGCGAAGTCGTCCTCGACGACGAACGCCCCGGCCGCCCGGGCGATGGCCAGCACCTCGGGGCGCCGGTCGGGCGCGAGGACGGCCCCGGTGGGGTTCTGGAAGAGCGGCTGGGTGACGAGGACCCGGGCGCCGGTGGCCCGGAACGCGTCGGCGAGCAGGTCCGGGCGGACCCCGTCGGCGTCCATCGGGACGGGGACGGGGCGCAGCCCGGTGGCACGGGCGGCGGCGAGCATCCCGGGGTAGGTGGGCGACTCCACGAGCACCGGGGCGCCGGGCGGGGCGAGCGCGCGCAGGGCGGTGGCCAGGGCGCTCTGGCCGCCCGCGGTGATCAGGACGTCGGTACCGGAGACGGCGGGGCCGATCTCGCGGGCGAACCAGGACCGCAGCTCGGGCAGGCCGTCGGTCGGTGGGCGGCCCCAGGCCCCCGGTCTGCGGCCCGCGCGGGCCAGGGCCGCGGAGAGCGCCCGTTCGGGCTGGAGCGAGGCGTGGAGGTAGCCGCCGTTGAACTCGATGACGCCGGGCGGCGGTGCGGCGAGCGTGACCAGCACCCCGGAGGCGTCGACCGTACGCGGGACCGCCTCGGGCCCTCCGTCGCCGCTCAGCGAGACCTCCTGCCAGGACGTGTCGCCCGGGGCGGCCGGCGCGGTGCGGGGGTGCGCCCGGAAGGCGCCGGAGCCGGGGCGGGTGGTGACGAGCCCTTCGGCGGCCAGCTGGGCGATGGCGCGGGAGACGGTGACGGGGCTGACCCGGAACCGTTCGACGAGGGCCCGACTGGACGGGAGCTTTCCACCCGGGGAGTAGCGGTTCAGCTCGGCCCGCAGGGAAGTGGCCAGTGCGGCAACGCTGCTACGCTCTTGCATGAGAGCACAGGATAGCGCTACCCCGCCTTCATCGATAGCGGTCGTCGTTTCGCCCGTCGAGCCCGCCCCCTCGCGCACCGGTCCGGCGGCCCCTCGCGGGGGCGCGTCGGCGGCGTCCGGCGACGGGCCCGCGCCCGGCCGGAGCGGCACCGTGCTCGCCGGGCTCGGCGTCGTGGCGTTCTCGCTCACCTTCCCCGCCACGGCGTGGGGGCTGGAGAGCTTCGGCCCCTGGTCGCTGGTGGCGCTGCGCAGTGTGCTCGCCGCCCTGGTGGCGGGCGCCGTGCTGCTGGCCGCCCGGGTTCCGCCGCCCGCCCGCCGCCACTGGGCGGGGCTCGCGGTCGTCGGGGGCGGGGTCGTGGTGGGCTTCCCGCTGCTGACGACCCTGGCCCTGCAGACCTCCACCACCTCGCACGCGGCCGTGGTCGTGGGTCTGCTGCCGCTGACCACGGCGGTCCTGGGAACCCTGCGGACCGGCGAGCGGCCCTCGCGCCTGTTCTGGGGCGCGGCCCTGGCCGGGGCGGCCGTGGTGATCGCCTTCACCGTGCGGGAGAGCGGCGGGGCCCTCGCCTCCGGCGACCTGTACCTCTTCGGCGCGCTGCTGGTGTGCGCGGCCGGGTACACGGAGGGCGGCCGGCTGGCGCGGGTGATGCCCGGGTGGCAGGTGATCGGCTGGGCGCTGGTCCTGTGCCTGCCGCTCGCGGTCGCGGGCAGCCTGGTGGCGCTGCCGCTCGAACCGGTCCGCCCGACCGCGCACGGTGTCGCCGGCCTGGTCTGGGTCGCCGCCGGCTCGACCTTCCTCGGGCTGTACGTCTGGTACCGGGGCATGGCGGCGATCGGCGTCGCCCGCGCCAGCCAGCTCCAGCTCGCCCAGCCGCTGCTGACGCTGGTGTGGTCCTTCCTCCTGCTCGGTGAGGAGATCTCGGCCGCGGCGCCGGTCGCGGCGGTGGCCGTCCTCGTCTGCATCGCCGCCACCCAGCGGGCCGGCCGCCGCACGGCGCGGGAGCCCCGGCCCGTACGGTCATAGACTTGTCGACAGGGACACCGTCTTCACCCGACGGTTCCGTCTCCCCCTGTGAGGAGGTGGCTCCCGATGGAGGCACACAAGGGCGACCGGCTGCTGACGCACGGCAGGACCGTGGGGCAGCACGACCGGGTCGCGGAGATCGTCGAGGTGCTCGGCGAGGGGGGCGCTCCCCCGTACCGGCTGCGCTTCGACGACGGCCACGAATCCCTGATGTCACCCGGCCCCGACAGCGTCGTCCAGCACCGCGGAACGGCGCAGGACGGGCGGCAGCCCCAGTAGGAGCGGCGGCGCGTCCGGAGCCGGGCCCCGGACGCGCCGGCCGGGGGCGCCGGGCCCGCCCCCGGCCCCTCTACGGCCTGCCCCGCCGCGGGTGGCCCCTTCCCCGGTCCGGGTAGCGCCGGACGCGGTCCGTGTAGTGGTCGGCCACCACCCGCCGCATCGCGCCGATCCGGTCCGCCAGCACGCTCCTGCCGGAGAAGTAGACGTGGCCGCCCACCTCCTCGTGGTCCTTGCCGAGGGTGAGGTGCCGGGAGAGTTCCGCCGGGTCCTGCCACGCCTCCGCCTGGGCCGGGTCGCCCGCCTTGTACAGCGCCTCGCCCACGTACAGATCGACGCCGGTCCCCCGGACGGTACGGCTCCACCAGTCGAGGACCTTGGCGTAGTCGGCGGCGCTCTGCCCGATGTGCCAGTAGATCTGGGGGCAGATGTAGTCGACCCACTCCTTCCTGACCCACTTGCGGGTGTCGGCGTAGAGGTCGTCGTAGGTCTGCACGCCCGCCCGGGTGTCCGACCCCTTCGGGTCGGTGGCCGCGTTGCGCCAGACCGCGAAGGGGCTGACGCCGAAGCGGACGTGCGGCTTGACCGCCCGGATGCGCTCGCCCGTCTCGCGTACCAGCCGGTCGATGTTGTCGCGCCGCCAGGCCGCCCGGTCGGCGAAGCCGCCGCCGTACCGCTCGAACTCCGCGTCGTCGTCGAAGGACTGCCCGGCCACCGGGTAGGGGTAGAAGTAGTCGTCCCAGTGCACCGCGTCGATGTCGTAGCGGCGGACGGCGTCCAGCATCGCGTCCTGGACGAAGCGGCGGACCTCCGGCAGCCCCGGGTTGTAGTAGAGCTTCCCGCCGTACGGCACGACCCAGTCGGGATGCTTCCTGGCGGGGTGGGAGGCGATCAGCCGGGACGGATCGGTGTGGTTCGCCACCCGGTAGGGGTTGAACCAGGCGTGCAGCTCAAGGCTCCGGTCGTGCGCGGCGCGCACCGCCGTGCCCAGCGGGTCCCAGCCCGGGTCCTGGCCCTGGGTGCCGGTGAGACAGGCGGCCCACGGTTCGTGGGGCGAGGGCCAGAGGGCGTCGGCGGTCGGCCGGACCTGGAGCACCACCGTGTTGAGCCGCAGCTCGACCGCCCGGTCCAGGTACGCGAGCAGCTCGGACTCCTGCCGGGCCGCCGTGAGCCCCGGCTTGGACGGCCAGTCGATGTTGGCGACCGTGGCGATCCACATGCCGCGCACCTGGCCCGGCGCCGCCTCCGGCAGGCCGCCGCCCCTCCTTCTCCCCGCCGGGGAGGCGACCGCGTCGCCGCTCGTCGTCATCGCCGCCAGCAGCCCGGCCGCGCTGAGCACGAACGCCCTCCTCGCCAAGCCCGTTCGCCACATACTGGTCCGCCTCTCTCCGCCGTGATCCCACACCTGACCGGACTGGCTCTACGTAACCGCATCCTTCCCATCCGTAGCCGCCGCGACCCGCCAGACCACCGGGTCGGCATGCGGAGTAACGTCGGGGGGTCGAAGCGGGCACCGGAATCAGACGGCACCCTGCGATACGGAGAACAGCGAAAGGCACGAGGTGACGGACCTTATGGCCGATATTGCACGCGTCGGAGTGGTGGGCTGTGGCCAGATGGGCGCAGGTATCGCGGAGGTGTGCGCGCGCAGCGGCCTCGAAGTGAAGGTCGCCGAGACCACCGGCGAAGCGCTGGAGATCGGCCGCACCCGTCTGCACAACTCCCTCTCGAAGGCTGCCGAGCGCGGCAAGATCACAGCGGCGGAGCGGGACGAGACGCTGGACCGGCTGAGCTTCACCACCGACCTCGGGGAGTTCGCCGACCGCGATCTCGTCATCGAGGCCGTCGTGGAGAACGAGCAGGTCAAGACCGAGATCTTCCAGGTGCTCGACCAGGTGGTGACCCGCCAGGACGCGATCTTGGCCTCCAACACCTCCTCGATCCCGCTGGTGAAGCTGGCCGTCGCCACCTCGCGCCCGGACCAGGTCATCGGCATCCACTTCTTCAACCCGGCCCCGGTGCAGAAGCTCGTCGAGCTGATCCCGGCGCTGACCACCTCGGACGAGACGATCGCGCGCGCCGAGGCCGTCGTGCAGGATGTGCTCGGCAAGCACCCGATCCGCGCCCAGGACCGTTCCGGGTTCGTCGTGAACGCGCTGCTGATCCCGTACCTGCTCTCCGCGATCCGGATGTTCGAGTCGGGCATCGCCAGCCGCGAGGACATCGACAACGGCATGGAGATGGGCTGCGCCCACCCGATGGGACCGCTCAAGCTGGCCGACCTGATCGGCCTGGACACCGTGGCCTCGGTCGCGGACTCGATGTACGCGGAGTACAAGGAGCCGCTGTACGCCGCTCCCCCGCTGCTCCAGCGCATGGTCGACGCGGGGCGCCTCGGCCGCAAGACGGGCTCGGGCTTCTACCCCTACTGACCGTCCCGGTAGCGGGCCCGGCGCACAGGCGGCCGGGCCCGCCCGGGCACGTTCCCCGAGGCCGGGCCCGCGTGCGGCCCGAAGGACCTTCGTCCCCCCCTGCCCGCCCGACGCCGCGCCGGAGCGCTGCGGAGTGACGGCGCGGCTGCGGGAGCCCGGAGTCCTGGGCCTTGACGCCGACTCGCGGGGCTCCGAACACGGAAAGCGGTGCGCGAACCGCTCGTGCGCCTGCTTCAGCGCAACCGCCCACCACCGCACGTCACTGTTCTCGAGGTCGCCGCCCCGGACAGGTACCCCGGCCACGCCGTCATACCGCCACCGCGAGCAGGGGTGCCGTACGAGAGGGTTGCGGTTTCGCTATGCACCGGACGACAGCCGGTCCGCGGCCTGCTCCCACGGCTGAGGCTCGACCAGGTCGTCCCTGTCGAAGGCGTCCTCCTCGAACCAGCCCGTCCCCGCGAGCCACGTCTCCAGCCATGCGGCGAGGCCGGCGGAGTCGAGGAACCAGCACTGCTCCCACGATCCGCCGCCGTACGGGTTCGGCTCGAAGAGCAGGACCTGACCGTCCTCACTGAAACAATCCACGCCTGCGTACATGGCGCAGCCCCAGGTCAGGATCGGTACGACGCCTTCGGGCCACTCCGGGTGCTCTGCTCCCACGGACGCCTCACGTCGCGTCAGGTATTCGCCGACGACGCTGGAGCCCGAGCCCAGCAGGGGCAGCAGCCGGTAGTCAGGGCCGAAGCCGCCGTCAGCGACCTCGCGGTACAGCCGCGCGAGGAGGGGATGCAGCGTGATGCCCAGGCGCCGCTCGGCCTCCGCGATCCGGGCATCGTCGACAGGCTCGGGAAGGTCCGTGCTCTCCGCTCGGGCCCGGATGGCCACACGTTGCACGAGGTCATCGATGTCGGTCATGGCCGTGATGCTGTCAGGGCCCACTGACATGCAGACGGGAGCAGCCGTCGGGCGGGCGACAGGAAGTCCGGAGAAGGCCGCGCCCCTGCCACCGCACGGGGAGGCCGTCGCCGTCCAGATCGCCGTGCCGGCAACGCCGGTACCTCAGCACCGTCCGGCCCGGCACGGGCACCGCCCCGTCCCGGCACGGGCACCGGCCCGGCCCGGCACGGGCACCGCCCCGTCCCGGTACGGGCACCGCCCCGTCCCGGTACGGGCATCGCGCCGGGGCGTACGGGCGCTGCCTCCGGGCAGCCGAGGACCGGCGAATACAATCGGCTCCATGTCGAAGCCTGACGCACTGCTTGTCGACGTTGCCGCCCTGGTGGAGTCAGGGCACAGCAACCAGATGCCTCTGACCGTGGTCGCTGGGGGCGCCGTCATCACCGGCCGCCTGGCCCCCGAAGCCGTGTGGAGGCAGCGGGTCTCGGAGGTCCTGGCCGACTCCGCCCACCTGAGCGACTTCTCCACCGTCTTCACCGCCACGACGACCGGGGAAGGCCCGCCCACCCACCTCCACTTCCACGTGGCCCGCATCCTGCAGGGCACCGTCGGCATCCCCGAGACAGGCGGGATGTACCGCGTCGCGATCCAGGACGTCAGCGCCTGGACCATGGGCGACTTCAGCTACTCCGACCACTGACCCACCACCCCACCACCCCGCCGCCCCGCCGGGAAGCCCCGCCCCGGTAAACCCCGGCAGAACGTGGCGAGGGCCCGACCGGCACACCCCGGTCGGGCCCTCGCCCCAGCGCTGCGGACGGCTCGCGGCCGCCCGCCGGTCAGACCGCCGCAGGGGCGCCGAGCAGCGCGGAAGCCTGCTGCATCGGGGTGCGTGCCCGTGCGGGCGCGGCGGGCCGGGGGAGTTCACGGCAGGTGAACCCGAGCTGGGACATGGCCCGCAGGACCTCTCCCGCACTGAAGTCGCGGCGGTCCTGGCGGGTGATGACCTGGCCGACCTGTTTGGCGGGGTAGGTGCGTCGGCCGATGGTCACGGACTCGCCGGAAAGCTGCTCGGGCTTGATGCCCTTCATCGATTCCAGGACACCGCTTCTGGTGAGGTCGAACGGGAAGCGGGCGATGACACAACGCATGGTGCCTCACAGGGAGAGGGACGGAGAGGGAGGGGTTCCGCCGCGGTCGGGACGGCTCAGCGGGCGAGGGCGAGGACGCCCAGGGCGCTGCCGTGTTCGTCGACCACGGGCAGGGCATCGACGTGGCTGTAGCGCATCATGCGCCCGGCTTCGGCCATGGTGGCCACCGGCGAGGTGAACGGCCCGCGGTCGCCGAGAACGTCCCGCAGGCGCGTCCGGTCCGTGTACGCGGGGTCCTCGCGGGCTGCTGTGAGCTGGTCCTGGGTGACCAGTCCGGTGCACAGCCCGCTGTCGTCGCAGACGAGCAGGCGCTCGGTACGGGCACTGGCCATGACGGACAGGACCACCTCGACGGTCATGTCGTCCCAGACCTGCGGTCCGGCGGCGCCCATGGCGTCGGCCACGGTCCCGTCCGCGGCAGTGGCGTCCGTCGGGCGGGGCTGCATCTGAACCAGCGTCAAAAGGTGCCTCCTGCAGAGATGGGTCAGCTTCCGGATCACGGAGTGGTCAGGCCGCCGCGTCGAAGGAGGACTGGTGCGCGGTCACGCGCCGGGCCGCCGAGGCGGGGCTGCGCCGACCGCGTGAGGAGGTGCTGCGCCGGCGCCGTTCGACCACCGGCGCGGTGATCGTCACAGGAACGCCGGAAGGGGTCCGGGCGCCGGTGATCCGGCCGAGTGCCTCCTCGCCGGAGTGGACCTGGGTGGTCTGGGGCACGATGCCGGCGGCGGTCATGAGGCGGGTCATATCGCGTCGCTGGTTGGGGGTGACCAGGGTGACGACGCTGCCGGACTCCCCGGCCCGCGCGGTACGACCGCCGCGGTGGAGGTAGTCCTTGTGGTCGGTCGGCGGGTCGACGTTGACGACCAGGTCGAGGTGGTCGACGTGGATGCCGCGGGCGGCGACGTTCGTGGCCACGAGGACGGTGACGTGCCCGTTCTTGAACTGGGTCAGGGTCCGGGTGCGCTGCGCCTGGGCCTTCCCGCCGTGCAGGGCGGCGGCCCGGACACCGCTGGCCAGGAGGTGGTCGGTGAGCTTGTCCACGGCCCGCTTGGTGTCCAGGAACATGATCACCCGGCCCTCGCGCGCCGCGATCTCGGTCGTCGTGCGGTGTTTGTCGGTGCCGTGGACGTGCAGCACGTGGTGTTCCATCGTCGTGACCGCCCCTGCCGACGGGTCGACGGAGTGGACGACCGGGTCGGTGAGGTAGCGGCGGACCAGGCGGTCGACGTTGCGGTCCAGGGTGGCGGAGAACAGCATCCGCTGCCCCTCGGGGCGGACCTGGTCCAGGAGAGCGGTGACCTGGGGCATGAAGCCCATGTCGGCCATCTGGTCGGCCTCGTCCAGCACCGTGATCGCGACCTGGTCCAGCCGGCAGTCACCGCGGTCGATGAGGTCCTTGAGCCGGCCCGGCGTCGCGACGACGACCTCGGCGCCTCCCCGAAGCGCACTGGCCTGCCTTCCGATCGACATCCCGCCGACGACGGTGGCCAGGCGCAGCTTCACCGAGCGGGCGTACGGGGTCAGGGCGTCGGTCACCTGCTGGGCCAGCTCACGCGTCGGCACCAGGACCAGGGCCAGCGGCCGGCGGGGCTCGGCGCGCTGTCCGGCGGTACGGGCCAGCAGGGCCAGACCGAAGGCGAGGGTCTTGCCGGAGCCGGTACGTCCACGGCCCAGGGCGTCGCGGCCCGCGAGGGTGTTGGGCAGGGTCGCGCCCTGGATCGGAAACGGGACGCTCACGCCCTGGGCGGTCAGCGCCGCCAGCAGCGGCGCCGGCATGTCGAGGTCGGCGAACACCTCGACGGCGGGCAGGGCGGGGGTGACCGTGACCGGCAGGGCGAACTCGCCCTGGACCGCGGCGGGCCGGCGGCCCGGGCCGCCCGAACGCCCGGAACCGCCGGAGCGGGACGGGGCGCCGGAGCGGGACGGGGCAGGCGAGGTGGAGTAACCGCCCCTGCCCGTACCGGAGCCGACAGAACGGCTGCGGGCGCGGGAGGAGCGGTTGTTCGTACGTGTGGGGTTCATTCAGAACCTTCCTTGATACGGCGCGTATCAAGGAATTCCCGCAGCGGAAGAACAGCGCGGGGAATCACAAGAACGGGCCGAACAGAATGAGAGATCGAATCAGGCCGACGGTCGACCGCGAAGCGGGGCGCGGGCCATGAAAGGGGGACGGGATGCGGACGAGAAATCCAGTACGCCTGCGGGGTGCGGCTCCACAGGAGCGAGCAGCCGGAAGACTCCGCGTGCGGGGGTTCTGCCGCAGGCGGCATCTCTTCGGGAGAATGCCCGTAGCCGGGGCCCGCACCCCGGAGGATGCGGGCCCCGGCCACGACGTACGTGTCAGCGTCAGGCGGGAACGATGTTCTCGGCCGTCGGGCCCTTCTGGCTCGGCGCTATGTCGAAGGTGACCTTCTGGCCTTCGGACAGCTCACGGAAGCCCTGGGCGGCGATGTTCGAGAAGTGGGCGAAGACGTCGGCGCCGTCACCGTCCTGCTCGATGAACCCGAAACCCTTGGCCGCGTTGAACCACTTCACCGTGCCTGACGCCATGTCACATCTCCTCTGGGGGCGTGTACGTCGGCGCCCGTCATGTACGGATGCCGCGTCGCCGCGATGATGCCCCGCCCGGAGAAAAACCGGAAAACACACGGAAGCTTCCACCGGAAAAATCATCCACGCAGAGGCTTCAAGTTTTGGGAACCACAACTGCAACCGAGATCGACAGTAGCACGCCGCAATGGCCCGCGTACGATGAATACTTCCACTCTCTTTGCTGCGACAAAAACACTCCCGGGCCGGTGCATTGAACCCTCACTCCGCGGCCGTAGATATTGAACCGCTCGGAGCGCAGCGTTTTCAGGCGGGCTGATCGCCCTTCACAGGGCGAGGACGACGACTACGCGGCCGGGCGCCGGCCCGTGGGAAGCCGCGGCCCCCGGCCGAACCGCTGCATGCCCCTCCCCCGCACGGCCGACGCGGGCCGCCCCGGCCGCAGGACGGGCTCGGGCTCCCCCGCCTGCCGATCCGTTCAGGAGCCGGCCCCGGCCGTCGCGGGGCCGGCTCCTCGCGCGGACAGGGGTTGTGCCGCGGGGCCGGGGTCAGTCCGGTCTCAGGTGGTGCAGCATCAGCAGGGCGGCCGCCATGTTCGCGGCGGGCACCTCGCCCCGGGCGATCATGTCCGGGACCACCTTGAGCGGTATCCACGCGCGGCGGGACGACTCGAAGGCGTCCTGCGGCTGCCCGGTCCACTGCGCCTCGTCGGACCAGTAGAGGTGGTGGCGGGCGTCGGTGAGGCCGTTCGACGGTTCCACGGTGAGCAGGGGGCGCAGCTCGCCGGGGCGCCAGCCGGTCTCCTCCTCCATCTCCCGGGCCGCGGCCGCCGTGACGTCCTCGCCGTCCTCGACGACGCCCGCGGCCAGCTCCCACCCCCAGCTGTCGGTGATGAAGCGGTGCCGCCAGAGCAGCAGCACCTCGTTCGCCTCGTTGACGACGGTGGCGGCCGCGACGGGACGCTGGCGGATGACGAAGTGGTCGAGGTGGCTGCCGTCGGGAAGCCGGACGTCCGCCAGATTCACCCGGAACCACGGGTTCTGGTACACATTCCGTTCGCTCAAGTTGGCCCATTGCACGGTTGTGCCGCCTTTCGACATGTGGGGATCACCATGTCAGCAGGCTCGGCCACCAGGAGGAACGAGCGGCGGGGCGTCGGCGGAGCTCACAGAGGCACGCGGAGCGCCTCGTCGATGAGGTCCGTGGTCCGTACGGCCTCGGCGCAACCGCTCGCCGCGAGTTCGCGTCTGACCCCCCGCAGCCGGTCACGCAGCCGCTGGGACTCCATCCCCCGTGCCTTGGCCGCCATCTCGGCAGCGGTGACGGCCGCGCGGTCGGCCTCGCCCTGGAGCAGCTCGATATGGCTGAGCATCGCAAGCCGGTGCACGCGCCCCCGATCGTGCGCCGGGGCGCGCACGGCGGAGGCCGCGTGCTCCCGGGCGGCGGGGAGGTCCCCGAGGCCCAGCAGCGCCTCCGCCACCTGGACGTCGACCAGGCCCGGCTGGACGTATCCCGTCTCGTCCGGCTCCCGGCCGGTGTGGATGCGGTCCGCCTGGGCCTCGGCCCGCCCGATGCAGGCGCGGGCGCCCGCCGCGTCGCCGAGCCGGGCGTACGCCTTGGCCTGCATGGCGTACAGGTCGGCGGCGAGGGCCGGGGTGATGTGGTCGCCGGCGGCCCGCAGCGCGGCCTCGGCGAAGGCGATGGAACGGCGGTGGTCGCCGAGGAACAGCGACTGGGTGGTCAGCAGGGCGATCACATAACCGCCGAGCCCCCGGTCCCCGCTGGACTTGGCGAGCCGCAGCGCCTGGTGGAAGTAGCGCTGGGCCAGGCCGTGGGCGTCGGAGTCGTAGGCGCAGATGCCCGCCACCGCCACCAGCCCGGCGGTCGCGCGGTGCAGGCTGCGGCCGAGGGCGTCGCTGTAGCCGCCGCGCAGCAGCGGCGCGGCCTCCGCGTCGAGGAAGCGCACGATCCGGGCTCTGGTCGCGATGCCGCCCGCCTTGCGGTACATCTGCTCGTAGTGGTCGCGGGCCGCCTTGAGCATCGCTATGTCGGCCTCGCTCACCCGGACCGGTCCCGGACGCGAGACGTCGGCGTCCTCCGGCGGGTTCTCCCACTCCCAGACCGGCATCACCGCCGGCGTCCCCGTGACGGCGGGCACCGTGGCCAGCTCCGGGCGCTGCTGTCCGTCCGAACGCCACAGGGCGGTGGCCCGCTCGACGAAACCGGAGAGGGAAGCCCCCTCGGCCCCGGCGTCCGTCCCGGCGGCGAAGGCACCCATCCCGATGTCGTCGAGCCCCACGGGCCGTCCGAGCCGGCCGGCCAGCACCTCGCAGATCAGGTCGGACACCTGGCCGCGCGGGCGCTGGCCCTTGAGCCAGCGGGAGACCGCCGTGTGTTCGTACCGCAGGCTCAGCCCGCGGGCCCTGCCGGCCCGGTTGACATGGTTGGCGAGGCCCGCGCGGGAGACACCGGCTTCCTCGATCAGGGCTTCGAGCAGGACATTGGGCTCCATCGTCCCCCCAGGTGCGTGTCGCGATCAGCCTAGTGGAGCACGATTCACACGGGGTGTGAACGGAATGCCCGAAGCCTCCCGCCGTGCACTCTGCCGCGCGGGGTCCGGGGTGGGTTGAATGAACTCCCTCGCAAGAGGCGGCCGGGTCGTCGGCTCCCCCTCGTAACGGCTGACGACCCGCACCCGCGCCGTCCGCGCTGCCGCCCTGCCCGACACTCCGAGGCAGCGCGGACGGCGCCCGGACCGCACGGCCCACTGACCGACGATGAAGGAGGGTGGCTGCGGACGGCGGCCGGAACCGCGTTCCTCCCGGTTCCCGCTCCCGGTCCTGCGTGTGGTCCCTCCGCCGCCCGGCGGGGACGGGGAAGGGGCGTATCCGGTGGCCGGATACGCCCCTTCCCCACGCCTCGGCGCGTGACGCCTACGCGCCGCGCAGCACCGCGCCCGTGCGCTCGGCGGCCAGGGCCACCGCGCTGTCGCGGGCGGCCGACGCCTCCTCCACGGTCAGGGTGCGGTCGGCGGCGCGGAAGCGCAGCGCGTACGCCAGGGACTTGTTGCCCCCGCCGATCTGCTCGCCGGTGAAGACGTCGAACAGCCGCAGCGATTCGAGGAGTTCACCCGCGCCGTCGCGCAGCGCCCGCTCCACGTCGGCGGCCGGGATCTCCTCGGCGACGACGAGCGCGACGTCCTGGGTCGCCACCGGGAAGGTGGAGATCCTCGGCGCCTGGAGCGCTCCGTCGACGGCCTGCTCCAGCACGTCCAGCTCGACCTCGGCGGCGCAGGTCCGCTCGGGCAGGTGGAGCGCCTTGATCACGCGCGGGTGCAGTTCGCCCGCGTGTCCGAAGAGGGTCTCCTCGCCGTTCACGGTGACGTACAGCGCGGCGCAGCGGCCCGGGTGCCACGGGGCGTGGCGGTCGGCGCGGACGGCGACCTCCACCCCGGCCTCGGCGGCGATGGACCGGGCCGCTTCGACGGCGTCGGCCCAGGTCGCCGGGGTGCCCTTGCCCCACCAGCCGGCCTGTTCGCGGGCGCCCGCGAGGACGACGGCGGCGCGGCGGGGCTGGCGCGGCAGGGCCGCGTTCAGTCCGGCGATCTCCTCGTCGGTGGGCCGGCGGTCGACGGGCAGCCGGACGGCGGCCGTCTCCTCACCGGTCGGCCGGAAGACGAGACCGGTCTCGAAGAGCGCCAGGTCGTGGCTGCCGCGGCCGTCGTTGCGCCGCAGCGCTCCGAGGAGGCCCGGCAGCAGCGTGGTGCGCAGCGCCGGCTCCTCGTCGGAGATCGGGTTGACCAGCGTGACCGTACGGCGGCGGTCGTCGTCCGCCTCCAGGCCGAGCTGGTCCAGGACCGCGTCGCCGATGAAGGGGTAGCTCAGCGCCTCGACGTACCCGGCGCCGGCCAGGACCCGGCCGATCCGGCGGTGCAGCCGCTGGCGTTCGGTGAGGCCGCGCCCGGAGGGGGGCGTCGGCAGGGTGGAGGGCAGGTTCTCGTAGCCCTCCAGCCGGATGACCTCTTCGGCCAGGTCGTTCGGCTCGTTCAGGTCGGGCCGCCAGGACGGGGCGGTGACGATCAGCTCGTCCTGTCCGTAGACGTCGCAGCCCACCTCCTGGAGGCGGCGGACGACGGTCTCGCGGCCGTACTCCACACCGGCGACCTTGTCCGGGTGGTTCGCCGGCATCGCGATGGTGCGCGGAGCGGAGGGCGAGCTGATCTCGGTGACCCCGGCCTCGGCGGTGCCGCCCGCGAGCAGCACCAGCAGGTCGACCGTGCGCTGCGCGGCAGCGGCGGCGGCCTGCGGGTCCACGCCCCGTTCGAAGCGCTTGGACGCCTCGGAGGACAGCTTGTGGCGGCGCGCGGTGCGGGCGATCGAGATCGCGTCGAAGTGCGCGGCCTCGATGACGACCTCGGTGGTGGGCGCGTGCTCGCCGTCCGCGTCGGCGATCTCGGTGTTGGCGCCGCCCATGACGCCCGCGAGGCCGATCGGCCCGCGGTCGTCGGTGATGACCAGGTCCTCGGCGTCCAGCACGCGCACGGTGCCGTCCAGGGTGGTGAGCTTCTCGCCCTGGGTGGCACGGCGTACGCCGATGGCGCCCTGGACCCGGTTGCGGTCGTAGGCGTGCAGCGGCTGGCCGAGCTCCAGCATCACGTAGTTGGTGACGTCCACGGCCAGCGAGATCGGCCGCATTCCGGCCTTCTGCAGCCGGCGCTGCATCCAGATCGGGGAGCGGGCCTCGGGCTGGAGGCCGGTGACGGTGCGCGCGGTGAACCGGTCGCAGCCGATCGGGTCGCCGATCTTGACCGGGTAGCCGTACGCGTTCGGCGCGGGCACGTCCAGGAGGGCCGGGTCGCGCAGCGGCAGCCCGTAGGCGGTCGCGGTCTCGCGGGCGACGCCGCGCACGGACAGGCAGTAGCCCCGGTCGGGGGTGACGGCGATGTCGAGGACCTCGTCGACGAGCTGGAGCAGCTCGATCGCGTCGGTGCCGGCCTCGTGCTCCGGCGGGAGCACGATGATGCCGTGCGTGCCGTCGTCGCCCATGCCGAGCTCGTCGGTGGAGCAGATCATGCCGTGCGAGGTCTTGCCGTACGTCTTGCGGGCGGCGATCGCGAAGTCGCCGGGCAGGACCGCGCCCGGGAGGACCACGACGACCTTGTCGCCGACGGAGAAGTTGCGGGCGCCGCAGACGATCTCCTGCGGTTCGCCGGTGCCGTTGGCGGTGCCGACGTCGACCGTGCAGAAGCGGATGGGCTTCTTGAACCCCTCCAGCTCCTCGATGGTCAGGACCTGTCCGACGACCAGGGGGCCCTTGAGGCCCGCGCCGATCTGCTCGACGGTCTCGACCTCCAGGCCCACGGAGACGAGCTTGGCCTGTACGTCACGGCCGGTCTCCGTCGCCGGCAGGTCGACGTACTCCCGCAGCCAGGAAAGCGGGACGCGCATCAGATCTCCATCCCGAACGGCCGGGTGAACCGGACGTCACCCTCGACCATGTCTCGCATGTCTTCGACGTTGTGGCGGAACATCAGCATCCGTTCGATGCCGAACCCGAAGGCGAACCCGCTGTACTTCCGGGGGTCGACGCCGCAGGCGGTGAGCACCTTGGGGTTGACCATGCCGCAGCCGCCCAGCTCGATCCAGCCCTCGCTGCCGCAGGTGCGACAGGGGCGCTCCGGGTTGCCGACGGACTCGCCGCGGCAGACGTAGCAGACCATGTCCATCTCGGCGGACGGCTCGGTGAACGGGAAGTAGTTCGGCCGCAGCCGGGTCTTCATGTCCGGCCCGAAGAGCGCCTGGACCATGTGGTCGAGGGTGCCCTTGAGGTCGGCCATGGTCAGGCCCTCGTCGATGGCGAGCAGCTCGATCTGGTGGAAGACCGGGGTGTGCGTGGCGTCCAGCTCGTCGGTGCGGTAGACCCGGCCGGGGCAGACCACGTAGACGGGGGGCTTGCGCTCCAGCAGCGAGCGGGTCTGGACCGGGGAGGTGTGCGTACGCAGCACGACACCGGACTCGTCGCCCTCGGTGGCCTTGCCCTCGGCGGTGGCGCCCCGGACGAAGAAGGTGTCCTGCATCTGGCGGGCCGGGTGGTCGGGCACGAAGTTCAGGGCGTCGAAGTTGAACCACTCCGCCTCGACCTCGGGGCCCTCGGCGACCTCGTAGCCCATGGCCACGAAGACGTCCGCGACACGCTCCATGAGGGTGGTCAGGGGGTGGCGGGCGCCGGCCGGGACGCGGTCGTAGGGCAGTGTGACGTCCACGGCCTCCTCGACGAGCACCCGGGCGTCGCGCTCCGCCTCCAGTTCGGCCTGGCGGGCGGCGAGCGCCTTGGAGACGGCGCCGCGGGCCTGGCCCACGCGCTTGCCCGCCTCGGCCTTGGCCTGCGGGGGGAGGGCGCCGATCTCGCGGTTGGCGAGGGACAGCGGCGAGGTACCTCCGGTGTGCGCGGTCTTCGCCTGGGCGAGCGCGTCGAGGTCGCCGGCGGCGGCGAAGGCGGCGAACGCCTCGTCCCGCATGCGTTCGATCTCTTCCGGTTTCAGTGCCTCGACCTCGACTGGGTCGTACGACTTGTTCGGTGCCGACATCTCTTCCCGTGCTTCCGATTGGCTGGTGGCGCGACCCGGCTGGAGACCGCTGGACGCAAAGGTGCCAAAGGTCGAGTCTAAGGGCCGCAGGATGATCGGGGAGCCCGTGGGCCGCCTCAGGCCAGGTAGGCGGGCGTGCTCACGGGCAGAACGAAGCGGAACTCGGCTCCGCCGCCGGGGCCCCGGTCGACGGTGATGGCGCCGCCGTGGGCCTCGACGATGCCCTTGACGATGTAGAGGCCCAGCCCCGTGCCGCCACGCTTGCTGCCCCGCCAGAAGCGGGTGAAGACGCGGCTCATCGACTCCTCGGGGATGCCCGGGCCCTCGTCGCTCACGGTTACCGCCGTTCCCGTCTCGTCGCTCGTCCCCGGCGCGGGTGCCGGGGCGATCTCGATGGTGACGGTTCCCTCGCCGTGGCGCACCGCGTTTTCCAGGAGGTTCCCGAGGACCTGGTCGACCTTGTCGGGGTCGGCCCACAGGACGGGCAGCGGTCCCCGGGCCCGGACCCGGAAGCGGTCGGGCGCCTGGCCGCCCGCGATGAGGGACTGGATGTGGCGGGCGACGGCGGCGGTGATGTCCACGGGCTGGCGGCGCAGCTCCAGCCGGCCGGAGTCGATCCGGGAGATGTCGAGCAGTTCGGCGATGAGCCGGGTGACGCGGCCCGCGTCCGCGTCGACGGTCTCCAGCATCAGCCGCTTCTGGTCGTCGGTGAACCGCTCCCACTTGGCGAGCAGGGTGGCGGTGAACCCCTTGACGGAGGTCAGCGGGGAGCGGAGCTCGTGCGCGACGGTGGCGATCAGTTCGGCGTGGCTGCGTTCGGTGCGCCGGCGGGCCTCGGTCCCGCGCAGGCAGACCACGACCCGGCGCACCGGGCCGGTCGGGTACTCGCGCACGTAACGGGCGGAGACCAGCACCTCGCGGCCGCCGGGGAGCAGCAGGTTCCGCTCGGGCTGGCCGCTGCGGGTGGCGAGGCCGCCGTACGGGTCGGTCAGCGGCCACCAGCGCTTGCCCTTGAGGTCCTCCAACGGGAGGACGGCCTCCAGGGGACGGCCGATGGCGTCGGCGCGGTCGGTGGCGGTGATGCGGGCGGCGGCGGCGTTGAAGCAGACGACGCGGCCGCGGCCGTCGGCGACGACGAGGCCGTCGGGAAGATCGTCCGGGTCGAGGCCCGCACCCAGGCCGTCCGGCTCCCCGCCCGCAACGTGCGGTGTGGCGGTGTGCGCCGGTCGCGGCGAGCTCATGCCGACAGCCATCTTCCCGTATCCCACCTCTCGAACCGGTGCAGTGGGCCCCCGAGTTCGTCACCCTACTAGCCGTCGGCGAACCGGCGACACCCTGCGGGGGCGCGGAGGGGAGCACACCGGCGGGCGGGGCGCGGGATTGGCCGGGATCGTGCGCTGACGGGCGTCGGGCCGGCGCGGCGTTACGCGCCGGGGGCGCGCCGGGGCCGCTGTGCGCGGGCGGAGGCGTAGAGGCAGACGGCGGCGGCGGTGGCGAGGTTGAGGCTTTCCGCCCTGCCGTGGATGGGGACGCGGACGACGGCGTCGGCCAGCGCGCGGGTCTCCTCGGGAAGCCCCCACGCCTCGTTGCCGAAGACCCAGGCGGTGGGGGTGCCCATGGTGCCGGCGTCCAGTTCGTCGTCCAGGTCGTCGGCCCCCGCCCCGTCCGCGGCGAGGATGCGCACCCCGGCGTCCCTCAGGCCCCGTACGGCCTGTTCGACGGGGACGCCGACGGCGACGGGCAGGTGGTAGAGCGACCCGGCCGAGGCCCGTACGGACTTGGGGTTGTAGAGGTCGACCGAGGCGTCGGTGAGGATCACCGCGTCCGCGCCCGCCGCGTCCGCGCAGCGCAGGACCGTCCCCGCGTTCCCGGGGTCGCGCACGTTGGCCAGAACCGCCACCAGGGCGGGCCCGGCGGCGAGGATCTCCTGGAACGGGGTGTCCAGGAAGCGGCAGACGCCGATGAGGCCCTGCGGGGTGACGGTCTGGGAGACGTCGGCGAGGACGTCGGCGTCGGCCAGGTGGACCCGGGCGCCCGCCGTGTGAGCCGCCTCGACGATGTCGGCGTACCGGTCGGCGGCCTCGGGGGTGGCGAACAGCTCGATGAGGGTGGGCTCCCCGTCGCCGCCCCGGTGGGCGGCGGCCTCGCGTACGGCCTGAGGCCCCTCGGCGATGAACCTGCGCTCCTTGCCGCGGAAGTTGCGGCGGGCCAGCCGGCGGGCGGCGGCCACACGGGGGGAACGCGGGGAGATCAGTTCGGGGGTGCCCATGGTCGGCGGCGAGCCTCTCTGCGTACGGCTGTGGCGATGGGGTGTCGGCGGGCGGGGCAACGCACCGGACCCGCAGACGGCGTGCGCCTGCGGGTCCGGTTCACTGCCGGGAAGGGGCGCCTGGCTCAGGCGGCCTTCGGGGCGTTGACGTCGCTCGGGAGGGCCTTCTGGGCGACCTCGACGAGGGCGGCGAACGCGTTGGAGTCGTTGACCGCGAGCTCGGCCAGGATCTTGCGGTCCACCTCGATGTTGGCGGCCTTCAGACCCTGGATGAGGCGGTTGTACGTCATGCCGTTCTGGCGGGCAGCGGCGTTGATGCGCTGGATCCACAGCTGACGGAAGTCGCCCTTGCGCTTCTTGCGGTCGTTGTAGTTGTAGACCAGGGAGTGGGTGACCTGCTCCTTGGCCTTGCGGTACAGGCGCGAACGCTGACCGCGGTAGCCGCTGGCCTGCTCGAGGATCGCCCGGCGCTTCTTGTGGGCGTTGACTGCCCGCTTGACGCGTGCCACTTGTTAACTCCTTGTAGCGGGGCCGTGGGTGTCGTCACACGGCCCGGAAACGAATTGGTCCCGGTGTGATCGAGGTCGCGCCTCCGGAGGGGTCCGGAGGGCGGACCTCACTTGCCGAGAAGCTTCTTGATCTTCTTGGCGTCGGCCGGAGCCGCGACGACCGTGCCGGTCAGCGAGCGGGTCTTCTTGGACGACTTGTGCTCGAGAAGGTGGCGCTTGCCGGCCCTCTCCCGGAGCACCTTGCCGGAGCCGGTGATCTTGAAGCGCTTGCTGGCACCGCTGTGCGTCTTGTTCTTCGGCATCGCGCCGTTCTCTCCTCGTCAGTGGCGCCCCTCACGGTGCGGGCACCGGACTGCAGGGGCGTCAGATCTCTATGGGGTTCCGGGGGGACCCGGGGGCGCCTGGATGGCGGCCCCCGAAGGTCACGCCTCGGAAGGTGTCTCGGCCGGAGCCTCGGCCGCTGCGGCCGGAGCCTCAGCGGTGTCGCCCTCGGACGGCGCGTCGGTCGTGCCCTGACGCTCCGCCTTGCGGGCGGCCTGGGCCTCGCGGGCCTCGGCCATGGCTTCGGTCTTCTTCTTGTGCGGGCCCAGAACCATGATCATGTTCCGGCCGTCCTGCTTCGGGTTGGACTCGATGAAGCCCAGGTCCTCCACGTCCGAAGCGAGACGCTGGAGCAGTCGGAAGCCCAGCTCGGGGCGGGACTGCTCACGACCACGGAACATGATCGTGATCTTGACCTTGTCGCCCTGCTTGAGGAACCGGACGACGTGACCCTTCTTGGTGTCATAGTCGTGCGGGTCGATCTTCGGCCGGAGCTTCATCTCCTTGATGACCGTGTGCGCCTGGTTCTTGCGCGCCTCACGGGCCTTCATGGCCGACTCGTACTTGAACTTCCCGTAGTCCATGAGCTTGCACACGGGCGGACGGGCTGTCGCCGCCACCTCGACCAGGTCGAGGTCGTACTCCTGTGCGAGTTCCAGGGCCTTGGCAAGCGGAACAATCCCGACCTGCTCGCCACTGGGACCGACAAGTCGGACCTCGGGAACGCGAATCCGGTCGTTGATGCGGGGCTCGGCGCTGATGGATCCTCCTCGGTAGCACCACGCGACCGCCTGGCGGACAGCCGCGTAACGTCTGTAACGTCAAGACCAACCGAACCGGAATGCAGAAAATGCCCCGGACGGGACGCAGGCGGGGCTCCAGGAACTACCGGAACACCGCCGCGGTCAACCGCGGGGCGCATCGGACGGCTCCATCGTCCGTACGGAACGATGGGGACCGCCTGACCGGTGACCCGCCGTCCGCGAGGACGGTCAGGTGGGAGATCGGAGCCTCCACTTGCGGGCCGGGCACACACGTGTCCGGCCAGTCGTTGTTACAGGTTAACAGCCCGCCCGCGGGGGCGCTAATCGCAGGGCCGGGGCACGTCCGGGGAGGCCCCGGGGGCTCCCCGGGGGACGGAGCCGTCGCCCTCGGCCGTATCGTGTGGGCATGAGCGACGCGACCCCCAGCAGTGAGAACCCCGGCTTCGACGACATGGCCCGCGACATCGCGGAGGTCCCCGCCGTCGAGGTCATCGTGACGGTCGCCGTCAACCTGATGAGCGCCGCCGCGGTGAAGCTCGGTCTCACCGAGGAGGGCGAGGCCCACAAGGACCTCGACGAGGCCCGCAAGCTGGTCCAGGCGCTGGCGGGGCTGCTGGACGCGAGCACCACGGAGATCAGCACGTTCCACGCCTCGCCGTTGCGCGACGGACTGAAGTCCCTGCAGCTCGCCTTCCGCGAGGCCTCGCTGGTGCCGGACGAGCCGGGCCACGGCCCCGGCGAGAAGTACACCGGCCCGGTCTACGGCTAGCCGCCCCCTTCCCCCGTACCGCCCCGCACATCGGAGAGCCCGCCGCCCCACGGGGGACGGCGGGCTCCCGTGCGTGTGCGTCGGGGCGCTCCTCAGAGGGCGTCCTCGGGCTCCGGGGCCAGGACGTTGGGGAAGGGGTGGGTGAGCCGGTGCGCGTAGGCGGCGATCGCCCCGCCGACGAGGGGCGCGAGGATGAACAGCCAGAGCTGGGTCAGGGCCGCGCCGCCCGCGAAGAGCGCCGGACCGAAGCTGCGCGCCGGGTTGACCGAGGTGCCGGTCAGCGGGATGCCCACCAGGTGGATCGCGGCGAGCGCCAGGCCGATGGGCAGTCCGTCGAAGCCGACGACCGCCACCTTGTGGGTCACCGCGAGGACCACGTAGACGAGCAGGAACGTCAGGACCACCTCGGCGAGGAACGCGCCGCCGATGTTGATGCCGACGGCCGACCGGTCGTCGTAGCCGTTGGTGCCGAACTCGCCACTGGTCTCCAGGCCGGGGATCTGCTTCGCCAGCAGGAACAGCAGGGCCGCGCCGACGACCGCGCCGAGGAACTGGGCCACCCAGCGCTCGACGGCCGTACGGATGTCGATCCGGCCCGCCATATACATGCCCAGCGTCACCGCCGGATTGACATGACAGCCGGAGATGGGGCCGAGCGCGTAGGCCAGCGCGAGGAGGGTGAAGCCGAAGGTGAGGGCGATCCCCACCGTGCCGAGGTATTCGACGGCGACCACCGCCGACCCCACGGCGAAGAACACCAGCAGCAGGGTGCCGAGGAACTCCGACGCCACGATCCGCTTCTGCATGGAACCACCTCGCGAGTAGGCCGGTATGTCGGTTTTATCCGATGTTCCGGTTCATTCTCGCGGCGGGGGGCGGTTCGCGCGCGTCGGGCCGGCCTCCCCTCAGCGGGCGAAGAGCGGTTCCCCGGGGGTGCTGGTGCCGGGCGGGAGGACGGCGAGGTCCAGGCCCTTCACCAGCCGGGCCCGCAGCACGTCGCTGGCCGCCAGCGCCCCGGCGACGCGGCGGGCCGCCTCGGCGGGCGCCGCGTCCGGGGCGAGGACGAGCGCGAGGGTGCCGTCCGCGCTGCCGGGCCCGAGGTGGGCGCGGACGACGGCGGGGTCGGCGGCGACGATCTCCCGTACGGCCTCGGCGACGGCGGGATCCTGGAGCGGGTCGATGCTGGTGCGGTTCTCCGCGAGAGCCAGGAGCGCCTGCCCGCTCAGCTCGAAGGCGACGGGCCCGGCGAGGTCGAGCACGAGGGTGTCGGCCTTCTCGTGGGCGGCGGCCTGGAGCGCCTGGTGCAGCGGTACCGCGACGGGGCGCGCCCGGGGATCCCACCGTGCCAGCGCGTCGGTCGAGGTGAAGGCGGGGAGCGCGCGCCGGTCGCCGGCCTGGAGGGTGGGCACGGCCATGTCGCTGGTCTTCTCCCGCCGCAGCCCCTTCTCGTCCTCCTCCACCTCACCGAGGACGGCGACGACGGGGACCAGGAGCCGGGCGCCCCGCAGGGCGGTGAGGACCGGCCCCACGGCGCTCCGGTCCCGCGACCAGGCGTCCAGGGCGCTGGTCAGGGCGGGGGACGCCGAGCCGTCGTCGTCGGAGAAACCGGGATCCGGAATGTTCTTGAGCTCCACGGGACGAGGGTAGTGCCTGGGCCGCTGTGCCCCGTCCGCAGGTGTCGCGGAGGGCCGGGACCGCCGAACGGGTGACGGGCCCGGGGCGCGCGGGGAGGCCGCCGGGCCCCGGGGCGGGGTGGTCAGCGGCGGCCCGGGGCGGGGTGGTCAGCGGCGGCCGGGGGCGGTACCGCGGCCACGCCACAGCACGACGGCCGCGGCCAGCAGCGCCGCGCCGAGGCCCCCGGCGAGCGGGGCGGCCCAGGCGGCGGTTCCCCCGTCGCTACGGGGCGGGGTCGGGCCCTCGCCGAAGTACCGGCCCCGGTGCCCCGCCGGGGCCGCCTTGGCGCCCACGTCCTCCGGGCGCAGCCGGGCGCCCGCCTCGATGGCCTCGGCCGGGTCGACGACGCCGTACCCCCGGGCGTCGTCACGGCCTTCGGCGGGGGCGTCGCGGGCGGTGTCGGCCAGCAGCTTCTTGATCTGGGCGGGGCCGAGGCCGGGGTGGGCGGCGCGAACCAGGGCGACCGCGCCGGAGACGAACGCGGCGGCGGCCGAGGTGCCCCACTCGATGTAGTAGTGCCCGTCGGGGTTGGCGACCACGATGTCGACCCCGGGGGCGCTGACGGTGGCGTACCAGCGGCGGGTGGAGAACGAGGCGTGCGTGCCGTACTCGTCGACCGCGGCGACCGCGATCACTCCGGGGTAGGCGGCCGGATAGGAGACGCGGTCCCCCTTCTCGCCGCCGTTGCCCGCCGACGCCACCACGGGGATGCCCTTGGAGAGCGCGTACTGGATGGCCGAGTCCTCGCCCGGGTCGGGGTGGGCGGATTCGCTGTCGTCGCCGAGGGAGAGGTTGATGACGTCGGCGCCGTTGTCGGCGGCCCAGCGGATGCCGTCGGCGAGGGCGGCGCCCCGGGACTTGCGGGCTTTGGCGCGGTCCGGGTCCTTGGATTCCAGGATGACCCGGACCGGCAGGATGCGGGCCTCGGGGGCGATGCCGAGGATGCCGTCGGTGCGCCCCGGCCCGCTGCCCCGGCCGGCGATGATGCCGGCCATCGCGGTGCCGTGCAGGGCCCAGGAGGAGTCGCCGCGGGCCGCGCCGAAGCCGATGAGGTCCTTGCCGGGGAGCACCTGGCCCGCCAGGTCGGGGTGGGCGTCGTCCACCCCGGTGTCCAGGACGGCCACGGTGACGCCCCCGCCCCGGGTGGTCTGCCAGGCCCGGTCGGTGCGCAGTGCGTCCAGGGCCCACTGCTGGTCGCGGATGGCGTCCGCGCGGGCGGGCGCGGCGGGGGTGAGGACGAGCACGGCGGCGGCGCAGACCGCGGCGAGGACGCGGTGGGGTCGTCGGGTCATCCGGGCTGCTCCGTGAGGTCGGCGACGGCTCGGCGCAGTCCGCGTTCCACCCGGTCCGCGATGCCCTTCGCCTCGTGGCCGAGTCCGGCCTGCGCGATGTCCGTCGCGGCGTCGGGGGCCACGGCCTCGGCCGCGGGCTGCGGCTCGGCGACGGGGCGCCCGTCCGCGAAGCCGGAGACGGCGAGGACCACGACCGGGATCTCGGTGAGCGGGGCGACCGTCCAGCTGGCCCGCTGTCCGGCGCCGAAGGAGGCGGCGGGGGTGCCCCGGGGGGCGTACGTACGGGGCATGAGGTCCCGGCGCGCACCGAGCTTCTGCTCGGTGAACCGGGTGCGCAGGGCCTGCATGCCGGCGGCGTCGGCCTCGGTGAAGACCAGGCCGACGGTGGTCACGGCGGAACGGGTGGCGTCGGTGTAGGTGGCCCGCACCAGCCGTTCGCAGCCCACGGACCGGAGGGTGGTGAGGAGCAGCGGGTCGAGCCCCTCCTCGCAGGGGGAGTCGGCGGCGACGGCGAGGCGGGTCCAGTCGCGGTGGGTGCCGCCGGGGCCGGCGCCCCTGCCTTTCAGGGTGGGCGGGAAGAGGGTGTCGACGGGAACGCTGTGCCAGGCGGTGCGCGCGGCGGCGTAGGGGCTCCGGGCGGTCCCGGCCGAGGAGTCGCCGGTCAGCCAGGCGCCGGTGGCCGCCCCGCCGATCAGCCCGAGGCCCAGCACGACGCAGGCGGCGGCCGCGGCGGTGCGCCACCGCTGCCGGGGGCGGACGGGACGCAGCCGGGCGGTGGTCTCGGCGGGGTTCTCCGGGAGGGCGTGGCGGAGCGGGAACCGGGGGCCGCCCGGGGGCGGTGGGACGGCGCCCGGGGCGGGCGCGAGGTCCCCGGCCCCGAGGGGCCCGCGCCGTGGGACGGGCGGCGGGGCGGGAAGCGCGCCGGGGGGTGCGCCGGGGGGCGTCGGGCCCGCGGAGGGCGGGGCGGGGTACGCCGGGCTCGCGGGCGGCGTCCGGGGGGCGGCCGGGGGGACGAGGGGCGCCGGTGCGGCCTGGCGGGAGGCGGGAGGCGTCCGGGGGATCGGCGGGGCGAGGGGCGCCGGTACGGTCCGAGGGGCGGCGGGGGGCGGGCTCGCGGGTGCTGCGGGGCCGGGCTGCCGGGCCGGGGCGGGGCTCGCGGGGGCCGGGGCCGCCGGGGGCGTCGCCGGAGGGGCGGACGGGCGGGGCGGCACAGGGGGGCGCTGCGCTTCGGTACTCATCCGGCCCCCTGCGTACACATCCTCGTACCGACCACGGATCACCGCCGCTGACAGGCCCGTTGGTGCTCGCGTGCACGTCACTCTACGGGCTGCGGGCGGGCGGCGGGGAGCGGGACCTCCCGGACGGCGGGGGATCTGCCCCGATCGTCCCCCTACCCAGCCGTAGCGGCTCTCTGGCAAGCTGCGGCCATGACTGCCCGTGCCGCTGACCGGACCCGTTACAACCGGGCCACCGCCCACCTCGACGCCCCGATCGCGATCGTCGATCTGGAGGCGTTCGACGCCAACGCCGACGATCTGGTGCGGCGGGCGGCCGGGAAGCCGCTCCGGGTCGCGAGCAAGTCGGTGCGGTGCCGGGCCCTGCTGGAGCGGGTGCTCGCGCGGCCCGGGTTCGCCGGGATCATGTCGTTCACGCTGGCGGAGTCGCTGTGGCTGGCGCGGGCCGGGTTCGACGACGTCCTGCTCGCCTACCCCTCGGCCGACCGCGCCGCCTTCGCCGAGCTGGCCGCCGACCCGAAGCCGGCCGCCGCCGTGACGGTGATGGTCGACGACCACGCCCAGCTGGAGCTGATCGACGCGTCCCGGGCGGGCGGACAGGAGGAGATCCGGGTCTGCCTGGAGCTGGACACCTCGCTGCGGATGCTGGGCGGCCGCGTGCGGATCGGGGCGCTGCGCTCCCCCCTGCGCTCCCCCGCACAGCTCGCGGAGCTGGCCCGCTCGGTGGCCCGGCGTCCGGGCTTCCGGCTGGTGGGGCTGATGGCGTACGAGGGGCATGTCGCCGGGGTGGGGGACGCCGTGGCCGGGCGGCCGCTGCGGTCCCGGGCGATCCGGTTGATGCAGGCGGCGGCCCGTAAGGAGCTGGCCGCACGCCGGACCGAGGTGGTGCGGGCCGTCCGGGCGGTCGTACCGGACCTGGAGTTCGTCAACGGCGGCGGCACGGGCAGCGTGCAGCACACGGCGGCCGAGGACGCGGTCACGGAGATCGCCGCCGGTTCGGGGCTGTACGTGCCCCGGCTGTTCGACAACTACACGTCGTTCACCGGCCGCCCCGCGGCCCTGTTCGCGCAGCCCGTGGTGCGCCGACCCGGCGTGGGCGTGGTGACGGTGCTCGGCGGCGGCTACCCCGCCTCCGGCGCGGCCGGGGCGGACCGCTCACCGGTGCCGTACCTGCCGGAAGGGCTGCGCTACGACCCGCGGGAGGGAGCGGGCGAGGTGCAGACGCCGCTGCTGGGCTCCCCCGCCGACGACCTGCTGATCGGCGACAAGGTCTGGTTCCGGCACGCCAAGGCCGGGGAGCTGTGCGAGCGCTTCGACGCGCTCCGGCTGATCGAGGGCGACCGGATCACGGCGACCGTTCCGACGTACCGGGGCGAGGGGCGGACCTTCCTCTGACCCCGGGTCCGGCGTGGCCCCGAGCCCCGCGTGGCCCCGGGCCCCGGGCCCCGCGGGGACGTCCGGGAGCCGCTCGCTCAGGGGCCGACGGACGCGCCCACGCCCCCGCTCGTCGCGCTGTCCCCGAGCGGGCGGATGCCCCGGGTGATCGTGTCCATCAGGGAGAGCGGCAGGTCGGCGACGCCCGCGTCGAAGGCGAACCGGACGATCACCGGGGTGCCGGAGCCCACCGAGGAGGGGAAG
Organism: Streptomyces sp. NPDC017448; assembly: GCF_044330565.1. Taxonomy (NCBI): domain Bacteria; kingdom Bacillati; phylum Actinomycetota; class Actinomycetes; order Kitasatosporales; family Streptomycetaceae; genus Streptomyces; species Streptomyces sp. NPDC017448. The sequence continues at coordinate 111,042 of NZ_JBIRLM010000007.1, read as the reverse complement.
GCGAGGGACTGCACGTAACCGCCGGGCCCCTTGCCGGTGGTGACCTTCCAGCGCACCAGGTAGCCGGTGCGGCCCGCGACGGTCGTTTCCCGGGCTTCGAGCACCGTGTGGGACCGGATGCCGCCGTGGAGGCGGCGGCCGAGGCCGTCCTCCTCGTACGCCTGGTCCGCCGCGGTGACGATGTCCGCCTCGGCCAGGGCCTCGGGGGCGGTCTCGGTGCTCCGGGCGGTGTGGGTGGTGACCGTGCCGTGGTAGCAGAACGACGAGCCGCCGGGGCAGTCGTAGGACTGCTCGGTGCGGATGGTGGGGACGTCCTGGAAGCTGTTCTCCGGCTTCTCCCACCCCTCGGGGACCGGCAGGGTGATCCCGTTGAGCTGGTCGACGAGGACGGAGGGGTCCGCGTCCGGGCCGGGTCCTCCGGTGGGCGCGGCGGTGGCCGTAGGGGCGGGGGCGGGGGCCGAGGCGGTCGTCGTCGGGGCCGCCGTCGTACCGCCGCCGTCGCGGCCCAGCAGGATCGCCCCGGTGACGGCCGCGCCCAGGACCAGCGTCCCGGAGAGCGCGATCGCCAGGTTCCTGGTGCGGTTGCCACCTCCCGAGCCGTCGTGGGGGCCGTGCGGGAAGGGAGGCGGCGGGCCGAACTCCGCCGCCGGTGCGGGCGGCCGCGACGGTGCGGCGTGGGCGGCGGCGGGCGGGCGGGTGTGAGCGGTCCAGGCCGTGCCGTCCCACCAGCGCTCGATGCCGGGCACGCCCGTGTCCGGATACCAGCCGGGCGGCGTCGCGTGACTCATGGGGTCCACCTTAGGGTCCGGCTCCCGCACGGCCGGCCGGGGCCGCCGGGGCCGACGGCCGGAGGCCCCGTGCCCTCAGGCGTCGCGGCCGGTCAGGGACAGCAGGTCGCGGGCGGGGCCGGTGGGGCGGTGGCCGCCGGGCCAGACGGCGCGCAGTTGGCGGCGCAGCCGTACGCCCGCGATCGGGACCTTGACGAGGCGGCGGGCCGACAGCTCCTCGCCCAGGGCCAGTTCGCTCAGGACGCAGGGGCCGGCGCCGCTCTCCGCCGCGCCCTTGACGGCCGTGGTGGAGGAGAGCTCCAGCAGCGGCCGGGCCAGTCCGCCGTGGACGGCGAGCGCGGCGTCGAGGACCTGGCGGGTGCCGGAGCCGTGTTCGCGCAGGATCAGCGGGGTGGCGGCGAGTTCGGCGGGGAGCAGGGGGGTGCGGCGGCGGGCCCAGGGGTGGCCGGGGGCGACCACGACCACGAGGCGGTCGTGGGCGATGACCGTGCCGTCCAGGCCCTCCGGTATCGACAGGCCCTCGACGAAACCGAGGTCGGCCTCGCCGGTGACCAGGCGGCGGGCGACGGCGGAGGAGTTGCCGGCCAGGAGCGAGACGGCGGTGCCGGGGCGCTCCCCGCGCAGGGCGATCAGCCAGCCCGGCAGCAGGTACTCGGCGATCGTCATGCTGGCGGCGACCCGCAGCCGGGAGTCACGGCGGTCGCGCAGCGCCTGGGCGCCCGCGTCGAACGCCTCCGCCGCCTCCACGACCCTGCGCGCCCAGTCGGTGACGAGCGCGCCCGCCTCCGTGAGGCGGGAGCCGCGCGGGGAGCGGTCCAGCAGGGCGACGCCGAGCTGCCGCTCCATGGACCGGACGCGGCTGGAGGCGGCGGGCTGGGTGATGCCGACGTCCCGGGCGGCCCGCCCGAGGCTGCCGTGCCGGGCTACGGCGAGGAGCAGTTCCAGAGCTCCGAGGTCGGGAACCCGGTGGGCGAGAGGGGTGCGGGGTATGTCGGGGGCGTCGCCGGTCATCAAGCCAGCTTATGACCTCATAGGGACGGGGCCCCTGGCGGGCCGGGGGCCCTGGGCGAAGACTCGCGGCATGTCCGTTCTTCCGCAGGCCCGCACCGCCGCCCCACCGCCCCCGCGCCCCCGCCCGGCGAAGACTTCCCCCGCGGCGCCCCCTCCGGCACAGGCTCCCCGCGACCCGGCGCGGTTCCCGTCCCTGCGGCACATCGGCCCGAACTGGTACGCGAGCGTCATGGGCACCGCGATCGTCGCGTCCGCCGGGGCGGGGCTCCCCGTGGAGCTCCCCGGGCTGCGTGCGGCCTGCGTCCTCGTGTGGGCGCTCTCGGCCCTCATGCTCCTTTCGGTCCTCGCGGCACGGGCCGGGCACTGGCTCTGCCACCGGGACCAGGCCCGCGCCCATCTGCTGGACCCGGCGGTCGCGCCGTTCTACGGCTGTCTGTCGATGGCGCTGACGGCGGTCGGCGGGGCCACCTTGACGGTCGGTGCGGACGTGGTGGGCACACGGGCGGCGCTCGCGGTGGACGTGGTGCTGTTCGTCGCGGGGACGGCGGTGGGACTCGTGGTGGCGGCTGCGGTGCCGTACCTGATGGTCGTGCACCACCGTCCGGCGCCCGGGACCGCGTCGCCGGTCTGGCTGCTGCCGCTGGTCGCCCCGATGGTGTCGGCCTCGCAGGGCGCGCCGCTGGTGCCGCACCTCTCCCCCGGGCAGGGGCGCGCGGCGCTGCTGCTGGCCTGCTACGCGATGTTCGGCCTGTCGCTGCTGGCCACGCTGGTGGTGCTGCCGCTGGTGTTCTCCCGGCTGGTCCACCAGGGTCCGCTGCCGCTCGCGCTGACGCCGACGCTGTTCCTGGTGCTGGGGCCGCTCGGGCAGTCGACCACCGCCGTGAACCAGCTGGCCGACGTCGCCCCGGGGGCGGTCGGGGAGCCGTACGCCTCCGCTTTCGGCGCGTTCGCCGTGCTGTACGGGGTGCCCGTGACGGGGTTCGCCCTGCTGTGGCTGGTCCTGGCGGCGGCGATGGTGGTGCGGGCCGCGCGGAACGGGATGGGGTTCGCGATGACGTGGTGGGCGTTCACCTTCCCCGTCGGCACGTGCGTGACGGGGGCGGCCGGTCTGGCCCGGCACACCGGTCTGGACGCGCTGGCGTGGCTGGCGGTGGCGCTGTACGTGTTCCTGGTCGCGGCGTGGGCGGCGGCCGGGACGCGGACGGCCGGCGGGGTGGTCAGCGGAGCGCTGACGGCAGCACCCGCGCCGCCTCGGCCAGCGACGGCCCGTACCACGTGAGCAGCCGCCCGTCGACGAGTGCGGCGGGCAGGGCGGGGAACGCCTCGGGCCCGTCGTCGGCGGTGAACCGGTAGGGCTCGTCGGGCAGCACGATCACTTCGGCCCCGGAGGCGTTCAGCTCGTCGAGCGGGACGCGCGGGTAGCGCTCGGGGTGGCCGGCGTACACGTTGCGGAGGCCGAGGCGGGCGAGGAGGTCCCCGGCGAAGGTGTCACGGCCGAGCACCGTCCAGGGCCTGCGCCAGACGGGTACGGCGGTGGGGCGCGGTGTCCCCGGGGGTGCGGGGAGGGCGGCCCAGGCGGCCTCGGCCTCGTCCAGCCAGCGGGGGCGGGCGAGCCCGCAGCCGTCCACGAGGACGCGGTGCAGTTCGGTGAGCGCCTGGTCCAGGGTGCGGACCTCGGTGACCAGGACGTCGAGCCCGGCGGCCCGCAGCGCGTCGAGGTCCGGGGCCCGGTTCTCCTCCTCGTTGGCGATCACGAGGTCGGGGGCGAGGGCGACGACGGCGGCCACGTCGGGGTTCTTCGTGCCGCCGATCCGGGCGGCGGTGAGGCCGGCGGGGTGCGTGCACCAGTCGGTGACGCCGACCAGCAGCCCGGGTGCGCTGACGGCGACGGCCTCGGTGAGCGAGGGGACCAGGGAGACGACGCGCACGGGACGCCTTTCGCGGGCGGGGGGCGGTCCGGACAGGGCCGCTGGGGCGGGGTTTCGCGGAGGAGGGGCGGGCTCGGCGGCGTACGGCCGGAGCCTGACCTCGTACGGCCCGGGGGCGGGCTCGGCGGCGTACGGCCGGAGCCCGGCGTCGTATGGCCCGGGGGGGCGGCTCGATCCCGGGCGCCTCAGCGGCGCGAGTCGAACGTGGCGTCGATGTGTTCGGCCACCGAGACGACCAGGAGCCGGGTGCCGGGCACGGTGGCGCGCCAGCGGTGGCGGACCCCGCCGGAGAGGAACAGGCTGTCGCCGTGCTCCAGGCGGTGCACCCGGCCTTCGGCCTCGATGTCGACGGCGCCCTCGACGACGTACATCAGCTCGTCGTTGCGGTGCTGGAACTCGCGCCCGAGGTCCGGTTCGCCGCTGAACTCCAGGGCGCTGAGCTGGTGCCGGCCGCGCACCAGGCGGCGGACACCCTCGCCCTCCCCTGCCCGGACCACGTCCACGGCGCGCGCCGAGTCGGCGGCGGCGTGCAACCGTCCGGTGGTGGTCTCCAGCGCCTGGGCGACCCGGTCGAGGGAACGGGCGCTGGGGCGGGCGCGCTCGTTCTCGATCTGGCTGAGGAAGGGCACGGAGAGGCCGCTGCGCTCGGCGACCGCGGCCAGGGTGAGGCCCAGGCTCCTGCGTCGTCGGCGGACGGCGGCGCCCACCCGCGGTGTGTCCTTCTCGTCCATGTCCCAGCTCCCTCCCACCCCCGCCATCCTCGCGGTTGCCAGCACCTTACGCACATGGTCGCGCACGACGTCCGGCGAACGGCCCCCGGCGGCAGGAAGGGGCGGCCCCCGCCCGAAGACGGGGGCCGCCCCTTGCGACCTGTGCTTTTGTGCCCTGGGGCCCTTACTGGGGCGCCATGGTGGCCGTGATGCCCGGGTTGTCGTCCATCCAGGCCCGCACGGCTTCCTCCTCGTGGCCCGCGCCGCGCTTCTGGATCTCGTTCTCCAGGCCGCCGAGCTGCTTCTCGGTGAGCTTGAAGTCCTTGAACCACTTCGTCAGCCGCGGGTACTGCTTCGGGAAGTCCTTGGAGGCGATGGTGTGCAGCCGGTCGCCGTCGCCGAACGCCTTCTTCGGGTCCTTCAGCTTGGTCATGCCGTACTCGTCGTACGCCCAGTGCGGGGTCCACAGGAGGACCGCGATGGGCTCCTTCTTGGCGTACGCGCGCTTCAGCTCGGCCAGCATGCCGGGCGTGGAGGAGTCGAGGACCTCGTACTCCTCGTCCAGGCCGTAACTCGGCAGGACGTTCTTCTTGAGGTTCTCCATGGTGGCGGTGCCGGGCTCGATGCCGACGATCCGGCCCTTGAAGTCGGAGCCCTTGCCCTTGAGGTCGTCGAGGGTCTCGACGTCCTTGACGTAGTCGGGGACGGCAACCTCGATGGAGGTCGGCCCGTACCAGGAGCCGATGTCGGTCAGCTTGTCGCCGTACTTGTCCCAGTAGTTCTTCTGGGTGTACGGCAGCCAGCCGTCGAACTGCACGTCGATCTGGCCGCGTGACATCGCGGCGTACATCGGACCGACCTCGAACTGCTTGAGGTTGACCTTGTAGCCGCGCTCCTCCAGGACCGCCTTCCACAGGTACGTGGCGGCGATGTCCTCCTCCCAGGGGAACCAGGCGATCTCGACGGCACGGTCGCGCTCATCCTCGCCGCCGGCGGCCGGGGCGTCCTTCGGGACAGGGGTCCACGTGTCGGCGACGCCCGGGTTGTCCTTCAGCCAGGTGCGGACGGCTTCCTGCTCCTTGCCGGAACCGGCCTTCTGGATCTCGGCCTCAAGGCTGGTGAGCTGCTTCTCGCTCATCCTGAAGTCCTTGAGCCACTTGCCGACCGCGGGGTTCTCGGCGGAGAAGCCCTTGCGCGCCAGGCTGTGGACGCCGTCGCCCTTGCCCCAGAGCCCCTTGGGGTCCTTCAGCTTGGTGAGGTCGTACTCGTTGTACGCCCAGTGCGGCGACCAGAGCGGAACCACGATCGGCTCCTTCTTGGCGTACGCGCGCTTCAGCTCGGCCAGCATGGACGGCGTGGAGCCGTCGATGAGCTTGTACTCCTCGTCCAGGCCGTAGCCCGGCAGCAGCTTGTCCTTGAGCAGGCCCATCTCCCCGGCGCTGGGCTCGATGCCGACGATCCGGCCCTTGAACTCGGACGCCCGGCCCTTCAGATCGTCCATCGACCGGACGTCCTTCATGTACGCGGGGACGGCGAGCTCCAGCGAGGTCGGCGAGTACCACGCGCCGAGGTCCTCCAGCCGGTCCTTGTACTTCGCCCAGTAGCTGGCGTGGGTGACCGGCAGCCAGGAGTCGGTCTGGAAGTCGATCTGCCCGTTGGCCATGCCGGTGTACAGCGCGCCGGCCTCGTACTGCTTGACGTCGACCTCGAAGCCGCGCCGCTCCAGCATCTCCTTCCAGAGGAAGGTGGAGGCGATGCCCTCGTCCCACGGGATGTAGCCGATGCTGAGCTTCTTCCCGTCACCGATCTGTCCGGCCCTGCCCGCGGTGGCGTCCTTGGCGCCGCCGAAGACGCTCATGCCGCCCGCGACCAGCGCGAGGACGACGACGCCGACGGCCGCGACGCGGGGCTGGGGGCGGTAGGTCCAGATTTTCCAGCCCTCGGCCATGGCCTGGGCCTTGGCGACCGCGCGGCGGCCCAGCGGGGAGACCTCGGTGCCGAGCGCGCCGGTCATCCGGTCCAGGTACATGGCGAGGATGACGATGGAGATGCCCGCCTCGAAGCCGAGGCCGACGTCCACGTTGCCGATGGCGCGGTAGACGGAGCCGCCGAGGCCGCCGCCGCCGACCATGCCCGCGATGACGACCATGGAGAGGCCGAGCATGATGACCTGGTTGATTCCGGCCATGATCGTGGGCAGGGCGAGCGGCAGCTGGACGCGGAGCAGGGTGTTGCGCGAGGTGGTGCCGAACGCCTCGGCCGCCTCGACGAGTTCGCCGTCTACCTGGCGGATGCCGAGTTCGGTCATCCGGACGCCGGGGGGCAGCGCGAAGATGATCGTGGCGATGATGCCGGGGACCACGCCGACGCCGAAGAAGATGACGCCGGGGATCAGGTAGACCATGGCGGGCATGGTCTGCATGAAGTCCAGGACCGGCCGGGTCACCGCGCTGACGGCCTTGGACCGGGAGGCCCAGATGCCCAGCGGCACGGCGATGACCAGGGTGACGAGGGTCGCGACGAGGACCAGGGTAAGGGTGTCCATCGCCTCGTCCCACAGTTCGACGGAGTCGATGAGGGCGAATCCGACGAAGGTGAGCAGGGCCGCGGGGAGGCCGCGCAGCCACCAGGCGACGAGGGCGACGATGCCCGCGAAGAGCAGCGGCGCGGGGGCGGAGAGTACGGCGGCTATGCCGTCGAACATGCCGCCGACGAGGGCGCTGACGGCGTCGAAGAGCCAGGCGAGGTGGGTCTGCAGCCAGTCGACCGCGGAGTCGACCCATGCGCCGAGGGGGAGCCTAAACACCGGCCACCTTCTTCATGCCGTCCGCCGTCGCGGGCTCGGTGTCGCGGGGGGGCTCCGCCGGGGCCATCGGTTCGCCGAGGACGGCGAGGAGGCGGGAGGCGGGGACGACGCCGACGAGCTTGCCCCGGGCGTCGGTCACGGCGACCGGGTTCGCACTCTGCGAGCAGGGCGTGAACAGGTCGATGATCGGCGTGGCCTCCGGGACCGTGGCGGGGGCCGCGGCCAGCACGTCCTGCGGGGTGCGCAGTTCCTTGCCGTCCGCCGTCCTGGCGCCCATGACGGTGTGCGCCTCGGCCATGATCGCGCTCGCGGTGAGGACCCGGGAGCGGTCGACGTCCTGGGTGAAGGAGGCGACGTAGTCGTTGGCGGGGGTGACGAGGATGTCCTCGGCGGTGCCGAGCTGGACGATCTCGCCGTCGCGCATCACGGCGATGCGGTCGCCGAGGCGCATGGCCTCGTTGAGGTCGTGGGTGATGAAGACGATGGTCTTCTTCAGCCGCTTCTGCAGCTCCAGGAGCTGGTCCTGCATGTCACGGCGGATCAGCGGGTCGAGGGCGCTGAAGGACTCGTCCATGAGCAGCAGGTCGGCGTCGGTGGCCAGGGCGCGGGCGAGGCCCACGCGCTGCTGCATGCCGCCGGACAGCTCGTCGGGCCAGGACTTCTCCCAGCCTTCGAGGCCGGTGAGCCGCAGCGCCTCGGTGGCGCGTTCCTCGCGCTCCCCGCGCGGGACGCCCTGGACCTCCAGGCCGTACGCGGCGTTCTCCAGGACGCTCCGGTGGGGGAAGAGCGCGAAGTGCTGGAACACCATGCTGATCTTGCGGGAGCGGACGTCCCGCAGCTCGCGGGGGCTCAGCGCGGTCAGGTCCTGACCGTCGAACAGCACCCGCCCCGCCGTGGGCTCCAGCAGACCGTTGAGCATCCGCAGCAGGGTGGACTTGCCGGAGCCGGACAACCCCATGACGACGAAGATCTGCCCCGGCTCCACGGTGAACGAGGCGTCGATCACCGCGGCCGTCGTTCCGTCGGCGCGCAACTCGTCGCGGCCTGCGCCGCTTTCGAGCTTCCGCACGGCTTCATCGGGTCGTCTGCCGAACACTTTGTACAAGTGCTCGGCTTGCAGCCTGGACACATACACCTCACGGGTTGAACCGAAAAAAACGGCCTGCCACCCCCTCCGGCAGACCGTGGAGCGATGCGGGTTCCGTCCGCGTGGCACATGCACTGGTTGAAAATGCGACGTGGTTCGCTCCAATGGCGCGCCTGCCCGCACTTACACATCTCAAACAAGACAGTGATCCAGCTCACTTATTAGCCACGAAGCGGCAGTAAGCGGTTACCCACCGCGACTGTCGGCGGGGTGCGGCATGATCGGGGCCGTGACGCGACGCCTGATGCTCCTCGACACCGCCTCCCTGTACTTCCGCGCCTACTTCGGGGTGCCCGACTCGGTGCGTGCTCCGGACGGGACGCCCGTGAACGCCGTGCGCGGCCTCCTCGACTTCATCGGCCGACTGGTGCAGGACCACCGGCCGGACGATCTGGTCGCCTGCTGGGACAACGACTGGCGCCCCCAGTGGCGGGTCGACCTGATCCCGACCTACAAGGCGCACCGGGTCGCCCGGGAGACGCCCGCCGGGCGGCCGGACGAGGAGGAGGTCCCCGACACGCTCTCCCCGCAGGTCCCGGTCATCGAGGACGTGCTGGCGGCCTTCGGCATCGCCCGGGTCGGCGTCACGCCGTACGAGGCGGACGACGTCATCGGCACCCTCACGGCGCGGGCGGCCGGCCCGGTGGACATCGTCACCGGCGACCGCGACCTGTACCAGCTGGTCGACGACGCCCGCCGGGTGCGCGTGCTCTACCCGCTCAAGGGCGTCGGCACGCTCCAGGTGACCGACGAGGCGTGGCTGCGCGAGAAGTACGGCGTGGACGGCTCCGGCTACGTCGATCTGGCGCTGCTGCGCGGCGACCCGAGCGACGGGCTCCCCGGCGTCCCCGGCATCGGCGAGAAGACGGCGGCGAAGCTGCTGGACGCGTACGGCGACCTCGACGGGATCATGGCGGCGGTGGACGACCCGAAGGCGAAGCTGACGCCCTCGCAGCGCAAGCGGCTGGACGAGTCGCGGGCGTACGTGGCCGTCGCCCCGAAGGTGGTCCGGGTGGCCGACGACGTCCCCCTGCCCGACTTCGACCCGGCCCTGCCGCGCGAGCCGCGCGACCCTGCCGCCCTGGAGGCGCTGGCCGGGCAGTGGGGACTGGGCGGCGCGGTGTCGCGCCTCCTGACCGCTCTTCAGCGCTGAGCCCCGAGGTGTTAGCTTAGGTATGCCTAAGTAATCGAACCAGGGAGTACCTCGTGGCAGAGCGGCCGGCCCGGCAGGGACCCAAGGCCCAGGGGGCGCAGGTCGTGCGCACCGAGCAGATCACCCCGCACATGGTGCGGGTGGTGCTCGGCGGCGAGGGTCTCGCCGACTTCTCCCTCTCGGGTTTCACCGACCACTACATCAAGCTGTGCTTCGCACCGGAGGGCGCGGACTACGCCCACCCGTTCGACATGGCCGCGATCCGGGAGGCCTATCCGCGCGAGCTGTGGCCCACCACCCGTACGTACACGGTGCGTTCGTGGGATCCGGCCGCCCGGGAGATGGCTGTCGACTTCGTCGTGCACGGTGACGAGGGGCTCGCGGGGCCGTGGGCCCAGCGGGCCCGGGTGGGCGAGCAGGTGACCTTCCTCGGCCCCGGTGGCGGCTACGGGCCGGACGCGTCGGCCGACTGGCACCTGCTGGCAGGTGACGAGAGCGCGCTGCCGGCGATCGCGGCGGCGTTGGAGCAGATGCCCGCGGGCGCGCTGGTGCACGCCTTCGTGGAGGTGCCGGACGCGTCGGAGGAGCAGAAAATCGTGACCCCGGACGGGGTGGCCGTGACCTGGCTGCACCGCGGCGACCGCCCCGTCGGCGAGCTGCTGACGGCCGCCGTGAAGGGACTGGACTTCCCCGAGGGCCGGGTCCAGGCGTTCGTGCACGGGGAGGCGGGGTTCGTGAAGGAGATCCGCCGCCACCTGCGCGTGGAGCGGCAGATCCCCCTGGCCCAGCTGTCGATCTCGGGCTACTGGCGTCTCGGCCAGAACGACGACGCCTGGCGCGCCGTCAAGCGCGAATGGAACGAGCAGGTGGAGCGCGAGCAGGAGGGCGGCGCGGCTGCCGCGTAGCGGGGCGGCCGCCACGCAGCAGGCCGCACGCCGTCGCGCGGTGTCGGCGCGAGGGGGCGGCGGACGGGGACACCCCGTCCGCC
>NZ_JBIRLM010000007.1:66992-100501 GCF_044330565.1 Streptomyces sp. NPDC017448 | reverse complement strand
AGTGGGCGGGCGGGGGGGTGGGGGGGGGTGGGGGGGGGGGGGTGGCGGGGCCGCCCCCCCGCGCCCCCCCCCCCCCTCGCGCCGACCGCTGTCCGGACCCCGCCCGCCGGTCGGCGTTCGGCCGCTCCCCGACGCTCGCCCCCGGGCCCCGCGCCCCGCCCGTCGCGGCGGGCGGGGTTGCGCGCAGGGGCCTCTCCGGCGGGCCGGGCCCGGCGGCGGAATCCGCGCGTCAGGCGCCCGGAGCCCCCGCCCCGCCCTCCCCCGCAGCACCGTCGTCGGCCCCCGCCCCGCCCTCTCCCGCAGCATCGCCCCCGGGCTCCGCGGCCAACTGCTCCGAGGACTCGAAGCGGCGGAACGACGCGTCGATGTGCGCCAGCCTCCGCAGGGCGCCGAGCATCGCCTCGCCGAGGACCGTCCCCACGACGACGCTCTCGACCTGGTCCTCACGGGCCACCCGCCGCTGCACGTAGTCGAGGTCGGCGCGGGCGACCGGCTCGGCGGCGTCCGCGTAGACGTCCAGCAGGTCGACGTACCCCCCGTGCCCCGCCCTGTGCAGCGCGGACAGCACCTCCGCCAGCGACTCGGCGGCCTGGCTCCCCTCGTCCACCCGCCAGCCGCGCCGCCGCAGCAGTTCGGCCACCTCCTCGCGCGCGTCCTCCAGTTCGGGGCCCGCCTCCCGCTCCCCGGTCGGCGTGACGCCGTCTGCGGCGGCGCCGAGCACGTCGTGCAGCGATTGTTCGGGATCGTCCATGGCGTCCAGGACACCCCCGATGTCCGCGAGGGAGAGGCCGCCGACCTCCAGCAGCGCCCGGATCAGCCGCAGTCGGCGTTCGTGCCCGGGGCCGTAACGCGCCTGGTTCGGGCTGGTCAGCTCCCCTGCGGCCAGCAGCCCCTCCCGCAGGTAGTACTTGATCGTCGGCACCGGCACCCCGGTCCTGCGACTCAATTCACCGATGCGCACCGCGTGTTCGTCCTTTCACCCTTGCCAGAGACCGACCTCATCATAGATAGTCCCCCTATCGGTTAGTGGACAGTTCGACTATCCATAATGATCACCTCGCACCATCGCCACAGGGGGGTCTTCCATGCCGTCACGGCGTTCCCGGCACCGTCCGTCCCGTTCCCGGAACCGAAGGTCGAGCCCCTGGCTTCGCCCGCCGGTCTCCTGGCATCGTCCGTTGGTCGTCTTCTCCGCCTCGATGGCCCTCTTCGCCGTCGTCTGCGCCGTGGGCCTCGTGGTGGACGAGCGGGTGCTGGTGGGCGCGCCGATCTGGGCGAAGCCGTTCAAGTTCGCCGTGTCCTTCGTCGCGTACTGCCTGACGCTGGCCTGGATGCTGACGCTCCTCACGCGGGGGCGGGGGGCCGGGCGGTGGGCGGGGCACGTCGTCGTGGCGACCGGCCTGGCCGAGATGGTGATGATCGCCGTGCAGGTCGTCCGGGGCGAGCGCAGCCACTTCAACACCGCGACGCCGTTCGACGCGGCGCTGTGGAACGCGATGGGGATGACCGTCGCCACCCTCTGGGCGGCCACCCTGGTGATCGCCGCCCTGCTGCTGCGCGCCCGGGTCGCCGACCGGGCGACGGCCCTGGCCGTCCGGGGCGGGTCGCTGATCGCCCTGGCCGGCGCGGGCCTCGGCTTCCTGATGACACGGCCGAGCGAGGGCCAACGGGCGGCGGGGGGTCCCGACACCGCCGGCATCGTCGGGGCGCACTCCGTCGGCGTCCCGGACGGCGGACCGGCCATGCCGCTGACCGGCTGGTCGACGACCGGCGGCGATCTGCGGGTTCCGCACTTCGTGGGGATGCACGCGCTCCAGTTGCTGCCGCTCCTCCTGGTCGCGCTGGTGCTGCTCGCGCCCCGCTTCCCCCCGCTGCGCGAGCCCGGCGTGCGGCTGCGCCTGGTACGGGTCGCAGTCGGCGGTTACGCGGCGCTCGTCGCCCTCCTCACCTGGCAGGCGCTGCGGGAACAGCCGTTGATCCACCCGGACGGGATCACGTCGACCGCCGCCGGAGCGCTCCTCGCGGCGGTGGCGTACGGGACCTGGCGCGCCCTGCGCCGGACCGCCCCTGCCACCGCCCCGGCCGCGCCCGCTCCACCCACGTCCGCACCCACCCCCGCCCCCGAGGACAAGGAACCCGTCCCATGACCGGCGCACTCTTCGAGATCGCCTTCTACCTGGTCGCCCCGTTCTGGCTGCTGATGATCTTCGCCCCGGCCTGGTCCGGCACCGCCCGCCTCGCCGCCTCACCGCTGACCGTCCTGCCCGTGCTCACCGTCTACGTCGTCATGGGCGTCGCGGTCTTCCCGGAGCTGTGGACCGCCGTGAGCAGCCCGGACCTCGACGCCTTCCGTGAGCTGGCGGCGCTGGCGGACGGGGCGACGGCCCTGTGGGCGCAGGTCCTCGCCTGGGACCTCCTGGTGGGGCAGTGGATGTACCTGGAGAGCCGGAAGCTGGGCCTGTCCCCGCTGCTGACGGGCCCGCTGCTGGTGCTGACGATCCTCCTCTCGCCGTTCGGACTGCTGGTCTTCCTCGCCCTGCGCGCCGTCCGCAGGCGGCGGCGCGCAACGCCCGCCGGTTGAGGCGCGCCTCTTCCCCGGCCCGGTCTGGAAGGATCACGGGATCCGACCCATCCGTACGGCCGTCCGCTCCGAACCACTGCCGGAAGCCACGATCGTCCGGGAGGAACCCGCGTGAAGGAAGCCGTACACATCGGTGGGGCGCCCATGCCGGGGCCCGACCTCCAGGACCTCCTGGTACGGGTCGCCCGGGGCGACCAGGAGGCGTTCGCCGCGGTCTACGACGCGGTGAGCCGACCCGTGCTGGGCCTGGTGCGCAGGGTCCTCCGCGATCCGGCCCAGTCGGAGGAGGTGGCGCAGGAGGTGCTGGTGGAGGTGTGGCGTACCGCGCCCCGCTACCAGCCCTCCCGGGGCAGCGCGATGAACTGGGTGCTGACGCTGGCCCACCGCCGGGCCGTCGACCGCGTCCGCTCGGCCGAGGCCGCCGCCGCCCGGGACCACAAGGCGGCGCTGCTGGAGAGGACGCCCGCCTTCGACGAGGTGTCCGAACAGGTGGAGAGCCGACTGGAGAGGGAACAGGTACGGCGCTGTCTGCGCACCCTGTCCGAGCTGCAACGGGAATCGGTGACGCTCGCCTACTACCGGGGCCTGACCTACCGTGAGGTCTCCGAACTGCTCTCCGTGCCGCTGGGCACCGTCAAGACACGGCTCCGCGACGGGCTCATCCGGCTGCGGGACTGCCTGGGGGTGAACGCATGAGCACGGCCGAACTGCACACGCTGACCGGGGCCTACGCCCTGCACGCGCTGCCGGATTCCGAACGCCGGGCGTTCGAGCGCCATCTGGCGGACTGCGAGGCGTGCGCCCAGGAGGTACGGGAGCTGTCGGCCACCGCCGCCCGGCTCGGCCTCGCCGTCGCCGAGACCCCGCCGCGCGAGCTGCGCGAGAGGGTGTTGCGGGAGATCACGGCCGTACGCCAGGAGGCGCCGGCGCACGGCAGGCCGGGGCGGACCGGCGGGGGTGCGCGCAGCGGACGGTGGTACGCCTACGCGCTCGCCGCCTGTGTCGCGGCGGCGGCCGCGTTCGGCGGGGTCGCGGTCTGGCAGAGCCAGGTGGCTCAGAACGCCCGGCAGGAGGCGGACCGGGCGCAGTTGCGGACCGAGCAGCTGGCCCGGGTGCTCTCCGCCCCGGACGCGAGGACGTCGTCGGGCGAGCTGACCGGCGGTGCGCACGGCACGGTCGTGGTCTCGCAGAGCCTCGATCGGGCGGTCTTCCTGGCCTCGGGCATGGAACGGCCGCCGAGCGGCAAGGTCTACCAGCTCTGGTTCGACGACGCGGGCACGATGCGTTCGGCCGGCCTGATGGACCCGGGGGCCGGCGACGGCGCGGTCCTGCTGGACGGGCCGGTGGGCCGGGCGTCCGGGATGGGCATCACCGTCGAACCCGCCGGGGGCTCCGCCGGGCCGACCTCGGCCCCGGTGGCGCTGATGGACTTCCCGGCCGCCTGACCCCGGTCGTCCGGCCGGTCGTCCGACCGGCCGGCCCCCGATCGTTCGACCGCTCGACCCCGTACAACGCGAGGAAGCCGGTGTTCCATGAGTGTCGCGGTGGTGCTGTTCACCTCCGATCTGCGTCTGCACGACCACCCGGCGCTGTGTGCCGCCCTGCGGGACGCGGACGAGGTCGTCCCGTTGTTCGTCCGGGACGACGCCGTCCATCGCGCGGGGTTCGACGCGCCCAACCGGCTGGCGTTCCTCGCGGACTGCCTGGCGGACCTGGACGCCGGACTCCGGGAGCGGGGCGGCAGGCTGATCGTCCGCCGGGGCGAGGCGGCCCGTGAGGTGAGACGGGTGGTCGAGCGGACCGGGGCCGGGTCCGTGCACCTCGCCGCCGGGGTCAGCGGGTACGCGGCCGGACGCGAGGAACGCCTCCGGGAGGCCCTGGAGGGGACCGGCTGCGACCTGCGCGTCCATGACGCGGTGGTCACCGCGCTCCCGCCGGGCCGGGTGGTCCCGACGGGCGGCAAGGACCACTTCGCGGTGTTCACCCCCTACTTCCGCCGCTGGGAGGCGGAGGGGGTACGGGGCACCCTGGCCGCGCCCCGCGCGGTCCGGGTGCCCGGCGGCGTGTCCGGCGACGCGCTGCCGGACCGCGACGCGATCACGGGCCTCTCCCCCGGCCTGGCCCGGGGCGGCGAGGCAGCGGGCCGCACGCTGATGGCCTCCTGGCTGAAGGGGCCGGTGGCCGACTACGAGGACGGTCACGACGACCTGGCCGGTGACGCGACCTCCCGGCTCTCCCCCCACCTGCACTTCGGCACGGTCTCCGCCGCCGAACTGGCCGACCGCGCCCGGAGGGAGGGCGGACCCGGCGGCGAGGCGTTCGTCCGGCAACTGGCCTGGCGCGACTTCCACCACCAGGTCCTCGCGGCCCGCCCGGACGCCGCCTGGTCCGACTACCGGCCGCGCCACGACCGCTGGCGCCGCGACGAGGACGAGATCGACGCCTGGAAGTCCGGGCGGACGGGCTACCCGGTGGTGGACGCGGCGATGCGGCAGCTCGCGCACGAGGGCTGGATGCACAACCGGGCCCGGATGCTGGCCGCGAGCTTCCTCACCAAGACGCTGTACGTGGACTGGCGGGTGGGCGCCCGGCACTTCCTGGACCTGCTGGTCGACGGCGACCTGGCCAACAACCAGCTCAACTGGCAGTGGGTGGCGGGCACCGGCACGGACACCCGCCCCAACCGGGTGCTCAACCCGGTGAGCCAGGGCAAGCGCCTGGACCCCCGGGGCGACTACGTACGGCGGTGGGTGCCGGAGCTGGCGGGGCTGGAGGGGGCCGCGGTCCACGAGCCCTGGAAGCTGAAGGAGGGGGACCGGGCGGGCGTCGACTACCCGGACCCGCTGGTGGACCTGGCCGAGGCGCGGAGCCGCTTCGAGCACGCCCGCGGCCTGGGCTGACCGTACGCCGCCGTACGGGGCCCTTTCCGTCGTGCGCGGCGGTCGGTCCCGCCCCGGCTCCCCCACGGCCGTCCGCCGTCGTCCTGCCGGATCCCGGATCCCGGGTCCCGGATCCCGGATCCCTCCGGTCGCTCCCCCATGTGTCGGAGCGCCGTGGAGGCGCCCCGCCGGGGGTCGGCCGCGGCTGCCGCGCCGAAGGGCCGCCTCAGCACCGGCGTACCTCCGAACGGGTGAATGAGGGCACCCGACCAATCCGCCTGCCGTCCGGCCCCGAACCCCTTGCGTGAGAACAGACCGGAACGACGCGCGGACGAACGGCGCCCGCTTCTCCCCGCGGCCCCGCTCGGTAGGTGCCGGGCTCACCGCGACGGGCGGTCGGACCGCCGGTCGCGGGGGCGCCGTCGCGTCGCCCCGGTCCCGTGGTCCGTCTCCCGCGGCTGGGAGACGGGCCGCGGCCCACCTCACGCGTTGAGCGACGGGCGCCGAGCAGGCGGCACGCTCGACCGCACCCCCCCTCACCTCTCTGTCTCTTTGTCCCCATCACCCCCTCGCTCCCTTCAGACCCACCAGCCCCACCGGCCCCATCACCCCCCCCAACTCAGGAGAAACACCATGAACTCGCTCCTCTTCCGCCGCGCAGCTCTCGCCGTGTCCGCAGCCGCCGTGCTGCCGCTCGCCCTGACCGCCTGCTCGTCGGACGACTCCTCCAAGGACTCCGCCTCGGGCTCGACGCCCAGCGCGTCCGCGCCGGCCAGTACCCCGGCCGACGACCCGGCGCCCATGGACGAGCCGTTCGGCCCGGCCTGTTCGTCGGTGCCGAAGGAGGGCGCGGGCTCGTTCGACGGCATGGCACAGGACCCGGTCGCCACCGCCGCGTCGAACAACAAGGAGCTGTCGACGCTGGTGGCCGCCGTGAAGCAGGCCGGCCTGGTCGACACGCTCAACAACGCGCAGAACATCACCGTCTTCGCCCCGACCGACGACGCCTTCGCGAAGATCCCGAAGGCCGACCTGGACGCGCTGCTGGCGGACAAGGCCGAGCTCACCAAGGTGCTCACCTACCACGTGGTCGGTGAGAAGCTGACGCCCGGGCAGTTGGAGAAGGGCTCCTTCGCCACCCTGGAGAAGAGCACGCTGACGACGGCCGGTTCGGGCACGGAGTACACCGTGAACGACTCCTCGAAGGTCGTCTGCGGCAACGTCCCGACCGCCAACGCGACGGTGTACATCGTCGACACGGTCCTGATGCCCCCGAAGTAGTCCGTGGCGGGACCCCATCGGCGAGGGGCGGGACCGCGCACCCGGCGGCCCCGCCCCTCGTCGCGCACGACGACCGCCCTTAACCTGGGCGGATGACGCAGCGCGCATCCGCGGACCGTGGCGACCGCGGGGCCGGAGCCGTGGTGGGCTCCGCCGCCGGGGACGCGCTCGGCGCCCCGTTCGAGTTCGGCCCCGCCGGAGTGTTCACGGCCCGCTTCCCGGACGGCGTCGGGACGTTGTGCGGGGGCGGCGGCTGGGATCCCGGCGAGGCGACGGACGACACGCAGATGGCCGTGCTGGTCGCGGAGTCGCTGCTGGAGCGCGACGGCCTGGACCTGCCGGACCTGTTCGACCGGTTCCGGCGGTGGGCGGCGGGCGACCCCAAGGACATCGGGCTGCAGACCGAGGACGTGCTGACCGGCGGTGCGCCCTGGGACCTGGCCGCGGCCCTGCACTTCCAGGTCAACGGGCGGGCGGCGGGCAACGGTTCGCTGATGCGGGCCTCGACGTCGGCGGTGTACTTCGCACGCGCCGGGCGTACGCGGACGATGGAGGCGGTCCGCCGGATCGCGGCCCTGACCCACGGCGACCGGGCGGCCTGGGAGGGCACCGCGGTGCTCCACGAACTCATCCGGGTCGCGCTGGCGGGCGGCGACCCGCTCGCCGCCGTGCCGGAAACGCTGGCCGAGGTGCACGCCGCCCACCGGGACCGCTGGGCCGCGGTGCTGGCCCCCGGCTGGCACCCGGGCCTGGCGACCGAGTTCAACGGTGCGGTGTGGCCCTGCCTGGGGACGGCCCTGTGGGCGCTGCGCACGACGGACTGCTTCGAGCGGGCGCTGGCGGCCGCCGTCGACGTGGGCGGCGACACCGACACGGTGGCGGCCGTGACGGGCGGCCTGGCGGGAGCGGTGTACGGGATCGCGGAGGTACCGGCCCGGTGGACCGAGCCCCTGCACGTACCGCTCCCCGGTTACACGGACCGCTGCCTGGACGCGGCGGACCTTCTCGCCCTGGCGGCACGCCTGGACGCCGAGGGCCCCGGACCGCATGAGGGCCCCGGACCGAACGAGGGCTCGCGTACCGCATGAGGGCTCGCGGACCGCACGAGGACTCGCGGACCGCATGAGGGCTCCGGCCGATCCCGCGGAGAGCCCCCGAAGAACCATGCCCGAAATATTCACATAAGCGCCGGATAAGCGCACTATGGAGTAAGGGTGCCCGTCGCCACCGATCCCACGTCGGCGGGGCCCGCGGAAGCGAAGGAGACGAGACCTCATGAGCAACGTCTCACACGCGAGGGGTGATCTGTCGGGCCACCCCGACGCCTCCGAGATGCGTGCGCGCTACGACCGTGTGATGGGCGGCCGTGATGTGGCGCTGGTGGACGCGCCGGTGTTCCTGGTCGGCCTCTACTGCGCCGTTTCCCCGTGGGTGCTCCACTTCACGGCGAGCCAGCCGGCTCTGGTCACGCACAACCTGGTGATGGGCCTCGCCATCGCGGTACTGGCGCTCGGCTTCACCGTGATGCCGGAGCGCATGTACGGCCTGAGCTGGGCGATGTGCGCGATGGGTGCGTGGATCATCGTGTCGACCTGGGTGGTGGGCAGCAGCCCGGACGCCGGGGTCGTCATCAACAACATCGTCGTCGGCGGACTGACGGTACTGCTGGGCATGGTCTGCGCGGGAGCGGCGGCCAAGACCCGCAGGACATAGCCGCCCCCTGCCGGGAACGGCCCGCTCCCCCGCCGCCCGCTCACCCCACCGAGCTGTACGCCACAACCCCCCGCAGCACCGCGTCCACCGCCTTGCGCGCGTTCTTCGCCACGCCGGAGGCCGCGGTGCCGCTCGCGTCGGCCCCCGTCTCCCGCGGCGCCGCGGCGGCCACCTGGCCCAGCACGTCGATCACCTGCTTGCACCACCGCACGAAGTCCCCCGCCGGCATCTCCGCCTCGCGCAGCACCTCGTCCAGGGTCCGGCCGGAGGCCCACATGTAGACCGCCCAGGCGAAACCGAGATCGGGCTCGCGCTGACCGACCCCCTCCGCCTGGTGGATCTTGAAGTCCTCCTCCAGGGCGTCCAGTCGCCCCCAGATCCGCACCATCTCGCCCAGCGCGGCCTTGGCGGGCCCTGAGGGCACCTTGGGCGCCACCGCGTCGTCGGCCTGCCGCGCCTCGTACACCAGCGCCGAGACGCACGCGGCGAGTTCGGCGGGGTTGAGCCCCTCCCACACGCCCTCCCGCAGGCACTCGCTGGCGAGCAGGTCCAGCTCGCCGTAGAGCCGGGCCAGCCGCCGCCCGTCCGGGGTGACCTCGTCGCCCCGGAGGTAGTCCATCTCCGTGAGGAGCGCGACGATCCGGTCGAAGGTCCGGGCGATCGTGTTCGTCCGCCCCTCGATCCGCTTCTCCAACTGCCGGGTGTCCCGCTGCAGCCGGTGGTAGCGCTCGGCCCACCGCGCGTGGTCCTCCCGCTCGTCGCACCCGTGGCACGGGTGCGCGCGCAGTTCGGTCCGCAGCCGGGCGATCTCGCGGTCGTCGGCGGCCGGGGCCCTCCCCTTGCGGTGCCGGTCGGGCACGATGTGTCCGGCCTTGGTCCGCAACGCGGAGGCGAGGTCGCGCCGGGACTGCGGCGAGCGCGGGTTGAACGACTTCGGGACGCGCATCCGGTCCAGCGCCTCCACCGGCACCGGGAAGTCCATCGAGGCCAGCCGCTTGACCTGCCGCTCGGCGGTCAGCACCAGCGGACGCGGCCCGTCGTGGTGGTCGAACCCGCGGTGCCCGTTGGCCCGTCCGGCGGGCAGCCCCGGGTCCAGCACCAGGGCCAGCCCCGCGAACTTCCCCGTCGGCACATGGATGATGTCCCCGGGCTTGAGCTTCTCCAGTGAGGAGGCGGCCGCCGCCCGTCGCTGCGCCGCACCCTGCTTGGCCAGCTCCGTCTCGCGGTCCTTGAGGTCGCGCCGCAGGCGCGCGTACTCCTCGAAGTCCCCGAGGTGGCAGGTCATGCCCTCCTTGTAGCCCTCCAGCCCCTCCTCGTTGCGCTGCACCTGCCGGGAGATCCCCACGACGGACTTGTCGGCCTGGAACTGGGCGAAGGAGGTCTCCAGCAGCTCGCGCGAACGGTGCCGCCCGAACTGCTGCACCAGGTTGACCGCCATGTTGTACGAGGGGCGGAAGCTGGAGCGCAGCGGATACGTACGCGTGCCCGCGAGGCCGGCCAGCGCGGTCGGGTCCATGCCCCGCTGCCACAGGACCACCGCATGGCCCTCGACGTCGATGCCGCGGCGGCCGGCCCGCCCGGTGAGCTGGGTGTACTCGCCGGGAGTGATGTCGGCGTGCTGCTCGCCGTTCCATTTGACGAGCTTCTCCAGCACCACGGAGCGCGCGGGCATGTTGATGCCGAGCGCCAGCGTCTCGGTGGCGAAGACGGCCTTGACCAGGCCGCGTACGAACAACTCCTCGACGACCTCCTTGAAGGTCGGCAGCATGCCCGCGTGGTGGGCGGCGATGCCCCGCTCCAGCCCTTCGAGCCACTCGTAGTAGCCCAGGACGTGCAGATCCTCGCCGGGGATGGAGGCGGTCCGCTCCTCGACGATCTCTCGGACCAGCCGCCGGTTGTCCTCGTCGTTGAGCCGCAGGCCGGCGTACAGGCACTGCTGGACGGCGGCCTCGCACCCCGCCCGGCTGAAGATGAACGTGATCGCGGGCAGCAGCCCCTCGTTGTCCAGCCGCTCGATGACCTCGGGCCTGCCGGGCGTCCAGATCCGGCCCCGCTGGCGCCGCTCGCGCTCGCGGTCGGCCTCGCGCACCATCTTGCCCCGGCGGCGGTCGCGCGGGTTGTAGACGTTCTGGCTCTCCTGGCGGGCGAGCCGGACCAGGTCCGGGTTGACCTCGCGGCGTCCGGCGCCCCGGCCCCCGTGGTCGGTCGTCTCCTCGAAGAGGTCGTACATCCTGCGTCCGGCCATCACGTGCTGCCAGAGCGGCACCGGCCGGTGCTCGGAGACGATCACCTCGGTGTCACCGCGCACGGTGTCCAGCCAGTCGCCGAACTCCTCCGCGTTGGAGACGGTGGCCGACAGGGAGACCAGCGTCACCGACTCCGGGAGGTGGATGATCACCTCCTCCCACACCGCGCCCCGGAACCGGTCGGAGAGGTAGTGCACCTCGTCCATGACCACGTAGCCGAGGCCGGACAGCGCCGGGGAGCCCGCGTACAGCATGTTCCGCAGGACCTCGGTGGTCATCACCACCACCGGCGCCTCGGAGTTGACGCTGTTGTCGCCGGTCAGCAGACCGACCTTGTCCGCACCGTAGCGCTTGACCAGGTCGGCGAACTTCTGGTTGGAGAGCGCCTTGATCGGCGTGGTGTAGAAGCATTTGCGGCCCTGCTCCAGGGCGAGGTGCACGGCGAACTCGCCGACGATCGTCTTGCCCGACCCGGTGGGGGCCGCGACCAGCACCCCCTTGCCCGCCTCCAGGGCCTGGCATGCCTCGATCTGGAACGGGTCCAGACCGAACTCGTACATCTCGCGGAACGGCCCGAGGGCCGTCGCCATCTCGGCCGCACGCTCGCGAGAAGCCTGGTATCGCTCAGCTGGTGAGAGGTCCTCTGTCATCTTGATGACGAGCCTACCCGCCACCTCGGACACTCAGCCCGATCTTTGAAAGCGCCGGGCCCCGGGCTCCGCGCTCCCGGCCCCCACCCGGGCGGCGCCCCCTCAGCCGCCGGTCAGCACCCGCACCGCGCCCGGCACGCAGGTGGCGGTGAGCGGAAGCGGACCCATCGGTTCACCGTCCGCGTACGCCGTGATCCCGGCCGCCGCCAGCTCGATCGAGGAGACCCGGTGGACGGTCACGGCGGGGTGGTCCAGATGTGTGCCCCGGTAGACCCTCGGGAAGACCTTGAGCAGCGTGGTGCGGGTGCACGCGCCGACCACGGTCACGTCGAGGAGCCCGTCGTCCATCTCCGCGCCGGCGCAGATCCGCATGCCGCCGCCGTACGTGGTCCCGTTGCCCACCGCGATGAGGGTGGCCTCGGTCTCGACGGTCTCTCCGCCGTCCAGCCGGAGCCGGTACGGGATCGGCAGGAAGGCGGCCAGCTCGGCGAGGATCGCGAGGTCGTACCTGAACCGGCCTCCGATGAAGCGCATCCGGTTGCCGCGGTCGTTGACGCGTGAGTCGAAACCGGAGGCGAGGACGGTGCCGAACCAGCGCTCCCCGACCCGTCCGAGGTCGATGGCGCGGAGGCCCTCCTCCTTGAGCGCCCGCGCGGCCAGCCGTCCGGCGGCCGCCGGGTCGCGGACGGGCAGGCCCAGCGCGCGGGCGAAGTCGTTGCCGGTGCCGACGGCGACGACGCCCAGCGGGGTGCCGGTCCCGGCGACGGCCTGGAGGGCGAGGGAGACCAGCCCGTCCCCGCCCACGGCTATCAGCGCTCCGGTCCCCGCCGCGACGGCCTCGCGCGCCCGGCGCAGGGCGTCGTCGGCGTCCTCGCCCAGCACCGTACGGACGGAGAATCCGGCGCCCCGCAACGCGGAAGCGGCCGGCTGCGCGGCGTGCGCGCCCCGGCCGCGCCCCGCGGTGGGATTGACGAAGAGGGTGATCTCGCTGGTCACCCGCCGGACCCTACAAGGTCAGGTGATGTCGTCGTAACCGTTCAGCCGGTGCGAGCCGGAGCCGTCCGCCTCACCGGACGCCTGCCCGGGGAGCGCGGGGCGGGAGAGGGAGACGTTCTCCACGCGGCCCACGGGCTCGGGCGTCAGATCGAGCGGCGACGCCTCGTCGTCGCCGAGCTGGGCGTCGGGGTTGTTGCGGTTGCGCCGCTTGTCGTTCAGGAGCGAGAAGGCGACGGCGACGAAGTAGAGCACCGCGAGGGGGCCGGCGAGGAGCAGCATGGAGATGGGCTCTCCGCCGGGGGTCGCGAGGGCCGCGAAGCCGGTGAGGCCGACGATCATTCCGCGCCACCAGCGCAACATGCGGGCGCCGGTGAGGACGCCGGTCATGTTGAGGGCGATGAGCAGCAACGGCAGTTCGAAGGCGAGACCGAAGACGATCACCATGCGGGTGATCAGGTCGAGGAAATCGTCGAGCGGCAGGAGGTTGGTGACGTTGTCCGGCGTGAAGCCGAGCATGATCTCGGCCGTCTGCGGCAGGATCGTGTACGCGAGGTAGGCGCCCGCGGTGAAGAGCGGAACCCCCGCGGCCACGAACCCCAGGGAGTACCGCTTCTCCTTCTGGTGGAGGCCGGGAGCGACGAAAGCCCAGAGCTGGTACAGCCAGACGGGCGTGGCGAGGAGAACGCCCGCCATGAGGGAGACCTTCAGCGCGATGGTGAAGGGGGACAGCAGGCCGTTGGTGGTCATCTCCGCGCACGGGCGGCCGTTGACCATCGTTTCCACGCCGTTCTTGCAGCCGACCGAATCGAGGATCGGCTTCATCAAGAACTCGAAGATCTCCTTGTGGAAGAAGGCGGCCCCGACGACGGCGATCAAGATCGCCAGCACGGCCTTCAGCAGCCGGTTACGCAGCTCACGCAGGTGATCGAGGAGAGGCATCCGCCCCTCGTCGTCCTTCTCCTGCTTGCGGGCAGACTTGAGCAACCCACTTCCCTCGTCTCGTGCGGCGGCTGTCGGCGCGGTGCGTCAGCGGTCAGCTCTGGGTGGTGGGCTTGGCCTCGTTGACCGGACGGGAGCTGGTGACGTCTCCCGGGGCGGCCTGGATGGTGCGCGCGGTGGTGGCCTGCGGCGGGACCGTGTCGTCGACGGTCTCCGTGGTGGGCGCCGCGGGGGCCGCGTCGTCCTTCTTCATGGCCTTGGCCTCGCTCTTGAGGATGCGGGCCGACTTGCCGAGCGAACGCGCCATGTCGGGGAGCTTCTTGGCACCGAAGAGCAGCAGGATGACAGCGATGATCAGAACGATCTCGAGGGGCTTCAGATTGCCGATCATGTGCGACTTCCTTCTCACTGAGGCGGCTGGGCTGGGGGTGGGCTCGCTACCCGTTCGACCGGGCATACGTCCGATCGTTGCGCTTGCCAGCGATCGTAACCCGCAGGGGTAAACGCGAGGCAATGCCCGTGCGTACTCCGGCTTTCGGCCCGCGCCTCCCTGCCTGGGCCGACCCCTGCAGAGTACCCTCCTCGCCCGGCGGGCCACCGGGCCCCGGCCCGTCAGCGCAGACTGTCGCCGGTGGCCGCGAGCCGGGTGGCCGCCTGTTCGAGCTCCTCCGAGGCCCGGTTGATCCGCTCGGTGGTGGCCGTGACCTGCCGCCCGAGGCGCCGGGCCTCCACGAAGACCTTGACGCCGAGCACCCCGAGAACGGCGATGCCCAGGAATCCGAGGGCGATGGCGAGCATGGGCCAGAACATTCGGCGTGCCTCTTCCTACGGGCTTGCGGGCGGCGGGCGGGCGCCGCGTCGGGGCGCTACGGCGCGGTGTGCAGACGCAGGGTCCGTACGCCCCCGCCGGTGAGCAGTTCGATGATGCGCTCCCCGGCGGGTTTGCGGACCCCGGCCCCGCAGTCGGGGCAGGTGAAGGTGTAGAAGGTGGTGCGGCGGGTGGCGCCGATCGCCAGGCGCAGCGCCCCGGCGGCCAGTTCGAAGCGCCCGCGGCAGACGGGGCAGGCGGCCCGGAAGCGTGCGGCGGTCACCGGCACGGGGACGGGCCCGGCGCCGGACGGGGGCGCCGGGCGGATTCCGGTGGCCGCGGAGCGGAACGGGGGCGTCCGGTTCATGGTCGTCTCGCCTCCTCGGCCCCTCAGAGGGCGTCCTCGTAGGCGGCGAGCGCCTGTCGGGCGGCGTCGCGGGCGCTGGCGGCGAGCTCCGGCGGGGTGACGATGCGGCCGTCGCCGCCGAGGCGCAGGGCGAGCCGGCGCAGCGAGGCCGGGTCCGGAGTGCGCAGGATGATCCGCAGGCCGCCGTCGGGGAGCTCCTCGGCGGAGTCGTGCGGGTAGTACTCGGCCACCCAGCGGCCGCCGGGGCCGACCTCGATCACGACCTCCGGGTCCTCGGCGGCGGGCTGGACCAGTCCGGCGGACAGGTCGCGCAGCTCCAGCTCGGGCGGCGCGGCGGGGGCGTCGAGGAGGCGGATCTCGGCGACCCGGTCCAGTCGGAAGGTCCGGCGGGCCTCGGAGAGCCGGCACCAGCCCTCCATGTAGGTGTGGCCCACGGCGAAGAGCCGGATCGGGTCGACCTCGCGCTCGGTCAGCTCGTCGCGGGCGGGCGAGTAGTAGCGCAGCCAGAGCCGGCGGCGCTCGGAGATGGCGCGGTCGACGTCGGCGAAGACGCCGCCCTCCGCCTCGAAGGTCACCGAGAGCCGGGAGCTGGCGGCCCCGGACTCGCCGGCGGCCGTCTCCAGTTTGGCGGTGGCGCGGACGAGGGCGTCCCGGTCGCTCTCGCGCAGGCCGGGCAGGGTGGCGACGGCGCGGGCGGCGACGAGCAGCGCGGTGGCCTCGTCGGCGGCGAGCCGGAGCGGTTCGGCGACGTCGTCCGGGTTGTGCCACCAGATCCGGTCGCCGTCGGTGTCGATGTCGAGGAGGTCGCCGCCGCGGAAGCTGGTGCCGCACATGGGCAGCACGTCGAGGTCCGAGATCAGCTCGTCCTCGGTGATCCCGAAGGCCCGCGCCACGTCCTGGACGTGGGCGCCGGGGCGTTCGCGCAGATACGTCACCAGGGACAGCATCCGGCGGGTCTGGTCGATCGCGTTCGTGGCCATCTTTTCCGCTCCCCTAGTCCTTGGCCACGGCGCGGAGCCGGTCCACCACATCGGCCCGCAGATCGGCGGGTTCCTCCACGACGACGTCCGGCCCGAACTCGACGAGCCAGGCGTCGAGGCCGTGCCCGTACGGGATCTCCAGCTCGTCCCACCCGTCGCCGCGTTCCCGTACCGCTGTCGCGCGCGACCGCAGGGGATAGCCGGCCCCGGCGCGGAGCCTGATCCGGGCGGTACGGGTGGCGACCTCGCCGGCCCAGCTCTCCACGGTCTCGCGGACGGTGACCACGTCGGGCACCTCGGCGGTGAACGCCCCGGCGCGGGAGCGGACCTTGCCGGTGATGCGGGAGAGCCGGAAGACGCGTTCGGCGCCGCGCTCGCGGTCCCAGCCCGCGAGGTACCAGTGGCCCCGCCAGCATTCGAGGGTCCAGGGTTCGACGTGGCGCTGCTCGGCGCGGGCGGAGTTGGCCTTGCGGTAGTCGAAGGTGACGGGCCGGCGGTCGCGGCAGGCCAGCATGAGGGGTTCGAAGGCGGCCTCGTGGACGGGGATGCGGGGTTCGAGGGCGCTGTGGACCTCGTAGGCGTCCTCGGACTCGGGCATGCCGGCGGCACGCAGCTTCTGCAGGGCCCCGCTGGCGGCCCCGGCGAGGCGGGCCTGCTGCCAGACCTTGGCGGCGAGGCCGAGGGCGGCGGCCTCCTCGGCGTCCAGGGTGATGGGGGGCAGCCGGTTGCTGTCGCGGCGGGCCAGGTAGCCGATGTCGCCGTCGAGGTTCTCGACGGTCTCGATGACGAGGCCCAGCTCCCGCAGATCGTCCTTGTCCCGCTCGAACATCCGGTTGAAGGAGTCGTCGGAGCCCGCTTCGAGGTACGCCTCGATGGAGCCGCGGAGTTCGCGCTTGCTGAGCGGGCGCCGGGTTCCCAGCAGGCACAGCGCGAGGTTCATCAACCGCTCGGCCTTGGCAATCGCCATCGGCGCCCTTTCTCTGGTGCTCTACGACGGTCGACCGTACCGCCCCGGGGTGTGCGGACCAAAGCCGGGCTTCCGGCCGCCCCTCGGCGAAGGGCCGCCGCGGACGGCGCGGAGCTCCTCGCCGGAGGGCGCCGGGGACCCCCGCCGCGGAGCGCGGAGGGCCCCCGCCGGACGGCGGGGGCCCTCATGTCGCACACGCGGAGCCGATCAGACCGCGACGAGGTCGCAGACGAAGATCAGCGTCTCGCCGGGGGCGATCTTGCCGCCGGCGCCGCGGTCGCCGTAGGCGAGGTGGGCGGGGATGGTCAGCTGGCGGCGGCCGCCGACCTTCATGCCCTGGACGCCCTGGTCCCAGCCGGCGATGACCTGACCGGCGCCGAGCTGGAACTGCAGCGGGGTGCCGCGGTTCCAGGAGGCGTCGAACTCCTCGCCGGTGGAGAAGGAGACACCCACGTAGTGGACGGAGACGGTCTGGCCCGCCTGGGCCACCGGGCCGTCGCCCTCCCAGATGTCCTTGATCTCCAGGTCGGCCGGCGGCTCGCCGCCCGGGAAGTCGACCTCGGGCTTCTCGATGCTCACTGAACTGCTCCTAAAAAATCTTGGGGGCCACAAGTTTCGCACGGGTCGCCCCGTCGCTCGGACCGTACGGGGCCGTGCCGCCGGTCAGACGGTGCCGAGGATGTCGACGACGAAGACCAGGTTGTTCTTGGCCAGCTGGTTCGACGGGTCGGCGCCGTACGCCTGGTTCGGCGGGATGGTCAGCAGGACGCGGTCGCCGACGTGCTTGCCGACCAGACCCTTGTCCCAGCCCTGGATGACGCCGCCGACACCGATCGGGAAGGCGCTCGCGCCGCCGTGGTCCCAGGAGGAGTCGAACTTCTCGCCGTCCTCCCACTTCACCCCGGTGTACTGGACGACCAGGCCCTCGCCGGCCTTGACCTCGGCTCCGTCGCCCTTGATCAGCACCTGCTCCTTGAGGTCCTTGGGAGCCTTCTCGCCCTTGGGGATGGTGATCGTCGCGGCCTTCTGCGACGCCGCCTCGACCTTGGGCATCCCGGCCTCGCTGGCGGCCTGCTCGCCCTTCGCCTCGCCCTTCTTGTCGACCTTCTTGGCGTTGACGATGTCGACGACCCAGACCAGCGGGTCGGAGGGCTTGATCCCGGACTGCGGGTTCAGCTGCTCACCGACGATCGCCTCGGCCGTGCCCTCGACCTGGACCCGGCTGCCGACCTTGTGACCGGCCAGCGCGTCGGCGACCTTGGTCGGCAGCATCTGGCCCTGCTGGCCGATCTCCTGGACGACCTGGGCGCGCGGGCCCTTCGTCGGGGCGTTCTGCCGCTGGGCCCAGGTGGAGCCGAGCGCCTCCAGGTTGCCGGCGAAGTCCAGGCGGACGATGTCGCCCTTCTTCACCTCGGCGCCGTCACCGGTGGACACGTCCTCCACCACGATCTCCTCGGCGGCCTTGGCGCCCTTGGGCACCTCGATCTCGGGCTCGGCGCCGAACTTTCCGGACACCTTCCCGACGGGCCCCGACTTCGGCGCGTCGTCGTCCTTGGAGTCGGACCCGCAGGCGGCGGTGAACAGGAGGGCGGGCACGACCAGTGCGGCGGCGGCGTACCGGGCAGTCTTCGTGGGGTTCATCAGTCCAACTCGCGAGTAGGGGGCTCCGGGCAAGTCCCGCCACTGTACGACCTCACCCCAGGGGCACCACGAGTCCCGACACGGCTCCGCCCCCGGGCGGCTAGCATGGCCGGTTCGCCCCGAGCCGTCGCCTCGCTCGCGTAGGACGGAAAGAGCTCCGGCGGCCGTCATCCGCGTACGGCGGAGGCGGACCCGGCCGGCACGCGACGCGGCCCCGGTCCGTGCTCCCGCACGGGCCGGGGCCGCGTCCTGTCCGGCGTCCGCCGCGCCGCTCCCGGCGGCGCACGGTCGCCGAGGGAGCCGCGAGCCGGTCACATGCCGGCGATCAGCTTCTCCACCCGCTCGTCGACGGAGCGGAACGGGTCCTTGCACAGAACTGTGCGCTGCGCCTGGTCGTTGAGCTTGAGGTGGACCCAGTCGACGGTGAAGTCCCTGCGCTGCTCCTGCGCCCGGCGGATGAAGTCGCCGCGCAGCCGCGCCCGGGTGGTCTGCGGGGGCACCGTCTTGCCCTCGAAGATCTTGAGGTCGTTGCAGATGCGGGCGGTCTGCCCCTTCTTCTCCAGGAGGTAGAAGAGTCCGCGGCGGCGGTGGATGTCGTGGTAGGCGAGGTCTATCTGGGCGACCCGCGGATTCGACATGGTCATGTTGTGCTTGGCCCGGTACCGCTCGATGAGCTTGTACTTCATGACCCAGTCGATCTCGGTGTCGATCCGGTCGAGGTCCTCGGCCTCGACCGCGTCGAGGGTGCGGCCCCACAGCTCCAGGACCCGGTCGACGGTCCCGGTGCGGATGCCCCGGCGCTCGACGAAGTCCACGGCCTTCTCGTAGTACTCCCGCTGGACCTCGATGGCCGACGCCTCCCGGCCGCTGGCCAGCCGCACCTTGCGGCGGCCGGTGAGGTCGTGGCTGACCTCGCGGATCGCCCGGATCGGGTTCTCCAGGGTCAGGTCGCGCATCACCGTGCCCGCCTCGATCATGCGGAGCACCAGGTCGGTGGCGCCGACCTTGAGCAGCATGGTCGTCTCGGACATGTTCGAGTCACCGACGATGACGTGGAGGCGGCGGTACCGCTCGGCGTCGGCGTGCGGTTCGTCGCGGGTGTTGATGATCGGCCGGGAGCGGGTCGTCGCGGAGCTGACGCCCTCCCAGATGTGCTCGGCGCGCTGGCTGACGCAGTAGACAGCGCCGCGCGGGGTCTGGAGCACCTTGCCCGCGCCGCAGATCAGCTGCCGGGTGACGAGGAACGGAATGAGGATGTCCGCGAGTCGGGAGAATTCCCCGTGCCGGGCCACGAGGTAGTTCTCGTGGCAGCCGTAGGAGTTTCCCGCCGAGTCGGTGTTGTTCTTGAAGAGATAGACGTCGCCCGCGATTCCCTCCTCGTGCAGGCGGCGTTCGGCGTCGACGAGCAGGCCTTCCAGAATGCGCTCGCCCGCCTTGTCGTGCGTGACGAGTTCGGTCACGTTGTCGCACTCCGGTGTCGCATATTCCGGATGCGATCCCACGTCGAGGTAGAGGCGGGCGCCGTTCCGCAGAAAGACGTTGCTGCTGCGGCCCCATGACACAACACGGCGGAAGAGGTAGCGCGCCACTTCGTCAGGTGACAGTCGGCGCTGTCCCCTGAACGTGCACGTGACGCCGTACTCGTTCTCCAGCCCGAAAATGCGGCGGTCCATGACTGAACATTACGCCTTATGGCCCGAGCTGAAACCGGGTTCGACGGCACCGTTTCGATCATTTTCCGATCCCGTCGCGACCGCGCCCGTGCGGACGGGAGCCGCGAGAAGCCTCCCGGTGGCCAGCAGGACGACCAGGGCCGCCACCCCCCCGGCCCCCGCGACGGCGAAGCTCCAGGCGGTCGAGCCGAGTTCGGCCGCGGGGCCGGCGGCGGCCGTGCCGGCCGCGGCGCCTACGCCGAACGTGGTGACCAGCCAGGAGAACGCCTCGGTCACCGTGCCGCGCGGGGCGTGCCGGTCGACCACGATGAAGGAGCAGGCGATGGCCGGGGCGAGGAACACCCCGGCGAGGGCGGCGAGGGCGGTCATGACCGGGACCGAGGGCGTGAGCACCAGCGGCAGGTAGCCCAGCGCCAGCAGCCCGACGATGACCCGCAGCCGCTTCTCGGGGGCGCCCGTCCACTGCCGCGCTCCGTAGAGCAGGCCGCCGATCAGCGCGCCGAGGCCGAGCGCGGCCATCAGCCAGCCGTACACCGACTCCCGCCCGTGGTCGTCGGCGTACGCCACCGCGGCCACCGTGATGGAGCCGAGGGCGAGCCCGACGAAGAAGAACGCGCCCAGGAGCGCGAGGAGTCCGGGCGAGCGCAGGGCGCCGAGCCAGTGCGCCTCGCGGGGCGCGGAGCGCCAGGTGCGCGAGGGCTCGGACAGGACGACCGAGAGCGCGCCGAGGACGCCGAGGGCGTTGATGACGAGCAGCGCCGCGGCCGGGGACCGCAGCGAGACGAGCAGCGTCACCAGGAGCGGCCCGACGGTGAACATGATCTCCTGCGCCACGGCGTCCATGGCGTAGGCCCGGTGCACCTGACCCTCGCCCTTGAGGACGCTGGGCCACAGGGCCCGCAGACCGCCCTCCAGGGGCGGTGTGGCGACCCCGGCGATGACGACGGCGAGGTAGGCCAGCGGGAGCGAGCCGAGGCCGGTGAGCGCCAGCAGGGCCATCCCGAGCGCGGAGAGCACGGCGGCCGGGAGCTGGACCCGCGGCTGCCCGTACAGGTCGACGGCGCGGCCGAGCAGCGGCTGCCCCACGGCGGTGGCCAGCCCGTAGGCGGCGGCGAGCGCCCCGGCCAGGGTGTAGCTGCCGCCCTCCGCGCGGGTGAAGAGCACGAGGGCGATGTGCGCGGTTCCGTTGGGCAGCCGCCCCACCAGGGTGCCCGTCAGCAGCCGGGCCGCGTGCGGCGCCCGGAGGATGTCCAGATATCCCGCGGCCATGTCCGCCCCTCTCCGCCCCGGCCGCCCGCGCGCACCGAAGTGTTACGTATAACGTCGAGGCTCATACGTACCATGTGCGCAGTCCGCGGGTCCACCTCGCGGCGTCACGGAACATCCCGCACGGAGGCACGAGTGACCAGCGCGCAGCAGCCCGTCCCCGCCCGGCCCACCAGCCGCGACGTGGCCCGCGCGGCGGGCGTCTCCCAGGCGACGGTCTCCCTGGTGCTCGGCGGGAAGTGGCCGGGCCGGGTGTCGGAGGCCACGGCCCGGCGGGTGCGGGACGCGGCCTCCGAGCTCGGCTACCGGCCCAATCTGGCGGCCCGGAGTCTGCGGCTCGGGCGGACCAGGACCGCCCTGCTGGTGGTGCCCGCGCTCACCAACGAGTTCTTCGCCCGGGTGTACGCCGGGGCCGCGGCGCTCGCCGCCGAGCACGACTTCGGGGTGGTGCTCTACCCCTCGCCGGACGGCACGGGCCCGGCCCGGGATCCGTTCGCCTCGGCCCGCGCCGCGCTCGACGGGGTCATCGCCTCCTCGATGGCCGCCGGCGCGCTGGAGGCGCTGCACGGGGCGGACCTGCCGCTGGTGATGCTGGACAGCGATCCGTCGGACTCCGGGCCGGCCGCCCGGGTGAACCTCGATATCGCCGATGGGATGCGGCAGGTGACGGGCCATCTGCTGGGCCTCGGCCACCGCCGTTTCCTGCATCTGGCGTCCGCCGTGGACACCTGGACGTTCGCGGTGCGCGCCGGTGCGCTGCACGAGGCGCTGGGCGCGGTGGAGGGCGCCGCGGTCCGGACCGTCCGGGCGGCGCTGGACGTGCGGGCGGGCCGGGAGGCCGTGGAACAGGCGCTGGCGGCCGCCGGGGAGAGGCCCACCGCGATCGTCTGCGACGACGACATCCTGGCGGCGGGCGCCTGCAAGGCAGCCCGGCGGCTCGGACTGCGGGTGCCGGACGAACTGTCGGTCACGGGGTTCGACGATCTGGCGCTGGCGACCGCCCTGGAGCCGGAGCTGACCACGGTGCGGCTCCCGGCGGAGCGGGTCGGCGAGCGGGGCATGGAGGCGCTGCTCGCCGTGCTGGACGGCCGCCCCGTGGAGCCCGGGGGGCTGCCGGTCCGGCTCGTCGTACGCGGCTCCACCGCACCGCCGCCCGCCGGGCCCGGGGCATGAGACGGCGGCGCCCCCGGGCCGCTGCCCGGGAGTGCCGCCGGGCGCTGCCCGCTACTCCTCGGTGGAGGCGGCCGCGCCGCCGGTGCCGGGGGCGTCGTTCTCCTCGGTGTCGGACGGGGCGTCCGTGGGCGTGCTGCCCGCGGCGTCCGTGTCCAGCAGCCGGGCCAGCTGACGCCCGACGATCCGCTTGAACTTGCGCTGCTGGGGGCGGGTCCGGTCCAGGACCGCGACCTCCAGCCGCTCGGCGGGGATCTCCCGCTCCCCGCCGCCGGGCTCCCGCGAGAGCGCCTGCACGGCGAGCTTGAGCGCCTCGGCCAGCGTCATGCCGTCGCGGTGGCGCTGGTCGAGGAAGCTGCTGATCTGCTCGGCGTTGCCGCCGACCGCGACCGAGCCGTGCTCGTCCACGATCGAACCGTCGTGCGGCAGCCGGTAGATCTGGTCGCCCTCGGGCTCGGCGCCGACCTCGGCGACCACCAGCTCCACCTCGTACGGCTTCTCGGCGGCGCTGGAGAAGATGGTGCCGAGCGTCTGCGCGTAGACGTTGGCCAGCCCACGGGCCGTCACGTCGTCCCGGTCGTAGGTGTAACCACGCAGATCGGCGTAGCGCACTCCGCCGATGCGGAGGTTCTCGTACTCGTTGTACTTGCCGGCGGCCGCGAAGCCGATCCGGTCGTAGATCTCGCTGAACTTGTGGAGTGCGCGGGACGGGTTCTCGCCGACGAACACAATGCCGTCGGCGTACTGCAGCACAACGAGGCTGCGACCACGGGCGATGCCCTTGCGGGCGTATTCCGCCCGGTCGGCCATGGCCTGCTGGGGTGAGACATAGAACGGCGTCGACACCGGCTATCCGTCCCTTTCTGTCAGTGACGAGTGCGTCGGGGGAGGCTCGGGCCTCTCGTTCGGATCATGCCGGGCTCACGGGGCCGGCCACGATCCGGACGGAGCGCCCCGCAGGGGTCCGGGTCAGAGCAGCGCGGCGCGCGGGCCGTCGGGCTGCTCGAGGCGGCGTTCCAGGACGGAACGCGCGATCTCGGCGGACTCCTGGTCGGTCAGCCTCCGGAAGCCGTCGTCGGTGATGACGGTGACGATCGGGTAGATGCGGCGGGCCACGTCCGGCCCGCCGGTCGCCGAGTCGTCGTCCGCCGCGTCGTACAGCGCCTGCACGACGAGGGTGAGGGCCTGCTCCTCCGTCAGGTCCTCGCGGTAGAGCTTCTTCATCGAGCCGCGGGCGAAGATCGACCCGGAGCCGGTGGCGGCGTAGCCGTTCTCCTCGGAGCGGCCGCCGGTGACGTCGTAGGAGAAGATGCGGCCCTTCTCGCGGTCGACGTCGTAGCCCGCGAACAGGGGCACGACGGCGAGGCCCTGCATGGCCATCGCGAGGTTGGAACGGATCATGGTGGAGAGGCGGTTGGCCTTGCCCTCCAGGGAGAGCTGGGCGCCCTCGACCTTCTCGAAGTGCTCCAGCTCCAGCTGGAACAGCTTGACCATCTCCACGGCCAGTCCGGCGGTGCCGGCGATGCCCACCGCCGAGTACTCGTCGGCCGGGAAGACCTTCTCGATGTCGCGCTGCGCGATCATGTTGCCCATGGTGGCGCGCCGGTCGCCGGCGAGGACCACGCCGCCGGGGAAGGACGCGGCGACGATGGTCGTCCCGTGCGGCGCCTCGATGGCCCCCTGGAGCGGCGGCAGGCTCCGGTTGCCCGGGAGCATCTCGGGCGACTGGTCCGACAGGAAGTCCATGAACGAGGACGAACCCGGCGTCAGGAAGGCAGCTGGTAGACGCCCGGTGCTACGAGTGTTGGCTTCCACGCGTTTCCCTCCAGGTATGCGATGGCCCTGCGCAAGACAGTCAGGATCATCCCCCAACTTGCCGATGGCCGAATTGCCGTTGAAGCACGTACGCCAGGACCCTACCCGTCCGACGGGAGTGATCCACATGTTCGGTGGAGGTTGTCCGCACCGATCCGGCGGGGCCGGGAAGCGGCCCCCGGCGGGCGGCCGGAGCGGCGACGCGTGCCGCCGCCCCGTCTCCCCCGCGGTCCGGGCGGGCGCCCGGGAGCCCCGGGCGCCCGCGCGGACGGACTACTGCCCGCCCTTCTGGACGAACGACCTCACGAAGTCCTCGGCGTTCTCCTCCAGGACGTCGTCGATCTCGTCCAGGACCGAGTCGACGTCGTCGCTCAGCTTCTCCTGGCGTTCCGCGAGGTCCTCGGACGCCTGCGCGTCCTGCGCCTGCTCCTCGACCTCCTCGGTGGAACGCGTCGCCTTCTGCTGTCCGCCGCCGGTGTCCTTGGTCGCCATGTAGCTCACCCCGCTCGGTTCGAAGCAATCGAAGCTCTTGATCAGACCCTACCCACGGGGCCCGACATCTGGCCCGGTAGTTGTTCAACGTCCGGGCCTCGGGTGATTGATTCCCACCCCGGAGGACTTTCAGCCGCCCGACAGGGTCCGGACCAGCTCCTCCGCCGTACGGCAGCGGTCCAGCAGCTCCTGGACGTGCTCCTTGGTCCCGCGCAGCGGCTCCAGGGTGGGCACCCGTTGCAGTGAGTCACGGTCCGGCAGGTCGAAGATCACCGAGTCCCAGGAGGCGGCCGCCACGTCGTCGGCGTACTGCTCCAGGCAGCGGCCCCGGAAATACGCCCTGGTGTCCTCCGGCGGCTTCGTGCGGGCCCGGGTGATCTCGTCCTCGTCCAGCAGCCGCTTGATCTTCCCGCGGGCGGCCAGACGGTTGTACAGCCCCTTGTCGGGGCGTACGTCCGCGTACTGGAGGTCCACCAGGTGGAGCCGGGGGGCGTCCCAGTCCAGTGCGTCGCGGCGGCGGTAACCCTCCATCAGCTCCCGCTTGGCGATCCAGTCCAGCTCCCCCGACAGGCTCATCGGGTCGGTCTCCAGCCGGTTGAGCGTGTCCTCCCAGCGGGCCAGGACGTCCTTGGTCTGCTCGTCGGCGTCCGTCCCGTACCGCTCGTCGACGTACTTGCGGGCCAGCTCGAAGTACTCCATCTGGAGCTGGACGGCGGTGAGCGTCCGGCCGTTGCGGAGCGTGATCAGCCGGCCCAGGTCCGGGTCGTGCGAGACCTCGTGCAGGGTGCGGACGGGCTGGTCGACCGCGAGGTCGACGGTGATGAACGCGTCCTCGATCATGGACAGCACCAGGGAGGTGGTGCCGAGCTTGAGGTAGGTGGAGATCTCCGAGAGGTTGGCGTCCCCGATGATCACGTGGAGCCGGCGGTACTTCTCGGCGTCGGAGTGGGGCTCGTCCCGGGTGTTGATGATGGGGCGCTTGAGCGTGGTCTCCAGGCCGACCTCGACCTCGAAGTAGTCGGCGCGCTGGCTGATCTGGAAGCCGTGCTCCTGGCCGTCCTGGCCGATGCCGACGCGGCCCGCCCCCGTGACGACCTGGCGGGAGACGAAGAACGGCGTCAGGTGGCGCACGATGTCCGAGAACGGCGTCTCCCGGCGCATGAGGTAGTTCTCGTGCGTGCCGTAGGAGGCGCCCTTGTTGTCGGTGTTGTTCTTGTAGAGGTGGATCGGCTGGGCGCCCGGGATGGCGGCCGCCCGCTCGGCGGCCTCCGCCATGATCCGCTCGCCGGCCTTGTCCCAGAGCACCGCGTCGCGCGGATTGGTGATCTCGGGGGAGCTGTACTCGGGGTGCGCGTGGTCGACGTAGAGCCGGGCGCCGTTGGTGAGGATGACGTTGGCGAGGCCGATGTCCTCGTCGGTGAGCTGGCTGGAGTCGGCGGTCTCCCGGGCGAGGTCGAAGCCTCGCGCGTCACGCAGCGGGTTCTCCTCCTCGAAGTCCCAGCGGGCGCGCCGCGCCCGGTGCATCGCCGCCGCGTAGGCGTTGACGATCTGGGACGAGGTGAGCATGGCATTGGCGTTGGGGTGGCCGGGGACGGAGATCCCGTACTCCGTCTCGATGCCCATTACTCGCCGTACGGTCATGCGGCCCTCCTTGCCCGGCGTCGGTCCCCTCCGGGAGCGACGCTCACGTACCGCTTCTGGGTCCGGTGCGTGTGTGGTGCCCGACACCGCACTGCGCGACTCGGCGGTACCGCAGAGCCTAGAGCGCCTCTGCGCCGGTGGGGAGATCAATTACGACATTGCTCCGGCGTGGCCGGAACGGGGAATGCGACCGGCCGCGGAGGCCCTGTCGGGCCTTCCGCAGCCGGTCCGTGCATTACAGGTACTGGCCGGTATTGGCCACCGTGTCGATGGAGCGTCCGGTGTCCGCGCCCTGCTTTCCGGTGACGAGGGTGCGGATGAAGACGATCCGCTCGCCCTTCTTTCCGGAAATCCTGGCCCAGTCGTCCGGGTTGGTGGTGTTCGGCAGGTCCTCGTTCTCCTTGAACTCGTCCACGCAGGCCTGCAGCAGATGGGCGACCCGCAGCCCCTTCTGGCCTTGTTCCAGGAATGCCTTGATGGCCATTTTCTTGGCCCGGTCGACGATGTTCTGAATCATCGCGCCGGAGTTGAAGTCCTTGAAGTACAGGACTTCCTTGTCGCCGTTGGCGTACGTGACCTCCAGGAAGCGGTTCTCCTCGGACTCCGTGTACATGCGCTCCACGACCGACTGGATCATGGCGTGGGCGGCGGCCTCGCGCGAGCCGGTGTGCTCGGAGAGGTCGTCCGCGTGCAGCGGGAGGGAGGGGGTCAGGTACTTGGCGAAGATGTCCTTCGCGGCCTCGGCGTCCGGACGCTCGATCTTGATCTTCACGTCGAGGCGGCCGGGGCGCAGGATGGCGGGGTCGATCATGTCCTCGCGGTTGGAGGCGCCGATGACGATGACGTTCTCCAGGCCCTCCACCCCGTCGATCTCGGCGAGCAGCTGCGGGACGATGGTGTTCTCCACGTCCGAGCTGACGCCGCTGCCGCGGGTGCGGAAGAGCGACTCCATCTCGTCGAAGAAGACGATGACGGGGGTGCCCTCGCTCGCCTTCTCCCTCGCCCGCTGGAAGACCAGGCGAATGTGCCGCTCGGTCTCGCCGACGTACTTGTTGAGCAGCTCGGGGCCCTTGATATTGAGGAAGTAGCTCTTCCCCGCGGGCTGCCCGGTCACCTCGGCGACCTTCTTGGCGAGCGAGTTGGCGACGGCCTTGGCGATGAGCGTCTTGCCGCAGCCGGGCGGGCCGTAGAGCAGGATGCCTTTCGGCGGGCGGAGCTCGTGCTCCTTGAAGAGGTCGGGGTGCAGGTACGGAAGTTCGACCGCGTCGCGGATCAGCTCGATCTGGTCGCCCAGGCCGCCGATCTTGTCGTAGTCGATGTCCGGCACCTCTTCGAGGACGAGCTCCTCGACCTCGCTCTTGGGGACCACCTCGTAGACGTAACCCGATCGGGAGTCCAGGAGGAGGGCGTCGCCGGAGCGGATGGTGAGGTTGAGCAGCGGCTCGGCGAGCCGCACCACCCTCTCCTCGTCGGTGTGTCCCACCACCAGGGCGCGCTCGCCGTCCTCCAGGATCTCCTTGAGGGTGACGATGTCCCCGGCGCGCTCGAACTCCATGGCCTCGACCACGTTGAGCGCTTCGTTGAGCATGACCTCCTGGCCACGCCGCAGGTCTTCGAGCTCGACACTGGGGCTGACGTTCACCCGGAGCTTGCGGCCCCCGGTGAAGATGTCGCAGGTGCCGTCCTCGTTGGCCTGCAGGAAGACGCCGAAGCCGGCCGGGGGCTGCGCGAGCCGGTCGACCTCCTCCTTGAGGGCCACGATCTGGTCGCGCGCCTCGCGGAGCGTATTGGCGAGCCGCTCGTTCTGTGCGGACACGCCTGCCAGATTGGTCTGCAACTCGACGATGCGCTCTTCGAGAATCCTCGTGTGGCGCGGCGAGTCGGCGAGCTTACGTCGCAGGACGGCGATTTCCTGCTCGAGATAGGCAACCTGGCCGGCTGGGTCCTCTGACCCTCGCGCGGGCCGGATGCCGCGGTTGATGTCGTCGTCGTGGGCTGCCACGGTCCTCACCTCCTCCATGGGGAGCTGGACGCTTCCTGACCCTACCTGGGTGGGTGGTGATTGAAACCCCTAGATCACAAAGACTGCGGGGCGTGTCCGATCTTCA
Organism: Streptomyces sp. NPDC017448; assembly: GCF_044330565.1. Classification (NCBI taxonomy): domain Bacteria; kingdom Bacillati; phylum Actinomycetota; class Actinomycetes; order Kitasatosporales; family Streptomycetaceae; genus Streptomyces; species Streptomyces sp. NPDC017448. The sequence continues at coordinate 72,288 of NZ_JBIRLM010000007.1, read as the reverse complement.
CCCTTGCGCTCTCCCTCACATCAAGGGAATACCCACCCTTCGGCACCGGAAAGCCGCCGGTTGTATCGTCGAACCGGTCAACACCCGTCAGGGCTGGCTTCAATTGGTTCGGATACGCAGGAACGGCAGGACACATGACCGTGCAGCAGGACTCGCCGGGCGACAGTGGCACGCAGGACCTGGAGGTCTGGATCGACCAGGACCTCTGTACGGGCGACGGCATCTGTGTGCAGTACGCCCCCGATGTCTTCGAGCTGGACATCGACGGCCTGGCGTATGTGAAGAGCGCGGACGACGAGCTGCTGCAGGATCCGGGGGCGACCACGCCGGTGCCGCTGCCGCTCCTCCAGGACGTGGTCGATTCGGCCAAGGAATGCCCCGGGGACTGCATCCACGTACGGCGCGTCAAGGACAGCGTCGAGGTGTACGGACCGGACGCCGACTAGCAGGCCGGCGCGCGGCCCGGAGGTCGCGGGCTCGCCCGGGAGCGAGGGGTCAGGCGCTTCGGGCGAGGTCGCCGGAGCTGCGGACGAAGGCCCGCCCCTGCCACCGCCAGGACGCCTGTTCCTCCTGGTCGGGGCAGCAGCGGGGGACGTCCAGCGAGGAGTAGCCGAGGAGGGTCGCAAAGACGGTGCCGTCGCGTACGGCGAAGTCCTCGACCGACTTCCGGTCAGCGGGGTCCACCAGGGTCGCCACGACCCGGGGTGCGGCCCCGCTCGTCCGTGTCAGGACGTAGACGCCGGCGGGCGGGGTTCCCGATCCGGCGTCGCAGTGCACCACGGCGACGGTTTCCGGCCGCCCGTCGCCGTCGAGGTCGCCGGGGGCGTGCCGGGCGACGGTCGTCCCGGCCGCGCCGCACTCCAGCGGGAAGTCCACCCCGGCCGGGTCCGGGGCGGGCACGGGGGCGCCGCGTCGGGCGGTCCGCTGCTCGGGGGCGGTGGCGGTCGCGGTGGCCGGCCCGGGCTGGAGCAGTCCGGCCAGCGCGACGACCCCCGCCATCGCCGCGGCCGTGGCGAGCCAGTGCACCGGCCTGGCGGCGGTGTGGGCGAGGTCCGGGAGCGCGGGTGTCTGCACGCGGTACGTCTCCTGATGGTTCCTGGGAGCCCGGTGGGGGGTGGGAGCCGCCCCGAGGGGTTGCCGGAATCGTGCCACACCTCACACCCGGGGCGGAACGGCGGGGTCGACGGAGAAAGCACCGCCGCCCGGCCCCGGTCGGTCGGGGAACCGGGCGGCGGCGCCGGTACGTCGAGCGGATCAGCCCTCGGAGGCGGCGGCTCCGCCCCGGCTGTTGGGGCCGTCGTAGTCCTCGCCGTAGGCGCCCTTGGAGGGGCGGCGGCGGCGCTGCGGCGGCTCGACGCCGTCCGCGAGGCGGCGTGCGGTGACCAGGAAGCCGGTGTGGCCGATCATCCGGTGGTCGGGGCGGACGGCGAGGCCCTCCACGTGCCAGTTGCGGATCATCGACTCCCAGGGCTGCGGTTCGGCGAAGCAGCCGATCTCGCGGATGGACTCGACGGTGCGTGAGAGCTGGGTGGTGGTGGCCACGTAGGCGCAGAGGATGCCGCCGGGCACCAGGGCCTTGGAGACGGCCTCCAGACACTCCCAGGGGGCGAGCATGTCCAGCACGACGCGGTCGACATCGGTGTCGGAGAGGTTGTCCTGGAGGTCTCCGACGGTCAGCTGCCAGGCCGGGTGCGGGGAGCCGAAGTAGCGCTCGACGTTCTGCTGGGCGATCTCGGCGAAGTCCTCGCGGCGCTCGTAGGAGTGCAGCATGCCCTGCTCGCCGATGGCGCGCAGCAGGAAGGTGCTGAGCGAGCCGGAGCCGACCCCGGCCTCCACGACGCGCGCGCCGGGGAAGATGTCGGCGAAGGCCAGGATCTGGCCCGCGTCCTTGGGGTAGACCACGGCGGCGCCGCGGGGCATGGACAGGACGTAGTCGGGGAGCAGGGGGCGCAGCGCGAGGTAGGCGACGTTTCCCGTGGTGCGGACAACACTGCCCTCGGGAGCACCGATCAGCTCGTCGTGCGGGAAAGAACCCTTGTGGGTGTGGAAGTTCTTTCCGGCTTCGAGCGTGAAGGTGTAGTGGCGGCCCTTGGGGTCGGTGAGCTGTACCTGGTCCCCGACCTTGAAGGGCCCACGTCGGCGGGCGGCACCGGTCGGTTCAGACATGTGACCAGCCTACCGGTGATTCCGGGGCCTCCCGTCGCCCCTCGCCGCCCGTGCGGGGCTCAGGAGCCGGGGCGGGCCATGGCCTTGACGAAGGCGCGCTCCACGTCGGCGGTGGAGAGGACCCCGTAGATCTCACCGGTCTCCTCGACGACCAGGTACTCGGTGGCGGGGGTGGCCTTGAGCCGGTCCAGGAGGGCCTCGCCGGCCAGCTCCGCGGGGATCCTCATGCCGTCGGTGAGGTCCTGGGCGAGGCCGCTGACGGCGACCCAGGGGCGGCGGTGGTCGGGAACCCCGACGATGGCGGTCTCGCGGACGAGGCCCTTGGGGTTGCCCTGCCCGTCGACGACGACCAGGGCGCGGGCGCCCGCCTCGTTGGCCCGGCGCAGCGCTTCGGAGAGCGGGGTGGCGGACTCGACGGGGACGGCCCGGCGGGTGAGGGTGCGGGCCCGGAGGCCGGGCAGGTGCTCGCGGAGGCGGGCCATGCGCAGGCTGTTCCCCGCCCCGGTCCAGATGATGCCGGCGAGGATCGCGGCGAGCAGCGCGTCCATGACGGTCTCGACCCCGCCGATGTCCTGGGAGCCGCCGCCGAGCGTCCCGGTGTGGGTGAGCAGCGGCAGGCCGACCAGGACGACGACGGCGAGGGCGCGGCCGACCCAGGCGGCGGCGACGGTGCCGCTCATGGGCCTGCCGGTGATCTTCCAGACGACGGCGCGGAGCATCCGGCCGCCGTCCAGGGGCAGGCCGGGCAGCAGGTTGAAGGCGGCCACGATGAGGTTGGAGATCATCAGGCCGGCGAGCAGGACGCCGGGGACGGTGCCGGGCTCGACGAGCTGCATCGCCCCGTAGAAGACACCGCCGAGGACCAGCGACAGGAGCGGTCCGACGAAGGCGAGGACGAACTCGCGGCCGGGGGTCTCGGTCTCCTTCTCGATCTCCGAGACGCCGCCGAAGAACTGGAGCTGGATACGGCGGACCGGGAGCTTGTAGCGCAGCGCGGCGACCGTGTGGGCCAGTTCGTGGACGAGGACGGAGGCGTAGAAGGCGATGGCGAAGAAGAGGGCGACCAGATAGCGGGCGCCGCCCAGTTCGGGCAGGACGCGGTCGAGCTGGCCGCCGAACACCCAGGTGATCAGCGCGGCGACGACGAACCAGCTGGGGGCGACGTAGACGGGCACGCCGAAGGGGCGGCCCATGAGCAGGCCGCCGCCGGGCTCCGCGGGGCGCTTCGGCTTGCCGGGGCCGGGGCCCGCTCCCCCTGCGCCGGGCTGCGGCCGCCCGCTGTCGCCGCTGTCGTCCACGGGTTCCCTTCGGTTCGGTGTGTGGCCTGTGCCACGATCATGCACGTGCGAGGGTCTGCCGTCGATGGTATGCCGCTCGCTGTCGGTGGCGGGCCGTAGGGTCTTGAGACATGACCTCCGCGCCGCGCCCGCCCCAGCCGCCCACGTCCCTGTCGCCGTCGCGGGCGAGCGATTTCATGCAGTGCCCCTTGCTCTACCGCTTCCGGGTGATCGACAAGCTGCCGGAGAAGCCCAGCGAAGCGGCTACCCGCGGCACTCTGGTCCATGCGGTGCTGGAGCGCCTCTTCGACGCCCCCGCGGCCGACCGTACGGCGCCGCGGGCGCGGGCTCTGGTCCCCGGCCAGTGGGACCGGCTGGTGGAGTCGAGGCCGGAGCTGGGCGAGCTGTTCGACGGGGACGCCGGGGGCGAGCGGCTGACGCGCTGGCTGGGCGAGGCGGAGCAGCTGGTGGAGCGGTGGTTCTCGTTGGAGGACCCGACGCGGCTGGAGCCGGCGGAGCGCGAGATGTTCGTCGAGACGGAGCTGGAGTCGGGGCTGCGGCTGCGCGGGGTGATCGACCGGGTGGACGTGGCACCGAGCGGTGAGGTCCGCATCGTCGACTACAAGACGGGGAAGGCGCCCCGGCCGGAGTACTCCGAGGGGCCGCTGTTCCAGATGACCTTCTACGCGCTGGTGGTCTGGCGGTTGAAGGGCGTGGTGCCGCGCCGCCTCCAGCTGGTCTACCTCGGCAGCGGCGACGTGGTGACCTACGACCCGGTGATGGCGGATCTGGAGCGGGTGGAGCGCAAGCTGCTGGCGCTGTGGGACGCGATCGCGCGGGCGACGGAGACGGGCGACTGGCGGCCCCGGCCGACGAAGCTGTGCGGCTGGTGCGACCACCGGGCGGTATGTCCGGAGTTCGGCGGGACTCCGCCGGCCTATCCGCTGCCCGTCCGCCCGGCGGACACGGGCGGGGGCGACCAGGGCAGAATGGGACCGGTCCGGGCCGAGGCCGGCCGAACCGAGGCCCTTGAGGGCCCTTAAGGAGTTCCTGTGGCGATCCGCGTCCTTCTGGTCGACGACCAGCCTCTGCTGCGCACCGGTTTCCGGATGATCCTGGAGGCGGAAGGCGATCTGGCGGTGGTCGGCGAGGCCGGTGACGGCCTGCAGGCCATCGACCAGGTGCGGGCGCTGCAGCCCGATGTGGTGCTGATGGACATCCGGATGCCGCGGATGGACGGGGTGGAGGCGACCCGTCAGATCACCGGCCCGGGGAAGGACGGCCCGGCGAAGGTGCTGGTGCTGACCACCTTCGACCTCGACGAGTACGTGGTGGAGGCGTTGCGCGCCGGGGCGAGCGGCTTTCTGCTGAAGGACGCCCCGGCGGCCGAGCTGGTGCAGGCGATCCGGGTGGTGGCGGCGGGCGAGGCGATGCTCGCGCCGAGCATCACGCGCCGGCTGCTCGACAAGTACGCGGACCACCTGCCCTCCGGCGAGGAGCCGGTGCCGGACGCCCTGCACACGCTGACGGACCGCGAGGTCGAGGTGCTGAAGCTGGTGGCGCGGGGGCTGTCGAACGCGGAGATCGCGGCGGACCTCTTCGTCAGCGAGACGACGGTCAAGACGCACGTGGGCCATGTGCTCACGAAGCTGGGGCTGCGCGACCGGGTGCAGGCCGCGGTGTACGCGTACGAGAGCGGGCTGGTGCGTCCCGGCGCGCAGTAGCGGTCCCGCCCCGCGCAGCCGTGGGGGGCGGCGCCCCCCCCCCCCGGGGGGGGGGGGGGGCCCGGGCTGCCGGGGACCGTGCGGTGTTGCGCGCTGAAGGAACACCTAAGGAGTTCTCAGGATTGGATC
>NZ_JBIRLM010000007.1:0-66982 GCF_044330565.1 Streptomyces sp. NPDC017448 | reverse complement strand
GGGGGGGGGGGGGGGGGGTGGGGCGGGGGGGGGGGGGGGGGGGGGGGGGCGGGGCGGGGGGGGGGCCCCCCCCCGCGGCCGGGGGGCCCCCCCCCCCCCGGGGGGGGGGGGGCGGGGCCCCCCACGGCTCTCCGGGGTCGTCAGGCGTTGGGCCGGTTGAGCTCCCAGAGCTGCAGTTCGGAGGTGGCGCTGACGGACCGCTCGACGCCGGCGATCCCGTCGCGGGAGGCCACGTACTGCTTGCCCTGCCAGATCGGGAGCACCGGCACGTCGTCGGCGACGATGTCCTGGAGCTTCTCGTAGGCGTCCGCGGCGGCGGTGCGGTCGGCCGCGCGGCGGGACTGCGGGATGAGCACCTTCTCCGCCTCGGGCGAGCGGTAGGGCGAGTTGAGGAAGTCGTCGGCGTCCAGGAAGGGCGCGGTGTAGTTGTCCGGGTCCGGGAAGTCGGGGAACCAGCCCATGCCGTAGGCCGCGTAGTCGCCGCGCTTCTGCTGGGGGCGGTACGTCGACCACTCCTCGCCCCGGACGGAGACCTTGAAGAGGCCCGAGGCGTTCAGCTGCTGCTGGATCGCCTTGAACTCCTCGGCGGTGGCCGGGCCGTAGTGGTCGCTGGTGTAGTGCAGGGTGAACGCCACCGGCGTCTTGACGTCGGCGTCGTCGAGGATCTTCGCGGCCTTGGCGGTGCTGGGCTCGCCGTACTTGTTGAAGAAGGCGTTGGTGTGTCCGGCGATGGTGGACGGGATGAGCGAGTAGAGCGGTTCGGCGGTGGTGCCGTAGACCTTGCCCGCGATCTGGCCGCGGTCGATGATCTGCGCCATGGCCTGCCGTACCGGCTTGGTGACCACCGGGTCCTTGGTGTTGAAGCCGAGGTAGCTGATGGCGAGGCCGGGCAGTTCGGTGAGGTCGACGCCCTCCTTCGGGTCCACGAGCATGTCGTGGGCCTGCTCGGGCGACATGGCGCGGGTCATGAGGTGGATCTTCTTCTCGTCGAGCGCCTCGCCCATGGCCCCGGCGTCGGGGAAGAGGTCCATCTCCACCTTGTCGTTGAGGACCTTCAGCTGCCCCTTGTACGCGGGGTTCCTGGCGAAGCCGATCTTGACGACGCGGCCGTCCTCGACCTCCGGCTCCATGGTGTACGGCCCGGAACCGTCCACCTGGAAGCCGGTGCGCGCCGCCTTCGCCGGGTACTTCGCCTTCGGGACGATGCCGGCGGCGGGGGTGGCGAGTTTGTACGGGAAGGTCGCGTCGGGCGTGTTCAGGTGGAAGACCACCTGGTCCTCGCCCTTGGTCTCGATCATGTCGATGTTGGCCAGCAGGCCGACCGGTCCGCTGTCCGCGTCGATGTCGATGACGCGCTGGATGGAGTGCTTGACGTCCTCGGCGGTGACGGGCGTGCCGTCGGCGAACGTGAGGCCCGCCCGCAGGGTGCAGCGGTAGCTCTCGTTGGCGGTGTCGGTGAAGGCGCAGCTGCGGGCGGCCTCGGGCACCGGTTCGCCGCCGCCGCTGGGCACGGTGGTGAGGGTCTGCACGGTCTGCCGCAGGACGTTCCAGACGCCCGCTTCGTAGCCGACGGCCGGGTCGAGCGGCGCGGGGTTCTCCTTGGAGGCCACGAGCTGGTCCGTGGTGCCGACGACGATGGCGCCCTTGCCACCGGCGCCGCCGTCCGTGCCGCCGCAGGCGGCGAGCACGGGGGCGAGCAGGCCGACGACGGCCGGCAGCACCAGGGTCTTGCGGTTCATCTGGACGTTCTCCCTCATCCCGGCAGGTGAGGGATCAACGCTAGTAGCCGTGGCTCGCCGCCCCGGACCGTCCGGAGGGCGGCTCGCGCTCCTCCAGCCGCTCACCGGCAGCTCATACGATCATCTTTGCGGACAGAACGGCTGATCCCGTCCACCCGTCGAGGGGTCGGGAGTGAGGAAGGTCACCGGTCACTCCTCTTCACAGATGCGCCCTTCGGATGATCCACATCCACGGAACGTTGGCGGAACGCACACGGGCCGGGCAGAACATCCGCCGTTCGTTCACATCCGTCCGCCCGGCGCCCCGCTCAGCCCGTTCCCGTGATGAGCTTCCGCAGGAAGGCCAGATCGACGTCTTCGAGGGAGCCGACCACCACGCGCCCGGCCGCGGGGGCGATGGGGGCGACGGACGGCACCGCGACGACCCGGCACCCGGCGGCCTCGGCGGCGGCGACCCCGGTCGCGGTGTCCTCCACGACCGCGCAGCGCCAGGGCTCGGCGCCGAAGCCCGCGGCGGCGGTGAGGTAGGGATCGGGGTGGGGCTTGGTCCGGGCCACCTCGTCGCCGGCGACCGTGAGCGCGAAGTGGTGGTGGCCCACCGAGTCCAGCACCCGGTCGATGATCCGGCGGTGGGAGGCGGAGACGAGCGCGGTGGGCACCTCGTGGGCGGCCAGTTCGGCCAGCAGCCGCTCGGCCCCGGGCATCAGCGGCACTCCCCGGCTGATGCGGCTCTCGAACCGGTCGTTGAGCAGCACGGTCAGTTCGTCCAACCGGATGTCGGCTCCGGTGGCGTCGATGAGGTAGCCGGCGCTGCGGGTCATCGGCCCGCCCACGACCACGTCCCGCCAGGACTCCTCCAGCCGGTGCCCGAGCCCGGCGAAGACCTCTTTCTCCACGTCCCACCAGAAGCCCTCGGTATCGACCAGGGTTCCGTCCATGTCGAGAAGGACCGCCTGCAGGGCGGCGCCTTCGGCCGTGCGGGTCAAGGACGCGGGGACCGTACTGGTCATCCGGCACACCTTCCGTAAAGGGACGAGAAGGCCGGCCGCCGCTCCCACGGGTGGGAGGGCGACCGGCCTGCACTGGACCGACCAGTGTACGACGTGTCCGGCCGCGGTGCGCGAAGGGCACGGAACGGCGGCCGGAACACGGGGTTACCGGGCGTTGAAGTACTTCGCCTCGGGGTGGTGGATGACGAGGGCGTCGGTGGACTGCTCCGGGTGGAGCTGGAACTCCTCGGAGAGGTGCACGCCGATCCGCTCCGGCTGGAGCAGGTCGGCGATCTTCGCCCGGTCCTCCAGGTCCGGGCACGCCCCGTAACCGAGCGAGAACCGCGCGCCCCGGTACTTCAGCGCGAACATGTCCTCGACCTCCGCCGGGTCCTCCCCCGCGAAGCCGAGCTCGGCCCGGACGCGGGCGTGCCAGTACTCGGCCAGCGCCTCGGCGAGCTGGACGGACAGGCCGTGCAGCTCCAGGTAGTCGCGGTAGGAGTCGGCGGCGAACAGTTCGGCCGTGGCCTCGCCGATCCGGGAGCCGACGGTGACGATCTGGAGGCCGATGACGTCGGTCTCGCCGGACTCCTCGGGGCGGAAGAAGTCCGCCAGGCAGAGGCGGCGGCCGCGGCGCTGGCGCGGGAAGGTGAAGCGGGTGCGCTCGGAGCCGTCCTCGTGGAGGAGGATCAGGTCCTCGCCCTTGGAGACGCAGGGGAAGTAGCCGTAGACGACGGCCGCCTCCAGGAGGTTGTTGGACTGGAGGTGGTCGAGCCAGCCGCGCAGGCGCGGGCGCCCCTCGGTCTCCACCAGCTCCTCGTACGTCGGTCCGTCGCCGGTCCTGGCCTGCTTGAGCCCCCACTGGCCCTTGAACAGGGCGCCCTCGTCGAGCCAGGAGGCGTACTCCTTGAGCGGGATGCCCTTGATGACGCGGGTGCCCCAGAACGGCGGCTCGGGGACGGGGTTGGTGATGGAGACGTCCGAGCGCACCGAGCCCTCGGGCTCCTCGACCTCCAGCACCGCGGCGTCCTTCTTCGGGACGCGGCGCTGCTTCAGCTCCGGCAGGGCCGCGCCCGGCACCCCGCGCTTGACGCCGATGAGCGCGTCCATGAGGCGCAGTCCCTCGAAGGCGTCCCGGGCGTAGCGGACCTCGCCCTCGTAGATCTCGTGCAGGTCCTGCTCGACGTAGGCCCTGGTCAGCGCGGCGCCGCCGAGGATGACGGGGAAGTCGGCGGCCATCTTGCGCTGGTTCAGCTCTTCGAGGTTCTCCTTCATGATCACGGTCGACTTCACCAGGAGACCGGACATGCCGATGACGTCGGCGCGGTGCTCCTCGGCGGCTTCCAGGATCGCGGAGACGGGCTGCTTGATACCGAGGTTGACGACGTTGTAGCCGTTGTTGGAGAGGATGATGTCGACGAGGTTCTTGCCGATGTCGTGGACGTCGCCGCGGACGGTGGCCAGCACGATGGTGCCCTTGCCCTCGGCGTCGGACTTCTCCATGTGCGGTTCCAGGTGGGCCACCGCGCTCTTCATGACCTCGGCGGACTGGAGCACGAACGGCAGCTGCATCTGGCCGGAGCCGAACAGCTCGCCGACCACCTTCATGCCTTCCAGCAGCGTGTTGTTGACGATGTCGAGGGCGGGGGTGTCCTGGAGCGCCTCGTCGAGGTCGGCCTCCAGGCCGTTCTTCTCGCCGTCGATGATGCGGCGCTGGAGCCGCTCGTCCAGGGGCAGGGCCATCAGCTCCTCGGCCTTGCCCGCCTTCATCGACTTCATGTTGACGCCCTCGAACAGCTCCATGAGCTTCTGGAGGGGGTCGTAGCCCTCGGCACGGCGGTCGTAGATCAGGTCGAGGGCGACCTTGACCTGCTCCTCCTCCAGCCGGGCGATCGGCAGGATCTTCGAGGCGTGCACGATCGCGGAGTCCAGCCCCGCCTTGACGCACTCGTCGAGGAAGACGGAGTTCAGCACCACGCGCGCGGCGGGGTTGAGGCCGAAGGAGATGTTCGAGAGGCCGAGGGTGGTCTGGACGTGGGGGTGGCGCTTCTTCAGCTCGCGGATCGCCCCGATGGTGGCGATGCCGTCGCCCCGGGACTCCTCCTGGCCGGTGCAGATGGTGAAGGTCAGGGTGTCGATGAGGATGTCGGACTCGCGGATGCCCCAGTTGGCGGTGAGGTCCTCGATGAGCCGTTCGGCGATGGCGACCTTGTGCTCGACGGTGCGGGCCTGGCCCTCCTCGTCGATCGTCAGGGCGATCAGGGCCGCTCCGTGCTCGGCGGCCAGAGCGCTGACCTTGGCGAAGCGGGAGTCGGGGCCGTCGCCGTCCTCGTAGTTGACCGAGTTGAGCACGGCCCGGCCGCCGAGCTTCTCCAGGCCGGCACGCAGGACGGGGAGTTCGGTGGAGTCCAGCACGATCGGCAGGGTGGAGGCGGTGGCGAAGCGGCCGGCCAGCTCGGTCATGTCGGCGACGCCGTCGCGGCCCACGTAGTCGACGCAGAGGTCGAGCATGTGCGCGCCCTCGCGGATCTGGTCGCGGGCCATCTCCACGCAGTCGTCCCAGCGGGCCTCCAGCATGGCCTCGCGGAACTTCTTGGAGCCGTTGGCGTTGGTGCGCTCCCCGATCGCCAGGTAGGCCGTGTCCTGGCGGAAGGGGACGTGCTGGTAGAGGGAGGCCGCGCCGGGCTCGGGGCGCGGGTCGCGCTCGGCCGGGGTGAGGGAGCGGGCCCGCTCGACGACGGCCCGCAGGTGCTCGGGGGTGGTACCGCAGCAGCCGCCGATGAGGGAGAGGCCGTAGTCCCGGACGAAGTGCTCCTGGGAGTCGGCCAGCCCTTCCGGGTCGAGGGGGAAGTGCGCGCCGTCCTTGGTGAGGACCGGCAGGCCGGCGTTGGGCATGCACATCAGGGGCGTACGGGAGTGGCGGGCGAGGTAGCGCAGGTGCTCGCTCATCTCGTCCGGGCCGGTCGAGCAGTTCAGGCCGATCAGGTCGATGCCCAGCGGTTCCAGGGCGGTGAGGGCCGCGCCGATCTCGGAGCCCAGCAGCATGACGCCGGTCGTCTCGAAGGCGAGGGAGCAGATCAGGGGGACCTGGACGCCGAGGGCGTCCATCGCCCGGCGCGCTCCGATGATGCTGGACTTGGTCTGCAGCAGGTCCTGGGTGGTCTCGACGATCAGCGCGTCCGAGCCGCCGGCGAGGAGGCCCTCGGCGTTCCGCTGGTAGCCGTCGCGCAGGACGTCGTAGGCGATGTGGCCGAGCGAGGGCAGCTTGGTGCCGGGGCCGATCGATCCGAGGACCCAGCGCTGACGCCCGTCCTTCGCGGCGAACTCGTCCGCCACCTCGCGGGCGATCCGGGCGCCGGCCTCGGAGAGCTCGTGGATCCGGTGGGCGATCTCGTACTCGTTGGCGGCGGAGTGGTTGGCGCCGAAGGTGTTGGTCTCGACGCAGTCGACACCGACCGCGAAGTACTCCTCGTGGACCGAGCGGACGATGTCGGGCCGGGTGATGTTGAGGATCTCGTTGCAGCCTTCGAGGTTCTCGAAGTCCTCCAGCGTGGGGTCCTGTGCCTGGAGCATGGTGCCCATCGCCCCGTCGGCCACCACCACGCGGGTGGCGAGCGCTTCTCGGAGCGCTTCTGCGCGGGTCCGGCTGTCGGCGGCGGATGTCGGCAACGAGGCCATGGATGATCTCCCAGGGATGCGACGGCTGTCGGCTTTGCGTCCTTCTCGGGGAAGGCGCACCCCGCCAGCCTAGCCGGACCGTCGTCGGCGCCGTCGATGCGTCCGAACGGCGGACTGCATGCTGGGCGGGTGCGGCGCGGGCGAGGCGGTGGCGGAGACTTTTCCCCGGAGTCCGGCGGAGGTCGGCATCGACCGATAGTGTTCAGCATTGTCGAACCGAGGTGGAGGAGTACGGCGCGATGGCCAAGAACATCCAGTCGCTGGAGCGGGCGGCCGCGATGCTGCGACTGCTGGCGGGCGGCGAGCGCCGGCTCGGGCTCTCCGACATCGCCTCCTCGCTGGGGCTGGCCAAGGGCACCGCGCACGGCATCCTGCGCACCCTCCAGCTGGAGGGGTTCGTCGAGCAGGACGCGGCGTCGGGCCGCTACCAGCTGGGGGCGGAGCTGCTGCGGCTGGGCAACAGCTACCTGGACGTCCACGAGCTGCGGGCGCGCGCCCTGGTCTGGACGGACGACCTGGCCCGCTCCAGCGGCGAGAGCGTCCACCTGGGGGTGCTGCACCAGCACGGCGTACTGATCGTCCACCACGTCTTCCGCCCCGACGACAGCCGCCAGGTGCTGGAGGTGGGGGCGATGCAGCCGCTGCACTCCACCGCGCTGGGTAAGGTGCTCTCCGCGTACGACCCGGTGGCCCACAGCGAGGTCATGGAGGCGGAGCGCCGCTCCTTCACCGGGCGCACCGTCACCGCGGCCGACGAGTTCGAAGCGATGCTCGACCTGGTCCGCGCCCAGGGCTGGGCCGCCGACGCCGAGGAGACCTGGGAAGGGGTCGCCGCCGTGGCCGCCCCGGTGCACGACCGGCGCAGGATGCCGGTCGGGGCGGTCGCCGTGACCGGCGCGGTGGAGCGGGTGGCCCCGGGCGGGACGCTGCGGCCCGAGCTGATCGCGGCCGTACGCGACTGCGCCCGCGCGGTCTCGCGGGATCTGGGCGCCGGCCGCTTCTGATCCCACCGGACGGGGCGGCGCGGGAGGCGCCGGCCTCCCGCCCGCCCCGGCGTCCCGCGCGGCCCCCCGCGCCCCCCTTACGCCGTACGGCCGCGGCCCCGGCGCCCAGGCGCACCCGAGGACGCCCCCGCCTCAGCCCCGCACGCGGTAACGATCGCGTCGCGCACCGAGTCGTGGGCCACAGAACCCTTGACGCTTCCTTCACCCGGGGGAACACTGCCGTTCAACGGTCGGCATTGTCGAACGCCTAACGGTAATAAGCGTTAGAGTGTGACAGTGCCAAGGGCCGGTCAAGCCCTTACAGATGGGCTGCCCACGCTTCGTGGATACCCATCTGGGGCGCGGAACACCGGCGGGACCGGTGATCCGCTCTCCCCTGGACGAAGGACAAAGGAGTCGCGGGTGTCCAGCTCCGACATTTTCATCGGCGAGACCATAGGGACCGCCGTACTCATCCTGCTCGGCGGCGGTGTCTGTGCCGCCGTCACGCTGAAGAGCAGCAAGGCCCGGGACGCGGGCTGGCTCGCCATCACCTTCGGGTGGGGCTTCGCCGTACTGACCGGCGCCTACCTCGCCGGCGGCGTATCGGGCGCCCATCTCAACCCGGCGGTCACCCTCGGCCTGGCCATCCAGGGCGGTACCGAGTGGGGCCACGTGCCCCTCTACCTCGGCTCGCAGCTGCTCGGCGCAATGATCGGCGCCCTGCTGGTCTGGGCGGTCTACTACGGTCAGTTCCACGCCCACCTGACCGACCCGGAGATCGTCGGGAGCGCCTCCACCGACGAGGGCTTGGTCGACCGGGCCGCCGCCCCGAAGGCGGGCCCGGTGCTCGGGATCTTCTCCACCGGTCCGGAGATCCGCAACGGCGTGCAGAACGTCGTCACCGAGATCATCGCGACCGTCGTGCTGGTCCTGGCGATCCTGACCCAGGGCCTGAACGACGAGGGCAACGGCCTCGGCGTGCTCGGCGCGCTGATCACCTCGCTGGTCGTCGTCGGCATCGGCCTCTCGCTCGGCGGCCCGACCGGCTACGCCATCAACCCGGTCCGCGACCTCGGTCCGCGCATCGTGCACTCCCTGCTGCCGCTGCCCAACAAGGGCGGTTCGGACTGGGGCTACGCGTGGGTACCCATCGTGGGTCCGCTCGTCGGCGGCGCACTCGCCGGCGGCCTCTACAACCTCGCCTTCGCCTAGTCCGAGCCGTACCTCCTCATTTCACAGACTTCCGGGAGCACACCGTGACCGACGCACACACCACCGGCACCCACGGCACCGGCCCGTTCATCGCGGCCATCGACCAGGGCACCACCTCCAGCCGCTGCATCGTCTTCGACAAGGACGGCCGGATCGTCTCCGTCGACCAGAAGGAGCACGAGCAGATCTTCCCGAAGCCGGGATGGGTCGAGCACGACGCGACCGAGATCTGGGAGAACGTCCAGGAGGTCGTCGCCGGGGCCATCGTCAAGGCCGGCATCACCTCCGCCGACGTCAAGGCGATCGGCATCACCAACCAGCGCGAGACCACCCTGCTGTGGGACAGGAACACCGGTGAGCCGGTGCACAACGCGCTGGTCTGGCAGGACACCCGTACCGACGCGCTCTGCAAGGAGCTCGGCCGCAACGTGGGCCAGGACCGCTTCCGCCGCGAGACCGGGCTGCCGCTCGCCTCGTACTTCGCCGGCCCCAAGGTCCGCTGGCTGCTCGACAACGTCGAGGGGCTGCGCGAGCGCGCCGAGCGCGGCGACATCCTCTTCGGCACCATGGACTCCTGGGTCATCTGGAACCTGACCGGCGGCACCGACGGCGGTGTGCACGTCACCGACGTCACCAACGCCTCCCGCACCCTCCTGATGAACCTGCACACCATGGCGTGGGACGAGAAGATCCTCTCCTCCATCGGCATCCCGGCCGCGGTGCTCCCCGAGATCCGCTCCTCCGCCGAGGTCTACGGCCACGCCAAGGGCGGCGTCCTCGACGGCGTGCCCGTCGCCTCCGCGCTCGGCGACCAGCAGGCGGCCCTCTTCGGCCAGACCTGTTTCGCCGAGGGCGAGGCCAAGTCCACGTACGGCACCGGCACCTTCATGCTGATGAACACCGGCCCCACCCCGGTCAACTCGTACAACGGACTGCTCACCACGGTCGGTTACCAGATCGGCGACAAGCCCCCGGTCTACGCGCTGGAGGGCTCCATCGCGGTCACCGGTTCGCTGGTGCAGTGGATGCGCGACCAGATGGGCCTGATCAAGTCGGCCGCCGAGATCGAGACGCTGGCCTCCTCGGTCGAGGACAACGGCGGCGCCTACTTCGTGCCCGCCTTCTCCGGCCTCTTCGCCCCCTACTGGCGTCCCGACGCCCGGGGCGTGATCGCCGGTCTCACCCGCTACGTCACCAAGGCGCACATCGCCCGTGCCGTCCTGGAGGCCACCGCCTGGCAGACCCGCGAGATCAGCGACGCCATGACCAAGGACTCCGGCGTCGAGCTGACCGCGCTCAAGGTCGACGGCGGCATGACGTCCAACAACCTGCTGATGCAGACGCTCTCCGACTTCCTGGACGCGCCCGTGGTGCGCCCGATGGTCGCCGAGACCACCTGCCTCGGCGCCGCCTACGCCGCCGGTCTCGCCGTCGGCTTCTGGCCGGACACCGACGCGCTGCGCGCCAACTGGCGCCGGGCCGCCGAGTGGACACCCCGCATGGACGCGGACACCCGTGCCCGCGAGTACAAGAGCTGGCTCAAGGCCGTCGAACGGACCATGGGCTGGATCGAGGACGAAGAAAGCTGACGAGGAGCATCACCATGACCACCCTGCAGAGCGTTCCCGCCCTCGGAACGCACCCGGCCTCCGGCTCGCTGCCGAGCCGCGCCGAGACCCGGGACCAGCTGTCCCGGGCCACGTACGACCTCCTGGTCATCGGCGGCGGCATCCTGGGCATCTCCACCGCCTGGCATGCCGCGCAGTCCGGGCTGCGGGTGGCGCTGGTGGACGCCGGCGACTTCGCCGGCGCCACCTCCTCGGCCTCCTCCAAGCTCCTCCACGGCGGCCTGCGCTACCTCCAGACCGGCGCGGTGAAGCTGGTCGCGGAGAACCACTTCGAGCGGCGCGCGGTCTCCCGCGAGGTGGCCCCGCACCTGGCCAACCCGCTCACCTTCTACCTGCCGGTCTACAAGGGCGGACCGCACGGCGCGGCCAAGCTCGGCGCGGGCGTCTTCGCCTACTCCGCGCTCTCCGCCTTCGGCGACGGCGTCGGCCACGTCATCTCCCCGGCCAGGGCCCAGCGCGACGTCCCCGAGCTGCGCACCGACAACCTCAAGGCCGTCGCGGTCTACGGCGACGACCAGATGAACGACGCCCGCATGGCGCTGATGACGGTCCGCGCGGCGGTCGACGCCGGCGCGGTCGTCCTCAACCACGCGGCCGTCACGGGTCTGCGCTTCACCCGGGGCCGGGTCACCGGCGCGGAGCTGAAGGACAGCACGGACGGCACGGAGTTCGGCGTCACCGCCCGCCTCGTGCTGAACGCGACGGGCCCCTGGGTCGACCACCTGCGGAAGATGGAGGACCCGAACGCGGCCCCCTCCATCCGCCTCTCCAAGGGCGCGCACCTGGTCCTCAAGCGGACCCGGCCGTGGCGGGCGGCGCTCGCCACCCCGATCGACAAGTACCGCATCACGTTCGCGCTGCCGTGGGAGGACATGCTGCTCCTCGGCACGACGGACGAGGAGTACGAGGGCGACCCGGCGGACGTCGCGGTGACCGAGGCGGACACCGCGCAGATCCTCGACGAGGCGGCGTTCTCGATCAAGGACCAGCAGCTCTCGCGCGATCTGATCACGTACTCCTTCGCGGGGCTGCGGGTGCTGCCCGGCGGCCCCGGCGACACCTCCAAGGCCAAGCGCGAGACGGTCGTCACGGAGGGCCGCGGCGGGATGCTGTCGGTCGCCGGCGGCAAGTGGACGACCTTCCGCCACATCGGCCGCACGGTCATGAACAAGCTGGCGGCCCTGCCGGGCCACCCGCTGGCCGAGGACATGGAGCCGATGAACCGGCTGCCGCGGAAGCTGCCGCTGCCCGGGATCGCCAACCCGAACGCGGTCGCGCACCGGCTGCTGGTCGACGGCCCCGCGCCCGGGCCCCGGATGGCTCCGGACACCGCCCGGCACCTGGCCACGCACTACGGCTCGCTCGCCTTCGACATCGCCCGGCTGGCGAACGAGAACCCGGAGCTGGCCGAGCGCGTCCACCCGGACGCCCCGGAGATCTGGGCGCAGGTCGCCTACGCCCGGGACCACGAGTGGGCCGAGACGGCGGACGACGTGCTGCGCCGCCGGACCACGCTGACGATCCGGGGCCTGGCCACGGACGAGGTCCGCGAGGGCGTCGAGAAGCTGCTGGCCGACCGCGACTGACCTCCCTGATCCACCCCCCACGGGTACGGGAACGGGGGCGGCCTCCCCGTCGGGGCCGCCCCCGTTCCCCTGTCCGCGCCTCCCGGGGGTTCTGACGGGGCGGCGGCACGGGGGCGGGCAGGCCGCCGTGCGCGGGGCCATGATGCACGGTTCCGCCCGGTGATCCACTCCTGGTGGCAGGGTTCACCCGGCCGTGCGGGAGGGCTGCGGCGGGGGGCCCCGGAAGCCGTAAGGTTGCTCCGTACGCATGGAGACAGCGGAAGGAGGCCCGGGTGATCGAGCTCGAGTCGGTGCCCGAGCTGGTCGACCCGGTCATGGTGGCCGCGTTCGAAGGCTGGAACGACGCCGGGGACGCCGCCTCCACAGCGGTCGCTCATCTGGACCGGGAGTGGAAGGGCGAGGTGTTCGCGGCGCTGGACGCCGAGGACTACTACGACTTCCAGGTCAACCGGCCCACGGTGTGGCTGGACGGCGGGACGCGGAAGATCACCTGGCCGACGACGCGGCTGTCCGTGGTGCGGGTCGGCGGCGACAAACCCCGGGACCTGGTCCTGGTGCGCGGCATCGAACCGTCGATGCGGTGGCGGTCGTTCTGCAACGAGATCCTCGGCTTCGCCCATGAGCTGGGCGTCGAAATGGTCGTCATCCTGGGCGCGTTGCTCGGGGACACCCCGCACACCCGGCCGGTGCCGGTGAGCGGGGTCACCTCCGACGCGGACCTGGCGCGGACGATGGACCTGGAGGAGACGCGGTACGAGGGCCCCACGGGCATCGTCGGGGTGCTCCAGGAGGCGTGCACGCACGCCGGGGTGCCCGCGGTCAGCCTGTGGGCGGCGGTCCCGCACTACGTGTCGCAGCCGCCGAACCCGAAGGCGACGCTGGCCCTGCTGAACCGCCTGGAGGATCTGATCGGACTGCGCATCCCGCTGGGCGAGCTGCCCGAGGACGCACGGGCGTGGCAGGTCGGCGTGGACCAACTGGCCTCGGAGGACAGCGAGGTCGCGGAGTACGTGCAGACGCTGGAGGAGGCGCGGGACACCGCGGAGCTGCCCGAGGCGTCCGGCGAGGCCATCGCCCGGGAGTTCGAGCGCTATCTGCGGCGGCGGGACGGCGGCCCCGGGCAGGGGCCGGGCGGCCACGCCACCGAGTCCGGCGACGTACCGTATCTGCGCGACCCCGGCTCCGGCCGCACCCGCCCGCCGATGCCGCCGCGCCCGGAGGCGGGGCGGGGCAGGGCCGCCGACGACCAGGGCGCCAAGGGCCCGGACGAGCCGTCCGAAGGCGAAGCGGGGGGTCCCGGCGACGGTCCGGACCGCCCCGGGGAGGACTGACCGCCGGGCAGGCCGAGGACCGACCGGAGCGCCGCACGGGGAACGATCCCGTGCGGCGCTCCGGCGCGTCGGGCCGGAGTCAGGCGCAGTGGAACCTCGCCGCGGCCCAGTCGCCGTGGTCCCCGGTCTTGGACCCGTTGGTGTCGGTGACCTTCAGCTGCACACGGCGTACGCCGTCGAGCCCCACCTCCACCGGGACGGTCGCCGAGGCGCCGGTCAGCTTCGGCGAGGTCCAGAGCACCTTGCCGTCGCCCTCCACGGAGAACGCGACCTCCCCGTACCCGTTGATCTCGTCGTCGATCCCGACGTCGGCGGTGAACGCGGTGCACCGGCCGCCGAGGTGGAACGCGATGGCGGAGTCGGCGTGGACGCCGATGCCCTTCTCGTACGAAGTTCCCGCCAGCGTCAGCCTCTTCCCGTCGCTCGCGCCGGACTCCCCGTTGGAGCGGTCGCGTTCGGCCGGGCCGTAGCCGTTGGTCTCGGAGAGCCAGACGAGATCGCTCGCCCAGGCGTCGCCCCCGGGCGGCGGGGGCAGGACGGTGACGGCGAGCCGCTGTTCGCTCGTGCGCTCCTCGCCGCCGGTCCGGTAGCGGGCGAGGGCCGTCAGCGTGGTCTCCCGCACTTCCGCGTCCTTCGGCGGGGTGAGGGCCACCTCGACCCGGCGGGTGGCCCCCGCCGGAATCCGGTCCGGGACCTGGACGGTCGCGGCCTGCCAGCCCTCGGGCGCCCGGAGGGAGACCGTGGTGCCCGTGAGCGCCGTGCTGCCGGCGGTCACGTCGACCAGGACCGTGCCGGGTGTGCCGGCCGCGGCCTCCTGGCCCGCGGGGGCGGTGAGGGCGGCGGCCGCCGAAGCCTTCTTCCCGCCGACCGCGCTGGTGCCCAGCAGCTTCACCGTGAACTTCTTCGCGGTGGTCAGGGGCGCGGTCTTCACGTGCACCACGCCGCCCCGGTCGTCGCGGTCGTACCACCAGCCCTGGCGGGCCCGGTCGTACGCGCTCTTCGACGTCAGCTCGGGCAGGGTCCGGTCCAGCTTCACCGTGCGGGGCTCGGAGCCGGTGTGGACGGTGAACTCGTAGGGGCGGGCGGTCTGTTTGCCGGTGAAGTCGCCCCGGCTCTCGTTGATCGTGACGGAGACGTCGCCCGCCCCGTGCTCCGGCGCGCGGACGTCGGCGCGCTGGGTGGCGTACGCGCCGGCCCGGTGCTCGCGGGTGACGCCGTCGTCCTCGTACAGGGTGAAGGAGGTGTCGCCCTGCGGGTAGACGTCCCAGGCGAGCGGGGAGTCGGCGGTGCGGTCGCGGTACGAGCGGATGCCCGGCCACATCGGGACCGCCGCCCCCGCCTTCACGAAGAGCGGCAGGGTGTCGAGCGGGGCGCTGTAGGTGTCGAGGGTGGTGGGGCCCTGGTAAGTGCGGCCGCTCCAGTAGTCGATCCAGGTGCCCTCCGGGAGGTAGATGTCCTTGCGCTCGGTGGCGTCCTGGTAGACGGGGGCGACGAGGAAGTGCTCGCCGGAGAGGAACTCGTACTTCGCCGCCTCCGTGGCCGCCTTCGGGTCGTCGGGGTGTTCGAGGACCAGCGGCCGGACCATGCCGACCCCGGTCTCGGTGGCCTCGTGGGCGTAGCTGTACTGGTAGGGCAGCAGCGACTCCTTGAGCTTGAGGTAGTCGCGGTTGATCGAGGTGTACGGCTCCCCGTAGCGGAAGGGCTGCTTGTCCTTGGCGGCCCACCCGTCCATGGTCATCGTGGTGCCGAGGAACATCTTCCACTGGAGGTCGCGGGTGTAGGTCTTGGCGCTGCCGCCGAAGATCCCGTCGACGTCACCGGTGGTGTAGGCGAGGCCGGACATGGTGGCGCCCGCGTAGGTCGGGATCTGCCAGCGGATGTACTCCCAGTCGCCCTTCTGGTCGCCGGACCACTGGACGCCGCAGCGCTGCGCGCCCGCCCAGCTCTCCGGGGCCCAGGTGAAGCCGCGGGCGTCGCTGTTGTCCTCGATGCCCCGGTAGGCGTCCTTGCAGGCGTCGAGGGCGAACTTGTAGCCCGGGCCGACCCAGGCGACGTCCAGCTTGGCGACCCGCTGTCCGGCCTTGACCTGGTCGGCGAGGCCGTCGATGCCGTCCTCGGTCCACAGCCCCAGTTCCATGTTCCGGTCCTTGAGCCCCTGGGCGGTCTTCTCCAGGTCCTCGTAGCCGCAGCCGTAGCCGTCGTTGACCAGCATCCAGCCGTTGGGCATGTCGTTCTCGACGTACCCGTCGGCGACCTTCAGCGCGTCCAGGGTGCGGCGCTCGCCCCGGTTGGCGTTGTGGAGGTAGCAGTCGGCGTCGCCGATCTCCATGCCGTAGACGGGCGGCAGGAACGGCTTGCCGGTGAGGTCGGTGTACTGGCCGATGACGTCCTTGGCCCCGCCGCCCGCGAAGTAGTAGGCGTCGAAGCGCCGTTCCTTCGCGCTCGTCGTCACCGGGTCGGTGAACGCGTAGGTGTTGGGGGCGTAGGTGTTGCGGAAGACGCCGTAGCCGGCCGAGGAGAGGTAGAACGGGACGGAGTTGGGGTGGCCGCCGTCGTTCCAGTTGTAGTCGACGGCGACCTCGACGGTCTTGTCGCGGTGGGTCGTGTTGCCCCGGCCGTTCTGCATGCCGGCCCCGTAGAACTGCTCCGTCGCGCCCCGGGCCAGCGTCTGGACGGTCCGCTCGCCGGTCCAGCTCAGGCCCTTCGTCTCGGACCAGACGCGGCTGCCGTCGGCCCGGTGCAGGGCGAAGCGGAGCGGGGTCTTGTAGGCCCGCAGGGTGACCGCGCTCGTCGACAGCTCGTAGCGGTCGCCGCGGTCCTTCCAGCGGGTGCGGGGCGGCGCGCCCTGGGGCAGGACGATGTCGTCGCCGGTGGGGTCGGTGAACTTCCCGTCCGGGGCCAGCTCGATGCGGAAGGTCTCGTCCGAGACGAAGCTGACCCGGGCCTCGGCCTGCCCGGCGGTCAGCCGGTAGACCGCCCCGTCCGCCCGGAAGCCGGTGACGTCCCCGACGGTGGTGGTCTCCGTGCTCTCCGGCGGGGCCTCGTCGGCGTGGGCCCCGCCGGGCCCCGCGAGGGCCGTGAGCAGTCCGAGCAGTGCGGCAACTGCCGCCACCCTCATGCGCGTTGATGTTTGCATAGAGAGCTTTTAGCGCAACTTCGAGCAGCTGACCATGGACAAAAAGGAACCGGCCCGAACTTCGTGCGGAAGTTCAGGGCCGGTCCGGGTGGTCGGATCGGGCGGCGGAGGCCGCTCGCCGTGCTACAGAGCGACCCCCAGCAGGGCGTCGACCGTACGCGAGACGAGGCCGGGCGCACCCTCGTCCGTACCGCCCTCCGCGCCCTGGAGCGCGGCCCAGCGGTCCACCGCGGCCAGGGCGGCGGGGCTGTCCAGATCGTCGGCGAGAGCCTCGCGGACCTCCTCGACCAGCGCGTCGGCGGACGGGCCGTCGGGGCGAGAGACGGCGGCCCGCCAGCGCGCGAGGCGCTCGACGGCGTCGGCCAGTACCTGGTCGGTCCACTCCCAGTCGGAGCGGTAGTGGCGGGAGAGGAGGGAGAGCCGGATGGCCGCCGGGTCCACGCCCTCGCGGCGCAGCGCCGAGACGAAGACCAGGTTGCCGCGCGACTTGGACATCTTCTCGCCGTCCAGGGCGACCATGCCCGCGTGGACGTACGCCCGGGCGAACGGGTGCTCGCCGGTCAGCGCCTGGGCGTGCGAGGCGCCCATCTCGTGGTGCGGGAAGGCGAGGTCGGAGCCGCCGCCCTGGATGTCGAAGCCCATGCCGAGGTGGTCGAGCGCGATGGCGACGCACTCGATGTGCCAGCCGGGGCGGCCCTCGCCCAGGGAGGCCCCGTCCCAGCTCGGCTCGCCCGGACGGGCGGCCATCCAGAGCATCGGGTCGAGGGGGTTCTTCTTGCCGGGGCGCTCCGGGTCGCCGCCGCGCTCGGCGGAGAGCAGCCGCATCGCCTCGGCGTCCAGGCCGGCGACCTCCCCGAAGTGCGGGTCGGCGTCGACGGAGAAGTAGACGTCGCCGTCCAGCTCGTAGGCGGCGCCCGCGCCCCGGAGGCGTTCGACGAGGGGCACGATGGCCGGTATCGCCTCGACCGCTCCGACGTAGTGCCGCGGGGGCAGCATCCGCAGGGCGGTCATGTCCTCGCGGAAGAGGGCGGTCTCGCGCTCCGCCAGCTCGGTCCAGTCCTGACCGTCGCGCACGGCCCGCTCCAGCAGCGGGTCGTCCACGTCGGTCACGTTCTGGACGTAGTGGACCTGCCGCTTGGTGTCGAGCCACACGCGCTGAACCAGGTCGAACGCGTTGTAGGTCGCCGCATGACCCATGTGGGTCGCGTCGTACGGCGTGATGCCGCAGACGTAGATGCGGGCGACGGGACCGGGGTCAAGGGTGATCCGTCCGCCGGTCGCGGTGTCGTGGATCCGAAGGTCGCGGCCCTTGCCGGGCAGGGCGGGGACCTCAGAAGCGGGCCAGGCATGCATGCCATGAGCGTAACCGGACGATGCTTCCGGATACGAACCGGATCCGTCATCCTGTCCGAAGAGGCACTCTTGCGGGAACCCCCGGCGCGTGGCGGACCACCACCGGTCGTCGGACCGGCGGCCCTCAGACCGGCGGCCAGGGGATGGACGGCCACTGCCCGCTCGGCTGCGGATGCGTCCCGCTCCCGACCAGCCCGGCGACCCGCGCGCGCAGGGCCTCCAACTCGGCGGCGGTGATGAGTTCGGCCATCCGGGTGGCGAGGGCGGTCCCCGGCGCCAGCTCGGCGGCGAGCCGGTCCAGCACCCGGCGGGCTTCCTCGGTCAACGGCTCGCCCGCCCACCCCCAGAGCAGGGTCCGCAACTTGTCGTCGGCGTTGAAGGTGACGCCGTGGTCGATGCCGAAGAGCCGTCCGCCGGGGCCGGGCAGCAGATGGCCGCCCTTGCGGTCGCCGTTGTTGATGACCGCGTCCAGCACGGCGAGCCGGCGCAGCCGGGGGTCGTCGGCGTGGACCAGCAGCGCGGTCCTCCCCTCCCCCACCTCCGCGAGGCCCACGGCCTTCCAGCCCTCGCCCGGCTCCTCCCCCTCGACGAGCGCCAGCAAGGAGGGCGCCTCCTCGTCGGACGGGGGGCCGTCGATCCAGAGCTGGCACATTCCCGGCCCGTACGGCCCTTCCCGCAGTACGGTCGGCGGCACCAGGTCCCAGCCGGTCGCCCGGGAGATCTCGTACGCCGCCACCTCCCGCTGGGCGAGAGTTCCGTCGGGGAAGTCCCAGAGCGGCTGCTCCCCCGCGACCGGCTTGTAGGCGCAGGTGCGCTCCTCGCCCTCGTACGCCACCGTGCAGTGCAGCACCGCGTTGGACGCCCCGCCGACCTGTCCGAGGACGGTGAGCGTGCCCTCGGAGAGCAGGGTGAGCAGCTCGGGGTCGGTCAGGCTCCGCGACGGTATCCGTTCTGGCGCGGGCATACGTGTCCTTCCGGATCGAGCGGCAGGCTGCACAGGGGGCACGGCGGGCGGCCGGCGTTGACGACGTCCAGGGCGCGCTTGGCGAAGGCGCGGGCCTGGGCGCCGCTGAGCCGGACGCGGAGCATCGGCGGGCCGTTCTCCTCGTCCTGGAGGAGCCTCTCCTCGGCCTCCGCGAGGTCGTCCTCGGTGTCCGCGTCGAGCTCGACGAGGGCCTGCGCCTCGACGATCATGCGCTGTTCCTCGCCGTCCCAGGCCAGGGCCATGGTGCCGACCCGGAACTCCTCCTCGACGGGGACGTCGAGCGGCGCGGTGTCGGTGACGTCGGTGGGGGCCACGGCGGGCACCGGGGAGCTGCCCCCGGTACGGCGCACGACCTCGTCGAGCAGTTCGTCGATCCGCTCGGCGAGCGCGGCGACCTGGGTCTTCTCCAGCGCCACGCTGGTGACCCGGCCCTGCGCGGACGCCTGCAGGAAAAACGTACGACGGCCAGGCAACCCGACCGTACCGGCCACGAATCGGTCCGGGGGATCGTAGAGGAACACCTGACGGGACACGTCCTGCTCCCTTGAGCTTCGATGGTGGTGGGGCGGCGCTACGGCGCGTCCACCCTACTGCCCGGAGCGATCACGGCGCGCCCGCGCCGCCCCCGACCGTCGCCGCCGCCGTGCCGTCGCCGGAGGGGGAGGCCGCGGCGTCCGCCCCGACCGGGTTCCCGCTCGGGGCCAGGGCGGCCAGGTCGCCGGTGTCGCCGAGCCGCAGGAGGAAGGGCCGCAGCCGGGTGTAGCGGATCGCGGTGACCGAGCAGGGGTCGGCGTGGAGGCGCTGGAAGAGGTCCAGGTGCATGCCCAGCGCGTCGGCCACCAGGGACTTGATGATGTCGCCGTGCGAGCACATGACGTACGCGGCGTCCTCGCCGTGCTCGGTCTCGACGCGGGCGTTCCAGTCGCGTACGGCGTCGACGGCGCGGGCCTGCATCGCGCGCATGGACTCGCCGCCGGGGAAGGCCGCGGCGGAGGGGTGCTGCTGGACGACGGACATCAGGGGCTCGTCGGCGAGTTCGGCCAGCTTCCGTCCCGACCAGTGGCCGTAGTCGCACTCGCTGATCCGCTCCTCGATGTGCAGGGGCAGCCCCGGGCGGGCGTCGAGGAGCGGCTGGAGCGTCTGGCGGCAGCGCTCCAGGGGGCTGCTGACGGCGAGGACCGGGGAGAGGGCGGAGAGCCGGGCGGGAAGGGCCGCGGCCTGTTCGGCGCCGCGTTCGTCGAGGCTGACGCCGGGGGTGCGGCCCGCGAGCACTCCGGCGGTGTTGGCGGTGGAGCGTCCGTGGCGTACGAGGATCAGCGTGGGCATACCCGCCAGCGTAGAGGGCCGGTGGAGGTGCGTAGAGGCGGGTTCACGGGGAAGAATGCCCGCCGTGATCGTGGACTGTGCCATTTACCGGGACGGGCGCCGCACCGACCGGCCCGAAGACTTCTCCGATGCCCTGGACGAGGCGCGGGCCTCGCACGACGCCTTCCTGTGGATCGGGCTGCACGAGCCGACGGAGGCGGAGTTCGACCTGGTCAGCGCGGAGTTCGGGCTGCACCCGCTGGCCGTGGAGGACGCGCTGCGGGCGCACCAGCGGCCCAAGCTGGAGGTGTACGACGACTCGCTGTTCGCGGTGCTCAAGCCGGTCGTCTACGAGCCGGAGAGCGACGCGGTCAGCGCGGACGAGCTGATGGTCTTCATCGGCGACGCGTTCGTGGTGACGGTCCGGCACGGCGAGGGCGCTCCGCTGGCGGCCGTGCGCCGCCGCCTGGAGGCCGAGCCCGAGGTGCTCAAGCACGGGCCGACCGCGGTGCTGTACGCGGTCAGCGACGCGGTCGTGGACCACTACCTGGACGTGGCCGGGGAGCTCCAGGTGGACCTGGAGGAGCTGGAGACGGAGGTCTTCGCGCCGTCCGGCTCGGGCGACTCGAAGAACACCGCCGCCCGGATCTACACCTTCAAGCGGCAGGTGCTGGAGTTCCGCCGGGCGGCCGGCCCGCTGTCGGGGCCGATGACGCGCCTGGCGGGGGCGGGCGTGCCGTTCGTCCACGAGGACGCGCAGCCGTTCTTCCGGGACGTCGCCGACCACCTGACGCGCGCCAACGAGCAGGTGGAGGGGTTGGACCGGCTGCTCTCGGACATCCTGTCGGCGCATCTGGCGCAGATGGGCGTGCGGCAGAACGACGACATGCGCAAGATCTCCGCCTGGGCGGCCATGGCCGCCGTCCCGACGATGGTGGCGGGGGTCTACGGCATGAACTTCGACCACATGCCGGAGCTGCACTGGACGTGGACCTACCCGGTGGTGGTCGGGCTGATGGGCGTGGCCGTGGTCGGCCTGTACCGGCTGTTCAAGCGGCGCGGCTGGCTCTGAGGGCGCCGGGTGCCCGAGAGAGCCGTGGGCCGGCGAGCCCCGGGGCGTTCAGGGCGTACGCGCTCGCCGGGCGTCCGGACGGGCGGGGCGGCGGGGCGGCGGGGCGGCGGGGCTCAGGCGTATTCGTGTTCCGGCGCGGCGGGGGCGCCCAGCGCGTCGCGCCGCCGCGGCGTCTCCAGCCGCACCATGCGCCGCCAGCCGCCCAGGCGCTCGTACGCGTACACCGCGTGGATGCCCGCGGCGAGCACGGCGGCCTTCGGCCGCGACCAGCCCAGCACCCGGCCCATGTGGGCCATCACCGCGAGGCTGACGTCGCGGTAGACGCGGATCTCGGCCAGCGCGCACTCGCGCATGATCCGCTGGATGGTCCGGCCGTGTCCGGCGCGGGCGAGGCGGAGCAGTTCCTCATGGCAGTAGGCGAGGTGGTTGTCCTCGTCGTGGGAGATCATCCTCACCGCCCGCCCGATGTCGGGGTGGTCGGCGAAGTACCGGCGCAGCAGGCGCATCTGCTCGGAGGCCCGCTGCTCGGTGACGCGGCTGTGGGCCAGATAGGTGATGACGTCGCGCTCGGTGAGCCGTTCCTCGCCCCGCAGCCGGGAGTGGGCGAGGCCGATGCCCTCCTGCTCCAGGAGCATCGTGTAGTCGGTCTCCGGCGGGACCTCGACCGGCGGCAGCCCGCGCTTCCTCAGCAGGGCGTTGAAGATCCGGCCGTGCTTGTCCTCGTCGGCGCCGTGCCGGACGATCTTGGGGGCCAGGTCGCGGCCGCTCTCCGGGACGAGGGCGGCGATCCGGGCGTTCTCCCAGCCGCCCTGGGCCTCTCCGCTCGCGGCGATGGAGCAGAAGAGCCGGTAGGACTCGTCGTTGTCCAGGATCTCCTGAAACAGGGTCTGCGCTGAGAGCATGTCGGCCGCCTCCGTACCCGTCGCCCGCGGAGCCGAGGTCCGCCCCGCAGTAGTCCGCACAGAGAGTCAAAGGCGCGTCCGGTCGGTCGGCAACCGGAGCGATCCCGCACGGGGCGCGCCGCCCCGCCGTAACCCCGGGGCGCGCGACGCGTTGTTCCCGGTGACGGCCGTGGCGGGGAGGAACCCCGAGCCCCCACCACGGCCGTAGCGCTGCGCCGGGAGGGTCAGGCGAGTCCGGAGCGCTCCAGGGCGTCCGTGCCGGCGCGCAGGGCGGTGATCCGCTCGTCCAGGGTGAAGCCGGCCGGGGCGAGGTTCAGCGTGGTGACCCCGGCGGCGGCGTACGCCTGCATCCGCTCCGCGATCCGCTCGACGGGGCCGAGCAGCGCGGTCTGGTCGATCAGCCGGTGCGGCACGGCGGCGGCGGCCCCGGCCTTGTCCCCGTCCAGGTACTTGTCCTGGATCTCCGCGGCCTCCTTCTCGTACCCCATGCGCTGGGCGAGCTGGTTGTAGAAGTTCTGCTTGCGGCTGCCCATCCCGCCGACGTACAGCGCGGTGTAGGGGCGGAACATGTCGGCGAGGCCGGTCACGTCGTCACCGACCGCGAGCGGCAGCGTGGGGCTGACGTCGAAACCCTCCATCGTCCTGCCGGCCTTCTCGCGGCCCGCGCGCAACGGCTGGATCGCGGTCTCCTCCAGGTGCTCGGCGGAGGGGAAGATCAGCAGGGCGCCGTCGGCGATCTCACCGGTCTGCTCCAGGTTCTTGGGGCCGATCGCGGCGATGTAGAGCGGGATGTGCTCGCGCTGGGGGTGCACGGTGAGCTTGATCGGCTTGCCCGGACCGCCGGGGAGCGGGAGGGTCCAGTGGGCGCCCTCGTACGACAGGCGCTCACGGGTCATCGCCTTGCGGACGATCTCCACGTACTCGCGGGTGCGGGCCAGCGGCTTGTCGAACTTCACGCCGTACCAGCCCTCGGAGACCTGCGGACCCGAGACGCCGAGGCCCAGGCGGAAGCGGCCTCCGGAGAGCGAGTCGAGGGTCGCGGCGGTCATCGCCGTCATGGTGGGCTGCCGGGCCGGGATCTGCATGATCGCGGAGCCGACGTCGATCGACTCGGTCTGGGCCGCGACCCAGGTCAGCACGGTCGGGGCGTCGGAGCCGTACGCCTCGGCCGCCCAGCAGACGTCGTAGCCGAGCCGGTCGGCCTCCTGCGCGACGGCGAGGTTGTCGCCGTCCATGCCGGCGCCCCAGTAACCGAGATTGATGCCGAGCCGCATAACCGCTCCCCTTACTGATCAGTAACGTCCCTTTCTCCGGACTCTAGCGCGGGCGGCGGCGATGCGGCAGGCCCGGCGGACCTCGGCTTGTCCACAGGCTTCCGCCCGCCGGGGCCCCGGCCAGTAATCTCAGCCTCCATGGAGCAGAGGCATCTCGGCCGTACCGGCCTTCGCGTGTCCCGGATCGGGCTCGGAACCCTCACCTGGAGCCGGGACACGGACGAGCACGTCGCCGCCGACCAGCTGAAGGCCTTCTGGGACGCGGGCGGCACGCTGGTGGACACCGCCGACGTCTACGGCGGCGGCGAGGCCGAGTTCCTGCTCGGGCGGCTCCTCGACACCCTGGTGCCCCGCCAGGACCTGGTCATCGCCACGAAGGCGGGCAACGTCCCCGACCCCTACCGCCGCGTCAACGGCTCGCGCGGGCACCTGCTGGCCGCTCTGGACGCGTCCCTGGAACGGCTCGGTACGGATTACGTGGACCTGTGGCAGATCCACGCCTTCGATCCGGCGACCCCGCTGGAGGAGACGCTCCAGGCGGTGGACCAGGCCGTCTCCTCCGGCCGGGTCCGGTACGCGGGCGTGTCGAACTTCTGCGGGTGGCAGCTGGCGAAGGCCGCGACCTGGCAGCTCGCCGTGCCCGGTGCGCGCACCCGGCTGGCCAGCACGCAGATGGAGTACTCGCTGCTCCAGCGGGGCATCGAGCGCGAGGTCCTGCCCGCCGCGCTGGACCTGGGGCTCGGGCTGCTGCCGTCCTCGCCGCTGGGGCGCGGCGTGCTGACCGGCAAGTACCGCCGGGGCACCCCGTCCGACTCGCGGGGCGCCTCGACCCGGCTCGCCCCGTTGGTCGAGCCGTATCTCGACGAGGCGGCGACCCGGGTCGTCGAGGCGGTGGCGACGGCGGCGGACGGCCTGGCGACGAGCCCGCTCCAGGTGGCGCTCGCCTGGGTCCGGGACCGGCCCGGCGTGACCGCCCCGATCGTCGGCGCGCGCAACGCCGCGCAGCTCACGGAGGCTTTGTCGGTGGAGGCGCTTAGTCTTCCCTACGAGATCCGCCGGGCGCTCGACGATGTGTCGGCGCCCGTGCACCGCTATCCCGACCAGGACTGGAGCACCCTGTGACTGCGCTTCCCGGGGAGACCCCCGGCACGGACGACGCGACGGCCGAGGACGCGTCGGCCGCCGCCCCCGCGCCCGGGGACGGCGCCGAGGACGCGACGCCCTCGGACGGCGGCCCCGCGGCTCCTCCCGCCGCCGAGGAGGGGGAGCCCGGCACGGACGAGAGCGCGACCGGGGACGGCGGCGCGGAGGCGGCGCCCGAAGCCGACGCCTCCGACGCGACGCCCGGAGCCGGTCCGCCCGACGCCGCCCCCGGAGCCGGCTCATCCGACGCCGCGCCCGCCTCCGAGCTCTCGGAGGCGCAGGCCGAGCTGGCCGCCCAGCGCGAGCTGCGGGAGCGGATC
This sequence comes from Streptomyces sp. NPDC017448, assembly GCF_044330565.1. Classification (NCBI taxonomy): domain Bacteria; kingdom Bacillati; phylum Actinomycetota; class Actinomycetes; order Kitasatosporales; family Streptomycetaceae; genus Streptomyces; species Streptomyces sp. NPDC017448. The sequence goes on along the minus strand of NZ_JBIRLM010000007.1, from coordinate 42,343 downwards.
GAGAAGCGCAAGGCGGAGAAGGCCGCGCCCATCTCCGCGGGCGGAGGCCTGAGCGGTACGGCCGCCGATCTGCTCGCGGCCGTCCGGGCGGTGGAGAGCGGCGAGAAGGCGGGGACCGCGTTCTTCGCCCGTCCCGCCCCGGCCCCCGCTCCCGCGGCCTCCCAGCGCCCCGACCCGGCCCAGCCGCCCCGGCCCGCCGTGCCCGAGGCCGCTCCCGCGGCGCAGGCCGTCCCGCCGGAGGCCCTGGACGCGGTGCGCGCGGTGCTGGCGGAGGGCGGGGCCCCCGAGGCGCTGGCCCGCCCGGCCGTCGGCGCCCTGGGCGAACAGGCGGCCGAGCTGCTGCGCACCGATCCCTGGCACCTGCTGGCCGTGCCCGGCGTGCGGCCGGAGCAGGCCGACGGGTTCGCACGGGCCCTGCTGGGCGCGGAGTGCGGCCCGGACGACGAGCGCCGGACGGCGGCCCTGGTCGGCTGGCTGCTGGAGCGAGCCGCCCTCCAGGGCCACACCGCGCTGGACGCCGGCGCCGTACGGGCGGCGCTCGCCGAGCACGCGGTCCGCGACCCGGAGGCGGCCGTGCTGAACGCCGTCGAGGAAGGCGTCGCCCTGCTCTTCCGGGAGGGCGGTGACCCGGAGGCGGACGAGGCCGAAGCGGACGGGACCGGGGCGGACGAGGACGGAGCGCACGAGGCGGGCCCCGCCGAGGGTGCCGACGCGGCCGCGGAGCCGGCCCGGGTGCTGTTGGGCCTGGACCGCTACGCCCTGGCCGAGGAGAGCCTCGCGGACGGCCTGGCCCGGCTCGTCAACACCTGCGAGAAGGCCGCCGACTGGACGGAGGCGGCCGCGGCCGCCCCGAGCCCCTCGGCCGCCGAGCTGATCCGTACGGTCGCGTCGGCCGGACTGGTCGCGCACAGCGGCGGTGAGGCGGCGCGGGCCGAGCCCGCCGCGCTGATCGCGGCGGCGCGCGGTCTGGGGCTGCGGGCCTTGGGCGCGGCCCACAGCGAGGACGGCCGCCGACGCCTCGCGGCGGCCACCGGCGACCCGGACACGGCGGTCACCCTGGCCGGTCTGCTCTCCGGCGCGCAGGGCCCCGGCCGCGACGAGGACGGGGCGCTCGCCCTGGACCTGCTGGTCGTGCTGGACGCCCCGCAACTGGACGTGGAAGGCGCGGCGGTCCTGGTCGAGGCGCTGGCGGACGGGGCCCGGCTGGTGCTGAGCGGCGACCCCGGCGTGCTGGGCTCGGCGGGGGCCGGGCGGGTCTTCGCCGATGTGCTGGCCGCCCGTGCCTGTCCTCAGGTCGTCTCCCGTACCCCGGACCCCGGGCCGATCGGCGAACTGGTCTCGGGCATCGGCATCGGTGAGCTGAACCAGGTCGACGCCCCGGGCAAGGAGGTGGTGATCGTCCCGGTCCGCGACGCGGGCGAGGCGGTCCACCGCACCGTGCAGCTGGTCGCGGACTCGGTGCCCCGGGCGTTCTCCATCCCCGCCGAGGAGACCCAGGTGATCACCGTGGGCCACGGCGGGGCCGCCGGGACCAGGGTGCTGAACGAGGCGCTCAAGCGGCGGCTCAACCCGGGCCCCGGCCGGTTCGGCGGGTTCGACCCGGGCGACCGCGTGGTCCATGTGCCCGCGCCCGGGCGGGCGGTCCCCGGGGTGGTGCGCTCGGCCGACGCGGAGGGCCTGCACCTGGAGTGCGGGGGCCTCCCCGTCGTCGTACCGCAGGGGCGGGTGGAGTCGTCGGTGCGGCACGGCTGGGCCCTCAGCGCCCATCAGGCGGCCGGGATGCGCTGGCCCGCCGCGGTCGTCGTGCTGCCGGGCGACGCGGCGCAGGGGCTGAGCCGGCCGTGGGTGTACACGGCGTTCAGCCGGGGCGAGCGGCATCTGTCGGTGGTCCACGGGGCCGACCGGGCGCTCCCGCACGCGGTGGCGGAGGTCCCGGCCCAGGAGCGGACGACCCGGCTGCGCCGGCTGCTGGAGGCGCTTCCGACGCCCGACGCGGCGTCCCTGAGCGGATGACCGGGGCCGGCGGCGGCCGGCCCGGACAGCGGCGGGGGCCGGTGCGTGGCGCACCGGCCCCCGCCGTCACCTCCGGTGGGGATCAGCGGCCGCCCCCGGCGGGGCCGGTGAAGTCCTCGTCGGGCTCGTCCTCCTCGTCGAAGACCGCGCTGACGTCGAAGCGGCAGACGACCAGTTCGGGGTCGGCGTCCTCGAACGGGGCCCCCAGCCACTCCCCCGGCTCCGGCGGGGCGTCCGCGGCCGAGACCCAGAGCGTGGAGTCGCCCTCCTCCAGGCCGAACTCCTTGTGCCGGGAGGCGATCTCGTCCGGTTCGTACTCGCCGAAGAGCACGCCGAGCGCGGCGTGGACGCTGGTTCCAACCACCGGGGCCGTGTCCGGCCGGCCCCCGGGCCCCGCGTCGAGGTCGGCGAGGCGCTGGGCCTGTGCGAGGAGGCGCGGGGGCTCCGCGACCACGTAGTCGCGCCGGATCAGGACGCTGAGCGCACTGGGCTCGGCGGGACCGGCGTAGGGGGGCAGGGTGTCGTCGGCACCGGGGATCTCGAAGGGAGTGACTTCGTCGTAGCGGTCGTAGAGGAGTTCGTCGTAGACCTCGGAGGCAGCGGCCAGGGCGTTGAACGCGTCGTAGACGGCGGGGTCGTCGTCCCCGGTGCGGCGTTCGACCGCGTCGAGGTGACGGTCGATCGCGGTTTTGACCGCTTCGGCGGCGGCACGTACCTCGGCAGCGGTGGGCTGCGCAGCATCAGACATAGTGCAGACGCTATCCGTACCGGGGCTCTGCCCGCACAATAGATGCGATGCCGGAATACGAATTCGTCGACGTGTACGTGCCGCGCGGGGTCTCCCGCAAGGAAGCGGCCCGACTTCTGACCGACCACGCCGAGTACGGGCACTGGGAGCTGGACCGCCTGACGCTCCGCAGGGACGGCAGCCGCAGGGTGCGGCTGCGCAGACGGATCATCCGTCAGCTGCGGGCCACCTGGTGACATGGAGCGGGCCCCGCGAACGCGGGGCCCGCTCTTCACGTCTCGGCTCTGCCGTGCCGTGTGCGCCGGGTCAGGCGGCGCCGCGCGTGCGGCGGTAGAGCACCGACCCCGCTCCGGCGAGCAGCAGGCCGGCGGCGGCCGGGATGAGCACGTCGAGCCCGTCCCCACCGGTCTGCGCGAGCTGCTCCTCGGGGAAGTGGGGCTCGGGGGTGTTCGGCTCGGGCGGCTGGTTGGCCGGCGGGTCGACCGGCTTCTCCGGGGTGACCGGGGGCTTCTCCGGCTGCTCGGGCGGCGGGGGCGGAACCTCGGAGTCGTTGGTGCAGCTGTTGCCGAAGGCGGGGTTGAGCAGTCCGACGACGCTGACGGAGTTGCCGCAGACGTTGACCGGGATGTGGATCGGCGCCTGGATCGAGTTGCCGGAGAGGATGCCGGGCGAGCCCTGGGCGACCCCTTCGGCCGTGGCGCCGCCGCTGCCCGGGGCGCGGTGGCGTCCGGTGCCGGGCTCGGTGTGCCGGTCCGACGCGGTGGTGTCGCCGGCCTGGGCGCCGTTGCCGGAGCCGCCGGGGGCCGTGCGGGTCTCCGGGGCGGCCGAGCGGTCCCCGGCGCGGTCGGATGCCGCTGATCCGTTTCCGCAGTCGTTTCCGCCGGCGGGGTTGAGCAGTCCGCCGACGCTGACGGAGTTGCCGCAGACGTTGACCGGGATCTCGATCGGGACCTGGATCGAGTTGCCGGACAGTACGCCCGGGGAGCCGGCGGCCGTGGCGCCCGCTCCGGAGTCGGCGTGGGCGTATCCGCCACTGAGTGCGAGCACTCCGCCCGCAGCCGCCATGGTGATCAGGCCTTTACGAGTGACCTGTCGCATAGGTTCGTTTCCTGCCTTCTGGCTTCCGAAAAACCCCCGGACATGACCGTGCGGGAGCCGAATGCCGAACAGTCCCGGAGTGCATGGGGTGCACTCCGGGACCGGTCGAGCTCAAACCCTTACGGGTCGACGTTCAACGTCAGGCGTTGACGCAGGTGTTGCCGAAGGCGGGGTTCAGCAGACCGATCACGGAGACCGTGTTGCCGCACAGGTTGATCGGCACGTGGACCGGAACCTGGACGACGTTGCCGGAGAGCACGCCGGGGCTGCCGATGGCGGCACCCTGGGCGCCCGCGTCGGCGGAAGCCATTCCCGCACCCGCGAGAACGAGGCCACCGGTGGCAGCCGCAACTGCGACGACCTTCTTGATCATGATTCCTCCTAGTTGGAAAGCGCGGTCCCAGCCGCGGACCGCACACCGTGTAACGAGGAGGGGGTGGCGGAGCTACGTGTGAACGGCTCGTTTCACTCGTTCGGACATCCCCGCACAGGTGGACGAATCGCGTGGCGAATCGGCTGTCGGGCGGTCATGACGGTCAGGAATGGTCGATGAACCGGTCGAGCACCCGCACGCCGAACTGCAGACCGTCGACCGGAACCCGCTCGTCCACTCCGTGGAACATCCCGGCGAAGTCCAGCTCCGGCGGCAGCTTCAGCGGGGCGAAGCCGAAGCCCCGGATGCCCAGGTCGTCGAAGGACTTGGCGTCGGTGCCCGCCGAGAGCATGTACGGCACGGCACGGGCGATCGGGTCCTCGGCCACCAGCGCGGTCTGCATGGCGTCGACCAGGGCGCCGTCGAACGTGGTCTCCAGGGCCTTGTCCGCGTGCACGTCCTCGCGCCGGACACGGGGGCCGAGGATGCGGTCCAGGTCGGCCAGGAACTCCTCCTCGTACCCCGGCAGGAACCGGCCGTCCACGTGGGCGGTCGCCTGACCCGGGATGACGTTGACCTTGTAGCCGGCCCCCAGCTGGGTGGGGTTGGCGGTGTTCTGGAGGGAGGCGCCGATGAGCTTGGCGATGCCGCCCAGCTTGGCGAGCGTCTCGTCCATGTTCTCCGGGTCCAGCTCGGTGCCCAGCGCGTCCGAGAGCTCGTCCAGGAAGTGCCGCAGCGTCTTGGTGACCCGCACCGGGAACTTGTGCCGGCCCAGCCGTCCGACCGCCTCGGACAGCTCCGTGATGGCGTTGTCCTTGTGGATCATGGAGCCGTGCCCGGCGGTGCCGTCCACGGTCAGCTTCATCCAGTGCATGCCCTTCTGGGCCGTCTCCACCAGGTAGAGCCGCAGGTTCTCGTTGACGGTGAAGGAGAACCCGCCCACCTCGCTGATCGCCTCGGTGACGCCCTCGAAGAGGCCGGGGTGGTGGTCCACGAGGTAGCGGGCCCCGTACGTGCCGCCCGCCTCCTCGTCCGCGAGGAAGGCGAGCACGATGTCGCGCGGGGGCTTGCGGCCGGTGCGCATCCTCTCCCGGACGACCGCGAGGGTCATCGCGTCCATGTCCTTCATGTCGACCGCGCCCCGGCCCCAGACGCAGCCGTCCGCGATCTCCCCGGAGAACGGGTCGTGCGTCCAGTCGGCGGCGTTGGCCGGGACGACGTCGGTGTGCCCGTGGATGAGGAGCGCCGGACGGGAGGGGTCCTCGCCCTCGATCCGGGCGACGGTGGAGGCCCGGCCCTTGTGCGACTCGAAGATCTGCGGCTCCAGCCCGACCTCCGCGAGCTTCTCCGCCACGTACTCGGCCGCGAGCCGCTCGCCGGGCCCCGAGTGGTCGCCGTAGTTGCTGGTGTCGATCCGGATCAGGTCGCGACAGAGGTCGACGACCTCCTGCTCGGCGCTGCCGCCGGTCGCGGTCCGGCCCGTGCTGCTCTCGCTCACGCTGGTTCCCTCCACTGTCGCTGCGGTGCTCCTCCTCATCCTCCCGCGCCCGCGGCGTACGCCCAAGGCCGCACACCCCCCGTCACGCACCGTTCACAGCCGCCGGGGCGGGATCGAGCACCCTCGAATGTTTGCTATGGTTTTCCACGTCGGAACGGGCACGGCCCGCGAGACAGACACCTTGTCCGGGTGGCGGAATGGCAGACGCGCTAGCTTGAGGTGCTAGTGCCCTTTATCGGGCGTGGGGGTTCAAGTCCCCCCTCGGACACCAGGGTCAACCGACCAAATGGAGCCGGTCAAAGCGACGCAATGTCGCTCTGACCGGCTCTGTTGTTGTGCATAGACGTGATTTGGCCCCCTGCGGTTCGCAGGGGGCCAAATCTGTTTCTGCTGGTCAGGTGGGGCTCGGGGGGTGGGGTGGATCAGCTTTCGGGGCTGAGGGCGGGGAGGTAACCCTTGGGGGTCCAGTCGCGTGGGTTCTTGGGCTTGTGGCGGTTGGAGGGACGGCGGCGGGCGGGCTGGGCCTCGGTGGGAAGGGTGCTGAGCCAGGCTGTGAGTTTGCGGTGGTTGGCGTGGGCGATCTGGAAGGCGAGAAGGAGAGACTGGGCGGCGATGCCGCGGATGCGGCGGGTGCGACTGCGCTCGATGGCTTCCTGGTCCTTGGCATAGCCATTGAAGTGTTCGACGCGGTTACGCAACCGGAAGTAGTGGTGGACCCAGGGGGCGAGGCCGTGGTCGAGTTCCTGCCAGTAGCGGATGCCGACGTCGCGGGCGAAAGTGAGTGACTCCTTGCGGCAGATCGCGGGTGGGCCGGCCGGGGTGGGTGTGATGTCGACGACGGGCAGGTGGTGGCCCTTACCGAGGCTGCGGGATTTGAGGTGGCAGGCGACAGTGGGATGGGTGCCTGCGGCGGGGCAGAGCATCCGGCGGGCCCCGCGGGGGTCGGGAGCCGCCTTGGGCCGCAGCCGATAGGCGGCGCGTGCGTGAATACGGGCATGCCAGGTGGCTTTGTCGATCTTCTTGTTCAGGATGTCGGCAGTGGTGGTGAGCAGTGGTTCGGGCAGGCTGGGGCAGTACCAGGTGCCGTCGACGAGTAGAGCGCCAGCATGGGACTCCTGGATGCCGAGCTGGTCGATGCGGTAGTCCCAGATGGGCCGGTAGCCGAGGTCGCGGACGGGAATGTGGAAGGTTTCGGGCACGGCCGCGTTGTAAGCGCGGTCGGCGGCGAGCCAGCCTGCCGTGTAGCCGCGGCGGCGGACGTTACGCAGGGCGGTGACGGCGTTACCCGCAGGGTCGTGTCCGGGTTTGTGGACGGTGAACGCGAGGGTGAGTGCGGGAAGTCGATGCTCGTCCGCTTGAGCCGGTAGGGGCATTCCGCCCCGCGGGGTGTCGGAGGTGGCGCCTGTGACGACCAGGGTGGCTTCGTAGCCGTATAGGACACGTTTGGCCTTCTTGGCCCTTTTTGCCTTTTCGCTGCCCTTGGGGGTGTCGGAGGGGTCCCGGTGGTCGCCTTCTCGAACGTAGAACGCGGCGTCGGGGTCGGTGGAGGTGAGTGCGTCTGTGGTGCTGACGCCACGTGAGAATGTGCGGATCGGGGTGGCATCCACGGCAACCGAGCCGTCCCATCGCTCCTCGATCATCCGCCGGGCGGGGGTGAGTGAGGCTTCGACGATTCGGTTGGTGACCTCGACGAGCAACTGGCCTCGGACGGCCAGCTGTTCGTGGTCTGCTTCCTGTTCCAGGCGCAGCGCTTCGGCGCGCGGCAGGCGTCGCTTGGGTAGGGCCGACGGATCCATCACGGATTCGCATGCGTGGAAGACGCGGCGCGCCGCCTGGTATGCGGCCTCGAATCCGGCGGCAGTGTCGGGCCAGACCGGAAGTGAGAGTTGAGCGCGCGCGGTGGGGGTGAGTTGGTACGCAAGAAGGTCGATGACCTCGGCGAGGACGACACGGCCGTGGTTGCGGAAAGCGGCCAGAGTCATTCCTACGAAGAGGGCGTACGGGGTCACGGTGCGGACGCGGCCGGCGTTGGACTTGCGGGTCTGGCGCAGAGCGTCATTGAGGAGCGGTGCCACACCGGATCGGTCAATGAAGCGGCGAGCGTGGACCAGCTCGCTGGCTTTGACCGGCTGCCGCCGGTCCCGCAGCTGGGCGAACCACGCGGAAGAGAATCCCGCGGCACACGAGTGGGCTTCGGGGGCGTTGAAGTCGATACTCACGGCGTCTCCCTGAGGATGGTGCGGGCCTCGTCCGCTGCGACGCCCTGGAGGTAGGGCAGGAGGCGGGAGAGGGCGTGCAGCGAGTCGAGACCCGCGGCGGCCAGCAGCACTGGCAGTTTGATGGGCACGTTCATGCGCTCGACAAGCCAGGTCGCGCGGCAGCGACCCATGACCAGGCGGGGTACGCGAGGGTCACGGGATGCGCGGTAGACGAGGTCTGTGACGGTATTGCTTCCGCGGGCGAAGCTGTTGGGGCGGAAGAGGAAGCTGGTCCCGGCACGCTGGGAGGCTTCCGTGAGCGTGCGCTCGTAGGGCCTCGCGCAGACGATCAGACGGGTGCGCTTCCCCCGGATGGCCAGGACGCAGGACCCGTCGTCCATCACGCGGACGTCGGGACCGCGCAGTGGGATCACCTCGGAGGTGTCGAGGCCGCAGCCCAGTCCGAGGGCCAGCAGCAGACGCAGGCCCTGGCGTAGTTCCTCGGTGGACTGGCCACCCGACCAGGCCCACAGGTCCGCCCCCTGGGTGCCTGTATACGGCTCGGAAGGGTCGGAAGCGGAGAGCGGGACAGGGCGGCCGCCGGGAAGGTCAGGCCCGTAGACGGCGACGCGGATAGCGGTGAGGCAGGCCCGGTAGTTCGCGCGGCAGGACTTCTTCACGTCGGTACAGCCTGCCGTGGTGAAGTGCTCGACCATTTCGGGGTCCAGCCAGCGCCGGGCGTCTGCCGGAAGGCCCTGATGATCGGCGAAGACGGCGAGCCGGGTCAAGGCGGTGAGGAGGTCTCGGGCACGGTGGCTGGTCAGTGGTGCGGCGCGGGAGATCGTGGCGCGCACCTCGTCGGCGACACGCTCCCAGGCAGGCGGCGCGTTGTTGGGGCGGTACTGCACGATGCGGCGCTCCATCAGCATCCTCCAGACGAACACCCCTGGAGGGGTGCTATTGGAATACCATGCTGGATGTTGGGGGACACCGTGCGACCCAGGAGATCCGGATGGGTGAGACTGGGGCTCGTGCCCCGAGGAGACAGCCGTTCCGTACGCCCGCGTGGATTCGTCCAGGCCGGAGCTTGGCCAAGAGCCGTGTTGGCTGACCATCACGGAGCCAAGGTCGCCCAGGCTCTGGCTCTCGCGCTCGCTGCGGCGCTGGAGCGGGCGGGCTGGTCGGTGGCCGAGCTGTCCCGTCGCAGCGACGTAAGTCGGCTGACCATCGCCAACGTCCTGAAGGGTGAGGTCTGGCCGGACCTGCTGACCATCGCCAGCCTCGAGAAGGCCTTGGAGTGCGATCTCTGGCCGGGCCGCGGGGTGTGAAGGGGTATGCCGAAGCGGGGTGGGATTGGGGGATGCCATCGAAGCCGTCCTCGACCGGGTGGACCCGCTCTTCGCGGTCGCCCGAAGGGATGACGGCATGGCCGTACCCGGCCGCCTGGCGCGACGTTCGCGCTAAGGTGCCGGAAACGGCCGTGCCGTGCTGACTGCCCGGCGCCCGCTCTCGAGCGGGCACCAGGGCACCGTGACAAGGGTCTGCTCAGGCATGGGGCCGTTCAGGGCCGCCGCCGATGTAGGAGTTGGCGGCGGCCCGTACCTGTACCGGAGCGTGTGTGGTCAACTCGTGGCGGCCTCCCCGTCGGGCGGAGTGGAGCTCGCCCGGCTGTACAGAACGGACCGGGGCGGTACCGAGCGTCTAGCCAGGCAGCCCTGCTGCGCGAGCTCTTCGACAAGGACCCGGAGACTGCGTAGGTTGGGCTGCGCGATCGCCTCGCCGATCTCACGGACATTCCACGCGCGATCCCCGCTGCCTTCGACAAGCGCCAGTACCTGCATCCGCCGCGTCAATCGCACCTCGCCGGCCCCGCCCCCTCGGCGCCCGGACAGATCATCGCCTCGTCCGGCCTGAGGCGGCACGAAAGGGCCGCGTGGCGTCTCGTGTGCCTGTCCGCCAGATGCGCTGCCGCCCGAAGGGGGCGGCCCGGCCTGCCCGGGGAAGGTGCAAGGTCGCCCCTCCAGCGCCTCGAGCTTCATGATCACAATGCCTACCCGCACGCTGAACTCGGCGACCTCCTCTTGGAGCTGCTTGAGTTTTTCGACGGCCCCACCGGGATCGGAAACAGCCGCCTCCCAGTCCAGGCTGATGCTGTCCATGGCGCACACCCTAGGGCTGTGTCGCAGTACACAGCGCACCCAGGCGGAGGAGTCCACCCTGATGAGTGATGACCGCCGAGCTGCCAAGACAGGTGCCGCCCATGACGCCGTCGGCATGCGCACTCGACCTGTCATGACAGGTGTGCGCAGGATGCCACCCACCTGTATGACGTGTGTGGGTCAGTGTGCATCGCCCACAGGTGGTTGACCCGTCTCGCACGCGCCGCCGCGACCGTTTCCACTGCACAGGTCTACGACCTGTATGGCCCTCCAAGGATGCCAATTAAATAACATGACATGAAAGTGGAGGTGTGCCTATTCCGCCTCCGCGCCTGCGCCGCATCGTCCTCCTTCTCCTGCTCGACCGCAGCCGCAGGAGCGTCCTGCTCTCCGGGGGCCGCAGGCTGACACCTCCCTCTTTCCCAGTCACCTGCGGGCAGAGCTACCACTACGCCGCAGCACGGGCCGCCGAACTCCGGTGGGGGTTGTCCCTCCTGCAGATCGCCCCGGTCGTGTGCCATGTCTGGGCCACGCCGCCAGGCAGGCCGGCCGGTGTACGGACCGAGCGCCGGCTCCTGATCGCCTCCGTCCGGCAGCCCGACCTGCTCCGCCTTCTGAAGAAACCGCCAGCGCGTACGCGGTGGCGCCCTCTGGACAGCCTGCGTCAGCGCGATTCGCCGACAGAGCCGGTCGACCTGGCCGCCATCGTCGAGGGCTACTGGGACGGCTGGCTTCCCGACGGACCGCTGACCGTGGACTGGCACTGATTCGGGACCCGAGCCGACGTAGAACCGGCGACAGGCCGTCCCGCATGCGGCCGCGGTCACCATTTCGAGGGACTGCCACCTACCCCGCTTGGGCTGCCGTGCGGCTACAGCTAGCGTCGGGGGCGTGGCACATTCAGATCCGGGTCCCGGCCCGACAGCACCTGCGGACTTCGAATTCTTGAAGGAGGAGTGGAGCCGTCGGAGGGCCAAAGCCTCCGAGGAACTCCACTACTTTGACACCCTCCTGCAGTCCGCTCAGGACATTGAGGAGATCAAGGACCTCTGGAACCAACTCGCTGCCGGTCCCATCCGCCACCCTCTGTTTTCGGCCGCCCGACAGGAAACTGAGGCAACCGCATCCCCTTCCCACGCTGCCATCGAACTCAGCATCGAGCAGATCCTCTTGCTGATGCAGCAGCAACCACCGCGACTCTGGCGGGCCAAAGACGTCGCCGTCGCCTTGTCGCATCCCTCGCTTGCTGAAGTACGGGACTTCCTCAAGGTTATGGCGCAGAGTGGCCACCTCGAAGAAGTCCGTCGAAAAGGCCGCCACATCCTCTTCCGGGTCCCTGTCGCATCCGCAACTGTCGACTGAACTTCGCTGAGGAGAGCGACAGGTGACCGGCAACACCAGGTGGAGGACTGGCCATAGTCCTCGCCCTGCGGGCCGTATGCCCCTCACGACCGACGCGGTGGGTCGCGGCGCTGGCCGGATCGTCGTTGATCTGCGCTGTCTCACAGAACGGATGGCAGGTGCCGCCGTAGGGGCAGCAGGCCGGCCCGGGGGCGGGGCCCATGGCCGGGATACGTGACAGGCGGCCTTCGGCGCGTCCTCACCGTCGACACCCCCCTCGTCATCCAGTCCTGGACGTGCAGGGCCGGGATACCTGCGGCCCGAAGAGCTGCGCCAGCTGCCGCGTGGCGGCCGCGCAGAAGTCGGGTGCTGCACTGCTGACCGTACTGGTGTGAGTCAAGCCGAACAGGACGGCCGGTGCTCCGTCAGGGCCGAACAAGTCGTGGATCTCCTGCAGCGGGCCGGTCTGGCTGAACGCGGCCCCAGCCAGGCCGTCATGGCGCCAGAACGCTTTGGGATACTTGACGACGACCTTGACCACGGCCCCCATCCACACGGGGTCTGCTCCACTGCGGCGACGAGGTCCGCAGGCAGCTGGCCGTCGAAGTCGATGCGGGCTAAGCGGGCGTGGGCGGCACGGCCACGATGACGCAATGGGGGTGTGGACCGTCAAGCCGGAGGGGTGGCGCGGATCGCGGTGACCAGGGTGGCGAGCTGGACGGTGCCCGATGGCAGCGCGGCCGCGAGCGTATCGGTCAGCGCCGCGGCGCCGCTGGTGAAGCGGTTGGAGTGGCCATCGATCGGGTTGCCTTCCAGGTGCTGCACGCCACCCGCATCCTGGTACACGCCGTCGCCGGTGGTGTGCTGCGGGAGGCTGCCGAGCCCGAAGCCGGACAGAGACTGCGCATGTGCCGCTCGTCGTCCGAATCGGCTTGACGTAGGGCCCGCTGGGGTCGCCGCCCGACAGGTACGAAAGACAGAAATGCGCCCCACATAATTCTGTCTGATGTGATGACACGCGGAGAATGGTTAACTGTTTCGATTATATGGGCGGGTCTGCTACATGCTGGCGTTGGCCAGAGATCGGTGATCGGGAAGTCATTCAGGCCATAAATTATTGCCGCCGCCTGTGGCTGATAGTGCTCCGTTTGACGGCTCGCCGACCCCTGCCAACTGCTCACTCCTTGATCATCTCTGGATGTCCACCCTTGCATCTCGGCTTAAATCTCTCGGCGGCTTCGCCATTGCTTTTCGGACGGCGGTGCAATACCGATTGCAGGGAAAGGGGAGTGATCGCACTCTGGGCCATCAAATCCACGGCTGAGTTACCAGGGGGAGAGCGTGTCCGAGCTCATGAGTGCGGGGGATCTAGCGGCCATGGGGGCTGCGGCGCTGGTTGCGGAGATGACGAGGTCTACATGGCAGGGCGTGCGTGATGTCCTGGCCCGGTTTTTCGGTAGCAGGGACGAGGAGGGGGCGGCGGGGCAGGTGCTCCAGCTCGATGCGGGCTACGAGCTGCTGAGCCGGACCGATGATGCGAACCAGCCGGCTGTGGAGAACGCCCTGCGCACCACGCTGGGGATCCAGCTGGAGTCGTTTTTGCGGAGCCACCCGGACGCTGCCGCCGAGTTCCAGGCCCTGATCGAGAAGACTGCCGGGGCGTCCGGTCCGGCAGACGGCTCGCTGACCGTTCGGGGCAACACCAACAGTCAGATTGTCGTCTCACGCGGGTCCATCATCGGCAACACCCTCCACTACCGTCCGGAGGCCCAGCAGTGACCGAGGACAACCACCGCGGTGGCTTTCCGGAAGAGCCGGCGAGGTTCGGGGTGCCGTCCGCGCCCGGGAACTCGCCTTCCTCAACGCCTTCCTTCGGTCCGCCGACGGCTGCCGCCCCCGAGCATCCGCCGACCGCCGATTTGCCGGATCCGGTCGGCGAGCCGGATCCTGCGCCTGACGCCGATCCGAAGCCGCATGGCGTCGAGATCAGCGACAACAGGAACTCCCAGATCGTCGTCGCCGGTCGCGACGTGACGATGTACAGCAAGCCGCCGCTGACGGTGACGCCCATCCCGTCCGTGGAGGTCGAAGCTGTAGGTCTGGCCTGGGTAGGTACGGGGCCCGAGCACGAGCGGGTGACCACCGCCGAGGACGCCAGGGTGCTGCTGGCGGGGCCGGGGCCGGCTCTCGCGGTGGTCGCGGGCGCGCCGGGCATGGGCAAGCGAACCGCCGGCATCCGCGCCTTGTGGCAAGTGTCCGACGCACGCCGGCGCTCGGGTGCCAACCCGCTGGGCCTGCAGGAGGTGCACCCCGACTGGGAGCGCCCCGAGAGCCCGGACATCGAACTCATGCCGACGCAGGAGGCGACCGGGTACCTCCTCGATGTGGCATCCGAGATCGATGCCTGGAAAGCCCCCGGTGACGTGGCTAAGCAGCTCTTGGCCCATGCCGAGAAGCTGCGTGAGGTCGGCTCGTACCTGGTGGTAATCGCCAACGAGGACGGGTGGCCCGGCGAGCAGTCCGGTGCGTTCGACCGTGTGCTGGTCACTGCCAGGGTCAGGCCGTCCGCCCACGAGATCGCCATCGCGCACCTGAAGGCGCTGTACGGGAAGCCGGTGTGCGCGGACTGGCTGCAGCGGCCCATCGTGGGCAGCCCCGGCCCGGCCGCGATGCTCCTGAACGCGGGCTCGACTCCTGCGGACGCCGTGCGGCTGGCCGCGACACTGGCTGGTGTCGAGGAGTCCCTTAAGGGGCTGGAGACGGCGAAGTCGGCGTTCCAGGAATGGCGCACGGACGTGAAGAACGTGTTCACGGCCACGGAGGACAAGCCCGAGGACCGGGCCCTGCTTATCGCCGCCCTGTTCCTCGATGGCGAGGATGCCCTGACGGTCCAGGACGCGGCCCGCGCGCTCCTGAAAGACGACAGCGTCGGAAGCGTCAGGGAGATCCTCACCGGCCCCGACCTGACGAGCCGCCTGAACAAGGTCGGGGTAGAAGTTGTAAGCCGCAAAGTCAGCCTCGACCACAAGGCGGGCTACGCCCGCGCGGTGCTAGTCCACCTGTGGCACCAGCGGGCCGATATCCACAAGCCGCTGCTGGACTGGCTCGATGAGCTCATCACCGCCGAGGCTGGCCCCGGCAGACTGCAGACGATCAGTGACCTGCTGGTGGAACTCGCGATCGCCGAGAACGACTTCAGAGCGATCACCACCATCAAGGAGTGGATCGGGAAGGACAGCCGGGCCGAGCACCTGGACCTGCTCGCCCGTGTCCTCACCCGGGCCGCCGAGGCCCCCGCTCTTGGACCCCAGGTCCGCTCCAAACTCCTGGACTGGGCCCAGGAACCCTCCGAGCCGGTGGCCCGCGTGGTGGCTCTGGTCTGCCAGGGAGAGTTCGCCGAGCACTACCCGAGCCAGGCCCTGGTCCGCCTCAAGCACGTCCTGGGCCGCTCCGACCGCGACAAGGCCGTCCGTACCGCCGAAGCCGCCCTGCGCGCGACCGCCCGAGCCCAAGGCCAGCTGCCCCGGTTCTGGGCGGCACTGGGGAAATGGTCGGCGGAAGGCCGGAACCTGGCAGCCCACCGCGCTTTCCTCGCGCTCGTGGACCCACGCAAGGACCCTTGGATCCTCCAGGTCATGCTGTCCTCCGCCGAGCAGCACCCCGACGTCAAGGAAGCGCTTATCGACAAGTGGAGTGCCGCCCTCGGAAACTCCAAGGTTGACGCCGAGTCCCGTCAGGTCCTCCACAATTGGGCACACGCCTTCGCCGACGGACATGTCGAACTGCCCATACTCAAGGACATCCTTGACGAGGTCATCCAGCGCCACCTGGGCAGCTCACCTATCTCCGACCTTATGTTCGGGGCACCCGGAGTCGCCTACGACGAGGCAGTCGTCTCGCTGCGCAAGGCCCTTCGCATGCCCTCCCAGCTCCAGCCCTGGCGCAGGCACGGCTCCGGCCACCCGGGGTCGTGACATGGCGTTGTTCAAAAGCAGGCGCTCGGGGATCTCCCGCAAGGACCTGAACAGCGAACTCGCCCACATTGAAGCGCGCCTGGCCAGCAAGCACGAAGGCATCGCCTTCCACGTGGTGATCACCGCGACCGTGAACAGTGACCCGCCGGACGGTATGGACGCCGCCCAGGCCATCGCCGATATCCGGGACGTACTGCGCCATGTCGCGGCGGACGCGCTACGGGTCCGTGATGCGTTCGACCTCGCCACGGTCCAGGACGTGTGCGCGGCCGAACTGGGACGGGAGCGGTCCCTGGCTGCCGTCCCTCGCCTGCTGTTCACCGCGAAGGCCGACGTCGGCCTGCTCGCCGATGACCGCGCCGCCGTATCGGCCCTTCTGGAGGCACAACGCAAGCAGACCATCGCCGATGAACTGCGCCGCCAGAGGACCGAGGCGCTTGCCGTCCATCTCTCACAGCCCGCGACGCTCCTCGCGCACTGGCTCGAAGAAAAGGACAGCGACTGGACCAAGGCACCTACTGTCACGGTCACCGAGGAACTCGCCCAGCGCCTGGCCGAGCACCGCCCCGTCGAGCACCTCGGTGCGGAGTACGCGCTGGTAGACGTGGTGCGCCAGTTCCTCAGTACCTTTCCCGAGCCATCCCAGAAGATGATGATCCACACCATTCTGGCCGGTGGAATGCGAGCCTTGGGCCGGCACGACCACGCAGATCGGGTGGAGGCGCTCGCCGGCAGTCTCGAACCGGCCCCGGCAGGTGGCCCGTGAACAGACAGCTAGCCTCTCCTGCATACGGCCGGTGGTGCCCGTGAGTGCGACGTTGTGGCGGTGGTTGCTGTCGCCGCGGACCAGCTGGCACGCTTGGCGCGCGGTACGGGACTCTGGCGGGGACCTTTCCTTCGATGTGGCCTGGCGCCAGACCCGGGTACAGCTCCATCCCGACGAAGCCGATTACCGGGCAGCAGGGCACCGGCCCGACGGCGCCTTGCGGGCGAATACCGCCCAGGAGCAGTCCTCTCCGATCAAGCCGGACGGGCCATAGCCCCCGAGAAGGAACAGCCCCAGCAGTCCCTCCAGGACGGCCTCCGAGACCCTTTCCGGCCTCGGAGGCTGTTGTCCGTGCTTGGCTCCGGCGGGAATCCGAAAAGCCGCTGGTGCGGGCCCGTCATGCCGTTCCTCATTGCAGCGTCCGACCACCAGCACTAATGGACGAAACGGGCTGAGGGGACGTGCTGGGCGGATGATTCCGTCGGGCCAACTGGAATCGAGACCTCTTCGACTCTACCCGCCGGCCAGCTCAGGTTCGGTGGATCCAAGTGGCATCCACGGCGGTCGGGTGGCGTAGACGCTCGTCAAGCCGATCTTGCACGAAGTCCGGGAATCAAGATCATTGGCTGGAGCCCGTGATGCGGCTGTGGCGGCCTCACCATCCACGTACGCACCGGTGGTCTCGATGTCGGAGACCGCCAAAGCCCGCAGACCTGTTTGTCCCGTTCTCAAGCTGTCGATTGTCAGTGCTGCATGCGAGTCTGTGAGTACGCAGTCGGCAGGAACGAGCGGAGGGCAGTGGCATGCGTGCATTGACTGTGCGTGTTCGGCATACAGATCCGCCTGCTCCTTCGGGATGCAGATGGTGCGGCGAAGAACAAAGCAGCCATGGACACCGCTGGGCTGCGTCCGTCGGCATGCACACCTGGGTGGCCCCTACACGTGCACAGCGCCTGAGCCGCATGAAGGCGCGGCGCTCACGTAGGACCTCTCAGTCGTCCTCGGGCCAATAGCGCTGCCCGGCATCACTGGCGATCCTCATGGCGGTCTCGAAGACACCGATGAGAGAAGGCGGAATGTCAGATGGTCCCCGCAGCCGACGAGTAAGGGCCACGACCATTTCTTCCTTGGACCGGGGCGCATCGGAAGAATGATCACGGACCAGGGTGTGTAGCTTTTTGCTGAACTTGCCCTCCGTGCGCAGTGCCTCCACGTCCTCAGGCTTCCACTGCAGCTCGTCGCCGCGCGGCCACAGGGCATTCATGGTGTCCGCCCACTGATCGTTCCCGAACACGTCCTCGAGTTCGTGCGGGTTTCCAATGAAGAGACAGTCGTCCTCTGCGAAGCCCTGCTTCTTCAGCCGGTCGATATTGAACTCCTTCTGCTTGTCCTTGAGGGAGTCCGCGTCCACCATGAACTTCACTGTACGGTGGTGTTCCTTGAGGAACTTGGCGAAGTTGAGTGCTCCGTCGTTGCCTCCGCAGGACCACAGTGCGATGCCGGCGGACTGGATCGGGTATCCGAAGGCCAGCTTGAACAGGGCCGGGAGCGCCGCGTACTCGGTCGCTCCCTCGACCGCGATGAAGCACCTCTCGTGCAGCAGGACGCTGTTGCGGAACCCCAGCGAGGTCGCCATGTTCGACAGGAACCGGCGCGTGTCGGCATCCGTGTCGTTGCTGGTGAGGGACTGGATGTAGGCCCGGCCGTTCCGGCTGTTCAGGTGGACGATGTCCTGGATGTCCACGCCGTCGATCAGGTTGAGTGAATGCGTGGCGACGACCACGGTCGACTGGGCTCCACTGGCCGAGGCCTTGATCATCTCCATGATCCGCCGCTGGTGGTCGTAGTCCAGGTGGGTGTCGGGCTCGTCGTAGACGATGATGACGCCGCCACCAGCGCTGTCCTCGGTGGCTTCGGAGAGGAGCTGCTGGCTGGCCTCCCACAGTGCCAGGGTCACGCGCCGGGACCGGCCGGCTCCCGCAGCTGACAGCGGTACCGTTTGCTGCCCGCTGGCGGAGGCCGCGAGAGCCACACTGATGACGGACGGCTTGAACTGGATCTGGGGCTCAAGGGTGAACTCGTCGAAAGCGCAGCGCTCAAGGACAAGCTTGCGGAGCTGGTCGGCGTCCTCCTGCAACTGCTTCGAGAAATCGTCCTCCAGGCCGGTGATCTTCTGCCGGGTCGTCTCGTCCAGGGTGTACTCGCGCAGCTTCGCGGTGAGGATGCTGCGAACCACAGCTTCCGGCGACTCTGCGGAGTCGCCCTTGAAGTAGAGAAGCTGAGGCAGAGCGTCCTTGACCACAGGCGGTGCCGCAGCCCAGTCGGTGACGTGAGGACTCAAGGCCGCGTGCTCCTCGAGGACCTCCACCCAGCTCGCCCGGACGTTGGTCTGGCCGGGCCGCAGGTTCAGGCCCAGGCTGGAGGCCAGATCTCGAAGTTCACTGACCTTGAGTCCCTGAACATCCCTGAGCTCAAGGCACTGGGGAACCAACGACTCCCACTCCAGGCGGGCTCCCTGCCCTTCCACGAACCGGCGACGGATCCGAACCGGAGAGGATGTGTTGAGGAGCTTTGCCTCGCCGGTCGAGAGCTCGAAGCGTCCCTCCACGGTCACCGTGCGCGGCGGCTCCTCATCGCCGAGCGCCGGGAGTGCGGTCCGCTCAGCTGCCCCGATCGCGAAACGAGAGATATCGCTTTCCTGGATGTCACGCTCGCCAAGGAGAAAGGCCAGGGCATCCAAAGTGGCGGTCTTCCCACAGTCGTTGTGGCCTGCCAGGATCGTTTGTCTCCTGATCGGGATGTCCTGCACGTCCGCCAGGGAGCGGAAATTGCTGACGCTGAGCCCGATGAGTTGCACGATGCTCCCTTGTTTCTAACGGTTATGGCCGTCGGAGGTGCGATCGACGGTCACCGCTGGTAACACACCCTTCGACTGTGGGTGGGGAAGACTCTAGCGCCTGTCCGCCATACGGGTGCAGGTGTGCGCCTTCTGGGTGCACGGTGAGCGTCGCGGACTCTGAACAGGTTGCGAGGTCTGACCGGCGGTGGCGGCCCGCTGGTGGGACAGCGCGGCAACCCCTGCGGTTCGCAGGGGTTGTCAGTGCTGCGCTCTAGAGTCCTCGATGAGGATCGAAGTGGCTTCGGTAAGGGCCCGAAGAAGGGGGTGAGGCGTTGACGACCGTTCGCCCGACGCATCTCGTCGACCGCGCCGGTGTCGCCCGGGCTTCCTACCTGGTGACGACCCGGCTGGGATGGCTGTTCCGAGAGCAGGAGACAAGCGACGTCGGGATCGATGCCCATCTCGAGGTCGTCGATGGCGCCAGTCTCACAGGCAAGACCACCGGCGGCGCCACTGGCCGTCTCCTCGCTGTCCAGGTCAAATCGGGGGACAGTCAGTTCGCCGCTGCCAGCGAAGGCGGATGGTGGTATCCCTGCGACGCGGCGCACGTGGAGTACTGGACCAACCACTCCCTTCCGGTGGCGCTGCTGCTGTTCCATCCCGCGTCCGAACGCGTCTACTGGCAGCACATCAACGCCGACACCCTCGTTTCCACGGGCAAGAATTACAAAGTCTTCGTTCCCTCCCATCAGGAGATCGACGAGGCCAACGCGGAGGTGCTGGGCCGCCCTGCCAAGCTTCGTGAGGATGTTGCCGTCATCGAGGAGGCCACCGACCGTCTCCCAGGCGACACCCGCCTTCGGCTCCTGCGCGACCATCAGGCCGGCGCCGGCTACGCCGAGCCCCTGGCCAAGTTCCTCGCCGAGACAGACGACCCGGCCGCTACGGTGTCCGTCCTACTCACCCAGCCACCGGCCTGGCTTACCAACCTGGAGGCCGAGCATGAGGAGAACGCATGGAAGGTGATCGCCTCCTACAGCACGGCTCACGAACTCGGTCTCCCCGCGGTCGAATCCTTGGAGAGGGCTGCGGAGCAGGCCGTGGAAGACAAGGGACGCTGGCTCGCTCTCGCTGCGTTCTCCGCTCTCTCGCACGCGCCTGACCGAGCACTGCGCCTGGCCGATGCAGCCGAGGAAGAAGGAGACACCGTCCTCGTGGCGGCAGTACGCGCAGTGGCCGGAGCAGGAGGATCGCACCCCACACAGCTCCCGGATACCCTGGTCCGCGCCTTCGCCTCATCCGATCCGGCCGCCACCCGGGACGTTAACGTCCTACGCTTTGCCGCGCACTGCCACTTCGCGGCAGACCGGCACGACGACGGCGAGCATATGCTCGAAAGAGCCCTGCTCGTGGCGCCCGGCAATCCGGACGTGCAGCTCGATCTCGCCCGCTGCCTCTTGAGTCGCAGTGCTGCCGGGGCACCACAGCAGGGGTTCCTCGATGCCGGCCGAGCCCAGCGTCTGGCTCTTGCCGCGCGCGCCGACTTCCGCCGGTGGCGAGGGCCCAGCAGCCGGGCCGCTCGCATCGTCATGCAGGCCCGTCTGCACACTGGTGAAGTCGATGCCGCCATCCGGACCGCGATTGCCGGACCCGACGGAGACGCCCAGGAACGGGAGGCCGCTGACCAACCTCTCCGGATGGGTGCCATCCGCTTGGCCTACAGAGCGGGCCGAACCGATCTCGCGGACGTCATCGCTGCTGGTCTGACAGGTGACCGCGCCCAGCTCCAGCTGGCAGCTTTCGCAGCCGACGCGGACCCAGCGGCAAGCCGCGAGACCCGGATCGCCGCCTGGCAAGGCGTCGCTGCCGGTGCTATCGACGACGACGAGCAGTGGGCAGCGGCAGTCGCACTGTCCGCCCTGGGTGTCTGGCCCGTGTCCCACCTGGACGAACTTCGCGAGCAAGGTGCCATCCACGAGGCTGTCTACCAGACCCGGTGCGCCCTCGCGGAAGCGGTGAACGGCGACACGGCTGGCGCAGTCCGGCGCTTGCGAGAATGGGAGAACCATAGCGCCGTAGCCGCTACGGGCCTCGTCGAGCAACACGAACGCGACGGCCATCTCGTGCTCGCGGCAGAAGCCGCCGAACGCGCTGGCCTGCGCTTCGGCGACACCCCGCTGCGGGTGCTTGCCGTCGATCTCTGGGAGCGTTCGGGGGAGAGGGACCAAGCCCGCATCAAAGCACTCACTCTCCTGGGCCGGCCGTTCCTGCCCGCCGCCATGCGTCGGCATCTGCGCGGTCTGGCTATCCAGTGGGCGAACGACCGACGGGACTGGACCGACATGGAAGAACACGCCCTTGTCGGACTTGCTGAGACCGTCGGTATCGAACACCTCACCGCCATAGAAGGTGCTGCCGGAGCTGTCCCGCATCACGCGCTTCCCTTCGCTTGGGCAGCTATCCGAGCCCAGCTCAACGCGCGCAAACTCTCAACAGCACAAGACACCCTCGCCAGATTCGCCCCGCAGATCCGTGATGCGGACGACGCGCGCCCATGGCTCATGCTGGTTGCCTGGTCCGGGTGGACGCTGGACCTGGCCGAAACAGCGATCGGCCTTGCCGAGCGCTTCCGCCGCGACGATCCTGAACTCACCGGAGCCCTCCTCGCCGGTCTCTTGACCGCGACCGGCGAGCCAGCACAGTCACCCGCGGACAACGGAGATGGTGAGGCTGAAGCGGCCAAGGGACCGCGCACTGGGCTGGACCTTCCAGAGCCGCTCGCCACCAGGCTAAAGGCCCTGCTTGCCGATCTGCCGACAAGCCGCGCACTCACCGCCATGGACGGGGACGCGGAGGACCTTGTCCACTACGTTGAGCAGACCCTGGGGCCCCGCGAAGCCCTCCTCGACGCGGCGGCCGATGCCGTACGCATCAGCGCCCTACCTATGGGAATGCTGGCCTGGGTAGCCCGCCGTCCTGTCGCCCTGGCCGTTACCCAACGAGCTGCCGGCCTGATTCCCGCCTGCAGCATCAACCCCGCTCACATCGCAGCGGAGGTCAGAGCCGTCCAGAACTCCCTGGATGGCACCGTCGTCATGGACGCCACCGCCCTGGCGGTCATGTCGCTCGTCCCCGGACGGCTTGACCAGCTACGTGCGGTCTTCGCGGCCACTCCCACCACGAAAGCTGCCTGCGACGACCTCATCGAGACCCGGTACGCCCTCCACGAGATGCTCCGTTCCTCGGGACAGCTCGGCGTCAGGGGCGGACGGTTCACCCTCACCGAGTACACCGACCAGGACCGGCAGCACCTCGCCCTGCAAGCCGAGGCCTTCAGCCAGATCATCCCCAGTCTTCACACAGTCGACGTGACAGATCTGACCGAGATCCGCCGCCGACTCGGAATGGCCAATGTCCCTCAAGACGCCGACGCCGCATGGCTGTCAGCGGCTCAGCACGCACTCGACACTGATGTCGCTGTGTGGTGTGACGACGCTGCCCTGCGTGACATGCTCATCGCCGCTGGGATCCCGACCTTCGGCACCGTTGCTCTCCTGCACGTTCTCAAAGAACGAAGCGACTACTCCGAGTTCACCGACTCACGCCATGAACGCGACATCAGGAAGCTTGTGGAGGCGTATGTCGTCGATCTACCGGTCAGCGTGAACGATATCGCTGACATTGGCCGAGCCCGAGCGTGGCACCCTGCCCCGGCGGCAACCATGTTTACCCGCCCCCAGTTCTGGCAAGTCGAGGCCGCGCGGCAACTATGGGCAGCAGTCGCCGAGACGGTTTGGGACAACGCCTCGCCCCAGCTCGCCGCATGGATGGATTTCGCCGCCGCCGGACGAACCGCCCTCTTGGAACCTCAGGACGTACCTCAGGCGGTTGTCGAACTCGCGGCGGAGACCCTCCTCGCGGTTGGCGTGGGACCCGAGACCGCACGCGCAGTGCTGGAATCCGCAGTGCGGTCCCTCGACGCCTACGGCCAGGCGGCGAGCCGGCGGCGCCAGGTGACCGGACTACCCTCTCAGGAACTGGGGCCAATGGTTGAGGACGACATCCAGACCCTGCTCCGCCAGGTCGCTATGCGACAGCTGATCAGCGTGCAGGGATTCACCCCGGGCGCAGCCGAAGCCATCGTCCGTGCAGCGCTGCCGGATCCCCCAGGACGGACGGACGAGCAGAGCACTTCGGTTTCCTTGTTGCTGTAGGCCAGGTTCGGCTTCGCGTCGGCCAACACTGGAGGACGATCTCTCGTGGGTGATCGCTGATACCCAGGCCCTCGAACCCCTCGTCCGCGGGATGCCGCCACCTGTCCAATCGCGCTGCGGCCGGCGACGGTGCAAACCCGGCAAGCTCCAAGCGGACAAGGGTTACGACTATGCGCACCTGCGGAAATGGTTGCGCAGACGGGCAACACGCACCGCATCGCCCGCAGGGGCATCGATTCCTCGCAGCGGCTGGGCCACCACTGCTGGATCATCGAACGCACCCTGGCCTGGATCGACGGCTGCCGCCACCTTCACCGCCGCTACGAATGCAAAGCCGACCACTTCCTCGCCTTCACCAGTATCGCCTGCACCTTCATCTGCTACCGCAGACTCGCCGCATGAGATGACTCCTACGGTGGTGACGCGCGTGAGCCTGCAGGTCCGCGTAGATCAGAATGACTGTGCCACGGCTGCGCCACGCTGCCCGGCGGTCACGAGCCACTGGGGCTCCTCACACGAACCTTTTGGAGACTCCTCCCTGACCCAACGGGGCCGGCCAAGGCTGCATGGGAGCAGGGGGTAAGGGAAACGGGGTTTGTATGCGTTCCAGCGCACACTGACTCGGTGCTGGACCGCTGACCTGCAGCTTGGGAAGTGATCTTGTCTGCTGAGGGAGCGATGGCCCCAGCGGCTCGCTAAACCGGCAGGTCAGTCAATTCCGTCGGTTGACCACCAGCAGGAGCCCCACTTCGGTGGGGCTCCTTCGCGTTGTCGGGCGGTTACGAAGCGTCGCCGACGCGGGGAGCGTACCGCGCCCGGTAGTGGCTCGGCGGCAACCCCGGGGCGGCACGGAAGGCGCGGGTGGAGTCGGCCGGGCGCGGGAATCCCCACCGGGTGGTGAGGGAGTGGACGGTGAGGTGGCCCAGGTCCGGATCGGTCAGATCACGCCGGCACCGCTCCAGGCGCCGCTGTCTGACGTAGGCGCTGACCGAGGTCCCGTTCTGCTGGAAGACCCGGTGCAGATGGCGCAGAGAGATCCCGTGCGCCGCCGGGAGGGCGGCAGGCCGCAGACCGGGCGCGTGCAGCCACCGGTCGATGGAGGAGGTGATCCGCTGGAAGAGGACGCCGGGCGCCGACGTCGAGGGGGCGCACGGGTTCGCCCCGTCCGCCCCCGCCGCGCGTTCCCGGCCCGTGCCCCGTACGGACAGGTCGCCCGCTTCGAGGGGGCACGGAGTGCCCGTCCCCCTCGTCCGGGAGAATGGCGGGACGGCCGGCCGGAGCCCGGCTGCCCGACCGGAAGGACGGCCCGACCGCATGCGTGGACCCGCTGCCCCCGCCCACGACGACGTACCCGTCCCCGGCGGCGCCCGGTGAGGGGTCGCCGGAGGGCGTCCGCCGGGCCGCTTCCCCAGCGGGACGGCATCGACGCGGTGCGGGTGCGGTTGCCGGAGGCGGCGGGGTGCGTCCCGGCCACCGTCGGGGAGTACCTGGTCGAGCGGTTCGGCGGGGCGGTCGGGGCCGGGCGGGTGGGCGAGATGCTGGCGGCCGGGCGGTTCGTGGGGGCGGACGGGGCCGCCGTGCGGGGCTCGGAGCCGTACGCCGCCGGGCTGTGCCTCTGGTTCCACCGGGACTTCGCGCCCGAGGAGCCGGTGCCGTTCCCGGTGGGGGTGGTGTACCGGGACGAGCGGATCGTGGTCGCCGACAAGCCGCACTTCCTGGCGACGACGCCCCGCGGGCGGCACGTCACCGAGACCGCGGTGGCCCGGCTGCGGCGGGAGCTGGAGCTGCCCGCCCTCCAGCCCGCGCACCGGCTGGACCGGCTGACGGCGGGGCTCCTGCTGTTCGTGGTTCGGCCCGAGGACCGGGGCGCGTACCAGACGCTGTTCCGGGACCGGCGGGTGCGCAAGGAGTACGAGGCGGTGGCCCCGTACGACCCCTCGGTGGCCCTCCCCCGGACCGTACGCAGCCGGATCGTCAAGGAGCGCGGGGTGCCGGCGGCCCGCGAGGAGCCGGGCGAGGCCAACAGTGAGAGCCGTATCGAGCTGGTGGAGCGGCGGGGCGGGACGGGGCGCTACCGGCTGCTGCCCGCGACCGGGCGGACGCATCAGCTGCGGGTCCACATGAATGCCCTGGGGCTGCCGATCCTCCACGACCCGCTGTATCCGGTGGTGGAGGCGGAGGGGGCCGCGGACGACTTCTCGCGGCCGTTGCAGCTGCTGGCGCGGGTGCTGGAGTTCACCGATCCGGTCGGCGGGGAGCCGCGCCGCTTCACGAGCGGGCTGCGGCTCTCCGCCTGGCCGGAGGGGTGAGGCGGGCGGCGCTCAGTGGCCGCGCTTGATCCACTCGTCGAGCTGCGGGGCCTCCGCGCCGATGGTGGTGGGGTCGCCGTGGCCGGTGCGCACGGCGGTGTCGCCCGGCAGCGTGAGCAGGCGGTCCCGGATCGAGTCGATGATCGTCGGGAAGGACGAGAACGACCGGCCGGTGGCGCCGGGGCCGCCCTGGAAGAGGGTGTCGCCGGTGAAGACGGTTCCCAGCTCGGGGGCGTACAGGCAGACGGCGCCGGGGGCGTGGCCCGGGGTGTGCAGGACCGTGAGGACCGTGCCCGCCACGGTCAGCTCCTGGCCGTCCGCGAGGGTGTCGTCCGGAGTGCGCTCCGGGTGGGTCCGCAGCCAGAGCGGCAGGTCGTCGGGGTGGAGGAGGATCGGGGCGCCGGTGGCCTCCGCGAGGGCGGGCGCGGCGTCGATGTGGTCGTTGTGCGCGTGGGTGCAGACGATGGCGCGCAGGGTACGGCCGCCGAGCGCGGCCTCGATGGCGGCGGCGTCGTGGGCGGCGTCGATGACGATCGCCTCGCTGTCGTCGCCGACGATCCAGACGTTGTTGTCGACGTCCCACTCGCCGCCGTCGAGGGCGAAGGTGCCGGAGGTGACCAGGTGGTCGATGCGGGCGGCCATCAGAAGACCACCACCGAGCGCAGGACGTCGCCGTCGTGCATCCGGGCGAACGCCTGCTCGACGTCGCCGATGCCGATGGTCTCGGTGACGAAGGCGGCGAGGTCGAGGCGGCCCTGCTGGTGCAGGTCGACGAGCATCGGGAAGTCGCGGGAGGGCAGGCAGTCGCCGTACCAGGAGGACTTGAGGGAGCCGCCGCGTCCGAAGACGTCCAGGAGCGGCAGTTCGAGCTTCATCTCCGGGGTGGGGACGCCGACGAGGACGACCGTGCCGGCCAGGTCGCGGGCGTAGAAGGCCTGCTTGTAGGTCTCGGGGCGGCCGACGGCCTCGATGACCACGTCGGCGCCGTTGCCGTCGGTGAGGGCGCGGATCGCCTCGACGGGGTCGGTGGAGCGGGAGTTGACGGTGTGGGTGGCGCCCATCTTCTTCGCCGTCTCCAGCTTGCGGTCGTCGATGTCGACCGCGATGATCTTCGCCGCGCCGGCCAGCCGGGCTCCGGCGATCGCCGCGTCGCCGACGCCGCCGCAGCCGATGACGGCGACGGAGTCCCCGCGGCCGACCTGGCCGGTGTTGATGGCGGCGCCGATGCCCGCCATGACGCCGCAGCCCAGCAGACCGGCGACCTCCGGGGCGACCTCGGGGTCGACCTTGGTGCACTGGCCGGAGGCGACGAGGGTCTTCTCCGCGAACGCTCCGATGCCGAGGGCCGGCGACAGCTCCGTGCCGTCCAGCAGGGTCATCCTCTGCTTGGCGTTGTGGGTGTCGAAGCAGTACCAGGGGCGGCCGCGCAGACAGGCGCGGCACTGGCCGCACACGGCACGCCAGTTGAGGACGACGAAGTCGCCGGGGGCGACGTCGGTGACGCCCTCGCCGACCGATTCCACGACGCCCGCCGCCTCGTGGCCGAGGAGGAAGGGGAACTCGTCGTTGATGCCGCCCTGCTTGTAGTGCAGGTCGGTGTGGCAGACGCCGCACGCCTGGATCTTCACGACGGCCTCGCCGGGGCCGGGGTCCGGGATCACGATCGTCTCGACCCTGACCGGCTCGTCCTTGCCCGGTGCGATGACCGCTTGCACCTGCTGTGCCATAACCCTGTTCTCCCTGTTCCCGCGCTTGGCGAAGATCGATCGCGGACCACCGTACGCCTTGGGGGTCCGCTACGGAGCGAGCACGTCCAGTTCGTGCAGGGCGCCCACCGCGATCTCCTTGGTGATCCGCTCGGCGGCCTCCGCGTCCCCCTCGCGGACCGCTTCGGCCAACCGTACGTGCAGGGTGACGGCGGCCGGATCGGGGTCCTCGAACATCACCTGGTGGTGGGTTCGGCCCGCCAGGACCTCGGCGACGACGTCCCCGAGCCGGGCGAACATCTCGTTGCCGGAGGCGTTGAGGACGATCCGGTGGAAGGCGATGTCGTGTTCGAGGTAGCCCTCCAGCTGCTGGCCCCGCGAGGTGGCGACCATGCCGAGGGCGCGCTCGGTCAGCTCGGCGCACTGCTCGGCGGTGGCGTGGCGGGCGGCGAGGGAGGCGGCGACCGGCTCCACCGCGGAGCGCAGCACGGTGAGGGAGCGGAGCTGGCGGGGGCGGTCGGCGCCGGCGAGGCGCCAGCGGATGACCTGGGGGTCGTACACGTTCCAGGTCTCGGTGGGGCGGACGGTCACGCCGACGCGGCGGCGCGACTCGACCAGGTGCATCGACTCCAGGACCCGGACCACTTCCCGGACGACCGTGCGGGAGACGTCGAAGCGCTGGGCCAGCTCGTCGGTGCGCAGCACGCTGCCGGGCGGGCACTGGCCGGAGGAGATCTCCAGACCCAGGGTGTCCAGCACATGCGTATGCAGCCCCTGGCTCTGTGTGGTCATGGACCAAGCCTAAAGGGCGCACCCCGGGAACAATAAGTACGACGTTTACGTCACAGCCTCTTGAATAAGTCGTACCTAATAGGTTTCAGTAGCGCGACGGACCGATGTCGAAGAAGACAGCGAGGCACCCCCCATGAGCACCCCCCACGTCGTCGTGGTGATGGGCGTAGCAGGAACCGGCAAGACCACGATCGGTCCCCTGCTCGCCGCCGAACTCGGCGTTCCGTATGCCGAGGGCGATGACTTCCATCCCCCGGCGAACATCGCCAAGATGTCGGCCGGCACCCCCCTGGACGACGACGACCGGTGGCCCTGGCTGGACGCCATCGGTGAATGGGCGCACGGACGCGCCGGGCTCGGCGGGGTCGTCTCCAGCTCCGCTCTCAAGCGGGTCTACCGGGACCGGCTGCGGGAGGGGGCGCCCGACGCCGTCTTCCTGCACCTGACCGGCGACCGGGCGCTGATCGAGGAGCGGATGGCGGACCGCAAGGGCCACTTCATGCCCACCGCGCTGCTCGACTCGCAGTTCGCGACGCTCCAGCCGCTCCAGGCCGACGAGGCCGGGGTGAGCGTCGACGTGTCCGGCACCCCTACGGAAATCACCCAGCGAGCCGTCGCGGCACTGCGCCGGCTCGACAGTTAAGGACCTTCACCGTGACCAGTCTCAGCGTCGAGATGCTGGCAGCGGGCGCCGCCGAACCGATCACCTCGGCAGGCAACGCTCAGTTGGGCATCGCCGTCCTGGCGGGCATCGCCGTCATCGTTCTCCTCATCACCAAGCTCAGGATGCACGCCTTCCTGGCGCTGACCATCGGTTCGCTGGCGCTCGGCTCCTTCGCCGGCGCGGCCCCGGCGGACACGATCCTCAGCTTCACCTCGGGCCTCGGCTCCACGGTGTCGGGTGTGGGCGTCCTCATCGCGCTCGGCGCGATCCTCGGCAAGCTGCTCGCGGACTCGGGCGGCGCCGACCAGGTCGTCGACACCATCCTGGCGAAGGCGAGCGGCCGGGCGATGCCCTGGGCGATGGTCCTGATCGCCTCGATCATCGGGCTGCCGCTGTTCTTCGAGGTCGGGATCGTGCTGATGATCCCGGTCGTGCTGCTGGTCGCCAAGCGCGGCAACTACTCCCTGATGCGGATCGGCATCCCCGCGCTGGCCGGGCTCTCCGTGATGCACGGGCTGATCCCGCCGCACCCCGGCCCGCTGGTCGCGATCGACGCCCTGGACGCCAACCTGGGTGTGACGCTGGCGCTCGGCGTGCTGGTCGCCATACCGACGGTGATCATCGCCGGCCCGGTCTTCTCCCGCTACGCCGCGCGCTGGGTGGACATCAAGCCGCCGGAGAACATGATCCCGCAGCGGCCCTCGGAGGAGCTGGACCGCCGCCCGAGCTTCGGCGCGACCCTGGCGACCATCCTGCTGCCGGTCGTCCTGATGCTGCTGAACGCGCTCGTCGAGATCGTGGTCGACAACCCGGATAACGGCCTCCAGAAGGTCACCGCGGTCATCGGT
Source organism: Streptomyces sp. NPDC017448 (assembly GCF_044330565.1). Classification (NCBI taxonomy): domain Bacteria; kingdom Bacillati; phylum Actinomycetota; class Actinomycetes; order Kitasatosporales; family Streptomycetaceae; genus Streptomyces; species Streptomyces sp. NPDC017448. The sequence continues at coordinate 12,803 of NZ_JBIRLM010000007.1, read as the reverse complement.
TCGCCGCTGATCGCCCTGCTCGCGGCCGTCCTGGTCGGGATGTTCACGCTCGGCCGGGCCGCCGGGTTCACCAAGGACCGGCTGGCCGGCACCGTGGAGAAGTCCCTCGCCCCGATCGCCGGGATCCTGCTGATCGTCGGAGCGGGCGGCGGCTTCAAGCAGACGCTGATCGACGCCGGGGTGGGCCAGATGATCCTGGACTTCTCCGAGAACTGGTCGATCCCCGCCTTGCTGCTCGGCTGGCTGATCGCCGTCGCGATCCGCCTCGCCACCGGCTCGGCCACGGTCGCCACCATCTCGGCCGCCGGCCTGGTCGCCCCGCTGGCCGCCGACATGTCGACCTCGCACGCGGCGCTGCTGGTGCTGGCGGTCGGCGCCGGTTCGCTCTTCTTCAGCCACGTCAACGACGCCGGGTTCTGGCTGGTGAAGGAGTACTTCGGCATGAACGTCGGCCAGACGGTGAAGACCTGGTCCGTGATGGAGACGATCATCTCCGTGGTGGCGATGGCGTTCATCCTGCTGCTGTCGCTGCTGCTGTAGCGGCCCCGTACGCGTACGGACGCGCCCGCCCCGGAACCGTCCGGGGCGGGCGCGTCCGTGTGTGCAGGGGGCTCAGCGGCGGGCGGCCCCGCTCTCGGCGGCCTTCTCCAGCTGGAACGCCTCGTTGCCGAGGCCGATCCGGGCGTGCGCCTCGGGCCGGACCGAGCGCAGTACCGTCCCGTACGCCAGGCCGCCGAGGAGGGCGAGGAGGATCACACCGGGCAGCAGCCAGGTGAGGGCCGATCCGGGGACCGACCCGAGGAGGACGTCGAAGTCCCGGACGGTGAGGACCGCGATCGTGAGGAGCGCCAGTCCGGCGAGGGCGGAGGCGACCAGGCGGGGGGCCTGGGCGCGGCCCGCGCCGCGCTTGACGAAGAAGGCGATGACGGCGAAGGAGGCGGCGGCCATCAGCAGGATGACGCCGAGCGCGCCGACGTTGCCCATCCAGGTGAACAGCCGCAGGACGGGGGCGGTGGGGTCGCCGACCGGGTTGTCGTCGGTGAGCGCGAACGCCAGGACGACCACCGCCGAGACCGCGCTCTGGAGCAGCGAGCCGGTGCCGGGGGCGCCGCTCACCCGGTTGGTACGGCCGAAGCGGGCGGGCAGCAGGCCCTCGCGGCCCATGGCGAACGCGTAGCGGGCGACCACGTTGTGGAAGCTCAGGAGCGCCGCGAACATCCCGGTGACGAAGAGGATGTGCAGCACGTCGGTGAAGGTGGAGCCGAGCCGCTCCTCGGTGAGGCCGAACAGCATGCCGGGGCCCTCCTCGAGGGAGGCGCCGACGATGGAGCCGGGTCCGGCGGCCACGGTCAGGGCCCAGGAGCTGATCGCCAGGAACAGCGCGGCGTATCCGACCGCGAGGAACATCACCCGGGAGACCACGATCTGCGGGCGGCTGGTCTCCTCCGCGTAGACCGGGGCCTGTTCGAAGCCGACGAACGCGGCGATGCAGAAGCAGAGCGCGGTGCCGAGTCCGGCGCCGGCGAGCGTCTCGGGGTCGAAGGCGTGCAAGGACAGCCCCTCGGGGCCCGGCTTGCTCACGGCGGCGATGTCGAAGATCACGACGAGGGCGCACTCGATGACCAGCAGGATGCCGAGCACCTTGGCGTTGAGGTCGATCTTCAGCCAGCCGAGGACGCCGACGACGGCCGCCGAGACCAGGGCGGGTATCCACCACGCCAGCTCGATGTCGAGGTAGGCGGCGAAGATGCCGGAGACCTCGAAGCCGAGGATGCCGTAGATGCCGACCTGCATGGCGCTGTACGCCACCAGCGCCACGAACGAGGCGCCGGCGCCGGCGGTCGGGCCGAGCCCGCGGGCGATGTAGGCGTAGAACGCGCCGGCGTTGTGGACGTGCCGGCTCATCTCCGCGTAACCGACGCCGAAGAGCATCAGGACGACGCCCAGGATGAGGTAGAGCAGGGGCTGGCCGACGATGCCCATCACGCCGAAGACCGTGGGCATCACTCCCGCGACGACCATCAGGGGCGCGCTGGCGGCGACCACCGACAGCAGGAGGCCGGGGGCGCCGAGCCGGTCGGCGCGCAGCGCCCGCTCCTCGCCCTTGTAGGTGTTGATCCCTCCGGCGTCGGCCGCGCTCCTGGAGGCGTCGGTCTCACGGGAAAACGAACTGCCGGTCGACATGACGGGTGGGGTTCCTTCCTTCGCGGTGGAGCCGGCGGGGTGGTGCTCATCGTGGTGGGCGGGGCGCTCCGCCCCAGGGCAGGGGCGCCTCAGGGGGCGGCGTGCCTCAGGGGGCGCCGAGGGCGTAGGCGCGCGCGGCGGTGAACGCCGCGTGGGGTTCACCGCCGGCGTACGACCAGGGCGCGGCGGTGGCGTGGGCTCCGATGCGGTGGAAGAGGGCGGCGGCCTCGGCGGGACGGCCCTCGCAGACCTTGGCGTGCGCCAGGAAGTTCAGGTCGACGCGGTGGCGGGGGTGGTCGTCGCGTTCCCACTCCAGCCACCAGTCGAAGGCGGCCTTCGTCACCTGGCGGGCGCGGCGTCCGGACCAGTGGCCGGAGGCCGCCGGGTCGGCGGGTTCGATGCCCGCGGCGACCAGGACGCGGTAGCGCTCGGCGTGGGCGACGACGGGGAGGACGGCCAGCGGGGAGTCCTCCGGGGCCAGTTCGGCGGCCCAGGCGGCGAAGTCGTAGACCTCGTGGAGCGGGTCGTGACCGCTCTGGGGGCTGCTCTCGGCCAGCAGAGCCGTCATCACGTGGTGGGCGTGGTGGTGGTCCGGGTGGCGGGAGCGCACCTCCTCGAAGAGCCGGCCGGTCTCGTCCGCGCCGTCGTCGCGCCCCCGGTCCAGGAGGAGCAGCGCGAGCCAGGGGGTGGGGTCCTCGGGGGTGAGGCGGGCGGCGGTCAGACACGCCTCACGGGCGCGGGCGGCGTCGTGCGCCCCGGCCTTGGGCCGCAGCGCCCGGGCCACCCGGGCGCAGCCGAGGAGGACGGCCGCGTCGGTGCTCTCGGGTTCGACGAGCAGCCAGTCGCCCGCCCACTCCACGGCGGACGAGATCTCGGCGAGGGCCAGCAGGCGGTGGGCGCGGCGGTCCCAGTCCCGTCCGGTGCCCACCAGCAGGGTGCGGGCCTCGGACCATCTGCCCCGGGCGAACAGGCCGCGTGCGGCGATGAGTTCGTCGTCGTCGAGGGCCGGGTCGAAGACGAGTTCCGAGCGGCTGCCCCGGCGTCGGGAACGACCCAGGGGTGGCGGCGGAGGCGGGGGCATGCCGCGGGCTTCCTTCGATGCGGTGTGCGAGCGGACGATCGCGCACAGCAAAGCGGGAGGCCGTGCTTCACGTCAAGGGGCGTTGGACGCCAACTGCTCATATAGGCAGGCCGGTTGGCTGGTTCCGGTCGAACCGGCGGGGGTAGCGGCACAGCGGCCGGGCGGAGGGCGGCGCGGGAAGCGCCGACGCCCGGGGCGGGGCCCCTCCGGGTGCCACACTGGTCGCATGGAGCCACGCGACCCCCTGAAGCCCTTCCTTCTCGCCTTCCCCGGACCGGTGCGGGACCGGCTGGTGGCGGCGGTGCTCGCCGGTGAGAAGGTGTCCACCACCGGGTTGCTGTGCGAATACGAGCTGGAGCGGGAGGAGTTGCCGCCGGTCGGCGAACGGTCCGCGCTCATCGACTCGGACGGGCGGGAGGTCGCGGTGGTCGAGGTGACGGACGTACGGGTGCTGCCGCTGGGGGCCGTGGACCTGCGGCACGCGCTGGACGAGGGCGAGGGGTACGCCTCGGTGGCCGAGTGGCGGGCGGGGCACGAACGGTTCTGGCACAGCGAGGAGATGCGGGAGGCTCTGGGGGATCCGTCGTTCACGGTGGACGACGGGACGCTGATCGTGGCGGAGCGGTTCCGGGTGGTCGAGCGGATGGTGTGACCCGGGGGCGGGGTGTCCCGGGGGGCCTCCGGGGCGGGAACGCCGGGGGGGCGGGGGCGTCCGGGGGCGGGGTGGCCGGCGGCAGGGGCGCCCGCGGCGCGGGGGCGTCCGGCGGCGGGGTGTCCGCGGCGCGGGGGCGGGCCTTCGCCGGGCGGTCGCCGGGCCGGGCCCCGCCCCCCGCCCCTCGGCCGCCGCAGGGGCTCGGCCCCGGTGGTCCGGTCCGCCCCGCACGGCAGGAGCGAGGGCGAGCGGCCCGGACGTCGATGCCCGCGAAAGGGCCGGAACGGCCCGCTCGTCGGTCCTCGGCGCTAGGAAGCCACCGCCTTGGCCGCCGCCCGCCCCGCCGCCCGGCCCGAGAAGATGCAGCCGCCCAGGAAGGTGCCCTCCAGGGAGCGGTAGCCGTGGACGCCGCCGCCGCCGAAGCCCGCCGCCTCGCCCGCCGCGTACAGGCCGGGGAGCGGGGCCCCGTCGGCGGTCAGGACCCGGGAGGACAGGTCCGTCTCCAGGCCGCCGAGGGACTTGCGGGTGAGGATGTGGAGGCGGACGGCGATCAGCGGGCCGGCGGCCGGGTCCAGGATGCGGTGCGGCTTCACGGTGCGGATGAGGCGGTCGCCCAGGTAGGCGCGGGCTCCGTTGATCGCGGTGACCTGGAGGTCCTTGGTGAAGGGGTTGACGATCTCGCGGTCGCGGGCGGTGATCTCGTGGCGCAGGCTCGCCTCGTCGATGAGGCCGTCTCCGGTGACCGCGTTCATGCCGCGCACCAGCGCGCCGAGCTCCTTCTCCACGACGAAGTCGGCGCCGTGGTCCATGAACGCCTTGACCGGTGCGGGCACGTCCACCCGGGCCCGGCCGATCACGTCGCGGACCGACTTGCCGGTCAGGTCCGGGTTCTGTTCGGAGCCGGAGAGGGCGAACTCCTTGCCGATGATGCGCTGGTTGAGCACGAACCAGGTGTAGCCGTGGCCGGAGCCCATGATGTGTTCGAGGGTGCCGAGCGTGTCGAAGCCGGGGAAGAGGGGTACCGGCAGCCGCTTGCCGCGGGCGTCCAGCCAGAGGGAGGAGGGGCCGGGCAGGATGCGGATGCCGTGCTTGCCCCAGATCGGGTTCCAGTTCTCGATGCCCTCGGTGTAGTGCCACATCCGGTCGCGGTTGACGTGGTGCGCGCCCGCCTTCTCCGCGATGCCGAGCATCAGTCCGTCCACGTGGGCCGGGACGCCGGAGAGCATCTTCTCGGGCGGGGTGCCCAGGCGCTTCGGCCACTGGGCGCGGACGAGGTCGTGGTTGCCGCCGATGCCGCCGGAGGTGACGATCACCGCCTGGGCCTTCAGCTCGAAGGCGCCGGCGACCTCCCGGCTGCTCGCGGCGCCGCGCTCGGCCGCGCTGGGTTCCAGGATCTCGCCGGTGACCGTGTCGAGCGCCCCGGCGGTGCGGGAGAGACCGGTCACCCGGTGGCGGAACCCCAGCCGGACGAGCCCCCGGGCGACGCCCTCGCGGACCCGCCGCTCGAAGGGGGCGACGATGCCGGGGCCGGTTCCCCAGGTGATGTGGAAGCGGGGTACGGAGTTGCCGTGGCCGGTCGCGTCGTAACCGCCGCGTTCGGCCCAGCCGACGACGGGGAAGAAGCGCACCCCCTGCCGGTGCAGCCAGGAGCGCTTCTCACCGGCGGCGAAGTCGACGTACGCCTCCGCCCACCTCCTCGGCCAGCGGTCCTCCTCCTCGCGGTCGAACCCCGCCGTGCCGTACCAGTCCTGGAGCGCCAGCTCCCGGCTGTCCTTGATCCTCATCCTGCGCTGTTCGGGCGAGTCGACGAGGAAGAGGCCGCCGAAGGACCAGTGCGCCTGGCCGCCGACGGCCTGCTCGGGCTCCTGGTCGAGGAGGATCACGGAGCGGCCGGCGTCGACCAGTTCGGCCGTGGCCACGAGCCCGGCGAGCCCCGCCCCGATCACGATCACGTCAGCGTCGTACGCCATGGGTTCCATCCTGTCGGGGAGGCTCGGGGGCGGGCAGGACGGGCGGCGGCGGCCGGCCCCCGCGAGGCCGGCGGGACGTTCGAGTTACCCGTGCGTCAGATCTTGGGTATCCGCCGGGGCCACGTCAACCGTCCGGCCTGGTGCTGTTGGATGGAACGCATGGACCCCTCGGACGAGATTCTGGACATCGTCGACGAGAACGACGAGGTCGTCGGGCAGGCTCCGCGCGGTGAGGCGACCGCGCGGAGGCTGCGGCACCGCTGCGTGTTCATCGAGGTGCGCGACGCGGAGGGGAGGGTCTTCGTCCACCGGCGTACGGACACGAAGGCGGTCTTCCCCTCGCACTACGACATGTTCGTCGGCGGCGTCGTGGGCGCGGGCGAGTCGTACGACGAGGCGGCGCTGCGCGAGGCGGAGGAGGAGCTGGGGGTCTCGGGGCTGCCCCGGCCGGAGCCGCTGTTCCGGTTCCTCTACGCGGACGGCGAGCACACCTGGTGGTCGGCCGTCTACCGGGTGCGGTGCGAGCTGCCGGTCTCCCCGCAGGTGGAGGAGGTCGCCTGGCACGCGTTCCTCGACGAGGCGGAGCTGGAGCGGCGGCTTGAGGAGTGGCCCTGGGTGCCGGACGGGCTGGAGGCGTACCGGCGGCTGCGGGGGCCGGGGGCGGCGTGACCGCGTCCGGTGCGGCCCGGCCGGGCCTCGGACCCGGTCGGACCCGGGCGGGTTCGTCCGACCCGGCCGGGCCTCGGACCCGGGCGGGCCCGTCCGGCCCGGTCGGGCCCGTCCGGTGGGCAGCGCCTAGGGTTTCCGGTGTGAACAAGATCGCGCAGAGCGTACGGCTGTGGTTCGCGCCGCAGCGGGTCCGGGAGGAGGGGGACACCCCCGACTACCGGTTCTCGCTGGCCAACGAGCGCACGTTCCTCGCCTGGATCCGGACGGCGCTCGCCCTGGTCGGCGGCGGGTTCGCCGTCGACCAGTTCCTGCCGGAGCTGGCGTGGGGCGTCCGGGCCGGGCTGGCGCTCGGACTGCTGGCCGCCGGAGTGCTCTGCGCGCTGCGGGCGGTCAACCACTGGGTGCGGTGCGAGCGGGCGATGCGGCGGGACGAGGACCTGCCGGTGTCCCGGTTCCCGACCCTGCTGAGCCTGGTGGTCGCCGTCGTGGCCGTGGCGATGGTGGTGGTGGTCCTCTTCGGCTGGGAGGGCGGGTGACGGCGCCGGGCCGGGACCCCGGGCTGCAGCCCGAGCGGACGCGGCTGGCCTGGCGGCGGACGACGCTCTCCGCCACGGTCGTCGCGCTGCTCGCCGTACGGCAGGCGCTGCACAGCGGGGCGTCCCCGGGCGCGCTGGTCGCGGTGGCGCTGAGCGCGCTCTCCTGGCTGGGGTTCCTGCTGGTGGCCCACCGCCGGGTGGTGGAGCTGGGGGCGGCGCGCCCCGGACCGCTCGCGCCCCCCGGGGCGCTGGCGGCGGCGCTGTGCACGGGGGCGCTGGCGGCGTTCGCGGCGGCGATGCTGTTCTGAGCGCGGCCCGGCCGCAGCCGGTCCTCAGCCGTCCCAGTCCACCGTCACCACGATCTTGCCGCGGGTGCGCCCCTCCTGGTTGAGGCGGTAGGCCGCGGCGGCCTCCTCCAGCGGGAACACCCGGTCCACGTGGACGGTGACCACGCCCCGCTCGGCCAGCTCCGCGACCTGGGCCAGGTCGTCCGCGTCGGGGCGCACGAAGGCGTAGCGGCCGCCGTAGGAGAAGACCTCCTCGTCCGCGATGGAGGCGAGCCGGCCGTCCGGGGCGAGGGTGTCGGCGGAGGCCCGCAGGGCGTCGCCGCCCACCGTGTCGAAGGAGGCGTCGAAGCCCTGGGGGACCAGGTCCCGCAGACGGTCGACCAGGCCCTCGCCGTACTCCACCGGCTCCGCGCCGAGGCTGCGCAGGTGGTCGTGGTTGCGGAGGCTCGCGGTGCCGACCACCCGGCAGCCGGCGTGCCGGGCGATCTGGACGGCGAGCGATCCGACCCCGCCGGCCGCGGCGTGGACCAGGACGGTGTCGCCCTCGCGGATCTTCAGGACGCGGTGCAGGACCTGGTAGGCGGTCAGCCCGGCCAGCGGCAGACCGGCCGCCTCCTCGAAGCCCAGGCTCAGCGGTTTGCGGGCCAGGGTGCGCACGGGGGCGGCGACGTACTGGGCGAACGTACCGCGCGAGAGGAAGTCCTCCCGTACGTAGCCGATGACCTCGTCGCCCACCGCGAACTCGTCCACGGCCACGCCCGGTTGCACGACGACGCCGGAGACGTCCCAGCCGGGGACCACCGGGAAGACGGCGTCGAGCGCCCCTTGCAGATAGCCCTCGCGGGCCTTCCAGTCGACCGGGTTGACGGCGGCGGCCCGCACCTTCACCAGGACGGAGTCGGGGCCGACCTTGGGGTCGGGCCGCTCGCCGTACTCCAGGACGTCCGCGGAACCGTACGCGCTGTAGCTGATCGCCTTCATCCTCCGACCTTCCGCGCAGCGGGGGGACGCCGCAACTCGGAGCGCCGCCGGTGCGGGGCCACCGGCGGCCACCGGCCGCCCCGAGGCGCACGGGGGCACGCGAGGGCTCGGAGGCAGGTCCGGGGCGGGCTGCGGAACGGCCGGATCCCGGGAGGGCACTGGACGGCATACCGACTGGTCGGCATCATGGTCCCCGACCGTCCCCTCACCTCGTTCCACCGTCCGGAGGTACGCGCCATGAGCCCACTCCCCCCGCCAGGTCTCGACCCCGAGTCGCTGCGGGCCCGTCTCGACCGCGAGCGGCCGGGGCTGGTGAGCGGGCCCCTGGAAGCGCGGTTGATCGAGGGCGGCCGTTCGAACCTCACGTACGTCGTCGGCGACGGGACGGGGCAGTGGGTGGTACGCAGGCCGCCGCTCGGCCATGTGCTGGCCACCGCGCACGACATGGCGCGCGAGTACCGTGTGATCAGCGGCCTGCACCCCACCGCCGTGCCCGTGCCGGAGCCGCTGCTGCTCTGCGAGGACGACACGGTGCTCGGCGCGCCGTTCTACGTGATGGAGTACGTCGAGGGCACCCCGTACCGCACCGCCGACCAGCTCGCCCCCCTGGGCCCCGAGCGCACCCGGGCCGCGGTCCTCGGCCTCGTCGACACCCTGGTGGACCTGCACGCCGTGGACCCGGACGCGGTCGGGCTCGGGGACTTCGGGCGGCCGGAGGGCTTCCTGGACCGGCAGCTGCGGCGGTGGGGCAAGCAGCTGGACGCCTCCCGCAACCGCGAGCTGGCGGGCATCGACGAGCTGCACGCCGCCCTCGGCCGGGCGCTGCCCGCCTCCCCCGCGCCCACCGTCGTCCACGGCGACTACCGGCTGGACAACGTGCTGCTCGGCCCCGACGACCGGATCAGGGCCGTCCTCGACTGGGAGATGTCCACGCTCGGCGACCCGCTGACCGACCTCGGGCTGCTCGTGATGTACAGCTCCGACCTCGGGCTGCCGCGGTCGCCCGTCTCCACCACCAGCGGGGCCCCCGGCCACCCCTCCCCCGCCGAACTGATCGAGCGCTACGCGGCCCGCTCCGGCCGCGACACCTCCGCCCTCTCCTGGTACACCGCGTTCGCGTGGTTCAAGCTCGCCGTGATCCTGGAGGGCATCCACTACCGCTACACCCTCGGCCAGACCGTCGGCGCGGGCTTCGACCGGATCGGCGACCTCGTCCCCGTCTTCATCGAGCACGGCCGCACCACCCTCCAAGAAGGCTGACCCCGTGGACTTCGCATTCGACGCCCGTACCGAGGAACTGCGGGGCAGGCTGCTCGCGTTCATGGACGAGCACGTGTATCCGGCCGAGCCGGTCGCCGAGGAGCAGCGGGCGCTGCTCGCCTCGCCGTGGGAGACGCCCGCGGTCGTCGGGGAGCTGAAGGCCGAGGCGCGCCGCCGGGGCCTGTGGAACCTCTTCCTGCCGGACGCGGAGTACGGGGCGGGGCTGACCAACCTCCAGTACGCCCCGCTCGCGGAGATCACCGGCCGCTCCCCGCACCTCGCGCCGACCGCGACGAACTGCGCCGCTCCGGACACCGGGAACATGGAGGTGCTGTCCCAGTTCGGCACCGAGGAGCAGAAGAAGCGGTGGCTGGAGCCGCTGCTCGCCGGGGAGATCCGCTCCGCGTTCGCGATGACGGAGCCGGACGTGGCGTCCTCGGACGCGACGAACATCGAGACCCGGATGGTCCGGGACGGCGGGGACTACGTCGTCAACGGGCGCAAGTGGTACATCTCCGGGGCGATGAACCCGGAGTGCGCGGTCTTCATCGTGATGGGCAAGACCGACCCGGACGGCGACGACATCCGCCGCCAGCAGTCGATGATCCTGGTCCCCCGCGACGCCCCGGGCGTCGAGGTGCGGCGGGCCATGCGGGTGTACGGGTACGAGGACCACTCGCACGGCGGCCACGCCGAGGTGGTCTTCCACGACGTACGGGTGCCCGCCTCCCACCTGGTCGGCGAGGAGGGCGGTGGTTTCGCCATCGCGCAGGCGCGGCTCGGGCCGGGCCGCATCCACCACTGCATGCGGCTGATCGGAATGGCGGAGCGGGCGATCGAGCTGATGTGCCGGCGGGCCGTGGGCCGTACGGCGTTCGGCAAGCCGCTGGCCGCGCAGGGGGTGGTGCAGAACTGGATCGCGGACGCCCGGGTCACGGTGGAGCAGCTGCGGCTGCTGGTGCTGAAGACGGCCTGGCTGATGGACACGGTGGGCAACAGGGGCGCGCACACGGAGATCCAGGCCATCAAGATCGCCACTCCGCGCGCGGTGGTGGACATCCTGGACTCGGCGGTGCAGCTGTACGGGGCGGGCGGGGTCAGCCAGGACTTCCCGCTGGCGGAGCTGTGGGCCTCGGCGCGGACGCTGCGGTTGGCGGACGGTCCCGACGAGGTGCACCAGCGGTCGCTGGCCCGGCGGGAGATCAAGCGGTACCGGTGACCGACCGCGGTGCGGCCCCCTCCCGGGGTGCTCCTCGGGAGGGGGCCGCGGCCGGTCGGCTTCCCGGCGGGGTGCGGGCCGGTGGCCGGTGGGCTTGACGGTCAGAAGGTGAGCTTCCAGCCGTTGATGTAGCCGGTGTCCTGGCGGGCGATGTCCTGGACGCGGAGCTTCCAGGTCCCGTTGGCCGTCTCAGCGGAGGCGTTGACCGTGTACGCCGCGATGACGTTGTCGGCCGAGTCCCCGCTGCTGGAGTTCTTCAGCCGGTACGCGGTGCCGTCCGGCGCGAGCAGGTCGACGACCAGGTCGCCCCGGTAGGTGTGCCTGATGTCGACGTCGACCTTGAGCGCGGCCGGGGCGTTGCCCGTCCGGCCGGTGACCGCGATCGACGAGGTCACGGCCGCCCCGGCGTCCGGGACGGCGACGTCGGCGTCGTTGGAGAAGACGGTGCCGGTGGGCGGTTCGCCGGTGGAGCCTGCGGACAGGGTCCAGATCGCGTGGGCGGCGGCGTCGCTGTTGCGGTCCAGGGCGGTGTCGTTGATGTTGCTCAGGTTGTCGCAGGACGAGTGGTAGCAGCGGTCGAAGGCCTGCCCGGCCGTCCCGCCCCACTTCTGCGCCTGGGCGGCGGACTTGGTGTAACCGGCCCCGGTGAAGAGGCCGCCGACGGGAACGCCGACGTTCTTGAACGGAGCGTGGTCGGAGCGGCCGTCGCCCTCGGTCTCGATCTCGGTGGGGACCGAGATGCCCGCGAAGTAGTCCTTGAAGGTCTTCTCGATGACCGGGTCGTCGTCGTAGACGAAGTAACCGGGGTTGGGCGAGCCGATCATGTCGAAGTTGAGGTAGCCGGCGAGCTTGGAACGCTCGGTGGACGGCAGGTTGTTGACGTAGTACTTCGACCCGATCAGACCCAGCTCCTCCGCGCCCCACCAGGCGAACCGCAGGTGCTTGTCGGGCTGGTACCCGGCGCGGGAGACGGCGAGGGCGGTCTCCAGCACGCCGGCCGAGCCGGAGCCGTTGTCGTTGATGCCGGCGCCGGAGGAGACCGAGTCGAGGTGGGCCCCGGCCATCAGGACCTTGTTCGGGTCGCCGCCGGGCCAGTCGGCTATGAGGTTGTATCCGGTGGCCCCGCCGGAGGTGAACTGCTGGAGCGTGGTGGTGTACCCGGCCGCGTCGAGCTTGGCCTTCACGTAGTCCACGGACGCCTTGTAGCCGGGGCGGCCGTGGGCGCGGTTGCCGCCGTTGTTCGCGGCGATCGTCGAGAACTGCGACAGGTGGGCCTTGACGTTGGCCACAGGGATGTCGGGGGCGGCGACGGCGGCCTTCGCGGGTGCCGCCGCGTCGGCGTGGGCGGCCGGCGCGCCGGCCCCGAGGGCGACGGCGAGGGCCACGGCCGCGACGGCCGCCGGGGATCTGCGCAGGGCGAAACGGTTCGGTCTCATTCACGGGCTCCGGATTCCGTTGGGGACTGACGGAACGTGCGGGGGGTCCCCGGCCGCGGTGGTCCGGCCGGGTCCTGGAGCGTGGGCCCCGAGAGGGGGGCCCAGAGGTGCGCGATGCGTGACCGATGCTCAGGTAGATGACCGTGCTCCGTCAAGAGCGGAAACCGGACAGAACCGTTCTATTAACGGACAGGGGCGCGCCGGTGAATCCTGGCGCCGCCCCGGGAGGGGGCACATACGTCATGTATCCAGGCTCGCCCCGGTCGGCGGAGCGGGCCAGTGGACGGCCCGGGGCCCGGTGGGCGGAGGGGATCGGCGGACGGCCCGGCCCCCGTTCCGGAGCGGTGCGCCACGAGGGGGCGGCAGCTTGACGACAGGCCCTGGGGTGTGTCCGGCGGATCAGGATCGGAGAGGCCGCGGCGTCTGGTGCGGGGCATCGCAAGGCGCTGGAATGCCTGCATCGCGGAGCGATTCGGGCGTTTCGGCAACGCCGCGAGGTGCTGTGCCGGGCGTCGTGGACCCGGTCAA
>NZ_JBIRLM010000006.1:323951-352468 GCF_044330565.1 Streptomyces sp. NPDC017448 | reverse complement strand
GGGGTGGTCCGCCTGGGGGGGGGGGGGCGCGCGCCCCCGGGGGGGGGGCGCGGGGGGGGGGGGGGGGGGGCGCCCCCCCGCCCCCCCCCCCCGGGGGGGGCGGGGCCCCCCCCCCCGCCCTGTTTCACGTGAAACGTACGGCTCGACAGGCTCAGAGCCGGGTGACGTCCAGCTCGCCCTCCGCGTACTGCTTGCGGATCACCTTCTTGTCGAACTTGCCGACGCTCGTCTTCGGCACGGCGGGGATCACCGACCAGCGCTCCGGAAGCTGCCACTTGGCGATGCCCTGGTCGGCGAGGAACGCTTTCAGCGCCTCGTAGTCGACGTCGGCGGCGCCCTCCTTGAGAACGACGGTCGCCAGGGGCCGCTCGCCCCACTTCTCGTCCGGTACGGCGACGACGGCCGCCTCAGCGACCTCCGGATGGGCCATCAGCGCGTTCTCCAGCTCGACGCTGGAGATCCATTCGCCACCCGACTTGATGACGTCCTTGGCCCGGTCGGTGAGGGTGAGGTAGCCGTCGGCGCTGATCACTCCGACGTCGCCGGTCTTCAGCCAGCCGTCCTCGCTGAACTTGTCCTCGGGCCGCAGGTGCTCGCCGTCCGCCCCGCCGTAGTAGGCGGCGGCGATCCAGGGGCCCCGGACCTCCAGCTCACCGGCCGACGCGCCGTCCCACGGCAGGTGCTCGCCGCCCGGGCCGACCAGCCGCGCCTCGACGCCTGCGGGGAAGCGGCCCTGGGTGACCCGGTAGGGCCACTGCTCCTCCTCGCTCAGTCCGGCGGGCGGGTGGGCCATGGTGCCGAGCGGCGAGGTCTCCGTCATCCCCCAGGCGTGGCAGAGGCGGACGCCCAGCTTGTCGTACGCCTCCATCAACGAGGGCGGACAGGCCGCGCCGCCGATGGTCACGTTGGCCATGGAGGTGAGGTCGCGCGGGTGGGCGGTGACCTCGGCGAGGAGGCCCTGCCAGATGGTGGGGACCGCGGCCGCGTGCGTCGGACGCTCGCGCTCGATCATGTCGGCGAGCGGCGCGGGCTGGAGGAAGCGGTCCGGCATGAGCATGTTGACGCCGGTCATGAACGTGGCGTGCGGCAGGCCCCACGCGTTCACATGGAACTGCGGCACCACGACGAGGGTCGTGTCCTTGTCGGTGAGCCCCATCGACTCGGTCATGTTGACCTGCATCGAGTGCAGGTAGATCGAGCGGTGCGAGTAGACGACACCCTTGGGGTCGCCCGTGGTGCCGGAGGTGTAGCACATGGCCGCGGCCTGGCGTTCGTCCAGCTCCGGCCAGTCGAACGTGGTGGGGCGGTCCGCGATCAGCTCCTCGTACTCGTGCACGCGCGGCGTGACGTCGGCGAGGGCCGAGCGGTCGCCGGGGCCGGAGACGACGACGTGTTCGATGCTCGGCAGGTGGGGGAGGAGCGGAACGAGGAGCGGCAGCAGCGAACCGTCGACGATGACGACCTTGTCGTCCGCGTGGTTGACGATCCAGACGAGCTGTTCGGCGGGCAGCCGGAGGTTGAGGGTGTGGAGGACGGCACCCATGGAGGGGATGGCGAGGTAGGCCTCGACGTGGACCGAGTTGTTCCACATGAGGGTCGCCACCCGCTGGTCGCCGTCGACGCCCAGCTCGTCGCGGAGGGCGTTGGCCAGCCGGGTGGCGCGGCGCCCGATCTCGGCGAAGGTGATGCGGTGCGGTTCGGGTTCGCCGGTCCAGGTCGTGACCTGTGACTTCCCATGGATCGTCATCCCGTGGTGCAGGATGCGGGCGACAGTCAGCGGTACGTCCTGCATGGTGCTCAGCACGGCGTCCTCCCGGGGGCGCTACGCGGCAGTAAGGTTGCGCTGATTCTGCGCACATACCACGCGGTATGTCACTACTCGCGGGAGAGAATTCCTGTCCGGGACCGTATGCCGCCCCCGGCGCCGCCCCGAGCCGGGGGGGGGCGGGTCAGCGGACCGGAGCCAGCTCCGGGTCCTCGCGGAGCTTGCCGAGGGCGCGGGAGACGGCGCTCTTGACCGTACCGATCGACACGCCGAGCACCTCCGCCGTCTGGGCCTCGCTCAGGTCCTCGTAATAGCGCAGGACGACCATGGCGCGCTGGCGGTCCGGGAGTTTCAGCACCGCCCGCCACATCGCGTCGTGCAGCGACTGCTGCTCCGCCGGGTCGGGCGCCGGAACGGCCTCCCGCTCGGGCAGCTCCTCGCAGGCGAACTCGTCGACCTTGCGCTTGCGCCACTGCGAGGTGCGGGTGTTCACCAGGGCCCGGCGGACGTAGCCGTCCAGCGCCCGGTGGTCCTCGATCCGCTCCCACGCCACGTACGTCTTGGCGAGGGCGGTCTGCAACAGGTCCTCCGCGTCGCAGGGGTTCGCGGTGAGCGAGCGCGCGGTACGCAGCAGGACCGGCCCCCGGGCCCGTACGTACGAGGAGAACGACGCGTACGGTACGGGGGCGTGGCGGGCGGCGGTGGCAGAGGCCGCCCTGGAGGCGCCCGTGCAGACTGGCGTGGTCATGTACTCCACGCTAGGAGCGGAGGCCACCGAGGGGATCGCCCCCAGGTCCCGAAGCTCCGTCCGCCTCAGGTTGTAGGGGACGGCCGCTCCGCACCTCCTCCAGGTGGACAAGGCTCCGCTCCGCCCTCAGGGTCCGCCCCCGGGGCCGCCCCGGGGGTGGACGCCGCCGCGCAGCGCTCCGGGCCCGGCGCCGGTACGCCCGCACCCGCGGCGACCAGGGTCCTCCCCGCCTCCCGCCACCTGGTTCACCGAGGCGCCCCGGATCTGCCGAACGAGCCCCTCCCCCGGCCTCCCGCTCCGGTATCGCCCTCTTCCCTTCCTCGAACACAAGTACGAAAATAGCTCCATGGCCACCACCGACCGGCAGACCCCCACCCTGGTCCTCGCCCACGCCCTCGCCGCCGCCGGGCGCGGCCTCCCCGTCTTCCCCCTCTCCGCCGCCAAGGTCCCCGCCCTGCGCTCCCCCCACCGCGACGAGCGACGCCCGACGCCCTGCCGGGGCGAGTGCGGGCTGCCGGGCCACGGGGTGCACGACGCCACCACCGACCCCGCGGCCGTACGGGCCCTCTTCGCCGCCGCGCCCCGGGCCACCGGCTACGGCATCGCCTGCGGACGCGCCCCGCACCGCCTCATCGGCATCGACCTGGACGTCGACCCCGCGTACGGCGAGGACACCGCCGGCTCGCTCCGGCAACTGGCCCTCCACCACCTGTTCACCATCCCGCCGACGGTCACCGTCCTCACCCCGAGCGGCGGTCGCCACCTCTGGCTGACCGGTCCCGCCGAGGCGACGGTCCCCAACTCCGCCGGGCGCCTCGCTCCGGGCATCGACATCCGCGGCAGCGGCGGCTACCTGGTCGGCCCCGGCTCGGTCACGGACCACGGCCGCTACCGCCTGGCCCCGGGCACCGCCCATCTCGCCCCGGCGCCCTGCCCGCGCGCGCTGCTCCGCCTGCTCACCCGCCCCCGCCGCACGGCCGCCCCCTCGGCCGGCCCCGGCACCCCCCGGACCCCGGGCCGCCAGGGTGAGGGCCTGGTCCAGTTCGTCCTGGCCGCCCATGCGGGCCAGCGCAACACCCGCCTGTTCTGGGCGGCTTGCCGCGCCTACGAACACGGCTTCGGCGACGCGCTGGCGGGGGCCCTCACCGCAGCGGCCGTACGCACCGGCCTCCCGGAACACGAGGCCCGCGCCACGATCGCCTCGGCGGCGCGTCTGACCTCGGGTCGGGACGGACAGACGAACGGGGCGGCCTGACAGAACCGGGCCGGACCGGGCCGGCCGGTGGCCCCGGCGGTCGGCGCACGAAGAAGACGGGCGACGGCCGGGCCACCCGAACCAACCTGGGCGCCCCCCAGTCGCGGGCCGCACCGCCCCTCGCTCCGCGAGCCCTTCCGCAGGCTCCGCTCCCCGGGCGGTCGCGCCTGCCGTATCCGCAGAATGTGCCGTTCCGCGAACCCTGCCGGAAAGGCTGAGGCATTCTGTTTTCACCGCGAGCGAGCACACCAGGTGGCCCCCATGGTCAGGCAGGTACGAAATGAGCCTTATCGACGATTTCATGTCCAGATACATCAAAGAATACGATTTTTATAACCAAGCCGCACAGTTGGCTGCCCAGGTCCTGGAGAGGGATCTCCGAACCTCGGGAATCCGCTGCATCGTCACCCATCGCGCGAAGGACATTTCCCGGCTCGCCGATAAATGCCGCCAGCGCGCCACCAAGGGGATCTACAACGAGATCCAGGACATCTATGACGACATCGTCGACCTGGCAGGGGTCCGAGTCGCCCTCTACTTTCCGGGAGAACAGGAACAGGTCGACAAAATCGTCCAGCGGCTGTTTCATCAGCTCGAACCGAAAAGGGAGTTCCCCGCGGCGAGCCACCCGTCCCAGGACAAGCGATTCTCCGGGTATTCGGCGGTCCACTACAGAGTGCAGTTGACCGAGCAGGAACTCAGCGACGCCAACAAGAGGTACACGAAAGCACGGGTGGAGATCCAAGTCGCATCGGTGCTCATGCACGCCTGGTCAGAGGTCGAGCACGATCTCATCTACAAGCCCCTGGAAGGGGACCTGTCGAGCCAGGAACTCCAGATCCTGGACCAACTGAACGGCTTGGTCCTGGCAGGTGAACTCGCCCTGGAAATGCTCCAGAAGGCGGGAGAGAGCAGGGTCGCGACCACCGGCCGATCCTTTCTGAACCACTACGAGCTCGCCGCCCATCTGCTCAGCCAGGCAAACGGCCTCCTCGGAGAACCGGTCGAGGACTCGGGGCTCGGGCGCGTCGATCTGCTGTACGGCTTCCTGGTCGAGTTGAAGTTCGACACGGCATCACTGTTGCAGCCCTTCCTGGAGTCGCTTCACGGGAATCTGGAGGAGCGCCCCCTGGCCGAGCAGGTCATCGACGCCATCATCGCCGCGGACACATCCCGGTACGCCGTGTTCGATTCCATTCGAACGAGAATGGGGGAAGTGAAGGAGCCGCACGGTTCCGCCCGCGCCTCCCGCAACCACGAGATGATCGGACGGTTCATGATCGAATGGGCCAGGTTCGAGGGAGTCGTCCGCGACGCCGTGCCGATGGAGGCGGAAGACGCCGCACTGATTCCCCTGACGCGGCTGCTCCGCAAGATCCCCCACCTGGACGATGTCACACGTCGAGAAATAGACAACTTGCGGCGGATCCGGAATCAGCTGGTGCACGGCGTCAAGGTACCCGGATCGGCTTTCCCCTCGGAGGCGCTCGAAAGGCTTGAAGCCGTAACGACGCGACTGAGCAGGCAAGGAGAAAGCTGAGGGGCGGGCTTCCACGGTTTTCACCGACCCGGAAGAAGAAAAGCTTCCGCGCCCGGCAGAATATCTCCTGCGGCCGGCCCGCCGGCCCGCCTGCGCGTGCACGTGCGCTCGGCGGTGGGACGGGGTGCCGGGCACCCTCGGACCGGCAGGCACCGGGCCCCCGCCTCCCCCGGCACGTCTTCCCGCACCGGGGGCCCGGAGCGAGGAGCCGGGAAGAAACGCGGTTTCCCCGGAGCCGTGACAAGAAAACGGCCTCTGACCGGGTCACCTGGTCAGAGGCCGCGCACCTGCGGTGGGTGTGGGATTTGAACCCACGGTGACATCGCTGCCACGACGGTTTTCAAGACCGTTCCCTTAGGCCGCTCGGGCAACCCACCTGCACCCCGCCCATCAGGAACGGAGCGGCTACAGCGTACCCGGCTCACGGGCCGTGAGGGGTGGTGGTCCGTGGTAGGGCCGCGGCCGTTCGCACCCCTACCACTTTCCGGGTCCATCGGCGTGCCGCCCTGGGAGGTTCGGCGACCGGAACGCAAGGTGATGTACACGTACGGAGTGACCACAACCTATGCATCGCCACACATACGGGTGAGTGTCGGATGCGGTCCGCAGGGTACGAAGCCGCTGCCCTCGCACCGGCGGCAGAACGGCCCCGCCTGCGGAACCGGGGTCAAAAGCCCTGGCAGCAGCGGTTTGCGTGAAGGAACGGTGGTGCGGGAGGCGTTTCCGGTCACCTTCGATCAGCAACGTGAGCGTGTCTGAACCAACCTAAACGTCCTTTTTGTTCAGAATGTCACTCACTGCCCCAGTTGAAACTAGGAAGTTCCCTTACCGAGGAGCATGTCATGCAGGTGCGCGAGTGGCTCCCAGACCAGCCCACCCGTATCGGCCGGCACGACTGGCCGGACGAGGGGGACAACGGGACGCACACGCGACTGCGAGCCGGCTCCATCGTGGTACTCGACCGGCAGGCGTGGCGGATTCTGGAGATCGACGGCTACCCGGGCGACCGGTGGCCGGACTCCTACGAGAAGGCGTGGCGCGACCACGTGGAACTGTGGTGGCACGCCAACGAACTGCGGCGGGCCAACAACCAGGCGGTCAAACCGGCCCCGGAACGGACCGAGTTCTACAAGCGCCCGGTGGTGCTGGTGCTGCGCAACGAGAACCTGCCCCGCTCCGCGTCCAAGCACTGGTGCGCACCCGCCAGCCACGACTGGCACATCCTCCCCGAGCACTACGCCGTCTGCCGCGCCTGCGGCGAACTACCGCCCTGCCGCCACGGCGAGTACCGCTGGGAAGGCGGGCCCCGCTCGCCGGAGCAGAACGGCGGCATCCCGCTCATGGTGCCGGAGAACTGCTGCATGGGGTGCGCCGAACCGATCAAGCCGCGGGTGCGGACCGTGCGCTTCCCGGGCCCCAACCTCTGGTACCCGGACCTGGGCAAGGACACGGCCGTCTTCCACGCCCGCACCTCCTGTGCCGACCAGGTCGACTGCTACCGCATGCAGTGGCAGGCCGAGTACCACCCCCGCCACCCCGGGCCCTCCGCCTCCCCCGTCGCCTCCGCCACCCCCGCCTTCCCCGGGTTCGAGCACTTCGTCCTCCCCCGGACGCGGCAGGCGCGGGACGCGTCCCCGCACCTCGACCAGGCGCCCCGGCCTTCGCCGTCCGTACCGGCCGCGTCGGCATGGCCGGATGAGGAGTGCACCTCCACGACAGGTGACTTCGGCACCGTCCACACCTGGTCCGAGGGGCGTCGGGAGGCGCCGGTGTCCGGCCCCCCGGCGCCGCCCGCACCCGAGCCGTCGTACCAGCCGGCGCCCGCGGCCTCCGGCGCGCCCGCGGCGGACCCGGTGGCGCCTCGGCCCCCGGCGGCGGCCGAGGCGCCCGCGCCCGCCGCACCGGCCGCGCCCCCCGCCGAGGACGTCGAGCCGGCGCTCCGGTCCGCCCGGGAACTGGGCCTGGCCCTGGCGGAACGCCCGGCCTTCCACAACGCGGAGCAGGCGGCCCGGGTGATCGAGGAGTTGACCGCCGCGGTCCGGAACATCGCGCTCTGCCTGAACAACCCGGCCGTACGCGAGCGTTCCTGACCCGGGGGCCCGGCCCGGCCCCCGCCACGGCGGTCCTCACGTCCGTTCCCTCCGGCCGCCCGGGCGACCCGCTCCCCGGCGGCGGTCCCGTCGCCGTACCGGCCGACGGGCCGTCAGGACCGCGTGGGAGGAGGGCCGGCCCGACGCGCGGGGCGTTCCCGCCCGGTCAGCTGTCGCCCTCGCGCTGGCCCAGGGTGACTTCGACCGTGGCCTCCTTGCCGTCGCGCTCGTACGTCAGGGTCACCTTCTCGCCCGGCTTGCGGGTCCAGATCTCGCCGATCAGGGTCGGGCCGCTGTCGATCACCGTGTCGTTGAACTTGGTGATCACGTCGCCCCCCTTGAGCCCCGCCTTGGCCGCCGGGCCGTTCGGGGTGACGGCCGGGGTGCCGCCCGCGCCCTCGGTGGAGATGGCCGCGCCGCCCGTCTTCTCCTCCATCGAGACCGTCGCCCCGATCACCGGGTAGACCGGCTTGCCCGTCTTGATCAGCTGTTCGGCGACGTTCTTGGCCTGGTTGATCGGGATCGCGAAGCCGAGGCCGATGGAGCCCGCCTGGGACTGGCCGAGGCCGCCGCCCGTCGACTGGATCGCGGAGTTGATGCCGATGACCGCGCCCGTCGCATCCAGCAGCGGGCCGCCGGAGTTGCCCGGGTTGATCGAGGCGTCCGTCTGCAGGGCGCTCATGTACGAGTTCTTGTTGCTCTGGCCGTCCCCCGAGGCCACCGGGCGGTTCTTCGCGCTGATGATGCCCGTGGTGACCGTGTTGGAGAGGCCGAAGGGCGCGCCGATCGCGATCGTGGAGTCGCCGACCGCGACGCCCTCCGAGTTGCCCAGCGGGAGGGGCGCCAGCCCTGACGGCGGGCTCGTGAGCTTCAGGACGGCCACGTCGTACCCCTGGGCCCGGCCGACCACCTCGGCCGCGTACTTCTTGCCGTCCGAGAAGGTCGCCGACAGTTCGCCGGACTCCGCGGCGGAGGCCACGACGTGGTTGTTGGTGAGGATGTGGCCTTCCTTGTCGTACACGAAGCCGGTTCCCGTGCCGCCCTCGCCGTCGCCGCCCTGCGCGTCGATGGTGACCACGCTGGGGAGCGCCTTCGCCGCGACCCCGGCCACCGTGCCCGCCGGGCGCTTCAGGTCCTTCGGGGTGTCCGATGCCGCGACCGTGGTCGAGCTGCCGGAGGAGCCGCCGTCGTTGCGGTCGGCCGCCCAGAAGCCGAGGGCGCCGCCGACGCCGCCCGCGACGAGCGCCGCCACGGCGACGGCCGCCACCAGACCGCTCGCGCGGCCCCTGCCGCCCCTGCGGTCCGGGGACTCGGGGCCGGGCGGGATGGGGGCGCCCCAGACCGGGCCGTGGCCGCCGTGGCCGCCGTTGCCACCGGAGGTGTGCCCCGCGTTCCCGCCGGCGTACGACGGCACGGCGGGCGGGGGCGGAGGCCAGGAGGCGGCGCCCGTGGGGAGGTCGGGCGCCGCTCCGTACGGGGAGCCGTGGGACGGCTGGGGGGGCTGGGACGGCGCCGGCTGGACGCCCTGGGCGTAGGCGGGTGCCGCGGTCGGAGCTCCGTGTGCCGGTGCCCCCTGAGGCGCCGAACCTCCCTGGTACGCCGGAGCGCCCTGGTGCGTGGGGTTGTGCCGCGGCGCTTCGGCGTACGCCGGGGCGGCCGGCGCCGGGGCTCCCGCGCCGGAGGCGGGCGGGGCGGCGTCCGGCGCGTCCGCGTCGTGCCCGGGGAGGCGGGCGGTGTCCTGCGCCGCGTCGTGCGCCGTCGCGGCAGGCTCGGATGCGGCGCCCCGGACCGGATCCGCCGGAGCCGGCGGCACGGGAGCGTCGGCCGGCACGGGAGGTGCGGACGGAACGGACGGCACGTTCGGTGCCGCGTTGCCCTCGTTGCCCTCGTTCTCGGTGCTCACAGCTCTCTACTCCTCGGTTCCACTCGGCATCCAGTCGGCGTTCGGCAAGAAATCCGCTGTGCACGTGTCTGCGGTCAGCTTTTCCCACGACCCGTCGGGCCACTGTAAGCAGGACCTGTGCATCCGCACACCAATCTTTACATCAGACAAAACAGACCCCCAGGGTGACATGTGCTCAACCGTTCCCCCGGCGGTGACACCATGACCCGGGTGACCCACGCACGGCAGCGCAGCGCGCGCACCTCCATCCAGGTCATCGCCCACCGCGGGGCCTCCGAGGACGCCCCCGAGCACACCCTGGCCGCCTACCGCAAAGCGATCGAGGACGGTGCCGACGCTCTGGAATGCGATGTCCGGCTCACCGCCGACGGCCATCTCGTCTGCGTCCACGACCGGCGGGTGAACCGTACGTCCAACGGACGCGGCGCCGTGTCGGCCTTGGAGCTCGCCGACCTCGCCGCCCTCGACTTCGGCTCCTGGAAGGACCGCGAGGAGTCGCCCGACTGGGATCCGGTGCCGGGCGAACTCACCTCCGTACTCACCCTGGAACGGCTCCTGGAGCTGTTCACCGAGGTACGGGCGACCGGGCGGCGGCTCCACCTGGCCATCGAGACGAAGCACCCCACCCGCTGGGCCGGGCAGGTCGAGGAACGGCTCCTGCGGCTGCTGAAGCGGTTCGGACTGGACGCCCCTCCCGCCGACGAGCCCTCGCCCATCCGCGTCATGAGCTTCTCCGCCCGCTCCCTCCACCGCGTCCAGGCGGCCGCGCCCGCGCTGCCCACGGTCTACCTGATGCAGTTCGTCTCGCCCCGCATGCGCGACGGGCGGCTGCCCGCCGGCTCCCGGATCGCGGGGCCCGGCATGCGGATCGTGCGCAGCCACCCCGGATACATCGAACGGCTGCACCGCGCGGGCCACCGGGTGCACGTGTGGACCGTGAACGAACCGGCCGACGTCGACCTCTGTGCCGACCTCGGCGTCGAGGCGATCATCACCAACCGCCCCAAGCAGGTTCTGTCCCAACTGGGTCGCATTCCGTACGAATAACAGTGCCGGAAACGCCCCTCACGCTCCCGACCTCGGACGTTACGGGTTGTGCCCCGGCGCATTCACTGTGCGGTCATTCGTCACGAGTGCGTCACCGGCAACGGGTTGGCCGGTTTCCGGCCCCGCTCGGTGGGGCATCCAACCCGTGGCATGGGGCAAAGGAGGTCTCGGGGGTGGCGTTGGTGGTGGCACACGAGGTGCCCGCGTCGTCGAGCATGGCCATTCCTCATGGCCCTGCCGGCGTGGGGCAGGCACGGCACCGGATGCGCGAGCAGTTGCGCGGCAACGGGGTGTCGGACGCGGTCGTCGACGACGCTGTTCTGATCCTTTCCGAACTTCTCAGCAACGCCTGTCGGCACGGCAGGCCCCTGGGACGGCACACCGACGTCGGCGACGGGGACATCCGCGCCGCGTGGCGAGTGGATCCCGCCGGCGCCCTCACCGTGGAGGTCACGGACGGCGGGGGCCCGACCCGTCCGGTTCCGGCCACCCCTTCGGTCACCGCGCGCGGCGGCCGAGGGCTCAACATCATCAGCGCCCTGGCCCAGGAGTGGGGCGTACGGGACGACGCGCCCGGCGAGGTCACCGTCTGGGCCCTGGTCGCCGCGGAGAAACCGCCCGGGGACGGGGACGACGGCTCCGACGCCGCCCCCGGCGCGCAGGGCCTCCGCGCGAACGGCGCCGGTACGAACGGGGGCGGCGCCCACACCATCGGCGGGCTCACCGGTTTCGAGGGCCTGGACTTCTCCGACGCCTTCGACGACGCGAGCTGAGCCCGCGCGGACAGTTCGGGCCGGACCTCGCGGACGCGCGGGAGAAGAGAGGGGGACGCGGTCGGCGCCCCGCCGGCCCCGCGGCTCCGGGTCTCGCGGACGTGCGGGAGAGGGGCGCACCGAGTCCCCGCGGGCGGACGCGCGGACCGGCCCCGGGGGGACGGCCCGAAGGCGTACGGGGCGGGCGGGGCTCAGCGGGCGGCTAGGCTCGCGCCGAGTCCGCACTGTCGCAATCGGGAGAACGCCCACCATGGCCAAGAAGCGCCCTCAGTCCAAGGCCGGGAAGCCGCAGCTCAAGGACGGTGAGATCCCGGTCGTCGGGGCCCGCGAGCCCTGTCCGTGCGGATCGGGCCGCCGTTACAAGGCGTGTCACGGCCGCGCCGCCGCCCAGGCCGTGACCGAGCTGGTCCACCGTCCGTTCGAGGGGCTGGCGGGCGAGTGCGACTGGGTCGCGCTGCGCGAGTTGGTGCCCGCCGCCACGGTCGGGCTCACCCTGGAGGGCGGGCTGCCCGAAGGGGTTCCGTCGGTGACGCTGGCGACGGTCCTGCCGATGGCCTGGCCCGCGCTGCGGCGTGACGACGGCTCCGTCCTGCTCGCCCTGCAGAACGACACCTCCTCCGGCGACCTCAGCCGCGACCTCGCGGACACCCTGCAGCGTGCGCTGGAGGCAGAGCCCGGCTCCCCGGTCGCCGCCCGCCGTGTGCCGGCCGACGGTCCGCGCCTCCAGGACCTCCTCACCCCGGACGCCGCCTTCGAGCCGGTCGTGCACACCGGGTTCGAGTTCTGGGTGCCGGACGCGGAGAACGCCGCGCCGGAGGTGGCGGCCTCGCTGGAGCGCGCCAACGCCGCCGCGATCCCGACGACGCGGCTCTCCGGCGTCGACGCCGCGTACTGGTGCGAGACCCCGGAGAAGAACCACCTGCGCTGGGTCATGCCGCACCCCGAGGAGCAACTCCTCGACGCGCTCGCCCGGCTGCACGCCGCGGGCGCCTCCTCGCTCGGCGACGACACCCGCCTGGTCGGGTCGTTCCGGGCGCACGGGCTCGTGGTCCCCGTCTGGGACCTGCCGAGCTCGATGGGAGCCGAGGCGTGCGAGAAGCCCGCCGTCGAGTTCGCCGAGCGGCTGAAGAACGCCCTCGCGTCCGACGCGCCGCTCACCGCCGAGGAGCGCCGGGCCCGGGGCGGCCTCACCAACCGCCAGGTGACCCTCAGCTGACCGTGGCCCCGGACGCCCCGGACGGTGACCCGCGTCACAACTCGCCGTACCTGTAAGTAAATCGGCGTCCCTACAGGCGAGATCGAATTTGCGAACAGCAGATCTCTTGTTACGGTTCTAAAAGCCCGGTCGCTGGTGCATCCCCCGTCGCCAGCGATCGGGCGTCCTCTTTTCCGGCTGCGACCCCCCTCCCGTGCCCTCTCCGGGTGTGCGGACCGCGCCCCTCCGGACGCCCCCTCAGAAACCTTCGGCCGAAGCGTTTCTGGCGGTCCGCCGGCCTCCGGCCGGGCGGCCCCGTCAGTACGCCAGCCGGCTTCCCCCTCCCGGAGCACCCGTGCTCGCCTCGACCAGGGCGTCCAGGACCGCTTCGACGTCCGGCAGCCAGGGGGCGGAGGGCGCCGCGTTCTTCGTCCGGGTCCGGAGCACCGGGCCGGCGGCGGAGGCGCCGACCCGCGCGGGGGGCCGTTCCCAGCGGACCTGGCCCGTGCCGGTCCGGGACGGCGGCAGGACGAGGTAGCCGCCCTCACCGTGGAACCGGAGCGAGCTGGGCACCCAGTCCTTCGCGTACAGCAGTTCGCCGAGCCGCTCCAGGGTGTACGGGGCCACCAGCAGCGACCACCGCGTGGGCGTCGCCACGATCGGCCCGAGCCGCATGCCGAGGGCGTCGAGGACGCTCAGCGCTCCGGCTCCGGCCACGGCCGGCAGGCTCACCGCGCAGGGCGCGCGTCCGCCGGTCGCCAGCAGGAGGGGGGCGGCGGGGCGGTTGGTCCACCACCAGCGCACCATGCGCTCGTCCGTGGTGGCCGCCAGCAGGCCGGGGTCGAGGGGGTGTGCGCCCGGTACGGCGCAGTCGGGTTCGGGGCAGGCGCAGCCGAGGCCGCCGCCTTCGCCGGACGGCGCGGTCCGAGCCGTCCCCACGCCGGGCAGGACCGGCCATTGCCATACGGTGGCGCAGGTCAGAGCCGCGTCCAGCCGGGCGGTCCCCTCCTTGCGCCGGAGCCGGAGCCTGCGTCGCCTTCCGAGGATCTCGCGCATGAGCGCTCGTTCCTTTCCGTTGAACGCCGAGTCCACATGACACCGCGCGTGGGTGACACCGCGTGCGTGCCTCTTCGCTGTGCGTACGTGCTCATCGGTTCCGCGGCACAGATGTGCCGCCCTACCGTGCGTGAGCCGCGCCGAGCCGAGTGGAACCGATCCGAATAGAACCGATCTGGGTGAAGCGGGGGCGGAACCCCTGCCCGGGACGAACCGGGTTCGGAGTCGAACCGAGCAGAGTCGAGCGGGGTCGAACCGGACGGGGTCGAACGGGCCGAGCGGGTCGAACCGGACCGGGTCGAACGGGCCGAGCGGAACCGTGCCGCCCCGGCGACGTCGTGCGGGTCGAGCCGGGCCGGCGCTCGCCGGGCGAGGATGGTCCGGGCCCCGCCTGCCGTCCCTGGTGCGAACCCCGCCGTCCGGAGCGGGGCTTCGTCGTCACGGGTGAGGACGCCTGGACCCGCTGCCGGGTTCCTGGTCGAACACCACCGCTCCCGGGCGACAC
The DNA here is from genome assembly GCF_044330565.1 of Streptomyces sp. NPDC017448. Taxonomy (NCBI): domain Bacteria; kingdom Bacillati; phylum Actinomycetota; class Actinomycetes; order Kitasatosporales; family Streptomycetaceae; genus Streptomyces; species Streptomyces sp. NPDC017448. The sequence continues at coordinate 338,591 of NZ_JBIRLM010000006.1, read as the reverse complement.
CGTTTACGTACCCAGCATGCCCGGAATGACGCTCCTCCGGTGATGTGCGCCCCGGAGGTACCGCGGTTGAGCAGCCCCAGTCGATCGCAAATGACGTTCGCAGGGTGCACTTTTCAGCCAAGTTAACCCACACTGAGAGGGCGCGAATCGCCCGGTTCCCGGAACGGACAATACTGGACATCGGGTTACTTGTGCGTGTACATGTGGATGCATTGATAGCGGCGCAGAATCACATGGGGGTTTGCGATGCTATTCGACGAATCACACCGGTCGGAAAGCTGGCTGCCATGAGCGCCCCACACCTGCCGAAAGTGGCTGGAATCGATTCAGAAGTTCCGGTTTCAACGCACACTGCCGCACCTCTGACGGAGATCCCGAGCCCGCCCGGGGCGTTCATCCAGGACCGGCTGGCGGGCTGGGTCTCGGACCTCACGACGCTGCACGAACTCACCGAGCGGCTGGCCGGGACGAGCACGCTCGACGACGCCATGAACGAGGTGCTGCACGCCGGAGCCGCCCTCGTCGGCGCCCGCCGCGGGCTTCTCGTTCTGGAACCGGCGAACGGCGGAGGCCCCGCCGCCACCCGGGCCCTGGGGCTCGGCCGAGCGGACCTGGGGCACCTGGAGACCGTGCCGCGCGCGGCCACCGCCCTCGGCCGGGCGCTCGACGGGCTGCCCGGAACCGCCGACGGGATCGCCAGCCCCGATCTGCTCGGGGAGAAGGACCTGGACCCCCGCCACCGCGAGGTCGCCGTCCGGCTCGGCTACGCCGCGAGCTACGCCCTTCCGCTCTCCTCCGAGGCGGCCGGCCGGATCGGCGCGGCGCTCTGGCTCTACGACGAACCGGCCGAGCCCGCGCAGAAGCAGCGCCACCTCGCCGGCCTCTACGCCCGTTACGCGACCGAGCACCTGGCCCGGCTGATCGAACTGGAGCGCGCTCGCGCCGACCTCGCCGCCGTCACCGAGGAGTTGCTGCCCAGCCGGCTGCCCCGGGTTCCCGGCGTGCGGCTCGCCGCCCGGCACCGCACCGGCCCCCGGGGCGGCGGCGACTGGTACGACGCACTGCCGCTGCCCGACCGGACGCTCGGCCTCGCCGTCGGCTCCGTGGGCGGGTCCGGGCCGAGCGCCGTGGCCGCCATGGGCCGGCTGCGCGCCAGTCTGCGGGCGTACGCCGTGATGGAGGGCGAGGACCCCGTCGCCGTCCTCTCCGATCTGGAACTGCTGCTGCGGCTCACCGAACCCGCGCGGACCGCCACCGCCCTCTTCGCCTACTGCGAGCCCGCCGCCCGCAAAGTGGTCCTGGCCGGGGCCGGGCACACTCCGCCGCTGGTGCTGGGCGACCGGCGCTGCGAGTTCGTCGAGACGGCGCTCTCCGCCCCGCTGGGGATGCTCGCCTGCTGGGAGGCTCCGAGCGTGGAGTTCAGCCCCGCCCCCGGCGAAACGGTGCTTCTCTGCACGGACGGGCTGCTGCGCCGCACCGGGGACCCCATGGACCGCGCCTTCGCCCGGCTGCACTCCGCCGCCGCCTCCGTGCCGAAGGCCGAGCGGCGCGATCCGGCGGCCGTCGCCGACCACGTCCTGCGCACCATGCTCCCCGACGGCCTCGACCGGAGCGACTCGGCCGAGGACGTCGTGATCCTCGCCGCCCACTTCGAGTGACCCGCCGACCGCCCCGGCGACGCCCTTCCCGGTAAGAGGCCCTTCGGCCCTGGGCCCCCTTCCGTACGCCCGTACGATGGGTGACGGTCCAGCGTCGTATCAAGGAGAGACAAATCGTGTCTGAGGAGCTCATCCCGGAGAACCCGGAGCAGGAGACCGAAGGAAACGAGGCGGAGAAGGTCAAGCAGCGGAAGAACGGCCTGTACCCGGCCGTCTCCGACGAGCTCGCCGAGAACATGAAGTCGGGCTGGGCCGACACGGAGCTGCACGACCTCCAGCCGATCGCCCAGGCCGAGCACACCGCCGCCCGGCGCGCCGCGCTCTCCGCCCGCTTCCCCGGCGAGCGCCTGGTCATCCCCGCGGGCAACCTGAAGACCCGCTCCAACGACACCGAGTACGCCTTCCGCGCCTCCACCGAGTACGCGTACCTCACCGGCGACCAGACCCAGGACGGCGTGCTCGTCCTGGAGCCGACGGGCGAGCGCGGCCACGAGGCCACCGTCTACCTGCTGCCCCGCTCCAACCGCGAGAACGGCGAGTTCTGGCTCGACGGCCAGGGCGAGCTGTGGGTCGGCCGCCGCAACTCCCTCGCCGAGGCCGAGCAGCTGCTGGGCATCCCCGCCAAGGACGTCCGCGAGCTGCCCGCCGCGCTCGCCGAGGCCACCGGCCCGGTCCGCGCCGTGCGCGGCCACGACGCCGCCATCGAGGCCGCCCTGACCGACAAGGTCACCGCGGAGCGCGACGAGGAGCTGCGCGTCCACCTCTCCGAGGCCCGCCTGGTCAAGGACGCCTTCGAGATCGCCGAGCTGCAGAAGGCCTGCGACGCCACCGCGCGCGGCTTCGAGGACGTCGTCAAGAGCCTGGACAAGGCGGAGGCGACCAGCGAGCGCTTCATCGAGGGCACCTTCTTCCTCCGTGCCCGCATCGAGGGCAACGACATCGGCTACGGCTCGATCTGCGCCGCCGGTCCGCACGCCACCACCCTGCACTGGGTCCGCAACGACGGCGCCGTCCGCGCGGGCGAGCTGCTGCTCCTGGACGCCGGGGTCGAGACCAACGAGCTCTACACCGCCGACGTGACGCGCACCCTGCCGATCAACGGCACGTTCTCGCCGCTCCAGCGCAAGATCTACGACGCGGTGTACGAGGCCCAGGAGGCGGGCATCGTCGCCGTGAAGCCGGGCGCCGACTACCGCGACTTCCACGACGCGGCGCAGCGCGTGCTCGCCGAGAAGCTCGTCGAGTGGGGCCTGCTCGGCGACCTGTCCGTGGAGAAGGTGCTGGAGCTGGGCCTCCAGCGTCGCTGGACCCTCCACGGCACCGGCCACATGCTCGGCATGGACGTCCACGACTGCGCGGCCGCGCGCACCGAGACGTACGTCAACGGCACGCTGGAGCCGGGCGTCTGCCTCACGGTCGAGCCCGGCCTCTACTTCCAGGCCGACGACCTGACCGTGCCGGAGCAGTACCGGGGCATCGGCGTCCGGATCGAGGACGACATCCTCGTCACCGAGGACGGCAACCGGAACCTCTCCGCCGCGCTGCCCCGCCAGGCCGACGAGGTCGAGGCCTGGATGGCGCGCCTGAAGGGCTGAGCGCCCCCGTACGGCACGGGAGGGTCGGTCCCTCCCGTGCCGGGCACGACAGGCGAGGGCCGCTCCCTCTTGCAGGACACGCGCCGGGGCGCGCCGCTCACTACGCCGTGAGCAGCGCGCCCTTGCGCCATTTCAGGATCTTGTCGAAGCTGACCACCGCGCCCCGGCCCGGCCGGTTGCCGAACTGGACGTGGTCCGAGAGCTGTTCGATCAGGTTGAGGCCCCGACCGCTCTCGGCCTCCGCGTCCCGGGAGGAGGGCGCGGGCCGCGGCGGCTGCTGGTCGCAGTGCGCCGCACCCCCCGCGTCCTGCGGATCATCAGGACGCTCGTGGTGCTCGTGCTGTCCGTGGTGCTCGTGCTGTTCGCGATGCGCGGCTGGGCGAAGCGCGCGCCGGGCGGGGAAGCCCGGCCCGGAGTCGCTGACCTCGATACGGCACTTCTCGCCGTCCAGATAGGCCGTGACCCGGTACTGCCCGGAGTCCGCGGCGGGGCGTGCGTACCCGGAGCCCCCCGGCTCACCGGGAACCGTGCGGGAGCCACCGTGTTCGACGGCGTTCGCACAGGCCTCGCTGAGCGCGAGCGACAGGTCGAAGGAGATGTCCGGATCCACCCCCGCGGTTTCCATGGTGCCGAGCAGAAAACGACGGGCGAGCGGAACGCTCGCAGCTTCGCGCCGCAAATGGAGAGACCACCAGATGCTCATCTTCCAGCCTCCTGGCTGCGGCTCGACGTATCGATACGTATTGCCGCACTCGGCACTTCGTAAGCACGGATCGGACGGCGGAGCCCTCGTTCGGCGGATGCGGATATGCGGCCGCCCGGTGTATGAACCGGCCCGGCCGCAGGTCACCGGGGGCGCGTTCCGGTGCTCGAGAACGCGCCCCCGGTCCGTACATCCCCCGCGAACGGGCGAAACAAGCCCGGTTGGGGACGGAAGCTGATCTTCCGGACCTGCCGTGCCGCCGAGGGGGGCGCAGTGCGATGATGGCTCCGCCATGTCCACGCCTCTCGCACACGCCGGAGCCGGTCTGCGGCTCATGAGGGCCGCGGTGTTCACCGCGGTCTGCGTCGTGCTGTCCGCCGCCGGGCACGCGTTCGCGGCGCGGACGGCGGTGCCCGGGTGGACCCTGCTCGCCGCGTTCCTCGGCGTCTTCGGGGCCGCCGCGGTCCTCGCCGGACGGGAGCGGTCCCTTCCGTCGATCGTGGGCGCGCTGGCCGGCGGCCAGCTCCTCCTGCACGGGCTCTTCGCGTACGGCACCCACAGCGGCGCCCCGGCCGCCCCCGCGAGCACGGGCGGCGACGGCCCGCTCATCCGGTTCGCCGCCGGGCTCGTGTGCGGCGAAGGGCCCGCCGGCCTGAACGCGGCCGACGCCCACCGCATCGTCTCCTCCGCGGGCATCGACCCCTCGACGCTCCCGGGGGCCCACGACCACATCGCGGCGGGCGGCGCCGGAGCGGCGCGGGCCGCCGCGGCGGCGGGGCCGGACGGCGCCTCGGGGTTCGCGCAGGTCTGCGCCGCGGTCACCTCGATGCTGCCGAGCCTGCCGATGCTCCTGGCCCACGTCCTCGTCGCACTCGCCACCGGCTGGCTGCTGCGGCGCGGCGAGATCGCCCTCTTCGGACTGGCCCGGCTCTCCGCCCACGGCGCCCAGGCAGTGGCGGCCGGGGCCCGGCTGCGCTCCCTGCGGGCCGCGCTCGCCCTCGTCCGCGCGCTGCGGGCCGGGGAGCGGAAGCTGCTCATGGCCGGGCCGCGCATGCCACGCCCCTGCGACGACGTCCCCCTGCCGACGCCCGGGGATCCTCTGCAGCACTTGGTGATCAGGCGCGGGCCGCCGGCCCCGTACGCCCTCGCAGCCTGACGCGACGCCTCCACCGGACCCCGCGGGCCGTCCGTGCGCCCCTGCGCGCACGCGCCCCCTGTGCGGAACCGCACCACGAGGTGTCGTGATGCCGCCGCGCATCCGCGCGCCGGACCACCGTCTTCCGTTTCCTGTGGAGATTCCTGCCATGAAGCTTTCCCGCATCGCCCTCGCCGGCGGCGTCGCCGCGTCCACCGTCCTGCTGATCGCCGGTCCGGCCGCCGCCCACGTGAGCGTCCAGCCGGTGGGCGAGGCCGCCAAGGGCGGTTACGCCACCCTCAACTTCAAGGTCCCCAACGAGCGCGACCAGGCCTCGACCGTGAAGCTCGAAGTGAACTTCCCGGCCGACCACCCGCTCTCCTCCGTCACCCCGCAGGCCGTGCCCGGCTGGAAGATCACGATCGACAGGAGCAAGCTCGACAAGCCGCTGGAAGTCCACGGCAAGAAGATCACCGAGGCCGTCTCCAAGGTGACCTGGACCGCGGACGACGGTGAGATCGCCCCCGGCTACTTCCAGCAGTTCCCGGTCTCGGTGGGCGCGCTGCCCGAGGACGCCGACCAGCTCGTCTTCAAGGCGATCCAGACGTACGACAACAAGGAAGTCGTCCGCTGGATCGAGGAGCCCAAGGCGGGCGGCGAGGAGCCCGACAGCCCGGCCCCGGTCCTGAAGCTGACCGCCGCGTCCGAGGACGGCCACGGCGGCGCGGCCGCCGACGCCGGCGCCGCGAAGGGCGACGACCACCAGGCCGCCGGCTCCGACGCGCCGGCCAAGGAGAACAGCACCGCCGCGTCCTCCTCCTCCAGCGACACCACCGCCCGCACCCTGGGCATCATCGGCATCGTCATCGGCATCGCGGGCGTCGCGTTCGGCGTCCTCGCGGGACGTCGCCGCTCGGCCTGACCGGCCGGTTCCCTCACCCGCACCACGTTCAGGACACCTCTTTCATGCGCAAGACAAAAGCAGTGACGGCCGTGGCGTTCGCCGCCGCGGCCGCACTGGCCCTCTCCTCCTGCGGCACCGGCGACGACACGGCGGACTCCTCGTCCATCGCCGACATCAGCGCCGCGCCGAAGAACAAGGCCGCGACCGTTCTCGACCAGCCGTTCACCAAGCCGAACCTCGTCCTCACCGACACCCACGGCAAGGAGTACGACCTCCGCGAAGCGACCAAGGGCAAGCCGACGCTCATCTACTTCGGCTACACCAACTGCCCCGACGTCTGCCCGCTGACCATGAGCAACATCTCCCTCGCCAAGCGGGAGCTGCCCAAGGCCGACCAGGAGAAGCTCCAGGTCGTCTTCGTCACCACCGACCCCGAGCGCGACACCCCCGCCTCGCTCGGCAAGTGGCTCTCCGCCCAGGACCCCTCCTTCACCGGTCTCACCGGCGACTTCCCGACCATCCAGGCCGGGGCGCGGCAGATCGGCATCGGCATCGACGCGCCGAAGAAGGAGAAGGACGGCACCGTCGTCTCGATGCACGGCGCCCAGGTCATCGCCTTCTCCCCGAAGACCGACGAGGGGTACGTGCTGTACGGCGAGGACACCAGCGCCGAGGAGTACACGAAGGACCTCCCCAAGCTGATCAAGGGGGAGAAGCCGTGAACCGCCGTACGGCGCTCGCCGGCGTCCTCGCCCTCACCACGGGGCTGACCCTGGCCGGGTGCTCGTCGTCGGGCCAACCGGATCTGAAGATCGTCGGCGCCTATCTGCCGCAGCCCGTCAGCGACATGGCCGCCGGCTTCCTCGTCGTCCGGAACCAGGGCGACGCGGGGGACCGGCTCACCTCGGTGACCAGTCCGCTCTCCGACGACGTCACGATCCACGAGACGAAGGACCGGAAGATGCGGAAGGTCTCCTCGTTCGAGGTGCCGGCGGGCGGCGAGCTCGACCTCGAACGCGGTGGCAACCACATCATGTTCATGAAGCTCAAGCAGAAGCCCAAGCAGGGCGAGAAGGTCTCCGTCGAGCTGCACTTCGAGAAGGCCGGCCCCATCACGGTCGACCTGCCGGTGAAGGAAACCACCCACAACCCGAAGAAGCAGTGAGGGACTGAACCGATGCCTGCCACCGCCCCGTACGCCGGACCGCCCCCGATACGCCGGGCCGTCGCCGCCGCCGCGTTCCTCGCCGCACTGGCCGGACTGGTCTTCGGGCTGCTGCTGGCCGGTGCGGGCCCGGCGTCCGCGCACGCCGCCCTCACCGGGAGCGATCCGCAGGACGGGGCGGTGGTCGACACCGCGCCCCAGGAGGTCACCCTCAGCTTCTCCGAGGCGATCGCCGTGGGCGACGACTCCATCCGGGTCCTCGACCCCCGCGGCAAGCGCGCCGACACCGAGGCGGGTCCGAAGGACCTGTCCGAGGGTTCCACCGTCCGCTACGGCGTCGCCCTGCACTCCGGGCTGCCGGACGGCACCTACACCGTGGCCTGGCAGGCGATCTCCGCCGACAGCCACCCGATCTCCGGCGCGTTCACGTTCTCCATCGGCGCCCCGTCCGAGACCACGGTCGCCCTGTCCTCGCAGGAGGCGGGCGGCGGCCCGGTCGGCGTCGTCTACTCCATCGCGCGCTACGCGGCGTACGGCGGGTTCGTCCTGCTCGTCGGCGGCAGCGCGTTCGTCCTGGTCTGCTGGCGGGGCGGCGCGTCCGCCCTGCCGATGCAGCGGCTCGTGGTCCGCGGCTGGCTCACGCTGACCGCCGCGACCCTGGCCATGCTGCTGCTGCGCAGCCCGTACACCGGCAGCGGGAAGTTCGCCGACGCCTTCGACCTCGCCGGGCTCCAGGCCGTACTGGAGACCAAGCCCGGCGCGGCGCTCGTCTCCCGGCTGCTGCTGCTCGGGGCCGCCGCGCTGTTCATCGCCGTCCTCTTCGGCACGTACGCCCGGCGCGAGGACGAGGGGGAGAGGAAGGACCTCACCTTCGGGCTCGCCGTCGGCGGCGGGGTGGTCGCGGCGGGCATCGCCGCGACCTGGGCGATGTCCGAGCACGCCTCGACCGGCATCCAGACGAGCATCGCCATGCCGGTGGACGTCCTGCACCTGCTGGCCGTCGCCGCCTGGCTGGGCGGGCTCGTCTCGCTCCTGGTGGCGCTGTACCGGACTCCGGACATCGGGAGCGCCGCGGTACGGCGCTTCTCCGCCGTCGCGTTCGGCAGCGTCGTGGTGCTGGCGGCGACCGGGATCTACCAGTCCTGGCGACAGGTCGGCTCCTGGTCGGCGCTGACCGGGACCCGGTACGGGCAGCTGCTGATCCTCAAAGTGGCGCTGATCGGCGTGCTGCTCACGGTCGCCTGGTTCTCCCGGCGTTGGACGGGGCGGCTGACGGACCCGGCGGAGGCCGCCTCCCCGTCGCGGGACGCGGAGGAGGCGGGGGAGCCGGGGACGGAGGAAGCCGGGGAGCCGGGGGCGGGACCGGAGGAGGTCCTAGAGGCCGATCCCGAACGTGCCGCGCAGCTGGCCCGTCAGCGGGCCGCCCTGACCGCGACGAAGGAGAAGCGGATACGGGACGCCGACCCCGAGCGTTCCGGTCTGCGCCGCTCGGTCCTGGCCGAGGCCGCCGTAGCCGTCGTCCTGCTGGCCGTCACCACTCTGCTGACCTCCACCGAACCGGGCCGTACGGAGGAGGAGGCCGCCGCCGGCTCCCCCGGGGCGTCCGCTCCGGCGGCCGGGGGCCCGGTCAACCTGAGCATGCCGTTCGACACCGGCGGCCGGAACGGCAAGGGCACCCTCCGCATCGACCTCGACCCCGGCCGCACCGGCTCCAACGATCTGCACGTGTGGATCGACGGCAGCGGCGGCAAGCCGATGGACGTCCCCGAGCTGAAGCTGGCCCTGACCCTGGAGGCGAAGGACATCGGCCCGCTGCCGGTCGTCCCGGACCGGCTGGCCGAGGGGCACTGGTCGGCGAGCGGGGTGCGGATCCCGATGGCCGGGGAGTGGAAGATCGACGTGACGGTACGGACCTCGGACATCGACCAGGTCACCGTCGATGAGAACGTGAAGATCGGCTGACCCCTCGGGGCGCCGACAGGACGAGGATCGGCTGAGCACGGTGGGCACGACCAAGACGAAGATCGGCTGAGCACGGTGGGCAAGACCAGGAAGCAGACTCCGGACAGGGCCTCCGGAGCCGCCACGGCGGTCGTCGCGGAGAGCACCGGGGGCGGCGAAGGCCGCACCGGCCCCCCCAACGACGGCGGCACGGGCGGCAGCGGTACGGGCGGCGGCGCCGCCCTGTCCCGGCGGCGGTTGCTGGGCACAGCGGGCGCGGCGGGCGCCACGGGGCTGGTCCTGGGGGCCGGGGGCGGGGCCCTCGGGTACGCCGCCACCCGGCCGGAGGGGCCGGCCGCGCTGACGACGGTCGGGGCGACCGAGGCGATGTTTCACGGGAAACATCAACCGGGCATCACCACTCCGCTTCAGGCCCGGGGCCACCTCGTCGCCTTCGACCTGGTGGCGGGGGCGGGACGCAAGGAGGCGGCGGCGCTGCTGCGCCGCTGGTCCGCGGTGGCGAAGGAGCTGATGGCGGGCCGCCCCGCGGCGGGTGCGCCGGACGGTCCCGGCCACGACACCGGGGTCGCGTTGGACGCAGGCCCGTCGTCCCTGACCGTCACCTTCGGCTTCGGCCGTACGTTCTTCGCGCGCACCGGCCTGGGCGACCGCCTGCCCGCCGCGCTCGACCCGCTGCCGGCGTTCTCCGCCGACGCCCTCGACGCCAAGCGTTCGGACGGCGACCTGTGGGTGCAGATCGGCGCGGACGACGCCCTGGTCGCCTTCCACGCGCTGCGGGCGCTCCAGAAGGAGGCCGCGGGCACGGCGCGGGTGCGGTGGCAGATGAACGGTTTCAACCGCTCCCCCGGCGCCACCGCCCGGCCGATGACCGCCCGCAATCTGATGGGCCAGATCGACGGCACCGGCAACCCCAAGCCGACCGACGAGGACTTCGACCGCCGCGTCTTCGTCCCCGCCTCCCCCGGCAAGCCGCAGGAGTGGATGGAGGGGGGGTCGTACGCCGTCTTCCGCCGGATCAGGATGCTCCTGGACGACTGGGAGAAGCTTCCGGTGGAGCGCCAGGAGCGGGTCATCGGGCGGCGCAAGGCGGACGGGGCGCCTCTGAGCGGGGGGTCCGAGACCACGGAGATGGACCTCGACAAGGCGGGCCCTGACGGCAGACCGGTGATCCCCGGCAACGCGCACGCCCGGATCTCCTCGCCGGGGGAGAACGGCGGGGCCGCCATGCTGCGCCGCCCGTTCTCGTACCACGACGGCATCGCGGAGGACGGCTCCCCGGACGCCGGTCTCCTCTTCATCTGCTGGCAGGCGGACCCGTTCCGGGGCTTCGTGCCGGTGCAGCGCAAGCTCGACCGGGGCGACGCGCTGTCCCCCTTCCTCCGGCACGAGGCGAGCGGCGTGTTCGCGGTGCCGGGCGGGGCGGCCGAGGGCGAGTACGTGGGGCAGCGGCTGCTGGAGTCGTAGCGGAGGCGGCCGATGGGGGCCCCGGCCGGGCCGGACGGCGGGGGCACCCCGGAGGAGCGTGCGCCCCCGCGCGCGTCGTCGGCCCGCCTACGCCCCTGCCGCCGAGCGGAGTAGGCGCTTCCGGTCCCGGCGCGTCCTCACGCCCGCCTTCCGGGACAGCGTGGCGGACCCCGGAGGGCACATTAGGCTGAACGCATGTCAGCCACGCGCTACGCCTACCTCGGCCCCGAAGGCACTTTCACCGAAGTCGCCCTCCGTATGCTCCCGGAGGCCGCCACCCGGGAACTCGTCCCGATGGTGTCCGTGCCGGCCGCCCTGGACGCCGTGCGCAGCGGCGAGGCGGCGGCGGCGCTCGTGCCGATCGAGAACTCCGTCGAGGGCGGCATCACCGCGACGCTGGACGAGCTGGCCGGCGGAGAACCGCTGATGATCTACCGCGAGGTGCTGCTCTCCATCACCTTCGCGCTGCTGGTGCGGCCCGGCACCGCCCTGTCGGACATCAAGACGGTCACCGCCCACCCGGCCGCCCAGCCGCAGGTGCGCAACTGGCTGGCGGCCCACCTGCCGGGGGCCGTGTGGGAGTCGGCGGCGTCCAACGCGGACGGCGCCCGACTGGTCCAGGAGGGGCGCTACGACGCCGCGTTCGCGGGAGAGTTCGCCGCCGCCACCTACGGCCTGGAGCCGCTGGTGACGGAGATCCACGACGCGGAGAACGCGCAGACCCGCTTCGTCCTGGTGGGCCGCCCCGCCCGGCCCTCCTCACCGACCGGCGCGGACAAGACCTCCGTGGTGATCTCCATGAAGGAGGACCACCCCGGCGCGCTGCTGGAGCTCCTCCAGGAGTTCGCCGTGCGCGGCGTCAACCTGATGCTGATCCAGTCCCGTCCGACCGGCGAGGGCATCGGCAACTACCGCTTCGCCGTGGACGCGGAGGGGCACATCGCGGACCGGAGGGTCGGGGAGGCCCTGATGGGGCTGAAGCGGATCAGCCCGAACGTGCGGTTCCTCGGCTCGTACCCGCGGGCGGGCGTCTCCCCCGGCGAGGTGCAGCCGCTGCGGGTAGGAACCTCGGACGCGGCGTTCACGGAGGCATCCGACTGGCTGGCGCGCTGCCAGGACGGCCGGATCTGACGGCGGGGCAAGCGGGCTCGGGCCCAGGCGCGCCCCACGCTTCCGGGCGGCCTCCCCGAGCGGCCCTGCGGCGTGAACTACGGATGGTCACGCACGCGAAAGAGTTATCCACAGGCGGAGCTCTCGCCCTGGGGACAAGTCGACACTCCCCTGCGACATCATCGACAAATCACCCCAGCACCCCTGGAGCAGCCCACAGGGGTACGAGGCGGAACAAGGCGTCACACGCCCTTCACGTCGTCCACAGAGGGCCGATCACCCCTTCATGGCGACGAATTTCCACCCGAACGAGCGTACAGACCAGGTTTGACACGGGTTTCGCGACGCTTCGGCCGGGCCCGGAACAAGGCCCTCCCACATCCACAGAACTTCCACACAGCCTGTGGATAACTATTCGGATGCCAGCCACCTGTGGACAACAACGCCTGCCGCACCCCCCAACTCCCGCCCCTCTCCCCGCCGGTACGTCAAGGCGGATCGCACCTTCTGCCCGGTTAGGGGGAGTTGACGTCCGCCCCTGCCCCCTGCCCCCGACCCCCCTCTCCGCCGACGCCGCCGCCGGACTCCCGCGCCGAGAGTAGCCACTATTTCCCCCATAAATGCCAATTCCGACAATTCACCCATAGGGACACGCTCGGTGATATCGGTTCGAGGGCGAGAACCGCGCACCGGTAGCCTGGTGGGGTGATTGACCTTCGCCTGCTCCGTGAGGACCCCGACCGTGTTCGCGCCTCCCAGCGCGCCCGTGGAGAGGACGTCGACCTCGTCGACGCCCTGCTCTCCGCCGACGAGCTGCGCAGGTCGTCCGGCGTCCGCTTCGACGAACTCCGCGCCGAGCAGAAGTCGCTCGGCAAGCTGATCCCCAAGGCCACCCCCGAGGAGCGCACCGAGCTCCTCAAGAAGGCCGAACAGCTCAAGGCCGAGGTCAAGGCGGCCGACGCCGCCCAGGACGAGGCCGACGCGGAGGCCAAGCGGCTGCTGCTCCAGCTCGGCAACATCGTCCACGAGGACGTGCCGGTCGGCGGCGAGGAGGACTTCGTCGTCCTGGAGACGCACGGCACCATCCGCGACTTCGGCGCCGAGGGCTTCGAGCCCAAGGACCACCTGGAGCTCGGCGAGGCCCTGGGCGCCATCGACATGGAACGCGGAGCGAAGGTCTCCGGTTCGCGGTTCTACTACCTCACCGGCGTCGGCGCGCTCCTGGAGCTGGCCCTCGTCAACGCGGCGATCGCGCAGGCCACCGAGGCCGGCTTCATCCCGATGCTGACCCCGGCGCTGGTCCGCCCGCGCGCCATGGAGGGCACCGGCTTCCTCGGCCAGGCCGCGGAGAACGTGTACCACCTGGAGAAGGACGACTACTACCTGGTCGGCACCTCCGAGGTCCCGCTCGCCGCGTACCACATGGACGAGATCATCGACGCCGACAAGCTGCCCCTGCGGTACGCCGGGTTCTCCCCGTGCTTCCGCCGCGAGGCCGGCACGTACGGCAAGGACACCCGCGGCATCTTCCGCGTCCACCAGTTCGACAAGGTCGAGATGTTCTCGTACGTCGACCCCGCGGACGCCGAGACCGAGCACCGCAGGCTCCTGGAGTGGGAGAAGCAGTGGCTCACCGGCCTCGAACTGCCCTTCCAGGTGATCGACGTCGCCACCGGCGACCTCGGCTCCTCGGCCTCGCGGAAGTTCGACTGCGAGGCGTGGATCCCCACCCAGGGCAAGTACCGTGAGCTGACCTCCGCGTCGAACTGCGACGGCTTCCAGGCCCGCCGCCTCTCCGTCCGGATGCGCGAGGGCAAGAAGGTCCAGCCGCTGGCCACGCTGAACGGCACGCTCTGCGCCGTACCGCGCACGATCGTGGCGATCCTGGAGAACCACCAGCTCCCCGACGGTTCGGTCCGTGTGCCCGAGATGCTCCGCCCCTACCTGGGCGGGCGCGAGGTCCTGGAACCGGTCGCCACGTGACCTTCCCCTACAAGCTCGTCGCGACCGACCTCGACGGCACGCTGCTGCGCGGGGACGAAACGGTCTCCGGGCGCACCCGCGAGGCCCTGGCCGCCGCCACGGCGGCCGGCGCCGCGCACATCGTCGTCACCGGACGGTCGGTCCCCTGGACCCGGCACATCCTGGACGACCTCGGGTACGAGGGGCTCGCCGTCTGCGGTCAGGGCGCGCAGGTCTACCACGCGGGCGAGCACAAGCTGCTGACCTCGCTGACCCTGGACCGCCAGCTCGCCGGCCTCGCGCTGTCCAAGATCGAGGCGGAGGTCGGCCCGCTGCACCTGGCGGCCGGCCGCGACGGCCTGGACGGCGAGGTGCTCGTGGGCCCCGGCTACCGGGTGCAGGAGGGACCGCTGCCGTACGTCTTCGTGGAGGACGCCGCGGAGATGTGGACCGCCCCGCTCAACAAGGTGTACCTCCAGCACGCGGAGCTGGACGACGACGCGCTGGCCTCCGCCGCGAGGGCGGCCGTGGGCAGCCTGGTCGACGTGGTCATGGCCGGGCCCGGCGTGGTCGAGATCCTGCCGCTGGGCCTCAGCAAGGCGACCGGCCTCTCGCTGGCCGCCCGCCGGCTCGGGGTGAAGGCGGCCGACACGATCGCCTTCGGTGACATGCCCAACGACATCCCGATGTTCGGCTGGGCCCGCCACGGCGTGGCCATGGCCAACGCCCACGACGAGCTGAAGGCCGTCGCCCACGAGATCACCGCGTCCAACGAGGACGACGGCATCGCGGTGGTGCTGGAGGAACTGCTCCGCTCGGCGTCCGTGCGGTCCGCGGGGTAGCCCTCCGCCCAGCACGACGGCGGGCCCGGCCCCCCCCCCCCCCGGGCCGGGCCCCCCGCACCAAACCCCGGCCGGGGGGCCCCCCCCCCCCCGGGCGCGGCGCCGCGCCCGACAAAGACCGGCCCGCACCGCCCCCCCCC